>CAMAUZ010000031.1 GCA_945861535.1 Akkermansia muciniphila | reverse complement strand
GATGGCGGGGCGAATGTTGGGGGGGATTCTGCGCAAACACCAGGAAAGTCGCGCGAAATGATTCCACATTCGCACCCGCAGAGAGCCGCCGAGACCAATGTTTACAGGCCGATGAATCCATGTCGGCCCGTCACTAATTAGTGATTAGTAATTAGTGATTAGTCGGCAGGGGGGACTGCTTTTCGTTCGCGGAGGGGTTCGGGTGGAAGCTCAAAGGATAAAGCTCAAAGCTCAAGGGAAGGTCCAAGGGACAAGCGGTTCAAGCACCAAGGCGCGCGGAGCGATGAAGCATCCGGCGCGGAGCGACAGGGACAGCCAGGGCCGGTCAGGCTGAGCGCCGGATGGCAAGGCAAGCAACGCATGGCTTCTGGAGCTTGTGGCTTGTGGTTTCCCTTGAGCTTTGAGCTTTGAGCTTTGAGCTTTGAGCTTCATCCCCGGCTTTTCCGTCACCAACCGCTGCGCAATGCACCGGCCGCCCGCAGGAAATTCTTTGGTGTTGCCGCGCGGGCGGAGGAGGCGTTTAAGTTCCCTCGTTCTCCGTTGCGATCTTCAGCGCTGCTGCTGCCACAGGTGCAACGGGAATTTGCCAACCATGGAAACTAGCAACGAAACACTGGCCGCCCCAATGCCGCGGGTGCTGATTGTGGACGACACGGCGGATCACCGGGATTTGCAGGGACGCCTGCTGTTGGGCGGTGGCTACGAAGTGACCGCCGCCGTGGACCTGCGGGACGCCCGGAAACAACTCGACAGAGCACTCCCCGATTTGGTGCTGCTGGATGTGCGCCTGCCGGACGGCAACGGCATCGACTTCTGCCGCCACCTCAAATCGAATCCCGCGCTGGACGACGTGGTGGTGGTGCTGATTTCCAGCTTGGAAATTTCCGCCGAGGCCAAGGACGAAGGGCTGGATGCCGGGGCCAATGATTATCTGGTGCGGCCGATGCCCAAACGCGAGTTCATGGCGCGCATCAACCGGCAGATCCGGCTCCAGCAGATGCGCAAATGCCTCACGGAGGCGCAGGTGGAATTGGAGCGGCGGGTGAAAGAGCGGACGCAGCAACTGGTCGCCGCCAATGCGGAACTGCGGCGCGAGATCGAGGAGCGCCGGCGCGCCGAGGCGTCGTTGCGGGAGAGCGAGGACCGGTTCCGCGTGCTCGCGGAGAATGCCCGCGACCTGATCTGCCTGATCGATCCGCGCGGGCGCTACGAGTACGTCAGTCCGTCGTATGCGACGATTCTCGGCTTTTCCCTCGCGGAAGTCCGGGCGATGAATCCGCTGGACCTCGTGCATCCCGACGACCTGGCCCTGGCCGGGAACTGGCGCGAGTGTCCGGCGCGGGAATTTCGCGTGCGCAAGGCCGACGGCTCATGGGTGTGGATGGAGGGCTGCTCGTATCCGGTCACCTGGCACGGCGCGGCGTATGTCGTGGGCGTGATGCGCGAAATCGCGGAGCGCAAACGGGCCGAGGAATTACTGCGCGCCCTGCCGCAGCAGATTCTCGAGGCCCAGGAGGCCGAGCGCCGGCGGGTGTCGCGCGACCTGCACGACAGCGTAAACCAACTCCTGGCCTCGGTCCGTTTCCGCGTGGAAACCCTGGAAGAGGTCACCGCCAACGCCCGGCCCGTCGTGCGCGAGACGCTCGACAAGGCGAAGGAACTGCTCGAGACCGCGATGCAGGAGGTGCGGCGGATTTCGCGCAACCTGCGCCCCGGCGAACTGGACGACCTGGGCCTGGTCCCGGCCCTCCGCGGGGCGATCGAGGAATTCGCGTTGCGCACCCGCCTGCGGGTGGATTTCAAAACGGACGGTCTCCCCGACCGCCTGCCCGCGTCGCTGGAGCTGCACCTCTATCGCATCGTGCAGGAGGCGCTGAGCAATGTGGAGCGCCACGCCGCCGCGACCGCGGTGAGCATCAACCTCGCCGGCGGGCGGGACGGGGTGCGGCTCGACATTCAGGACGACGGCCGCGGCCTGCCGGCGGCGCGCGCGCAAGCAGCGGCGGCCGGACGCAAACCCGGGATTGGATTACTGAACCTGCGGGAGCGCGCGGCGGCGTGCGGCGGCGGCTGCGAACTCACGACGGAGCCAGGGACCGGCCTCGCGATTCGGGTGCGGGTGCCGTGGCCCGTGGCGACGGGACCAAAGGGCGCCAACGTTGGGACGAAGGGAGCCTTATGAAACGAATCTCCAGTCGGAAGCCGCGGCTGGTCTTGGTGGATGACCATCCCGTCGTGCGCGAGGGCATCCGGTCGTATCTGTCGTCGCGGGGCGTCGCGGAGATCGTGGGCGAGGCGGCCACCGGCGCCGAGGCCATGCGGCAAGTGCGGGCGCTGCGACCGGACGTGGTGCTGATGGACATCAACCTGCCCGATGTCAGCGGGTTCGTGGTCACGGAAAAGCTCCGGCGGGAACTGCCGGACGTGCGGGTCCTGATCGTCACGATGCACGAGAGCCGCGAATACGCGGTGGAGATCGTGCGCTCCGGAGCCAGCGGTTATCTGCTCAAGGAAGCCAAGCCGGCGGAGATGGTGGCGGCGATCCGGGCGGTTTACGCGGGCGACAACTACTTCAGCCCCGCAGTGGCCGCATTCGTCCTGCAGACGGTGGCGAGGGGTAAAAAAGGGCCGATCGTGAAACCCTGTTTGTCCGACCGCGAGCGGCTGGTCTTGGTGCGGATCGCGGACGGCAAAACCAGCCGGGACATTGCCGGCGAACTCGGCGTGACCGTGCGCACGGTCAACACCTATCGCGAGCGTTTGATGGCCAAGACGGGCATCCGCAAGGCCGCCGACCTGACCCGCTACGCGATCAAGGAACGGATGATTCCCCTGCCCCGCCACCACCACGCAACGTGGGACACGCCGCGCCGGCTGCACCCCAGCGCGTGAACGGCGGCGGCTGCGGATCGCGGCGGCGCGCCAGAAGACCCACGCCAGTCGGCCGCAAAAAAACTCCACTGCGAACTCCCACGAGCAGCGTGAGAGATAAACTCCTCCGGTCAATCGTTGCGAAAGTTCGTGGCGGGACCGTTCTAACAAGTCACGCGTCCGTCTCCCTCGCCCCGTGAGGCACGAACGGGGAGAGGGTCGGGGAGAGGGGTGCTTCACAATTCCGAGCGGCCCAACTTTTCGGAGCGCCTCCTCTCCCCAACCCTCTCCTCCGTTCCGAACGGAGGAGAGGGAGCCTGAGGCTCCGGTGCGGACGGCACGATCTTTAGCCGTACCCATGCAGCGAGGACAACCGGAGCGCGGCCTTCAGG
The DNA here is from genome assembly GCA_945861535.1 of Akkermansia muciniphila. Classification (GTDB taxonomy): domain Bacteria; phylum Verrucomicrobiota; class Verrucomicrobiia; order Limisphaerales; family BJHT01; genus BJHT01. Next base: position 72,179 of record CAMAUZ010000031.1, on the reverse strand, counting down.
CCGCAGAAACGTGCGGCTTGCATGGGGTGATCGAATTTTCACGACTGCTTTTTTTGATTCACCAAATGGTGAGTTGAGGTGCGCGTTCGGAAAGTTTCGAGCCGTCGCGGCGGGCGGGTGCTTCTGCGGCCTGAAGGCCGCGCTCCTGCCGCGCCGACTGCATAGTTACGGTTTAGCGAAGACTGAAGCCTCCCCGTTTTCTGCGCTCAATTTTTCTCCCAGCTCCGGTCCTTGGCCCTTGAAATATGGTGCTTCCCTTGAGCTTTGAACTTTGAGCTTGGAGCTTTTTCAGCGATTCATCCAATCCCGCTGCGTCTCCCACCGTTCCTCGACCAGCCGCAACACCGCCGCAACCGGTGCCAGCGCAAACAGCGCCGTCAAAATCTCCGCCCCCCGCCGGAACGATTGCGCCGGGCCGCTGCGCACCACACGGCTGAGCAGCTCCCGCGCCCGCTCGAGCTCCGCCGCGACCTCGCCCTCACGCGGTCCCGCCAGGCGCGCGATCACCGCCGCCACGTCCGCGTCCGACAATCCCTCCAGCGCCTCGCGAAACACACACGCCCGCGCCGAGCTATCAAAACCCGGCGCGCCGAACAATCCGCACAACGCCTGAAACACCGGCTCCGTCGTCGTCGCCGCCGCCGGTGCCGGCGCGGGCCGCGTTGCTTCCGTCGCGCGGTCACGACTGACGTCCGCAGCCTTTGCCAGCGTGGCTTCCAACGCTCCCGCGCGCAGCAGCTCAAGGCGCAAATGCAGCGTGAATTGCGACCGCCCGGCCTCCGCATCCGGGCCCGCACCTGCCAGCGCGGCGACACCCGCGACCTCGGCCACCGCAAAGGAAATCCGCCCCGCCTCCTCGCGCCCGACCAGTTCCAATTCCACCACCACCTTCCCCGCGCTCCACGGCGATGGCGACAGCGCGCCCGCCGTTAACCCCGCGTCGATTTCCTGCCGCAACGCCGCCAAAACCCGGTTCAAAGATTGCATGACGGCACGGTACCGATCCACCCCGAAACCACGAGCCAAACCGCGAGACCGCTCCGGGCGCTGACCGCTGTCGAACGCAGCGGCCCGTAATTCGGCGGCCGCAAACGGAGGGTGCCCCCCAGCAGTGACAGCTTCACAACCGGCAGTCGCACCGGAGCATCCACTGAACAACACGGATCGAAACTGGCGACGTTCCCGTTGCCCACCGCGCTCCGGCCTCGCCGTCACCACCCACCCTTCCCCACCCGTGTCCATCCGTGTCCATCCGCGGGTAACTAAAATCGTGCTTGCTCCGTCCTCCCCTGCCCCGCTCGTCACCACCACCACTCCCGCTCAAATGATCTCCGCAATCGGCGCACCGTGATCCAGCAGCGGCACGGGCCGGCCGGTGTGATCGTTGAAAGTCTGGTCCGGATCGATCCCGAGAAAGTGATACACCGTCGCGAGCAGATCGGCCGGCGTGAGCGGGCGCTCGACCGGATGTTCGCCTTTCGCATTCGTCGCGCCGATCACCTGCCCGGTGCGCAACCCGCCGCCCGCCAGCAGCACCGACATCGCATCGCCCCAATGATCGCGGCCCGGAATCGGTATGCCGGGCTGGCCCTGATTCAACCGCGGCGTACGGCTGAATTCACCCATCACAATCACCAGCACATCGTTCAGCAACGCTCGATCAGCGAGGTCCTGCACCAGCGCCGACACCGCCGCGTCGAGCACCGGCAGCTTGTAGCCGTGCCCCTTCTCGATACCCGAATGATCGTCCCAGTGCGGCATGTCCACCGTCACAAAACCCACTCCCGCCTCGACCAACCGCCGCGCCATCAGCGTGTAATGCCCCCACGGCCCGCGCCCATAGCGGTCCCGCGTCTTGGCATTCTCCCGCTCCATGTTGAACGCCTCGCGCGCCGCGTTGCCGAGCACCATGTCCACGGCCTGCTGCTGATATTGATCCATCGCCGCCATCGTCCCCGAGCCGTCGAGATCGCGGCGAAAATGGTCAAGCTGGCCCAGCAAACTCACGCGCTCCCCGGTGCGGCGCACGTCGCCGGTGAAATTCTCCAGACACTGCGGCGGCTGGACGGCGGACGTGTCCGCGGCGGAAAGATATTTCTGCGCCGTGTTCACATCGAACGGCTGATACGCCGGGCCGAGATAGGCCGCGCCCTGATAACCGGGAAACAGATAAACGCTCTGCGCCGCCGGCAGCCCCACATACGCGGGCACGCCCGGCGCGTTCGCCCCGCGCGTGCGCGCGACCACCGAACCGACCGACGGATATTTCTGCGCCTGACTGGTCGAGGTCGAACCGAAGCGCCCCGTCAGCATCCAGTGCGCGGCGGCGAAATGATCGCCGTTCTTGTGGTGCATCGAGCGGAGAAAAATCATTTTGTCCGCGAGCTTCGCGTGCAACGGCAGTTGCTTGGAAATGCGGATGCCCGACACGTTTGTCTCGATTGCGCCCCACGGCCCGCGGTATTCCGACGGCGCCTCCGGTTTCGGATCATACGTCTCCAGATGACTCGGCCCGCCATCGAGCCACAGGAGGATGACCGACTTTTTGCTGCGCCGCGCGGCCCCCCGCCGCCTGCAAGCGCAGCCAGTCCGCCGTCGTCAACCCGAGCACGCCAAGGAAGCCCGCCTTGAGCGCCGAACGCCGCGACGCACCCCGGCAGTTAAGAGCAGGTGATCCGTTTTGAATCTGGAGCATAAGATTGCGACGCTAGACTTGCCGTCGCCGGGGCAGCATTCACGCGGGCCTGTCCCTTGTGGGAGACGACGTGAGGAGACTCTAACCTCCTTTTCCCCAACCCCACCGCTCCCGCTGAAAAGGTCAGAGACTCCGCGCGTCGTCTTCTCCAATGATTGGCCGCGCGCTCCCACCGCGGGTAAGGGTTCAATGTGCGTCCAAAAGCGGTTGAAAATCTTCCGTGGCCTCCCCGTAGCCGCCGCCGTGAGGAGGCGGATCGCCCAGCAAACGAGGCGCGTGGGGTGGTGGGAGCATCCGCCTCCTCACGTCGGCGGCTACACGGCGGACGTGGTCCCCTGCCCTTCCCAGCTCACGTCCCCCGCCCGCCCGCCAAAAAGCCCGCGTGCCGCGGAGCAATTCCCGCGTAGCGGCGTCCAACCCCTCCGACACCGTTATGAAAAACTCCACCCTGCTCAGCGCGCTCGCATTGCTCACCGCCCTCGCGCTGCTGCTCTTTGACGAGACGCGCGTGAACCGGAAAATCGCCGCCGCGCTGCGCGAACTTCCCGAGCGTCCGCCCGCCGTGAGCGGCGACCCGGCGGTCGCCACCCCGCTCCCGGAAGCGTCGGAGTTACGCGCCGCAACGCTGGATTTGCAGCGCGCCCGCGTGCAACTCGCCGCCGCCGAGCAGCAGTTCACCAACCTCAACAGCCAGATTCGCGCCCTCGAACAGCACCTGGCTTCCGTGTCACAAACCGTCGCCGCCCTCCGCCAGTCCGGCCGCCTGCCCATCCCCGGCGACGGCAAGCCGCCCGGCCCGCAACGCCGCTCGTGGGGACCGGAGCAAGTCACCGGCCCGGCCGACACGCTCACCGCCGGCGATCTCCCCACCGCGTGGGCACCGCGCGAACCCGACGGCGGCGACGAATGGCTGCTGCTGGAATTTGACACCCCCGTCTCCCTCGCCGAAGTGCATGTCTATGAATCCTACAATCCCGGCGCCATCAGCAGGCTCACCACGTTCCTCGCCGACGGCCGCGAAGTCACCATCTGGGAAGGCACCGAATCCGAAGCCGCCGCCCCGGTTGCGCGGATTTTCGCCGTGCCCTTCGCCGCCCAGGCCAACGTGGTGAAGGTCTATCTCGACACCCGACGCGTCGCCGGCTGGAACGAAATCGACGCCGTGGAATTGGTCGGCCGCGACGGCTCGCGGCAATGGGTCAAACAAGCCACCGCCAGCAGCACCTACGCAGAGCAGAACCGGTAACGCCAAACGTCTTCACGCCTTCGTCGGCGGCACGGCCAGCAGCGGCCGTTTGCTGCGGGCCATCACGGCGTTCGCCACCGAGCCGAGGACGGCGGCGGAAAGCCCCGCCCGGCCATGCGTGCCCAGGCAGATGAGGTCCGCCCCGAACTGCTCCGCCGTCTGGCAGATGGCGGTGGCCGGATTGGTTCCGAAAATGATTTCCACCTCGGTGACGATGCCACACGCGGCGGCCTGGGGCGGGATGAGCGCCTGTAATTTCACCAGGGAATCGGCGGCCAGTTGCTGGTGCTGCGCCCGGGTCAGCCGCCCGGGTTGGTAATGCGGCACCAGCGGGCCGGGCAGTTCCCACGGCGGCAGGACGTGGATGAGTTTGACCACGCCTCCGTGGACCAGCGCGGCGTAGGCGTAGGGAATGGCGCGGTCGCCGAGCACCGAGAAGTCGGTCGTGGCCAGCACGCGCTGCAGCCGCGGGAGCGCGCCGACTCCGTGCGCCACGGCCTCCGGCGCGGGCACGCAAACCACGCTCATCGGCGCGTACCGCAACAGACCGCGCGACACCGATGAGCCGGCGAGCCGTTCCAGCCCGTGCTGCTGGCGGGTGCCGGTGACGACGAGATCAGCCGACTCCTGCCCCGCCAGCTCGAGGAGGGCGGCGTCGGCGCGACCCCATCCGGGCACCACCCGCACCCGCGCGGCGTCAGCACCGAGGATTTCCCGCACCGTGTCCATGAGCTCGCGTTCGCGGCCCTGCTGCGCCGCCGGCGGAAGCTCCGTGAGCGACAGCGGGCCGTCGAGGCCCAGTCGCGCCTGCTCCGCCGGCGGCCAGGCGACGTGCGCCACGATGATGTCGCACGGCCCGACGCGCTGCAGTTCTTTGACCCAGCGCAGCGCGGCCGCAGCGGGAATGGTGAAATCAACCGCCACCAAAACCTTCAACGCCCGCTTGCCCGCGGCCCACGCCGTGAACGGGGCCGCGTCGCGCACCACCAGCGTGGGCAAGGCGGCGCCCTCCGCCGCGCGCTCGGAAACGCTGCCGATCAGCCAGCGTCCGGGCGCGCGGCGGCCCAACGAGGAGAGCACGAGCAGGCGCGCGCCGCGGCGGCGGGAGAGGGCCACCAGTTCTTCGTCCGGCACGCCCGTGACCACCTGCTCCTTCACGACGGCCCCGAGCCGGCGCAGCCGGTCCGCCTCCGTACCGAGCCGCCCGGCGACGCCCGCGGCCAGCGTCGCCAGCACGCCCGGATCGAGGGCCGCCAGTCCGGTGCCCTCGCGGACGTGGACGAGCTGCAGGCTGTCCTCGAACTGCGCGGCGAACGCCGCGGCCGCAGTGGCCGCCTGCGCCGCCGGTTTGGAAAAGTCGGTCCCGCAAATGATTCTCATACGTTTTTTTGGTTCAGTTCCCGCACGGTCAGCACGGGACACGATGCGTGGCGGACGACGCGCTCGGCGGTGCTGCCGAGCCAGACCTGTTGCAGGCCCGTGTACCCGTGCGTGGTCAGGACGATCAGGTCCGCGCCCAGCGTTTCCGCCGCCTGACAGATTTCCGTGTACGGTGTGCCGTCGCGAACGACCACCGACACCTTCAATCCGGTGGCCTTGACGAGGTCCGCGGCCAGCGGTTCCAACTCGGCGGCGGCCTGCGTCCGCAGGCGCGCCAGCGTGTCGGCGGTCAGCTCCTGCCCGAGCAGATAGTCGATGGGAAACTTTTCCACGACGTTGAGCAGGACAAGTTCGGCACCGAACTGCGCCGCGAGAAACGTGGCCCACGGCAGGGCGGCCTGCGCGAGCCGCGAGAAATCCACCGGCACAACCAGCTTCTGAAGCTGGAACGGGCGGACCTTGCCCGCCCCCGTGTCCCCGGCCCCGCTCGGCACCGTGAGCACCGGACAAGGCGCGTGGCGGACGACGCGCTCCGCCGTGCTGCCCAGCAACGCCCGCTGCCAGCCGGTGCGTCCGTGCGTCGCCATCACCAGCAAATCCGCCCCGCCTTCGCCGGCCGCCGTGGTGATTTCGTGGACCGGCTTGCCGGTGCGCACGCTCGCGGTCAACCGCACGCCGCTGACGCTCTCCTGCCCGGCGAGCGCCGCCAGTTGCTTCCGCGCCAGCGCCGCGACCTCGGCCTCCGTGCGGGCCAGCGCGACCGCTTCCATCCCGCCCAGCCGCGTCGGCGGCTCGACGACATGGAGCAACGTTGCGTCCAGCCCGAGCTGCTTCGCCAGCGCCACGGCGCACCGCACCCCCGCCAGCGCCGCGTCCGAAAAGTCCGTGGTGACGAACAGTTTTTGGAAGTGAATGTCCGCGGCGGCGGCGGGCGCGGCGGTTTTGGGCCGGGCGTGGCCGGGCTTTTTGGCAGGCGTTGCTTGCATGGCGATTCTTCTATTCCAAAACCCCGCCGTGGCGCGAGCGCATATCTTGGTCGCCGGTTGCCGCAGGCGCGCAATTTTGGAGTGCGGTGCCTCGTCACCGCTTTTGCGCAGGCGACTGGTCGCCGTCGAACTTCCGTGCGGCTCCGGTCACGCGGGCACGCCGGCGCTGGCGCGACCCCGCCGGAAGCGAAGCCATTTTTCAACTTCGACGGCGACATACACCACCGCCGCGACGCCCAGGATGCGCAGCCACGCCCAACCCGAGATCGGCGCGCTGTGGAAGAGCCGGTTCATCACCGGCACGTAGGTGAAGAGAAGTTGCGCGCCCACCATGCCCAGCGAACCGGCAATGACCCAGCGGTTGGTGAACAGCCCGATGGCGAAGGCCGTGCGCTGCAGCGAGCGGCAATTGAAGAGGTAAAAGAGCTGGATCAGCACGATGACGTTCACGGCCACCGTGCGGGCCACGGCCTCCCCGGTCTGCGCCACGCGCATTTCCCACCAGAACAGGCCCAACCCGCCGGCCACCATGATGAACGACACGAGTCCGGCACGCCGGATGAGCGGCAGCGGTAGCAAGGACTGCTTCGGCGGGCGTGGCGGGCGGCTCATCACGTCGCCCTCCTTCGGCTCGAACGCCAGGGAAAGCCCGAGCAGCGTGTCGGTGAGATTGATCCAGAGGAGTTGCAGCGGCAGCAACGGCAGCGGCAGGCCGAGCACGATGGCGGTCAGCAGCATCAACGACTCGCCGAGGTTGGTCGGGATGATCCAGACGATGAACTTGGTGAGGTTGTCGAACACGCCGCGGCCTTCCTCCACGGCGGCCTCGATGCTGGCGAAGTTGTCGTCGGTGAGAATCATCGCGGCCGCGCCTTTCGCCACGTCCGTGCCGCTGATGCCCATCGCCACCCCGATGTCGGCCTGCTTGAGCGCGGGGGCGTCGTTCACGCCGTCGCCGGTCATGGCGACGACGTGGCCGCGCGACTGAAGCGCCTGCACGAGGCGAAGTTTCTGCTCGGGCGCGACGCGGGCGAAGACGGCGGTGCGCTCGGCCACGTCGGGCAGATCGGCGTCGGAAACTTTCTCCAGTTCACCGCCGGCGAGCGCGACGAGCGGCGTGTGCTCGTCTTTGCCCTTCAGTCCAATCTGCTCGGCGATGGCGCGGGCGGTCACGAGGTGGTCGCCCGTGATCATTTTCACGGTGATGCCAGCGCGGGCGAACTGGCCGATGGCAGCAATGGCGGCGGCGCGCGGCGGATCGATCATGCCTTGCAAGCCGAGAAACGTGAGCGCCTCGGCGACGTGGGCGTGCTCGAGCTTGGCGTGCTGTTTGTCCACTTGCCGACGCGTGAGGGCCAGCACGCGGAGGCCGCGCGTGGCCATCGTCTCGGCGGCGCGATGCACGGCGTCCTTGTCGAGTTCGCCGACCGCGTTGTTGTCGCCAAGAGCGTCGGTGCAGCGGTCGAGCAGCGCTTCGAGCGCGCCGACCTGATAGATGACGCGGCCCTCGCCCGCCTCGTGCAGCGTGGCGCGGAACATGTGCTCGGACTCGAAGGGGATCATGTCCACGCGCGGCGCTTCGCGAACGAGGTCGTCGTGTTTCAGCCCGCCCTTTTCGGCGGCGACGATCAACGCGGCCTCGGTGGGATCCCCCTGCACCTTGGGCCGCCCGTCCTCCTGTCCGAGTTTTGAATCGTTGCAGAGCACGCCGGCCCGCAGGCACTCGGCGAGTGCGGGATGCTCGGGCAACTTCACGACCGCGCCCTCGAGCTGGAGTTCGCCCTTCGGTTCGTAGCCCGCGCCGGTGAGTTCGTAGCGTTTTCCGCCCGCGAAAATTTCCCGCACCGTCATCTGGTTCTCGGTGAGCGTGCCGGTTTTGTCCGAGCAGATGACGGTGGTGCTGCCGAGTGTCTCGACGGCGGGCAGCTTGCGGATGATGGCCTGCCGCTTCGCCATGCGGGACACGCCGATGGCGAGCACGATGGTGACGGCGGCGGGCAGTCCCTCGGGAATCGCGCCGACCGCGAGCGCCACGGCGGCCATGAACATCTCGGCCGGTTTCTCGCCGCGCGCGACGCCGAGCGCGAAGGTCGCCGCCGCCAGTCCCAGAATGATCCAGAGCACAAGCTTGCTGAACTGCGCGATTTGTTTCGTGAGCGGCGTGGACAACTCGACCGCGCCCGCGATTAGCCCGGCGATGCGGCCGGTCTCGGTCTGGTTGCCGATGGCGCACACGACGCCCTCGGCCTGGCCGCTGGTGACGAAGGTGCCGGCGAAGGCGAGGTTCTTGCGGTCGGCGAGGACGGTCTCCGGCGGCAGCGCGTCGGGCTGCTTCGCCACGGGGAGCGACTCGCCGGTGAGCGCGGATTCGTCCACCTGCAAATTGCGGATGTCGAGGAGCCGCAGGTCGGCGGGCACGCGGTCGCCGGATTGCAGCAACACGACATCGCCAGGGACGAGCGACTCGGAAGGGGCGCGCAGCTTTTTCCCATCGCGACGCACCGTCGCCTCGGTGACGACCATCTTGGCGAGCGCCGCGATGGCGGTCTCGGCCTTGGATTCCTGGAGGAAGCCGGCGACGGCATTGAACAGCACGATGCCGAAGATGACCGACGCATCCACCCACTCGCCGAGGGCTGCCGTGACCGCGACCGCGACAAGCAGGATGTAAACGAGCGGCTGGTTGAACTGCTGGAGAAATTTCTTCCACGCCGGCGTGCCCCGCCGCGCGGTGACGCGGTTCGGGCCGGACTCTTTCTGGCGACGCGCAACTTCATCCGCCGACAAGCCGGCGGACAGAGCTACGCCGAGAAGTTTCACGAATTCATCGGCCGGTAAGTGATGCCACGCCTGCTCGGTGGCCGTGGTCGGCGCGGCCTCGCCCGCGGGCGGCGCAGTGGCGGCGGGCGGCGCAGTGGCGGCGGACGGCGCAGCAGCGGCGAGCGGCGCGGTGGCTTCGGCTTCCAACCAATTCTGCACGTCACGGCCTTGCGGCCGGCCTTCCTTCTCATAGATGGCGTAGGCCCGCTTCGCGACATCGTCGCCCGCCGGTTTTTTTGCCGGAGGATTTTTGGGAGGAGGATCGAGTTGGGGCATCGGTTGGGTGGGGTTGGGGGGCTGCGGCGCAGAGACGGTCAGGACCAGGCTTGCGCGACGTATTCCTGAACCAGCCGCCGGGGGTTGCTGTGCGAGGCGTTGCGCGCGAGGTGCTGGCGGACGCGCCGGCCCGCGTCGGACCGCGGATGCGCCGTGCCGCCCGAGACGATCGACCGGCGGCTGGCGCGGGACGCGATTGCCTTCAACCGCGCGGGCGGTCCGGCAGCGGAGCGAATCGTGTCGCCCGCGAGCACGCCCAAGCCGCCGCGGCAACCGCGACCGCGCGGCATCCCCGGCTCCAAGGCGATCGCGATCAAGAAGCAGGCGATGGATTCGTTGGTCATGTCATTTCAGTTGGAGCGAGGATAACCGGAAGGCCCGCGATCCCAATGGGGTCAAACCCTAGCCGTAACCATGCAGTGATTGGACCGCGGGCGTCGCGCCCGCTCACCGCGGGATCGGGCCGGAAACGCTGGCCGCAATCGCCGCTTTCGGCTCACCGTTCGGTGCCCTTTGTGCGCGTCGGGAAAAGTGCTCCCACCCGTGGTTTGACCGCGCTGAGCGGGCGAGACGCCCACGCGCCGCGCTCAGACTGCATGGTTACCGCGCAGACATTCGGCGGCGCCTTCCGCCATGAGCGCGGCTTCATCCACGGACACGACCCACGCCTGAACGCGGGCATCGTCACGACTGATCCGACCTTCGACACCCGCGGCCGCCGCATTGCGCGCCGGGTCGAGCACCAGTCCGAACCAGTCCAAGCCTTCACAGATCCGCAGCCGGATGAGCGGCTGATTTTCGCCGACGCCGCCGCCGAACACGACGGCTTGCGCGCCACCGAGCGCGGCGAGATAGGCGCCGATATACTTCCGCGCCCGGTAGCAAAACATGTCCACGGCGAGTGCGGCTCGCGCATCATGGGGTGCAGCGGCCAACACCTCGCGCAGGTCCGCTGACCGGCCGGAAACGCCGAGCAGACCAGAACGTTGGTTCAGCAGGTTCTCCAAATCGGCGACGCCCAGGCCCTCTTTGCGCGCGAGATAAAGCAGCAGACCGGGGTCGAGGTCGCCCGTGCGCGTGCCCATCATCAAACCTTCGAGCGGCGTGAAACCCATCGAAGTGTCCACGGAATGCCCGCCACGAATCGCCGCCGCGGAACATCCTCCCCCGAGTTGCAACGTGATGAGCACCGCCTCCTCGATGGGCACCCCGGCCAGTTGCGCGTAGCGGCGGAGCATGCAGTCGTGGGCGATGCCGTGAAACCCGAAGCGGCGCAGGCCGTGGCGCGCGGTGAGTTCGTGCGGCAAGGGATAGTTTGCGGCGCGCGGTGGCAGGGCGCGGTGAAAGGCGGTGTCGAAAACGGCCACCATCGGCACGTCCGCTCCGAGCGCGGACTGCACGGCGCGGATGGCGGTCAACGCGGGCGGATTGTGCAGCGGGGCCAGTTCGCTCAGTGCTTCCAACTCGGCGAGCACTCCTTCGTCCAGCAGCGCCGGCGCGGTGAAACGCGCGCCGCCATGCACGACGCGATGAACCGCCGCCGCGATGGGCAGCAGCGTACCCCCGGAGGCGGCGGCCAGGTTGTCGAGGAACCAACTCACGCCCGCTCGATGGTCGGCTACGTTTTTCGAGCTGCGGAAACGCTCGCCGTCACCGAGTTGGAAGTCCGTCGCCGCCTCCGGCCCGAAGCGTTCCACCCGGCCACGCACCAGGCGGCGCGGCGCGGCGCCGGACGATTCGACCTGCATCAAATCGAGCTTGAGCGAGGTGCTGCCACTGTTGACGGCGAGAATGTTCATTTACCAGCCGGGCGCGCCTGCCAGCGCCAGTTCAGGATTTCCGGCGGGTCAATGCTCGTGGCCCGCACGTAGGCGTGGTGCTCGGTGAGTTTGAGTTCGTAGCGGCGAATCAGTTCCTCGGCGAGCGCCGCCATGCGCGGGTTGCGCGCGGCGAGCTTTTGCGCGGCGAGAATGACCAGATGCCAGCGGCTCGTTTTGTTGCGCACCTGCATGTCGAACGGCGTGGTGGTCGTGCCTTCCTCGCGGTAACCGTTCACGTCGAAGCGTTCGTTCTCGGGCCGCTCCCACAGCAGTTGTTTGATGGCGGCGGTGTAGCCGTGGAAGTTGAACACCACGGGACAGCCCAGCGGAAACAGGCGTTGGAAGCGGTCTTCCTCCAGGCCGTGCGGATATTTCTGCGGAATTCCAATCACATGAAGGTCGGTCACGTTGACGACGCGCACGCGCCAGGCAGGCGCTTCTTCGCCGAGAATCTGCGCCGCCGCCATCACTTCCACGGTGAGATTGTCGCCGCAACCGGCGAGCACGACTTCCGGCTCTTCGTCGCCATGCGTGCTGGCCCAGCGCCACACCGACGCGCCGACGCGGCAGTGTTCGTCCGCCTCGGCGGGACTCAGCCATTGGGGCAGCGGATGCTTGGCGGCGATGATGAGGTTGATGTAGCCCGTCGAGCGCAGGCAGTGCTGGACGGTGCTGAGCAGCGTGTTCGCGTCGGGCGGCAGGTAGATGCGGTAGGTGTGCCCTTTTTTGGTGAGCAGATTGTTGATGAAGCCCGGCCCTTGATGGGAGTAACCGTTGTGCTCCTGCCGCCACGTCTCGGAGGTGAGCAGATAATTGAGCGAGGAAACGGGCGCGCGCCACGGCACTTCGCCGGAGGCTTTAATGAACTTCGCATACTGGTTCATCATGCCGTCCACGATGGAGATGAACGCCTCGTAGCAGGGAAACAATCCGTGCCGGCCCGTGAGGAGGTAGCCTTGCAGCCAGCCCTGGCAATTGTGCTCGCTCAACACTTCGAGCACCGCCCCGGACGGCGCGATGTTCTCGGAGTGAAGCGGCACAGGCCACGCGAACTGGCGCTGCGTCACCGCGAGCACCGCGCCGAGCTTGTTCGATTCCAATTCGTCCGGGCACACGATGCGGAAGTGCCGCTGCGGTTCGCTCCGGCGGATGACTTCCGCGAGGTATTTGCCGAGCATCTCCATGCCGCTCACGCGCACCTCGCCGCGACCGCGGGCGTCCACGGCGAAAGTTTCCAACGGCGGCAGGTCGAGCGGCCGGCGCAGTTTCCCACCGTTGGTGTGCGGGTTCATCGCCATGCGCCGGTCGCCTTGGGGACAAAGCGCGAGGAGGTCCGCATGCGGGCGGCCTTGTTCATCCCAGAGTTCTTCGGGCCGATACGAGCGCAGCCAGCGTTCGATGATCTTGCGATGGGCGGGGTTGGTTTTGCATTCCTTGGCCGGCACTTGATGCGCGCGGTAGGAACCTTCCACCGCCTTGCCATCCACCGTGACGGGACCGGTCCAACCCTTGGGCGTGCGCAGAATAATCATGGGCCAGCGAGGACGCTCCGCCCCGCGGCCGGAGCGGGCCGCGTGTTGCAGGGAACGAATCTCGCCGTAAGCCCAGTCGAGCGCCGCCGCCATGTCGCGATGCGCGTGGGCCTCCGTCGCGACGATGCGCGCCTGCCAGCCGTTGCCGGTGAACAACGCGAACAATTCGTCATCAGTCATCGAAGCGAACAGCGTGGGGTTGGCGATTTTGAATCCGTTCAGCAGAAGAATGGGCAGCACCGCGCCATCCGTGGCCGGGTTCAAAAATTTCCCGCTGTGCCACGCTCCGGCGGTGGGGCCGGTCTCCGCCTCGCCATCACCGACGATGCACGCGGCGATCAGGTCGGGATTGTCGAACACCGCGCCGAACGCCGTCGCCAGCGCGTAACCCAACTCGCCGCCCTCGTGAATGACGCCGGGCAATTCGGGATTGAGATGGCTCGCAAAACCGCCCGGCCAGGAGAACCGTTTGACGAACCGTTCCAATCCGGCGCGGTCGCGCGTGAGGTCGGGATACACTTCCTGAAGCGAGCCTTCGAGATAAGCGTTGGCCAGATTAGCCGCCGCGCCGTGCCCCGGACCGGTCAGCAGCAACACACTCGCGTCGGTCGTGCGGATGAGCCGGTTCAGGTGCGTGTAAATGAAATTGATGCCCGGACAAGTGCCCCAATGCCCCAGCAACCGCTCGCGGATGTGTTCCGGACGGAGCGGTTTTTCCAGCAGCGCATTGCCCTGCAAATAAACCTGGGCGGCGGCGAGGTAGTTCACGGCGCGCAGGTAGCGGTCGAGAGCATCGTCAGCGGTCGCCGGCGCGGGTGCCGCTTGCGATGGGGCAGGACGCGCGTTCGAGGGCGGCCGGTTTCGTTTCAGTTTGGGAGTTAGTTTCATAGGCGTTTTCATTCAAAGGTGCCTTCCCGGCGAGCTTGGCGACGGGCAACGAACTTGCGGAATCTCCTCCGCCCACAACACCACGCTGGCAACATGGCCGATGAGGAAAGCATCCGCGAGCGGCATTGGCACGGTGTGGCAAATGCGGTTCATCGGCGCGAGGTGGACGATCTGGCGGTGCAGCGCGGAGGCAACTCAGGCCAGGCGGGTGCCGGTCAGAAAGTCTCCGGTGGCCGCGCGCAACAGGTTTTCCGTCGTCACGCGCGCGATCTCGGTCAGCGCCTCGCGCGTGAGAAAGGCCTGGTGCGCGGTGATGAGCACGTTGGGAAACGTCAGCAACCGCGACAGTTCGTCGTCTTGCAGCACTTCGCCGGAGTGGTCCTCGAAGAAAAGCCCTTCCTCCTCCTCGTAAACATCGAGCGCGACGCCGCCGAGCCGGCCGCACTTGAGCGCCGCGATGAGCGCGGTGGTGTCCACCAGTTTGCCGCGGCTGGTGTTGATGAGGTACGCGCCGGGTTTCATCCGCCCGAAGGTTTCCGCGTTGAGCAGGTAACGGGATTGCGGCGTGAGCGGCAGGTGCAGGGACACGACATCACTGGCAGCCAGCAGCGCGTCGAGGTCGGTGTAGCGGATGCCGTGCTGCCCCGCCCAGTCCGGCGCGGGCGCGGGGTCGTAGGCGAGCACCGTGGTGTTGAAGCCGCGAAAAATCTGCGCGGCGACGCGGCCAATTTTCCCGGTGCCCACGACGCCGACGGTCTTGCCGTAGAGATCGAAGCCGACCAGGCCGCTCAAGGAAAAATTGTGTTCGCGGACGCGATTGTAGGCGCGGTGAATCTTGCGGTTGAGCGTGAGCAGCAGCCCGACGGTGTGTTCAGCGACGGCGTGCGGGGAGTAGGCGGGCACGCGCGTGACGGTCAGGCCGAGCGCCTGCGCGGCGGTGAGGTCCACGTTGTTGAAGCCCGCGCAGCGCAGCGCCACGAGCCGCACGCCGGCCTGGTGCAGTTGCTGCAAACACAAAGCGTCGAGCCGGTCGTTGACAAACACGCAGACGGCCTGCGCGCCGGCCACGCTGGCGGCGGTCTCGCTGGTGAGGCGGAAGTCATGAAACCGCCAGCGCAAGCGCCCGGCGTCGGCGGCGCGCTCGAAGTATTGCCGGTCGTAAACTTTGGTGTCGTAGAAGGCGATGGTGGTCATGGTAAATCGTTGGTCATTCTGGCAACGCGGGCCGGCTGCGACGCCCGCCGAAGCGCAACCACTTTTCCAGTTCCACCGCCACCAAGGCCGCGCCGGCCACGCCGGCGATGCGCAGCCAGGACGCGGCGTCAATCGGGGCGGTGTGGAAAAGTTGGTGCATCACCGGCGCGTAGGTGAAGAGGAGTTGCGCCCCGAGCATCGCCAGCGAGCCGGCGACGGCCCAGCGGTTGGTGAACAGCCCGATGGCGAAGACGGAGTGGTGAAGGGAACGGCAACTGAAGAGGTAGGCGATTTCGACCGCCACTATGACATTGGTGACGGCGGTGCGCGCGGCGGACTCGGTCGCGCCTGCCGCCCGCAATTCCCAAAAGAACACCCAGAACGCCCCGGCCAGGATGATGAGCGAGACCAACCCGGTGCGCATCAGCAGCGGAAAGGTCAGCAACGGGCGCCGCGGATCGCGCGGCGGACGGCCCATGAGATCCGGCTCCTTCGGCTCAAACACCAGCATCAGGCCCAGCAGGAGGGCCGTCATCATGTTGACCCAGAGCAATTGCACCGGCAACGCGGGCAGCACGGTGCCGAACAGGATGGCCGTGAGCAGCACCATGGCCCCACCCACGTTGGTTGGCAGCGTCCAGACGATGAACTTGGTCAGGTTGTCGAACACGCCGCGACCTTCCTCCACGGCGGCCCCGATGGAGGCAAAGTTGTCGTCGGTGAGAATCATCGCGGCGGCGCCCTTGGCCACGTCCGTCCCGGTGATGCCCATCGCCACGCCGATGTCCGCCTGCTTGAGGGCGGGGGCGTCGTTCACGCCGTCGCCGGTCATGGCGACGACGTGGCCGCGTGCTTGCAGCGCCTTGACGAGCCGGAGCTTTTGTTCGGGGGCGACGCGGGCGAAGACGGCGGTGCGTTCGGCGACTGCGGGCAGTTCTTCGTCGGAAATTTTCTCCAGTTCGCGGCCGGAGAGGGCGACCAGTTGCCCGTGTTCCTCGCGCCCCTTCAACCCAATCAGACCGGCGACGGCGCGGGCGGTGACAAGGTGGTCGCCGGTAATCATCTTCACGGCGATGCCGGCGCGCTGGCACTCGCGCACGGACGCGATAGCCTCAGGTCGCGGCGGGTCCATCATCGCCTGCAGCCCGAGGAAGGTGAGACCTCCGGAGACGTGGGCGTGCTCGAGTTTGGCGTGGTGCCCGGCCACATGGCGGCGGGCCAGGGCCAGCACGCGCAGTCCGCGCCCGGCCATCGTCTCGGCGGCGCGATGCACGGCGACCTTGTCGAGCGGGACCAGGGTGTTGCGCTCGCCGAGCGCGTCGGTGCAGCGTTCGAGCAGGCGTTCGAGAGCGCCGACTTTGTAGATGACGCGAGCGGGGTGCGCCTCGTGCAGCGTGGCGCGGAACATGTGCTCGGACTCGAAGGGAATGGTGTCCACGCGCGGCGAATCGCGATGCGTGTCCGCGTGAATCAGCCCGCCCTTCCCGGCGGCGACCAGCAGCGCGGCCTCGGTGGGGTCGCCCTGCACCTTGAGCCGGCCGGCTTCGCGCACGAGTTGCGAATCGTTGCACAGCACCCCGGCGCGCAGGCACTCGGCGAGCGCGGGATGTTCCGGTGCATGGACGGCCGCTCCCCCATGGCGGATCTCACCCTTGGGTTCGTAGCCCGCGCCGGTGACCTCGTAGAGTTTTCCGCCCGCGAGAATCTCCTGCACGGTCATCTGGTTCTCGGTGAGCGTGCCGGTCTTGTCCGAGCAAATCACCGTCGTGCTGCCGAGCGTCTCGACCGCGGGCAGCTTGCGGATGATGGCCTGCCGCTTCGCCATCCGGGACACCCCGATGGCGAGCACGATGGTGACGGCGGCGGGCAGGCCCTCGGGAATCGCGCCGACCGCCAGCGCCACCGCGGCCAGGAACATGGCCGCCGGCTTTTCGCCGCGCGCGACGCCCACGGCAAACGTCGCGGCGGCCAGCGCGAGAATGATCCAGAGCGCCAGTTGGCTGAACTGCGCGATTTTCTTCGTCAGCGGCGTGGACAACTCGACCGCGCTGGAAATGAGCTGGCCGATGCGGCCCGTCTCCGTCTTATCGCCAATGCCCCACACGACGGCTTCGGCCTGCCCGCTGCTGATGAGCGTGCCCGCGTAGGCGAGATTTTTCCGTTCCGCGAGAATCGTATCGTGCGCCAGCGGGTCGGGATGCTTGGACACGGGGAGCGACTCGCCGGTGAGGGCGGATTCATCCACCTGCAGATTGCGAACGTGGAACAGCCGCAGGTCGGCGGGCACGCGGTCGCCGGATTGGAGGAGCACCACATCGCCCGGGACGAGTTCCTCGGAGTGGACGCGGAGTTTGCGACTGTCGCGGCGTACGGTGGTTTCGGTGGCGACCATTTTAGCTAGCGCCGCGATGGCCTTCTCGGCCTTGGCCTCCTGAAGGAAACCGACGATGGCGTTGACGAACACGACGCCGAAGATGACGGCTGAATCCACCCATTCGCCGAGGAAAGCCGTCACGCCGACCGCCAGGAGCAGGATGTAAACGAGCGGCTGGTTGAACTGCTGGAGAAACTTGACCCACGCCGGTTTGCCCCGCCGCGCGGTGACGCGGTTCGGCCCGAATTCTTGCTGGCGCCTGCCAACTTCATCCGCCGACAGGCCGGTGGCCAGATTCACGCCGAGGAACTGCACGACCGCTTCGGCCGGCATGTGGTGCCAGACTTTGTCGGTCAGGGTCTTCATAAATTTGCCGACGAAACCGTTTTCATGCGCTGGGTGATGCTGCCACCGGCCCGGGACGACTCAGCCGCAACGCGGCAGTCGAGCCGATGCCAATGCACCGCCGATACACGATGAACACCGAGCCGCGGCGCCGCAACCAAATGACTGGCAATCGTTGCGAACGTTCCCGCCGGGACTGCTGTAACCAGCAGCGCGTCCGTCTCCCTCGCCCCGTGAGACACGAACGGGGCGAGGGCTGGGGAAAGGGGGGCTTCACCATGGCGAGCGGCCCAACCTTGCGGAGCGCCTCCTCTCCCCTCCCCTCTGCCCCGTTCCGAACGGAGGCGAGGGATACGGAGGCCCCGGTGCGGACGGCACGAACTTCCGCAAAAACTGATAAGGAACGCCATTCCGGTGCCGGTGGTTTCACTTGGTCAGTGCGTGGCCCCCTGGTTCCGGTCCCGGAGGGACGCCAGAGGAGCTTCGCCGTGTCCATGCAGTCAGCGCGATGGGAGCGCGGCCTTCAGGCCGCAGAAGCGTCCCTTGGCACGGACCGTTCCAAACCACCCGAACGCGTACCGCCACTCACTATTTGGTGATGCGGAAGAGATTGTCTGAAAATTCGCTCACCCCAGACACGACGCACGTTTCTGCGGCCTGAAGGCCGCGCTCCTGTTGCCCTCACTGAATAGTCACGGGTTAGCCGGGGGCAAGCCCGCGCCAGCGGACGCCGCCCCCGGAACCCGTGCCCAATGGCTCCGTTCCCCAGGCGGGGCATCGAAGAAACGGCCCGGGAGGTTGGCTGGTCGCTGGCGGCCCGATCGGCCCGAGGCGACGAGTGGTGACGGTGCTGCTGCGGGACGGGCGACGCCCCGGGGTCGGCCGGTCCCGTTGATTCGGCGCGACGAATGGTTGGGGCTTCAGGGATCGGATGACCAGTGGCGTGGCCAGGAACTGCGGTCACCGGCTGTTCCGGCGGATGACCGGGGCATCGAGTTGCGGACGTCCGTACGCCTACTTTCCGAACGGCAGCTTGGAGGTGAGCCACACGGCGACGGTGTGATTGTTTTCCCAGATCGTCCCGCCGCGGCGTTGCAGCGTTTGCTCCAAGAAGCCCACTTCCAGCCGGGTGGTGTCGGTGAGCTTGCGCCCGAGGCCGATGAAGGCGCGGTTTTGATCGAAGTCGTTGCCGGACACGTTGCGACCAAAGTTGAAGAACAGTTCATTCCACAAGGCGAGATAGGTCTTCTGGTCCGCGGCCAGCGGGACCGTGGTGCGCAGTTGGTAGCGGAAGCGGTTTTCGTAGCGGAAGTTCACCACGTTGAAACCGCCGCTGCCGTTGGCGCCCAGTTCGCCGAGGTGGCGTTGCTCGAGCCGGAAGCGATGCTGCCATTCCAAGTCGAAGGCTTTGTGCGTGTAGGAGAGTTGCTCCCAGACCCGGTGCTCAGGAAAGGTGTCGAGGGCGGGATAATCGCCGTACCGGTAGGTATCGACAAACGCGTAGCCAAGCGTGGCGTTCAGGGCGGGGCTGAAGGCGTAGTTGACGCCGGGGCGGAGCAGGAATTGTTGCCAGTTCCGGCCGAAGTCGGCGCGGCGTATCTGAGTTTCGAGATGCACGCCCCACGGGCCGGCGCCGAGGGGATGATCGCCGACGTAGTTGAGCCAGAGATGGATGTTGTGATCCTGCCGGTCAGCGGCATGGATGGGGGTGCCGGCGAGGAGGGTGAGGAGCAGAATGGCATGGAGGATTTTCATGGTCTGAAGGGGCCGGTGGGCCGCAACCGGTGGCGGTCAGGGTGCGGTTGGTAGGCCTGACCGCCGCCGCTGTTGAGCAGGCGGACTGTTTACATGGTCAGGCCGGGGTTGTTTGGTTGTGCTGTAGTCTGGTGGTTTCACGATCCGGAACTGATCCGGAACTGATCCGGGAGATTGTTTTGCGGGGACACATTGCGGTCATCCGACCGCGGCAGCCAGCCCGGCCGCGATGACATCGGGAGGGTGAGTGGGTGTCAATCTGCGGTTGCAGGAACATGGTTGTTTGCGGCGGCAGCGGCTGCGTTGGTTTCTTTTGGCTGGCGCGCAGAGCGTGGAGCAGCGAAGCCAACGTCGGGATTTTGTAGCAGTCCGCCACCAGCATCTTAGCCGTGACGATGCAGCAGGAGCGCGGCCTTCCGGCCGCAGAAGTGTGGATACTGTGTGGGGCGAGCAAATTTCCAGACGCCTTTTTTGACTCACTCAATGGTGCGTGGAGGTACGGGTTCGAGTGGTTTGGAACGGTCGCTGCGGGTGGACATTTCTGCGGCCTGAAGGCCGCGCTCCGGTCGCCCTCACTGCATGGTTACGGGTTAGTGCCGACGAACACGAGCACCGCCGCCAGCCCGTAGTGCAGGTAGTGGAACCGTTTCATGATGCCGGCCACGGCGAAGAACATCGAGCGCAGCCCGAGGGTGGCGCAGACGTTCGAGGTATAGACAATGAACGGGGCGGTGGTGCGCAGCCGTTCGGCACCGCCGGGCAGATGGGCGTATTCCTTGGCGATGGCACGCCGCACCGGCACGGCCAGGTCCAGCCAGCGGGAAAGGTGCGGCCGAGCCTGGCGGTCCACCCCGCCGGCCAGCAGCGCCGCCACCGCGCCGCCACCGCGCCGCATTGCGAATGTCCGCACCGGACGATGTCGCTCACCTTGAGCACCTGCATGGCAAACTCGATGGCGGCGGCAGCCGTGGAGTCGGTGTCGCCGCTGACGGTGGCCGGGGGCACGATGTTGCCGACGTTTTTTCACCACGAACAAATCGCCGGGCTGGCTCTGGGTGATCAACTCGGCGAGCCCGCGCGTGTCCGAGCAGGTGAGGAAAAGGGTTTCCGGATTCTGGCCCTGCCGGGGCAGCTTCTTGCAGCGCGCCCGGTATCGACCGGACTGCTCGCGCTGAAAGCGGTGGACACCTTCAGTGAGCCGTTGCATGGGACGGGTTGGGCACGACGGCTTTGATTTCTTTTGGCGGGGGCACAGTCGCGCTGCTGTTCCGGCACCGCTGCGGCGACGCTCACCGGCAGGAGCCTTTGCCCCGGTCGGGTCGCTGTTCCAGCCAGCCCCGCAGGCTGGCGTTGGCGTTGAGACCGCGAAATCGGAACTGGATTTTCATGGGCGAGTCAGGGGGGAGGTTGCGGATGCGCTGGAGCAGTCAGTCCCGCCGCCGCTCGCCCCCCAGCAGGGGCAGCAGATGCCAGAGGAAATAAAGCAGCGACGAGATGAATGCGGCCACGTACGTCCAGGCGGCGGCGTTCAACACCTGGTTCACGGCGGCGGCTTCGGGGCCGCGCTGGATGAAGCCCAGGTTCGCCAGCACCAGTTTGGCGCGGCGCGAGGCGTCGAACTCCACCGGTAGCGTGACGAGGTTGAAGGCCATGAGAACACCCCACGCCACGGCCATGATCAGCAGGCTGGTCTTGCCCGACAGCACTCCGGTGAACATGCCCAGCAGCGGAATCCACATCACGAGCTGGCTGGCGATGCCGGTGACGCCCACCGCCGCCATGCGCAATTCCAGCGGGCCGTACGCCTGCTTGTGCTGGATGGCGTGGCCGCATTCGTGCGCCGCCACGCCCAGCGCCGCCGCCGAAGTGCCGTGGTAGTTGGCCGAGGAAAGCACCAACCGTCGGTGCTTGGGATCGTAGTGGTCGCCGAGCAACTCTTCGTGTTCGTAGATGGACACATTGGTGATGCCGGCTTGCTGCAGGATGGCCTGCGCCGCCTCCGCCCCCGTGTAGCCGCCCACTGTCGGGGTACGGAGGTGGCGGGAGTAGGTTCGTTTGACGTGCCATTGGGCCAGGAGGCCGATGGCTAGGGTGACCAGGAAGAGTGCGATTATCATACGTGTTTTTTGTTTGGCAGCAGCGTCCGGCTTACCTGCCGAAGCAGGTAGCCAGCACTCCGCCGCAGGGATTTCAGGGTTGGCCGCTTCTGCGATGGAACATCGTCTTTGGAACCCCGTGGCAAAAGCACGCGCGCCGAACGCAGCCAGCGTCTCGCCCAGGCAAATTCCACCGCCAGAATCGCCAGGCCGGCGGGGATCACAATGAAGGCCGGACCGGGCAGCACCGTTAAGGCGACCCCCACGGCCAGCACCGTCCCGCCCACCACCGCCACGAGGATGCGCTTGCTTCGTTTCATGCGAGTCAGTGGGAGCGGCCGCGTGGTCATCGGATGGGCGCGTGAATCAGGCCCGGGGGGCAGCCGGCTTCCCGGCCGCGGCGGGTTTGCGAGCGCTCACCAAATTCAGCAGCATCAGCACGGAACCCGTCAGCATGACCGTGATCAAAACCGCCGCGAAAAGTTTCTCCGCCTTGCCCTCGAACACCGCCAGCCAGCCCACGCTCGCCCGCCACGCGAAGACCAGCGTCAGCAGACCGGTGGTCACCATGGCGCCCGGCAGGCTCCACCGGATGCCGCGCGCCCCGAGCACGCCCCAGAAGATCGAAAGCGCGCCGAAAGTGCCGCCGGACAGCAGGGCGGTCTTCGCCTTTTCCGGGTTCGAGAGAAAGCCGAGCAACCCCATGACAATGAGGAATGCCCCGTAAAGAATCAGGTAGCCGGCGGTCTTGGTGTTCATGGTGGGAGGTGGTTTGGTGGTTGGTTTTTCGCTCTCCGGTTGTGGTCACCCGGCAAAAGGCCTGACCGCTTTGGCGGCGAATCATTCGTTAATTCCCCAGTGCCGGATGGCCGGCTCGCGGACGAACAACGGGAGGCCACTCCGCCACTGTCCCTCGCCAAGGCTTTCGGGGCTTTCCGCCGGAGCAATATCCACGGGTGGGACAATGCTGCTGGTTGGCTGCCGCAGCGAGACCTCGCAGGCTGGTTCGGTGGCGGCGCGCGCTGGAACCGGATCTGCCGTTTTCATGGGGTCAAAATGGGGTCGTCAGCACCCTTAGAAAATTACGACTTTTGGAATAGACGCTTAGGTTAAACCGAATAACCATGCCGCCATGGAATTCCTGAACTATCACCACCTGCGTTACTTCTGGGTGGTCGCCAAAGAGGGCGGCTTGCGCAAGGCGGCCGACAAACTGCACGTCTCCCAGCCCACCATCAGCGCGCAGCTTGCCGCACTGGAGAGCGTGCTGGGCGAAAAGCTCTTCCGTCGTGGCGGACGCGCCCTGACGCTTACGGAGGCGGGGCATCGCGTGCTGGGTTACGCCGAGGAGATTTTTTCGCTGGGTCAGGAACTCCTCGACGCCGCCCGGCAAGTGCCCACGGCGCGGCCATTGCGCGTCCACATCGGCATCGCCGACTCGCTGCCCAAGCTGGTGAGCTACCAAATCATCAAACCTATTTTCAACCTGGCGCAGCCCATCCAGGCCGTCTGCCGCGAGGGAAAGGTGGCCGACCTGCTCGGGCAACTGGCCGGCTACCGGCTGGATATTGTGCTGGCGGACGAACCCGCGCCCAGTTCGATGCCCCTCAAGGTCTTCAACCACTTCCTCGGCGACTGCGGCGTGACCTTCTGCGCCGAGCGCACGCTGGCCGCCACCCTCAAGCGCAAATTTCCCCGGTCACTAAACGACGCACCGGTGCTGCTGCCGGCGGGCAACATCGCCCTGCGCCGCTCGCTCGAGAAATGGTTTCAAGCCCGGCAGCTTCGTCCGCGCCTGGTGGCGGAGTTCGACGACCCGGCCCTGATGAAAGTGGCGGCGGCGGACGGCCTGGGCTTTTTCGCCCTCCCGACCCTGGTGGTGGCGGAGGCCGTCGGCAGCTACGACTTCCAAGCCATCGGGCGCACCGAGGATTGCCGGCAGCCGTTCTACGCCATCACCGCCGAACGCAAGCTGACCCACCCGGCCGTGGTCGCCGTCACCGCCAACGCGCAAGCCGCCCTGGCTGGCTGATGATTGCCCTGAAGGCGCAGCCGCAACCCAAGCCGAGCGCGAACGGTCCCCGGTCGCAGCGGCAACTTCGGAGCCGGGGTGTGAGGAATATCTGCCGTTGTCGCCGGTGCGGTGCCGCGCAGGCGGGGACCGCCCGCGCGCCGAAAGCCTCGCGCCACGCGAGGATTTTTCCCGGAGCGCGGCATTTACGCCGCTTCAGCGTGAGCGGTGCGGACAGGGTCGGACCCGCGACGAGGTTCAAACGGTGAAGCGGCGTGAACGCCGCGCTCCGCTGGGGTTGCGGCTCCGCCGCCCTGTACTACAACCCTGCCAAATCCTCGCGGGCCGCGTGGATTTTTCCCGGAGCGCGGCTGTGTGCGCGGAGCACCAGCCGCAGCAGGTTGACCGCACGGGAAGCGTCTGTTTTCTACGGGCGCCCACGACGTTTCGGGGCTGCTGCGGCTGGTCCTCGGCGGACACAGCCGCGCTCCTTGGGTTGCGGCTCAGTGCGCGCCGGGGGCGGGCGCGGACACCCGCGCTCCCGTCATGGCATCGTTACGACTCAGGCCAGCCGGCTGCCCGGGAGAAAATCGCCCCGCCCCAGCGCCAGCAGGTTCGCCGTCGTGACGCGGGCGATTTCGCCCAACGCCTCCTGGGTGAGGAACGCCTGATGGGAAGTGATGAGGACATTGGGGAAGGACAGCAGCAGGGTGAGCTCGTCGTCTTGCAGCACAGTGCTGGAATGGTCCTCGAAGAAGATGCCCTCCTCCTCTTCGTACACATCGAGCGCGACCCCGCCGAGATGGCCGCTTTTGAGATGCTGAATGAGCGCGGTGCTGTCGATGAGTTTCCCGCGGCTGGTGTTGATGACAAACGCGCCGGGCTTGAGCATGGCCAGCGTGCGTTCGTTCAAGAGTTGGTGCGTCTC
This sequence comes from Akkermansia muciniphila, assembly GCA_945861535.1. Lineage (GTDB taxonomy): Bacteria > Verrucomicrobiota > Verrucomicrobiia > Limisphaerales > BJHT01 > BJHT01. The sequence continues at coordinate 47,833 of CAMAUZ010000031.1, read as the reverse complement.
GGGTGTCAGCGGCAGATGCAGAGTGAGGATGTCGCTGCGGGCCAGCACATCGGGAAAATCCACGTAGGTCACCTGCTGGACCGTGGCCCATTCGGGCGCGGGGAACGGGTCGTACGCCAGCACCGTGGTCCCGAAGCCGCGAAAAATCTGCGCGGCGATGCGTCCGATTTTGCCCGTGCCCACCACGCCCACCGTCTTGCCGCAGAGGTCGAATCCCACCAGGCCCGCCAGGGAAAAGTTGTGTTCCCGCACCCGGTTGTAGGCCCGGTGGATTTTGCGATTGAGGGTCAGCAACAGGCCGACGGCATGCTCGGCGACGGCGTGGGGCGAATAAGCCGGCACCCGCGTGACGGCCAGCCCCACGGCGCGCGCGGCGTCCAGGTCCACGTTGTTGAAGCCGGCGCACCGCAGGGCGATGTGGCGCACGCCACCGGCATGCAGGGCTTCCAGACACGGCCGGTCGAGCCGGTCGTTGACGAAGACACAGACGGACTGCGCGCCGCCGGCGGTGCCCGCCGTCTCGCGAGTCAGCCGGAACTCATGGAACTGCCAGCGCAGCTCGTTGCTCCGCTCCGCGCGTTCCATGTAAACGCGGTCGTAGGGTTTGGTATCGTAGAAGGCGACATTGTTCATAGGCGGAAAGGATAGGGACTGGTTCGCTGCGCGTCAGGGCCAACCGGCAATGACTGACGGTCATTCTCTTTTGCCATCAGGAAGCCGAGGCTGCTTTGATCCCGGCTCCGCCCGCCTTGACCGGCAGCACCAGCACTTTGTCCACGCGGTGCCGGTCCATGTCGAGAATTTCGAAGACATAGCCTTGCGACTCGAACGTCTCGCCCTCCTTCGGCACGCGACCGAAATGTTTCACGATGAACCCCGCGAGGGTCTGGTAGTCCTTGCTCTCCACATCGCCGAAGGTGAGGCCGGGCAACACCTTTTCCACCTGCTCAATCTCGATCATCGCGTCCATGAGCCACGAGCCGTCGTCGCGCCGCACCGCCTTGGGCTTCAGTCGTTCCTCCGGCGACGGAAAATCGCCCACGATGGCTTCCATCACATCGTGCAGCGTGACCAGGCCGACGATCCCGCCGAATTCGTCGGTGACCAGCGCGATGTGTTTCCCGGTCTGTTTGAAGGATTCCAGCAGTTGAATGACCGTCTGCGTGGCGGCGACGACCAGCGGCTTGGTCATCAGCGCGGCCGTCGAAGCCTTCGTGCCGGCGGCGACGTTCGCATACACGGCCTTGACCGAAACGATGCCCACGACGTTGTCCCGGTTGCCTTCGTACACGGGAAAGTAGGAATGGGCGCTGACGACGATCTTGTGCCAGATCAACTCGTGGGGGTCGCTCCGGTTGAGGAAGATGATCTTCGGGCGCGGCGTCATGATGTCGCGCACGGCCAACGTGTCGAGCATGAGGACGCTCTCCACCATCTCGGTCTCGGCCTTTTGAAACACGCCGGTGCGCAGCCCCTCCTGCACGAGGATTTTGACCTCCTCCTCCGTGACCGTGGCGTCCTTGACGGGCTTGAAAGCAAACATGCGCAGCAGGGCGTCGGTCGAGGCCCCGAGGAAACTCACCACCGGCCGGGCCACGCGCGCGAGCTGGAGCATGGGCCGGGCGACGGCCATGGCGATCCCCTCGGGGTTGTTCAGGCCGATGCGCTTGGGCACGAGTTCGCCCAGCACGAGGGAGAAATAGGTGATGGTGATCACGACGATGCCCAGCCCGATGGACTCGCCGTAGGGCGCCAGCCAGGGGAACGGCTGCAAGCCGACGCGAATCTCATTCGCCATGGTCGCGCCGCCGAACGCGCCCGCAAAGATGCCGATCAACGTGATCCCGATCTGCACGGTGGAAAGAAAGCGGTTGGGCGATTCGGCCAGCTCGAGCGCGGCCCGGGCGCGCTCGTCGCCCGCGTCAGCGAGCCGTTTGAGCCGCGCCTTGCGGACCGAGACGACGGCGATCTCCGTCATGGCGAAGAAGCCATTGGTCAGCAGCAGGAGAAAGATGACGATGATTTCCGCAGCGATAACGCTCATAAGGTCGGAAAGGTTGCCCCGCCGGGCCGTTCCGTCACTGGTTTCGTGCGTACCTTGCCGGCGCGGGGTGTGATTAAATGCGGGTGAGGGTCGCGACGGCTGGGGGCCGAACACCGACGAGGGCGATGTGGAGTGCGGTGGCAAGTCGGACGCGACACCGCTTTCTCACCGCCTGTCGCGTCCGAAAGCGGTGTCGCATCCGACTTGCCACCGCACTCCAAAATTTCCGCCCGCCTCACCCACTTTCAATCACACCCGCCGACGTGCCGCGACTGCGCCGGGCGGCGGTGGCACCAGCGGATTTGCTGGCGCGCGCAACGCCCCGGGGAGCGCACGCCGCTGGCGTGCCGTTTTCGGCGGCCCGCCGAAAACCTCGTCGCACTAACTTTCCCCCGCGCCCGAGAAGGCAGACTGGGGAACGACGGTTTGGGCGGGCCGCCCAAACCGGCACGCGGGCCGCGTGCGCTCCCCGTCCGGTTTCGGAAATCCAATTCATGACGCGGGCGATTGAATGTCCGCCGCCCGCTGCGCCCGTTTCCATTTCCACTCCTCCACCGCGCAGAAGAGGCACGGGACGATGAAGAGCGTGATCAGGCTCACGGTCATGCCGCCGACGCTTGGGATCGCCATCGGTTGCATCACGTCGGAGCCGCGGCCGTGCGACCAGAAGATCGGGAGCAGTCCGAAGATCGTGGTCGAGATGGTCATGAGACACGGGCGGATGCGCTTGAGACCCGCCTCCAGAACGGCGGCGCGAATCTCCTCGATCGAGTGGAAGGTGGCGCGGTCGAAGATGTTTTCGAGATAGGTTGAGATGACCACGCCGTCGTCGTCCACCACGCCGAAGAGCACGAGGAAACCGACCCAGACCGCGACCGAGAGATTGGCGCCCCACCACGCGAGCATCAGGAAACCACCCGACGCGGAGACCATGACGCCGAAGTAAATGATCAGCGCGATCCACCAGCGCCGGAAGCCGAGGTAGAGCATTACGAACATGATGAAGAGGCACACGGGCACGAGGATTTTCATGCGGGCCGTGGCGCGGCGCTGGTTCTCGAACTGACCGGACCACTCCCAGTAATAGCCCGGCGGCAGTTTCAGATGGCCGTCGCGCAGGGCCGCTTGCAGCACCGCCTCGGCGTCCTCGACCACGCTCACTTCGTCGCGGTCGCGGGTGTTCATGGTGACGTAGCCGACGAGCAAGCCGCGCTCGCCCTTGATCTCCTGCGGGCCGAGGACGCTGCGGATGTTGACAACCTGGGCGAGCGGGATTTGCGCGCCGGTGCTGCTGGGGACGAGGATTTTCTCCAGCTCGGGAATGTCCTCGCGGAACTCGCGCAGGTAGCGCACGCGCACCGGGTAGCGCTCCCGGCCCTCGACGGTCTCCATGAGGTTCATGCCGCCGATGGCCACTTCGATCACGTCCTGCACGTCGCGAATCTTCACGCCGTAGCGCGCGATCTTGTCGCGATCGATCTCGAACTGAAGGTAAGGCTTGCCGACGATGCGGTCGGCGACGACGTCCGTCGCGCCGGGCACATGCTTGAGATGCTGCTCGATGGCCAATCCGAGTCGCTCGATCTCGCGCAAATCGCTGCCGTAAATCTTCACGCCCATCATCGCGCGGAAGCCGGTCTGCAACATGACCAGGCGCGTCTGGATCGGTTGCAACCACGTTGGCAACACGCCCGGGATGGCGGTCTTTTCCTGCAACTCGGTGAGGATTTCGTTCTTGGTGATGACCCGATCCTCGGGCCAGAGCCACGTTAGCGGGCGCTTGAGCCAGGCAGGCCAGTTCGCGAACCAGCGCTTCACCGGGACGAGCCGCCACTCGGACTCAGGCTTGAGGATGACGATCGTTTCCATCATGCCGATGGGCGCGGGATCGAGCGCGGACTCGGCGCGGCCGAGCTTGCCGACCACGGACTCGACCTCGGGAACGCTCGCGATGGCGCGGTCTTGCAGGCTGTTCACGGCGAGCGCAGGGCCGAGTCCCGCCTGCGGCAGCAGCGACGGCATGTAAAGGAACGAGCCTTCGTCCAGCGGCGGCATGAACTCGCGGCCGAGGCCCGCGAGGATGCGGCGTTCCTTCACCAACTCGACGCCCGCCGCCGTCTCGGCCGCGGCCGCGCGCGGATCCTGCCGTCGCCAGAGAATACGCCGCGTGTGCGAGCCATCGGCGCGGCGCAGGTGCTGCCAGCGCACCTGATCGAACTCGACAAGCGGCCGCGTGAGATCGGCGTCGGGCTTGGCATACATCGCCTGTTTCAATTCCGGTGAGGCCGGCTCGCGGGCGAACGCATTGATCGCCGCGCCGAGGGGCGCGAGCATCGTCCCGGCCCCGAGCCAGACCGTCAGGCCCGCCAGCAGGATCGTCACCGGCGCGACGAGGAAGGTTTTCTTGTGAGCGAGAACCCACCGCAGCGTTGGCGCATACACCGAGGCGATGCCGCGCGAAACCCTGTTTTGCTCGAGCGGCAAAAAGCGTTCGCGCGCCATGCGCACAACGGCGAGCGCGAGGATGACCCCGACGGAAATCGACACCGGCCAGCCGCTGTAATGGCTGCCCGCGAGCGCCCACATCAGCACGACGTGCGTGCCGACCGTGCCCAGGCCGCCGACCACCGCCGCCAATCCCCACAGACCGCGGCGGGTCCACTTGAGCGGATAGAACAGGAAGTAGCACGTCAACGGCACGACGGTGAGCGCCAGCACCACCGACGCGCCGATGGCGAAGGTCTTGGTGAATGCCAGCGGGCGGAAGAGCTTGCCCTCTTGGTCGGTCAGGAAAAACACAGGAATGAACGACACCAACGTGTTGGACACCGCGGTGACAATCGCGCCGCCGACCTCGGACGCGCCCTCGTAAATCTTGTCGAAATGGCTCTTGGTTTTGTCCTCGGTGGCGACGTGCCGGTAGATGTTCTCCGTCATGATGATCCCCATGTCGCCCACGTCGCCAATCGCGATGGCGAGGCCCGCAAGCGACATGATGTTCGAGTCCACGCCGCACACGTACATGAGGATAAAACAGAGCGCGAAGCTGAGGGGAAAGGTGACCAGCACCGAGACCGTGCTGCGCAGATGGAGCAGGAAAATGATGATGATGAGACTGGCGAGAATGGCCTCTTCAAGCAGCGCCTGCTTCAACGTATCGACGGTCTCGTTGACGATGTCGGTGCGGTCATAGAACGGGACGAGCTTCACCTTCGACACCCGACCGTCGCGCAGGGTTTTCTGCGGCAGGCCGGGCTCGAGCTGCTGGATTTTCGCCTTGAGACGGCGGACGACTTCGAGCGGGTTTTCGCCGTAGCGCATCACCACCACGCCGCCCACGGCCTCGACGCCGGCTTTGTCGAGCGCGCCGCGGCGGAAGTCGGGGCCGATGGTCACGCTGGCGACGTGGCGAATCTGGATGGGCGTGCCCTTCTCCTGGCGGACGACGATTTTCTCGAGGTCCTCGACGGACTTGATGAAGCCGACGCCGCGGATGAAAAACTCGACGCCGTTTTTCTCGATCACCTTGGCGCCGACATCGATGTTGGATTTGCGGACGGCCTCGTAGATGTCCATCAGCGTCACGCGCTGCGCCCGCATTTTGTCGGGGTGAACGTCGATCTGATACTGCTTCACATGCCCGCCGATGCTGGCGACTTCGGAGACGCCCTCGACGGAGTTGAGCTGGTAGCGGACATACCAGTCCTGGATGGAACGCAGCTCCGCGAGATCGAAGCCCTCGCCCTCGACCGTGTACCAATAGACCTGCCCGAGCGCCGTGGCGTCAGGACCGAGCACGGGCGTGACGCCCACGGGCAGGCGTTGCCGGGCGACATTGATACGTTCGAGCACGCGCGAGCGCGCCCAGTAGTAATCGACGTTGTCCTTGAAGATCACGAAGACCATCGCGAAGCCGAAGCCGGACATGGAACGGATGGTCTTCACGCCCGGCGTGCCCGTGAGGCTCGTGGTCAGCGGATAGGTGACCTGGTCATCGACATCCTGGGGCGAGCGTCCGGGCCAATCGGCGAAGACGATCACCTGCTTCTCGCCGATGTCGGGGATGGCATCGACGGGCGTGTTGACGAGCGCGTAGTAGCCGCCGGCGATGAGCGCCACGACCGCAATGATCACGAGGAACGCGTTCCTCAGGCACCAGCGGATGAGGGCGCTAGTCATGGGTCAGGAGGGGATGTCGGACAGGAGCGCGGGCGGCCCGCCTGCGAGTGCCACAGGACCGTGATGCGCCACAATAAGTTCCATCATCCTCGGGGTGGGGACGGCCCGTCCCCACTAAGCCGCAACGATGCAGTCGAGCCGATTCTGATGGACCACCGAGACACCAGGAACACAGCGCGGCGGAGCCGCAACCGAACAAGTTTGGAACGCCACTCCCATGTCGGCGGTTTCCGGTTTCAGCGCGTGCCCGCACGTTGGCCGACCCGGAGGGACGCCGGAGGAGATTAGCCGGGGGCAAGTCCGCAGCGGACGCCGCCCCCGGAAGCGGTGACGAGTGGCTCCGTGCCCCAGCGGGGCATCGAAGAAATGGGCTGGGATGCCGGACCATCGCCGCCGGCCTGACCTGCCCACGGCGACGGACGGCCCAAAAAAATTCTCCGATGCCCCGCTGGGGCATGTCTTGTTTGATGCGGCAACCGGGGGCCGCGCCCGCTGGCGCGGGCTTGCCCCCGGCTAATTTCCTGCGGTGTCCCTCCGGGACGAGGAGCCAGGCAGCGGCCGCAATTCTCCGGGGGGGAGCTGGTGGCTGTCGGCACAGCGGAAAAATCCTCGCGACGCGCGAGGACTCTGAAGAGTTGCAGTACGGAGAAAACCAAGAATTCACTGGCGGATATTGGTTCACCGATTGGGGACTGCTTGGAGCAGAGGCCGGCCCTCGTTTTCCTCTGTGTTCATCGTATCTCTGTGGTCCTCTTGACGGTTTCCACTGTATAGAGACGGCTAAGGTTGCGGGGACACGCTGTCCCCGCCCCGGCTGCGACTCGCTCCCGTTGTCCCTTCCGTTTTTCATCGGTGTTCCATCCATCGCTGAAATTCCCGATTTCATTTCAGTGCTTGGCCTCCTTCGCGGGCGGCGGGGCGGCATGGCCTTCGTGGCCGGTGGCTCGCGCAGCGGTTTTGGGGGCTGGCGCAGCGGCACCGCCGTGTTGGTGGCCCATGGAGCCGGTTTGTCCCTCGGCGTAGAGCAGGCTGGGCAGGCCTTGAATTTGGAGCTGGCTGTCGAGGAGGAAATTGCCGCGCACGGCCACGCGGTCGCCTTCCTGCAAACCGCCCAGCACCGGGTAATAGCCGCCGGTGCGCGGGCCAACGCGCAACTCGACCGGTTCGTATTCGCCGCGCGCGCGCTCGATGAAGGCCAGCTTGCGCAGCCCGCTGTCGAGCACCGCCGACACGGGCACGGCGAGGACGAGAAAGTTTGTCTCGCCGGGCTTCGCGGCCACGGCGGGGTCGGGCTGCTTCAATGCCATCTTGCACAGCGGGCATTTGCCCGCGGTCGGCTGCGCGACCGCCGGGTGCATCGGGCACGCGAAGGCGCTGGCCGGGCTGGGAATCCGCACGAGGTCCATCTGGCAAACCGGGCACGCGCCGCCGAGCGGTTGGAGAACGAGCGGGTGCATCGGGCAGGAGAACTTGCCCGCAACGCCCGTCGGCGCGGGGCGTCCATCGGCGAGCACCTGGACCCGCACGACCGAGCTTACAAACATGCCGGGCTTCAGCTTCTGCTCGAGGTTGCTGATGTTGATGACGACTTTGACCGTGCGGGTCTCCTCGTTGAGCACGGGATTGATGAACCAGATGCGGCCGGCGAAGGCCTCGTTCGGATACGCCTCGGCCACGACCTCGACGGTCTGCCCGTATTGCACCCAGGCGAGTTCGCTTTCGTAGATGTCGAGATAGACCCAGACGGAGTCGAGGTTGGCGAGGCGGTAGAGCATGTCGCCGGCTTTCACGGCGCTCCGTTTGAAGATCATCTTCTCGGTGACGGTGCCCTTGATCGGCGAGTAGAGCGTGACGCGGTCGCTGACTTTTTTCTCCTTCACCAGGTCGTCGATCTGCGCGGTGGTCAGGCCCCAGAGTTCGAGTTTTTTGCGCACGCTGGCGATGAGGTTGGTGTTGGCGCGGTTCTCGAGGGCGATGAGCAACTCCTGCTGCGCGACCACGAGGTCCGGACTGTAGATGTCCACCAGATGATCGCCCGCGCGGACTTCGACGCCGGTGAAGTCCACGTAGAGCCGCTCGACGTAGCCATCGACGCGGGTGTTGATGATCGCGAGGCCGGTCTCGTTGTACTGCACCTTGCCGACGGCGCGGATTTCGTGCGTGAGCTGGCGGCGCGTGATCGGCGCGGTCTCGACCGCGGCCATGGCGAGGGCGGCCTCGGATAATTCGAGGCGCGCGGTGGCGTTGGTCCCGGAGCCGGAGTGTCCGCGCGTGGGCGTGAGCGCCATCGAGCACAAGGGGCATTTGCCCGCATTCGGCAGCCGGATTTGCGGGTGCATCGAGCAGGTGAAAACGTCCGGGCCTTTCGCCGCCGCGGCCGTCGGCGCGGGGGCGGCGGTTTTGGTCGGGATCAAGGGCATCGAGCAGATCGGGCATTTGCCGGGACGCGGGAGGCGGACCTGCGGGTGCATCGAGCAGGTGTACACCGTGCCCGTGGCGGCGGTCTTGGTGGAGGAATCGCCGGGGGCTGTCCGCAAGACCGCGACGCCAATCGCGATCACGACGAGGGCCGCCACGACCAGCCCGATGATTTTGACGGGGGAAAGTTTCATGGGAGTTTCAGCGGAGGGTTCTCGACTTCGACGCGCCGGGCGGCTCGGACAGGACGGGGGCGTTCGGTGGCGCGGTGCCGAGCAGCAGATGGGAAATCTCGGCGAGGGCCAGCTCGCGCTGGATGCGGGCTTCGACCTCGGAAAGCAGGAAGCCGAGGAGCGTGCGTTGGGCGTCGATCAGGTTGAAGAAATCGATCTTGCCGGAGAGGTAGCCCGACTGCGCGACGGCGACGGACTGGCGGCCTTTGGCGAGGAGTTTGTCTTCCAGCAACGCGAGGTTCCGGGAGCTTTCGCGGTAGTTGAAGAGCTTGTCGGCAAGCTCGACGGCGAGGGTGATTTGCTCGGCGCTGAGGCGTGCTTCGGCGGCGCGTTTGCCGGCCTGGGCGGCGGCGATCTCGGCGGCGATCTTGTCCCGCCAGATCGGCAGCGTGAAGCCGAGTTGCGGGCGATACATCGTGGGCGCGGCTTTCACGTCGGCCTCGAGGCCCACGGAGAAATCCGGGATGCGCTCGCGGCGCGCCAGACGGATCGCGGCCTCGGCGCCCGCGACCTCGGCGGCCATACCTTGCAGGCGCGGATTGCGTGCCAGCGCAGTCTGCCAGAGTTGATCGGCGGAGAGGTTGAGGGGCGTGGATTCAAACCGCGCGGGCAGCGGCGGCTCGGGGCGGTCGGGGCCGAGTCCGAGTGCCGCCTTGAACTGGGTGGTCAGCAACCGCCGCGAGTCGGTCAGGCCGGCGATCTCGGTGTTCAGGCGGTCCTGCTCGATCTGGGCGCGGAGGACGTCCTGGAGCGTGACTTTGCCCACGGAGTTCTGAGCGTGGGCGAGGCGCTCGAGGTCGCTGAGGAGTTCCAGAATCTGGCGGCTGACGCGGATTTTATCGGCGAGGAAAAAGAGCTGGTAGTAGGCCTTTTTCAGATTGAACGCGGCCTGCACGACGCTGGTCTCGAACGCGAAATATTTGGCCGTGCTCTCGGCGGAAGCCACGGCCGCGCGCGCGCCGAGTTTGCCGGGGCCGGGGAGGTCCATCATCAAGCCGGGCATGAGCGAGGTCACGATGCTCATGATGTCCATCTGAAACGTAACGCGCGGATTGGGCAGGCTGCGCGCGGGCGTGATGCGCTCGACGGCGGCGACCCAGTCGTAATAGGCGGCCTCGACCTTGGGATCATTGAGGATCGCGAAGGCGAGGAAGTCGGCGAGCGGGGAATTGGTCGTGAGCGTGGGGAGGGTCGGGCGTTGGTCGTTCGGGCGATACGCGGCGGCGACCTGCTGGACATCGCGCCGCGCGGCCTGCTCGTCGGGTGTGCGCGTGCCGACGCAGCCGACGGTCGCCACGCACAATGCCAGCGCGGCTGCGAGGGACTTTAAGCGAGGTAGGGTTTGGGAGGTTGGTTTCAGTGCGAAGGCCGCGGTCGATTTCGGGCGATGCCCGACGTTCCGGGGAGCGCACGCCGCTGGCGTGCAGTTTTCGGCGGCCCGCCGAAAACCTCGTCGCACCAACTTTTCCCCGCAGGAGGAAAGGCAGACTGGGGAACGATGGTTTGGGCGGGCCGCCCAAACCGGCACGCGGGCCGCGTGCGCTCCCCGACGAGTTTCGGAGTTCGGGTTCATGGCATCACAGACTCCCGAGGCCGCAGCCAGGGGGGGCGGCTAAAGGGTCACATTCAAGATGGCGTTGCGTCCGCCAAAACCGTTGTCCACCAGTTCAGCGGCGGCGGGATCGTCCGTCCAGACGCCGTCCACGACGAAGCGGTATTCATACCTACCCGGCGGCAGGGCCAATTCCTTGAGCCAGCGTCCGTCGGGCTTCGCCACCATCGGCGACGCGGTGGGATGCCAGTCGTTGAAGTTGGCGGCGAGGCAGACCTCGCGGGCAGTCGGGTGCTGAAACCCGACCCGCACGACGGCGGTGGTGCGGGCGCGCGGGGCGGGCTTGGGCGGGGAGGATTTTTTGCTCATGGGCTTTTTCTATGGGCTGAGTTGCGTTGCAATTTGGAAGCGTGGCGTGCGCTGCCGCGCCCCGCGTCCACGTAGTGAAACTGAACTCCCCGGCGAATCGGTACCAACCAAAACTTGCCCAATGCGGGACATTCCTTGGTGCGTCCGGGGGGGGGTGGCGCGTGGCACCGCCGAGTTTCAAGCAAACCGCAATCAGCCGTAGCGATGCAGGCGGAGCGCGGCCTTCACAGACTGTGTGAAAACTCCCGCAGCGCGCACGGGCGTGGGACAGGGGAGTTTTGGGCAAAGGAATGGAGGCAAAGGAATGGAGACGGGGAATTTTTTTGTCTTCATTCCTTTGCCTCCATTCCTTTGCCAAATCCGGTCCGACGATCGGGGTGCAGTTTCAGGCGAGTCAGGCCGCGTTGGGCGCGGCTGGGCCTTTTTGTTCCGTCTCTGCGCTCTTCCCATCTCTGCGGTGTTCGGTGCTCGCGCTGCGCCTGCCGGGCGCGGGTGGTTGACCGGGGGGACGCGTGTGGTGAACGGCGCGAAAACAGAACACCGCAGAGATGGGAAGAGCGCAGAGAGGTCCGCTGAAAAGATCACGTTGGAGGCAATCAGCGCCCGCCCCCGCCGCCGCTTTCCGGCACTTCGGCCTCACGGTGCGCTGTTGCGGAGCCAGGATTTTCCGCCCCTCGGCGGCGAGCTTGCGCGCGGGGGTTTTCACACAGCCTGTTCAGGCCGCTTCACCGTCCGAACGTCGCCGCGCGTTCGGCCCCGCCCGGCGCGCCGCACGCTGAAGCGGCATAAATGCCGCGCTCCTTGCGTGCCGCTGCCCCCCCGGCCCGGCCTTGCCCTTCACCACAACTTCGGAATGTACCGATGCGGTGCGGCGGCAACCCACCGCGCTTGCCGCAAACCACCGGACTCCCTACGTTGCCGCCATGAGTGCTATTGAAGTCATCGCCGAGATCGACACGTTGCCGAGGGCCGAGAAGGAGCGGGTTTGGGAACATCTCCACCGCGAGATGCTGGCGGAGGTGCCGGAGTCTTTCCGCCGTGGCATGGCCGACGCGCTGGCGGGCCGTGGCGTGGACATGGAAACGGCATTGAATGACGTTCCGCCCTCGCGCCCATGAGCCTCCGCTTCCGGGCCACCGAGGACTTTTGGAAAAACTTCTACGCCCTGTCCCCATCGCAAAAGGAGTCCGTTCGTGCGGCGTGGCAAATCTTCAAGGCCAACCCGTTCGACCCACGCCTGCGGACGCACAAAAGCCACAAGCTGACGGCGCTCTAGCGGCGGACCCTCTACGCGATCGTGGTGGAGGCGGACTTACGCGTGGTCTTCTTCGTTGATGGAGACACGGTCTGGACGGTGGATGTCGGCACGCATGACATTTACAGGGGGGTAAACCTGTTCTCTACCGCCAATCCGGCCTGCGCCAGCGCGAGCAAGTGGAGGAGCCGGCGGAGATGGGGCCGCTCGCCGCCCGCGGACGGACGTCGCTGCGGCGGGGATGTCCGCGCTCGGGCGCTCCGGCATTGAACTCACGCCGGTCGGTTGAAATACTGCGCGCATGAATTCGATGCTGCCGATTCGCGCGGTGATTTTTGACATGGACGGGGTGCTCACGGACTCGGAGCCGCTGATCAACCAGGCGGCGGTGGCGATGTTTCGCGAGCTGGGGTTGCCGGTGCAGCCGGAGGATTTTCTGCCGTTCGTCGGCACCGGCGAGGATCGGTACATCGGCGGTGTGGCGGAGAAATACGGGTTCGCGCTCGACGGTCCGGCGGCAAAGAAGCGCACGTATGAGATCTATCTCGACCTCGTGCCGCGGGAGCTGAAGGGGTTTCCGGGCGCGCATGTGCTGGTGAAAAACTGCCGCCTGGCCGACCTCAAGGTCGCGGTCGCTTCGAGCGCGGACCTCGTGAAGATCGAGGCCAACCTGCGGCAGATCGAACTCGATCCCGCCTCGTGGGACGCCATCGTGACCGGCGAGGACGTGGTGAACAAAAAGCCGGCGCCGGACATTTTCCTCGCGGCCGCGGCCAAGCTCGGCGTGCCGCCCGCGGCGTGCGTGGTGATCGAGGATGCCGTCAATGGCGTGCAGGCGGCCAAGGCGGCGGGGATGCGGTGCGTGGCGGTGGCGCAGACGTTTCCGGCGGAGAAGTTGCGGCAGGCCGACTTGGTGCGGCCGTGTCTTCGCGACGTGACGCTCGCGGCGCTGTGCGGTGGGTGAACTTGAACTGCGGAACTGGACCAAGGCTGAACCCGGCGTGGTGGCAGCCGGAGCCGATGGCGGGCCGATTTGGAGTGCGGTGACTGGGCACCGCTTTCTTAAGCCGACTTGTCGCCGTCGAACTGCACGAGGCGTGAAGATGAGAGGGGGATTCACGGCTCGCGCCAGCGCCAGCGCGCCCGCGTGACCGGAACCGCTCCGAAGTTCGACGGCGACAAGTCGCCTGCGCAAAAGCGGTGACAAGTCCCCGGACTCCACAAGCGCTGCGTTCCGCCTGAATCGCATCCGCGTCCACGGGGTCCGATGCCGATGCTAAAAAAATCCATCGTTCTCTCGCTCGCTGCGTTGGCGGTTTCGCTCGTGTCTCCATTGTCCCTCCGCGCCGCCGAGCGCGTCACCGGGCCGTGGGATTTGGCGAAACTCAAGCAGACGCCCACGGCGACGTGGGGCGATCGCAAGAGCTTGGTGCAGGAGGTGTTTTACGAAGGCGAGCCATTCGGCGGCAAACCGACGCGCGTTTTCGCCTACTACGCCCGGCCGGAGAAAATCGACGGCAAACTGCCCGCGATGGTCTGCGTTCACGGCGGCGGCGGGAAGGCGTTCGCGGAATGGGCGACGCTCTGGGCGAAGCGCGGCTACGCGGCCATCGCGATGGATCTCGCGGGCGTCGGCCCCGATGGCAAGCGCCTGGCGGACGGCGGGCCGGGCCAGGGCGACACGGAGAAATTCCGCGTGTTCACGGACGCCGGGGCGAAGGAGATGTGGACCTATCACGCGGTGGCAGCGGTGATTCGCGGGCACTCGCTGCTGGCGAGCCGGCCCGAGGTGGACGCGGGGCGCGTCGGCATCACGGGCATCAGTTGGGGCGGCTATCTCACCTGCATCGTGAGCGGACTGGATGATCGCTTGAAGGTGTCGGTGCCGGTTTACGGCTGCGGTTTTCTAAGCGAGAACAGCGCGTGGCTCGGGCAGTTCGCGAAGCTCGGCCCCGAGCCGTCGGCGCGGTGGGTGAAGTTTTTCGATCCCTCGGTTTATCTGCCTGGCGTGAGCTGCCCGATCCTGTTTCTCAACGGCACGACGGACTTCGCCTATCCGCTCGACAGCTATCAGAAATGCTACCGGCTCGTGACCGCGCCGGTGACGCTTGGCATCACGCCGACGCTGCGTCATTCGCATCCCGCGGGCTGGGCGCCGGTCGAGATCGGGTTGTTCGCCGACAGCGTCCTGCGCGACGGCGCTCCCCTGCCCCGCCTCGGCGCGATGCAGACGACGGCTGACACCGCGAGCGCGAGCTTCGAGTCGAAGTTGCCGGTCACGAAGGCCCAGCTTCATTTCGCAAAAGCGGAAGGCGCATGGCAGAAGCGTTTGTGGACCAGCGTGGACGCGATGATCAAGGGTGCGGAAATCTCGGCCCACCTTCCCGCCGCCCCACGACCATTGGTGTACTTCCTCACCGTCACCGACAAGCGCGGCGCGACCGTGAGCACGCCGCACGCGGTGCTGGGCGAGGGCGCGGCGAAATGAGGGGGCGGACGGTGGGGTCTTGGGTCTTGGGTCTTGGGTCTGGGGTCTGGGGTCTGGGGTTTCGGGGCTGGGGTCTTCCCTTGCGCTTTGAGCTTTGAGTTTTGAGCTTCCGTTTTCTCTTCGCCGCCCAGCTTTCCGCTTGCCGCCTCCGCCGCGAAAAAACTAGCTTCCGCGCCTTGTTCAAACCTGTTCAACCATCGGGCGTCACCACGCCAACACACTTTATGAAACGAAACCTCCTCCTCGGCTTCCTCGCGTTCGCCACGCTGGCCACACAAGCCCTCGCCCAGACTCCGGAATGGATCTGGCATCAGAACAACGGCAAAGCCCCCGGCACCAACGAACGCCGCTTTTTCCGCAAAGTTTTCAAGGTGGATGGCAAGGTCCAGAAGGCCACGCTCGGCGCGTCCGTGGACGACGAGGGCACGGTCTTCGTCAACGCCAAGTCCGTCGGCACCATCGTCTCGTGGGATCAGCCGGTGAGCATTGATGTCACTGCGGAACTCGTCGCCGGCGACAACGTCCTCGGCATCCGCGGCCTTAATCACGGCTCCGCTGCCGGGGCCGTGGCGCGGCTCGACATCACCTATGCCGATGGCAAGAAGGCCTCGGTCGGCACCGACACGTCGTGGCTCGCGCACAATGAGGACGTCGTCGGCTGGCAGCAGCTCGCCTTCAAAACCGAGGGCTGGACCAAGCCCGCCTCCGTCGCCCGCCTCGGCGCGGCTCCGTGGGGTGATGTTCTCAGCGGGGGCGGCGCGAAGATCGGCAAGGCCGGCGCGCCGACCAAGCCCGGTGCGACCGCCAAACGCGAGGCCACGCCCGCCGAGGCGATCTACACGCTGCCCGATTTCAAAGTCGAATTGATCCATTCCTCCGAGACCGCCGAAGAAGGCACCTGGGTCGCGATGTGCAAAGATTCGCAGGGCCGGCTCATCGTCAGCCCGCAGTTCGGGCGCGGTGCGGAGGGTGGTCTCCTGCGCGTGACGCTCGGCGCGGACGGCAAGGTGGCGAAGCGCGAAGTGCTCGCGAAAACCTTCTACGACTGCCAGGGCCTCCTCTACATCAACGGCGCGCTCTACGCCGTGGTGAACAAATACAGCACCAAATGGGACAGCGGCCTCTACCGCCTGAAGGAGCAGACCGACGGCTCGTTCGGCGCGCCGGAGTTGCTGAAGAAAATCCCCGGCGGCGGCGAGCACGGTCCGCACGCCGTCATTCTCGGCCCTGATAAAAAGAGCCTTTACGTGCTCTGCGGCAACCACACCAAGCTGCCCGAGGGCGCCCTGCTCTCGCCCCACAAGAACTTCCGCGAAGACCACGTGCTCCCGCGCCAGTGGGATGGCAACGGCCACGCCACCGGCATCCTCGCGCCCGGCGGCTATGTCGCGCGCACCGATCTGGACGGCCAGAAATGGGAGACCTTCTGCGCCGGTTTCCGCAATCCCTACGACATCGCGTTCAATCCCGAGGGCGAACTCTTCACCTACGACGCCGACATGGAATGGGACTGGGGCATGCCGTGGTATCGCCCGACGCGCGTGGACCACTGCGTCAGCGGCGGCGAATCCGGCTGGCGCTCCGGCACCGGCAAATGGCCGATGTACTACGCGGACAGCCTGCCCTCGACTGAGATTGGCCTCGGCTGCCCGACCGGCATCGAGTTCGGCACCGGCGCGAAATTTCCCGCCAAATACCAGCGCGCCCTCTACATCCTCGACTGGACCTACGGCCGCATCATGGCCGTCCACCTGACCGCCGATGGCTCGAGCTACACCGGCAAATACGAAAACTTCGTCTGCCCGCTCGGCCTCGCCAAACCCGGCGAATCCAAACGCCCGCTGAATGTCACCGACCTCGTCATCGGCAATGATGGCGCGATGTATTTCACCATCGGCGGCCGCGGCGTGCAGTCCGGTCTCTATCGCGTCACCTACACCGGATCGGAAAGCACCGCGCCGGCGCCCGCAGAAACCGCCGGTGCCGCAGCGCGCCAGACCCGCCACGAACTCGAAGCCTTCCACGGCCGCGAAGACGCCAAGGCCGTCGAGGCCGCGTGGGCGCACCTCGACAGCCCCGACCGCTATCTGCGCTACGCCGCGCGCATTGCCCTCGAATGGCAGCCCGTCGCCTCGTGGAAAGACCGCGCGCTCGCCGAGAAACGCCCGAAGGCCGCGCTCACCGCGCTCCTCGCCCTCGCCCGCACCGGCGGACCTGAAACCCAGGCGGACATTTTCAAAACGCTCGCGAACTTCCCGCTTGCCGCGCTCACCGAGGAGGAGGCGCTCACCAAACTGCGCGTCATCCAGCTCAGCATCATCCGCCAGGGCAAACCCGCGACCGAGCTGGCGCAGATGGGCATTGCGAAACTCAGCCCGCAATTCCCCGGCAAGAGCGAGGCGATGAACCGCGAGCTCGTGCAAATCCTCATCGCCCTCGGCGCGCCCGACATCGTCGCCAAAACCCTCGCCCACATGGGCACGCTGAAAACCCAGGAAGACTTGTTTCACTACGTCTTCCATCTTCGCACGGCCAAGGGCTGGAGCATCGAGCAGCGCAAGACCTACTTCGCCTCCTTCACGATGGACCGCTCCGGCCTCACGCATCCCGACTACGTCACCCGCTGGTTCGCGGAAGCCGGCCGGCCCTACGGCGACGGCTCAAGCTTCAACAACTTCCTCAAAAATTTCCGCAAGGAAGCCGTGGAAAATCTGACCGACGCCGAGCGCGCCGAACTCGCGCCCATCATCCTCGCCGCCAACGCCGCGGCGCCCGCGAATCCGAAACGCGCCGTCAGCGAATTCCCGAAGCCCCGCGCGCGCCCGTTCCTGAAGGAATGGAAGACCGCCGATTTGCTGCCGCTGCTCGACCAGGCCGGCAAGGGCCGCAGCTTCGAGAAAGGCCGCCAGGCCTTCGCCGATGCGCAATGTCTCGCCTGTCATCGCTTCGGCAATGAAGGCGGCGGCAGCGGCCCCGACCTCACCGCGGTCGCCTCGCGCTTCAGCCGCCGCGACATCCTCGAATCCATCACCGAACCCTCGAAGGTCGTCTCCGAGCAATTCCAGAACACCACCGTCGTCCTGAAAAACGGCGACGACGTCACCGGCCGGATGGTGGACGAACAAAAGGACAAGCTGGTCCTCGTCCCCAACCCGCTCGAACCCAACAACCGCGTCACCGTGAAAAAAGCGGACATCAAATCCCGCGGCTTCTCGAAGATTTCGCCGATGCCCGAGGGCCTCATCAACACGCTCACGCAGGAAGACCTCCTCGACCTCCTCGCCTTCCTCGAATCCGCCGGCCGCAAGAACCACCCGGCCTTCGGCAAATAGCGCGGCGGCAACGTCCGCTCCCGCCCTGCACAGCACAGCACAGCACAGCACAAGGGCCGCCTGATTGGCGGCCCTTTTTGTTGGCCAGGTGGCTTTTTTGCCCAGCGCGCCGAAGCGCAGCCGAGGCGGGGGCAATCACCGGGCCAGCCTCAGCTTCCCGGTCTCGGTGCCTGCGCTGACGCGCTGATAATTGGCGTCGAGGGCGGGCTGGAGCAGGAGAAGCAGCGCGGCGACGCGGCAGGCCAGGTGAACGGCTTCGCGGGCCTCGTCTCCCACTCGGCCCGCCAACGTACCCCCTCCGTTTCCGGGTGCGCTGGCTCCAGGCTGCGCCGTCTGGGCGCTCGGGTTCCCGTCACCACGGGGCTACCTGGACCGTCGGTGATAAGTTTCCCTCCCGGTTCAAAAAGCCTCCCGCAGATTCAGGAAGGCCCACAGATTAAAGTCCCCCATCTGTTGGCCTCCCTGAATCTGCGGGAGGAATCCGCCGGGGCACCGCGGGCGGCACCAGCCAACCCCCCCCTCCGTTTTCGGGTACGACGGCCCCATGCTGCACCATTTCGGCGCTCGGGTTCTCCTCACGTCGGCGGCGACCACCGCCAGCGCCTCGGCCGCTTCCGCCGAATCGCCGCGCGTTTCGAGTTTGCCTTTACCGCGCATGGTCACCCCGCCCTGCCCCGCGCGGCCCCAACCGGCGGCGTGGGAGAGGTTCACCGTCTCGTTCGTCGGTCGCGAGGTCCCGGCACGCTTCCCCAACTCGAGACGTACCTTTCCTGCGGTCACGCCGATGACGGGTGTTTCCGTGTCAAGCAACGCGGTGCCTTGCTGGCCCAACCCGCGGAGGCCAGCAACGCCTCGCGCGCTTCGGGCAACGGCAGGCGTGGCCAGTTCTTCCGTTCCGCCCGACGGGCCACCGGACGGAGCGAGAGGCCCGCCGTGCGCCCGTGCCGCGTCGTCACCTCGACGGCTACCCGCGAGGTTCCGGCGGAAAAGCAGGGGAAAATCAGCATTAGTTCCGGGCACAATGGTGGGCGTGTGTGTTAGCGGCGTGAAAATCTTACCTAGACTATTGCGTGTGGCGCGGCTTCGCGTAAAAACTCCGCGGGTTTAACGACGACCTGACATGACGATTGACACGCCGATGGAAAAAAACCGACCCGTGCAACTGCTGGACCTGCCGCGGAAGCAGGGCCTGTACGATCCGCGCTTTGAACACGATGCCTGTGGCGTCGGGTTCATCGCCCACATCAAGGGGCAAAAGTCGCACGCGATCGTCGCGCAGGGCCTCCAGATTCTCCAGAACCTCGATCACCGCGGCGCGTGCGGTTGCGAGGAGAACACCGGCGACGGCGCGGGCATTCTCCTCCAGATGCCGCACAAGTTCCTCGTCGAGGCGTGCGCGAAAGAAAAACTCTCGCTGCCCGAGGCCGGCCAATATGGCACCGGCCTGATCTTCCTCCCGCACGACGCGCAGCAGCGCCGCAAAATCGAGCAGAAGTTCGAGAAAATCGTGCGCTCGGAAGGCCAGCATTTCCTCGGCTGGCGCACGGTCCCGACAGTGAACCGCTCGCTCGGCGAGACGGCGAAAGCTTCCGAGCCGCACGTCCGGCAGCCGATCATCGGCCGCGACGCGTCGCTCACCGACGACCTCGCCTTCGAGCGCAAGCTGTACGTCATCCGCAAACGGGCCTATAACGAAATCCGCTGCTCGACGATGGATGGCGCGGCGTACTGGTACGTGTGCAGCCTGTCCTACAAGACGATCGTGTACAAAGGCATGCTCCTGACCGCGCAGGTCGGAAAGTATTTCCCCGATCTCAAGCAGGAGTCGATGGAGTCGGGGCTGGCGCTGGTCCACTCGCGTTTCAGCACGAACACCTTTCCGAGCTGGGCGCGGTCGCATCCTTACCGCTACATCGCGCATAACGGCGAGATCAACACGCTCCGCGGCAACATCAACTGGATGCACGCCCGCCAGGCGCTCTTCGAGTCCGACCTTTTCGGCGAGGACATCCAGCGCACGTTGCCGGTCATCGACCCGAACGGCAGCGACTCGGCGATGTTCGACAACTGCCTCGAACTGCTCGTGCTCGCCGGCCGTTCGCTGCCGCACGCGTTGATGATGATGATTCCCGAGCCGTGGACCAATCACGAGTCCATGAGCGACGAGAAGAAGGCCTTTTACGAATTCCATTCGTGCCTGATGGAGCCGTGGGATGGCCCCGCTTCCATCGCGTTCACCGACGGCAAAATCATCGGCGCAACCCTCGACCGCAACGGCCTGCGCCCGACGCGCTACTATGTCACCAAGGACGACCTCGTCATCATGGCCAGCGAGGCGGGCGTGCTCGACATCGCACCGGAAAATGTGCTGCAAAAAGGGCGGCTCCAGCCCGGCCGGATGTTCCTCGTGGACACCGAACAGGGGCGCATCGTGGCCGACGAGGAGATCAAAGATTCCATCGCCAAGGCGCATCCGTATCGCCAATGGCTGAACCAGAACATGATCGAGCTGGCCGCGCTGCCCGACCCCGGCAAGCTGCCGTTGCCCGACCACGATACCGTGCTCCAGCGGCAGCAGGCGTTTGGGTACACCTTCGAGGATTTGCGCCTGCTCATGGTCCCGATGGCGCGCGACGGCGTGGAAGCCGTCGGCTCGATGGGCACGGACACACCGCTGGCCGTGCTGTCGGACAAGCCGCAGTCGTTGTTCGGCTATTTCAAGCAACTCTTCGCGCAGGTCACGAACCCGCCCATCGACTGTATCCGCGAGGAAATTGTCACGAGCGCGGAGACAACGATCGGTTCCGAGAAGAACCTGCTCAATCCCGTGCCCGAGAGCTGTCACCTCATCGAACTCAAGTCCCCGATCCTCACGAACGAGGAGTTCGCCAAGCTCAAGCATCTCGACCAGCCGGGTTACAAATCCGTCACGCTCTCAATTCTCTATCCGGTGGGAAAAGGCGCGAAGGGAATGGAGAAATCGCTCAACGACCTGTTTAAGAAGGCGAACCAGTCCATCGCCGACGGCATCAACATTCTCATCCTCTCCGACCGCGGCATTGATGCGAAGAACGCAGCGATCCCCTCGCTGCTCGCCGTCAGCGGCCTGCATCATCATCTCATCCGCAAGGGCACGCGCACGCGCGTCGGCCTCGTGCTCGAATCGGGCGAACCGCGCGAAGTGCATCATTTCTCGCTGCTCATCGGCTACGGCTGCGGCGCGATCAATCCGTATCTCGCCTTCGAGACGCTCGACGACATGATCCGCCAGGGCCTGCTCGTGAACGTGGACCACAAGACCGCGTGCAAGAATTTTGCCAAGGCCGCCGTGAAGGGCGTGGTGAAGGTCGCCTCGAAGATGGGCATCTCCACGATTCAATCCTATCGTGGCGCGCAAATCTTCGAAGCCATCGGCCTCTCGAGCGCCGTGGTGGACAAGTATTTCACCTGGACCGCCAGCCGCGTCGAAGGCGTGGACCTGGAGGTGATCGCGAAGGAAGTCGAAAACCGCCACCGCCACGCGTTCCCTGAACGGCAGGTCAACGGCCACACGCTCGATGTCGGCGGCCAGTATCAATGGCGCAGCGAGGGCGAGTATCACCTCTTCAATCCGCAGACCGTTCACAAGCTCCAGAGCGCCGTGCGCGGGGCGAACTACAAGATTTTCAAGGAATACTCCGCGCTGGTAAACGACCAGAACAAGGCGTGGTGTACCTTGCGCGGCCTGCTGGACTTCAAGCCCAACGCGTCGGTGCCCATCGAGGAAGTTGAGTCGGTCGAAGCCATCGTGAAGCGTTTCAAGACCGGCGCGATGAGCTACGGATCCATCTCGAGCGAAGCCCACGAGGCGCTCGCCATCGCGATGAACCGCATCGGCGGCCGCAGCAACACCGGCGAAGGCGGCGAAGACCCCGCGCGCTATACGCTGGAGGCGAATGGCGACTCGAAAAATTCCGCGATCAAACAGGTCGCCTCGGGCCGCTTCGGCGTGACGAGCAACTACCTCGTTCACGCGAAGGAACTCCAGATCAAGATGGCCCAGGGTGCCAAGCCCGGCGAAGGCGGCCAGTTGCCCGGCGCCAAGGTGTACCCGTGGATCGCCAAGGTGCGGCACTCGACGCCCGGCGTCGGCCTCATCTCGCCGCCGCCGCATCACGACATTTATTCCATCGAGGATTTGGCGGAACTGATCCACGACCTGAAGAACTCGAACATCCACGCGCGCATCAGCGTGAAGCTCGTCGCCGAAGTCGGCGTGGGCACCATCGCGGCGGGTGTCGCCAAGGCGCACGCGGACGTGGTGCTCATCAGCGGTTTCGATGGCGGCACGGGCGCGTCGCCCCAGACCTCGATCAAGCACGCGGGCATCCCGTGGGAACTCGGCCTCGCCGAAACGCACCAGACGCTCGTGTTGAACAACCTCCGCTCGCGCATCGCCGTCGAGACCGACGGCCAGTTGAAGACCGGCCGCGACGTGGTCATCGCCGCGCTGCTCGGGGCGGAGGAGTTTGGCTTCGCCACCGCGCCGCTTGTGTCGCTCGGCTGCATCATGATGCGCGTCTGCCATCTCAACACCTGCCCCGTTGGCGTGGCCACACAGGACCCGGAACTGCGCAAGCGCTTCACCGGCGATCCCGCGCACGCGGTGAACTTCATGAAGTTCATCGCGCAGGAAGTGCGTGAAATCATGGCGCAGCTCGGCTTCCGCACGATCACCGAGATGGTCGGCCGCACCGACCGCCTCGAAGCCCGCAAGGCCGTGGATCATTGGAAAGCCAAGGGCCTCGATTTCAGCTCGATTCTTTACCAACCCGAGGCCGGTCCCGAAGTGGGTCGCTTCTGCCAGATGACGCAGGACCACGGCATCGCCGAGTCGCTCGACATGTCCACGCTGATGAAGGTCTGCCGGCCGGCCATCGAGCGGCGGGAGCCGGTGCGTTCCACCCTGCCCATCCGCAATGTCAACCGCGTCGTCGGCACCATCGTCGGCAGCGAGATCACGCGCCGCCACGGACCGGCGGGCCTGCCCGAAGACACGGTGCAGATCACCTTCAACGGCAGCGCGGGCCAGAGCTTCGGCGCGTTCATGCCTCCGGGCATGACCTTCACACTCGAGGGCGACGCGAACGACTATCTCGGCAAGGGCCTGAGCGGCGGGAAGATCATTCTCTATCCGCCCCCAGGTTCCACCTTCGTGCCCGAGGACAACATCATCACCGGCAACGTGGCGCTCTACGGCGCGACCAGCGGCGAGGTGTACATCCGCGGCATGGCGGGCGAACGCTTCGGCGTCCGCAACTCCGGCGTGACGGCGGTCGTCGAGGCGGTGGGCGACCACGGCTGCGAGTACATGACCGGCGGCAAGGTTGTCGTGCTCGGGCCGACCGGGCGCAACTTCGCCGCAGGCATGTCCGGCGGCGTGGCCTACGTGCTGGATGAAGCCGGCGACTTCGCCACCAAGTGCAACAAACAGATGGTCGCCCTGGAAAAGCTCGAACCCGAGGATGTGGCCGACCTCAAGGCCATGATCGAAAACCACGCCAGCAACACCAAGAGCACCCGCGCCGCGAAGATTCTCGCCGCGTGGGACCAGTGCCTGCCGCAGTTCGTGAAAGTCATGCCCAAGGACTACAAGCGCGTGCTGCAATCGCTCAAGAAAGCCCAAGCCGACGGCCTCACCGGCGATGAGGCGATGACGCGGGCGTTCGAGGAGAATGCGAAGGACGCGGCGCGGGTGGGTGGTGGTTGATGTCAGCGACGCCCACAGCAAAATGTCATTTGTGAAGAATCTGTCTCCGGCCAAACCTTCGCGTTGCGCACGCAGTGCAAGGCTAGCGAAGGTGCCAACCTCACCGCAGGTGCGGGGAGTGTGGGAGGGCGGCACGCGTTCGTTGAAACCAAAAGGCAGCTATTGGACCGACGAGGAGTTGCTCGCGCTGGGCGCGGACACGGATGTCAAATATGAACTTTGCGACGGAAAGATCATTGCCATGCCTCCTGCCAAACCCAGACACGGCGCGGTAATCATGCAACTCTCCTATTACTTGGGCGCGCATGTTTACGAAAACAAACTTGGGAAACTGTTCGACGGCCAGACGGGTTTTCGCCTGAGCATGGAGCATTGTTTCGAGCCGGACATCTCCTACGTCAGCAAAGAGCGGATGGACCTCATTCTCCCAGCCGGCGGACTCGACGCGATGTTCCACGCCGCGCCAGACCTTGCGGTGGAAGTGCTCTCGCCTTCGGATTCGATCACCAAGACCGAACGCAGGATGCAACTCTACCTTTCCTACGGAGCGCGGCTCGCCTGGATGGTTGACCCCAAGAACAAGACCGTGCGTGTGTACCTTCCGGGCCGGGGCTTTGAACTGTTGCGCGGCGACCGGATGTTGACCGGCAATTCCGTGCTACCCGGCTTCCGCGTTTCATTGGTAAAAATTTTTGACGGGATTTAATCAGAACTGACATGGGCAAACCCACTGGATTCCTCGACTACGTCCGCGAACTTCCGCTCGACCGCAGCGCGCTCCAACGCATCCGCGACTGGAACGAATTCCACGAGCACATGGATGACGCCAAGCTGCGCCAGCAGGGTGCGCGCTGCATGGATTGCGGCATCCCCTTCTGCCACACCGGCCAGCTCATCAGCGGCATGGCCAGCGGCTGCCCCATCAACAACCTCATCCCCGAGTGGAACGACCTCGTCTATCGCGGCCTCTGGCACGAGGCCCTCGACCGCCTGCACAAGACGAACAATTTCCCCGAGTTCACCGGCCGCGTCTGCCCCGCGCCCTGCGAAGGCTCCTGCGTGCTCGGCATCAATGCCCCGCCCGTCACCATCAAGAACATCGAGGCCGCCATCATCGACCACGGCTGGGAAAAAGGCTGGGTCAACCCCGAGCCGCCCAAGAAGCGCACTGGCAAGAAAGTCGCCGTCATCGGTTCCGGCCCCGCCGGCCTGTGCGCCGCCGCACAGCTCAACAAGGCCGGCCACACCGTCACCGTCTTCGAGCGCGCCGACCGCCCCGGCGGCCTGCTCATGTACGGCATCCCCAACATGAAGCTCGACAAGCAGGAAGTCGTGCTCCGCCGCATCGAGTTGCTCGAACGCGAAGGCGTGAAATTTGCCTGCAACACCGAGGTCGGCCGAGATCTCACCGCCCAGCAGCTTCTCGCCGACTACGACGCCGTCGTCCTCTGCACCGGCGCGACCAAGCCGCGCGATCTCCCCATCGAAGGCCGCAGTTTGAAGGGCGTGCATTTCGCCATGGAATTCCTCCACGGCAACACCAAGGCACTCCTCGACAAATCCACCCCGCCCATCAGCGCGCAGGACAAGGACGTCATCATCATCGGCGGCGGTGACACCGGCACCGACTGCGTGGGCACTTCGATGCGCCACGGCTGCCGCAGCCTGATCCAAGTCGAAATTCTCCCCCAGCCGCCGCTCGAACGCGCCAAGGACAATCCCTGGCCCGAATGGCCCAAGACCTACAAGCTCGACTACGGCCAGGAAGAAGCCGCCGCCAAATTCGGCGCGGACCCCCGCGTCTATCTCACCACCGCCAAGAAATTCATCGCTGACGCGCAAGGCAATCTCCACTCCGTCCACCTCGTGCAAATCAAGTGGGACAAAAACGAGAAAGGCCAGTTCATCCCCGTCGATGTCCCCGGCACCGACCGCATCGTCCCCGCGCAACTCGTCCTCCTCGCGATGGGCTTCCTCGGACCCGAACAACCGCTGCTCGACGGCCTCGGCGTGGAACGCGACCCGCGCAGCAACATCAAGGCCGAGCATGGCAAATACGCCACCAGCATTCCGAAAGTCTTCGCCGCCGGCGACTGCCGCCGCGGCCAGAGCCTCGTCGTCTGGGCCTTCAACGAAGGCCGCGGTGCCGCCCGCGAATGCGACCGCTTCCTCATGGGCGCGACCGACCTGCCCTGAGTCAATGAGGATGGGCGCGCCCCTCCTCAGCGCGCCACCGAACCGCACAGACTGTGGGAAAATCCGCGCAGGGGATGCAGCCGCCGACGTGAGGAGGCGGATTTCCCCACATTTTGTACGGGTTCCATCCGCCTGCCAACGGACGGTCCGCAGGCGTCACGCCTGCGAGTTCGCGGGGCGTCTCGCCCCGAGTCGAAACGGGCGGCGAGACACCGCCCGAACTCGCAGGCAAGGACGCCTGCGGTACCCCGGTCTGGGTCCGTCCGCTCGCCGAGTCCCACAAAAGAACGTTGGCCTCATGCTGCACCGTTTCGGCGCTCGGGTTCTTCTCACGTCCGCGGCAACATTTTCACACAGTCTCCGCCATCCGGCGCCCAACCCCGTAGCCGACGCCGTCAGGCGGCGGATCCCCGTGACCGTCCGCAGATTCCGCCGCCTCACGTCAGCGACTGCGGGCGGGCGTGGAACTGATACCTTGGGTTTGGCTGTCGTTTTTCAGTTTGCTGCATGGGGATGAGTTCGCTGGCCGGGTCGAGATACTTCCAAAGTTCTTGGTGATGAAGGTTTGGCATTGAGTTCACCCCGTCACTGCGCTGCGGCGAGGGCGGGTTGGTAAGGCGCGGAGGCCGCACCACGTCGGTGGGAGGTACGCGGAATGCGGCGACGTTTCACAACCGGCTATTTTCTTGCGTGCCTCCAGCACGGAGCGGAGGCAGAAGGCGCTGCGGCTGGGGAGGTCCGCGCTCCGCCGGAGGGCGGCCGGACTTCCGCAGGAATAGTCGTTGACGCTCGCGCCGGCTCTGAAAGCTTCGCCGCGACCCCGGTCTGGCTGGAAATTTTTGCGATCATGAAGCTGTGGATTTTTTGGGTGATGGGCGCGCTCGGGTTGGGTGGCGTGGCGGGCGTGGGGCCGGTGCGCGCCGAGGACTGGCCAACGCATCGGCATGACATCGGGCGGTCGGGGATCACGGGGGAGGCACCAGGGTTGCCGCTCAAGCTGGCGTGGCATTTTGTTGCGTCGCAGCCGCCGTCGCCGGCGTGGCCGCCGCCGCATGTGATCATGTTGAACCGGCTGGATTTTGATTATGCGCCGCAGCCGGTGGTGGGGGCGGGGATCGTGTGTTTCGGTTCTTCAACAGATGACACGGTGCGGGCGCTGGATGAGCGAACGGGCGTGGAGCGGTGGCATTTCACGACGGGCGGGCCGGTGCGGGTGGCGCCGCAGATTGCGGAGGGGCGGGTTTATTTCGGATCGGATGACGGGCTGGCGTATTGCGTGGAGGCGGCGACGGGAAGGCTAGTGTGGTCGTTTCGCGGGGCGCCGCGGGCGGAGCAGGTGAGCGGGAATCACCGGATGATCTCGCGTTGGCCGCTGCGGACGGGGTTGTTGGTGGATGGCGGCGTGGCGTTTTGCGTGGCGGGGATGTGGGCGAGCGAGGGGATTTTCGTGTGGGCGCTGGAGGCGGCGACGGGGCGGGTGATCTGGTGCAATGACACGAGCGGATTCGCCGGGGTGGAGTACAACCATCTGATGAACGCGACGAACGCGGCGAATCTCGAGCATGGCGTTCATGACGGGGACTTCGGGATTTACGGGCTGACGCCGCAGGGCGCACTCGCGGCGGGGCGCGACGTGTTGCTGGTGCCGAATGGATACGCGAAGCCGGCGGGGCTGGACCGGCGCACGGGGAAGCTGCTGTTCACGGAGCCGCGCGCGGGGATGGGCGGGCATGCGGTGCTGGTGGAAGGGGAGAAGTTTTATTCCGCGTATTCGCATCGCAGCGGGACGCTGGGGTTTTATGTGCATGAGATCGCGACGGGGAAATCGATCACGTTTTTGCGCGGGCAGATTCCGCAGTTGACGACGGTGACGCCGCGTCCGCCCGCGCCGGGGCGGCCCGCGCCGCAGCAGGCGCGCGGGAAGACGAGCGTGCTGATCCAGCAGGGAAAAATGATCGGGCGCAATGCGTTCAGCCTGGTGAAGGCGGGTGGCGTGCTGGTCCTGGGGGTCGAGGATGCGGTGGTGGCGGTGGACGCGGCGACGGACAAGGAACTGTGGCGCGCACCGGTCGCGGGCGACGTGCGGGAGCTGGCGGTGGCGAATGGACGGATCATCGCGGCGACGACGCGCGGGGATGTGTATGCGTTTGCGCCCGCGGGCGACGTGGCGGCGGCTGGGGCGTCCGCGGTGTCACCGATGTCACCGATGTCACCGATGTCACCGATGTCCGCAGAGGAGACGGCGCTGGTGGCGCGGTTGCGCGAGAGCGGGATGGATCGCGGGTATGCGCTGGTGTTGGGTGATGATGATGGGGCGCTGGCGCGGCAGTTGGTGGCGCGCACGGAGTTGTTCTGCGTGAGCGTGGCGGCGGATGCGGCGAAGGCGGCGGCGTTGCGCGAGCGGTGGCTGGCGACGACGCGGGTGTATGGCTCGCGCGTGCAGGTGCAGGCGGCGGGGCGCGGGGATGCGCGTGCAGGCGGCGCGGGTGGGGAGGAAGGGCGGCTGCCGTTCGCGCAGTATTTTGCGAACGCGGTGGTGGTGACGGGTTCGCCGCGGGCGTGGGTGGCGGCGGATTTGTATCGGATGGTGCGACCGGCGGGCGGGGTGTTGTTGTTCAGCGGGACGGAGCGGACGGAGGCGGAGGCGTTTCTGCGCGCGACGGGCGCGCCGGCGGACGAGGTGCGAGCGGGCGCGGCCGGGCCGTATCTGGTGCGGGGAAGACTGCCGGGGGCGCTGGACTGGGACAGCGCGTTCGAGGCGGATCAGCGGGCGAAATGGCCGCTGCGGCTGCTGTGGTTCGGCGGGCCGACGACGGCGCAGGTGACGGATTTGAAGAACAACAATCCGCGCGCGCCGGCGGCCAACGGACGCTATTTCGTGGTCGGGGAAAACACGCTGACGGGGCTGGATGCTTACAACGGGCGGATTCTGTGGAGCCGGCCGATCCCGCGTCAGTCGGTGGATTCGCGGGTGACGGGAGATTTGGTTCACAACACGGATTTGGTGTGGTCGCGCGAGCTGGCGCACGATTACCGGCGGGTGCTGGCGGTGCGGGGCGAGCAGGTTTTTCTCACGCTGGGCGAGAGCATTTTGGGCGGGAAGGAGAGCGTGATCGAGCTGGATGCGCGGACGGGGGAGCAGCGGAAGATTTTTGGCGCGCTGCCGGCGGTGACGAATTTTTCGCTCGCGGCGCCGCAGACGTGGAAGCTGCCGGTGGACGCGGAGCATGCGGGCGAGGTGACGGTGGCGCGCGAGGCGGAGGCGCTGGTGGTGACATTGCGCACGCGCGATCCGGTGGCGAGCGAGCTGGACGAGTGGGATTTGTTTTTTGACCTGCGGGCGGCGGAGGCGCGGGCGGGGTTGTATGAGCGCGGGGTTTTTCAACTGCGCATTGCGCCCGCGCGGGACGGGCGCGCATCGGCGACGAGCCGGACGGGCACGGGCGCGGAGCATCCGGCGGTGGCGGTGACGGGGACCCGGGACGCGCGCGGAACGGAGACGGTAGTGCGTGTGCCGTGGGCGGAACTGGAAAAGATCGGCGGCGGGTTGCGCGGAAGCTTTGGTTTTGCGGCGACGCTGAATTCGCACGATGGGCGCGCGGGCGAACGGATTCGGCAGAGTTTTCTATTCAGCAATCCGGTGGCGGACGGGATCAATGGCGGGTGGGCGAATCTGGCATTGAGCGAGGGTGAGACGGTGGCGCGGCCGACGCTGGTGGCGGACATGAAGGCAGTAATTCCGAAGGGACGCGCGGCGTTGTGGCCGAAGAAACTGGACGACGGCGTGAGCGCGTTGCTGCGGGAGCACCCGCTGACGGGCGAGGCGGGGCCGCGGTTTTTTCAGACGGGGACGGGGCTGTGCGGGGGGATGGATTTTTCCGCGACGACGGTGATCAAGCGCGGGGGCGCGGCGAAGTTGTTGAGCATTTACGATTTCGAGGATGACAGCGGGCTGCGGAATTTTGTGGGGGTGTCGGCGGCGTGCGGGCCGAGCACGACGGTGGCGCAGGGGTTAATGATTGTGTCGGAGGCGAAGTCGCGGTGCGTGTGCAATTACCCGTTTCGCACGACGGTGGCGCTCGCGCCGGCGGAGACGCGGCTGCACGAGGACTGGGCGGTTTTTCACGATCGCCAGCCGGACACGGTGGTGCGGCAGGCGGCGATCAATCTGGGGGCGTTCGGGGACCGGCGCGCGGCGGGCGGGACGTTGTGGCTGGGGTTTCCGCGGCAGCTCGGGGCGGGCGAGGCGCTGGGATACGCGAAAGTGCCGGGGACTTACGACGACGCGCAACGGCCGGGGGTGTGGCCGGTGGCGAGCTCCGCGGCCATGCAGGTGCCGCTGACGGTGGAGGTCGCGGCGGGCGCGGGGCTGGGGCCGTATCGGTGGAATGCGGACCGCGTGGCGATTGCGGGGACGGGTGAGCCGTGGATTTATGCGTCGGGTTATCGGGGGTTGCGGCGGGCGACGCTGAAGCTGGATTTTCTGCCACGGCTCGGGTCGGTGGCGCGGGCGGGCGCGCGGGCGCCGGGGCCGAAGCTCGACGCGGTGCTGGCGGTGGGCGAGTGGGCGGAGACGCCGTCGGTGACGTTGCCGGGGACGAAGACGCGGGTGTGGCTGGAGCACGATGCGGAGACGTTTTACTGCGCGGTGGCGCGGCCACCGATCAAGGATCACCGGTCGCTGCTGCCGAAGCCGAGCAAGACGGCGGTGCCGCAGCGGGATGTGCTGGCGGAGGATTCGTGGGAGCTATTTTTCAGCGATGCGGCGTCAGGGCGGGTGGTGCATCTCGCAGTGGCGGGGACGGGCGAGCGGTGGCAGGCGCTGGGCGCGGGCGAGGGGAAGGCGGAGGATGCGACGTGGGCGGGCGCGTGGCAGGGCGCGGCGCGGTTGGACGCGGCGGGTTTCACCGCGGAGGTGGCGGTGCCGCTGGCGACGTTGCGGGCGGCGGGTTTGGACGTGAAGACCTTGGGGATCAATTTCCAAATGAACCGCAGCCGCGTGGCGGGCGAGGCGCTGGCGTATCTCGGGGTGACGGGGCGCGAGCGGTGTCTGAATTTTGCACCGCTGACAGTCGGCGAGCGCGGGGCGGAGGTCGCGCGGGCGTTCCGCGTGCGGCTGCATTTCGCGGAGCCGGACGACGTGGCGGCGGGGCAGCGGGTGTTCGATGTGGAACTACAGGGGCGCGTGGTGCTGAAGGATTTCGACGTGGTGCGCGAGGCGGGCGGAGTGCGGCGGGCGTTGGTGAAAACGTTCGAGCACGTCGAGGCGGGCGGGGAGATGACGCTGGAGTTGGTGCCGCGCGGCGGGGCGGTGACGGCGGAGACAGCGCCGATCGTGAGCGGGTGGGAGGTGGTGGACGAAGTGTTCTCGCCGGGAGCGTGGAGGGGCGGAAGCTCAAAGTTCAAAGCTCAAAGCTCAAGGGAAAATCCAAGGAACAAGTAGGCTCAAGAACCAAGGGGGGAGATGAAAACTGAGGCGGTGGAGTGAGGAGGATGAGAGGCCTTTGGTCGAGATGCTGACTGGTTCGTAAAACACTCCCTGCAGCGCGAGCGTACTGGAGCTTGGTCATTCCCTTGAGCTTTGAGCTTTATCCTTTGAGCTTCGCGCCACTCTCTTGCTGCACCGACAATTTCTCGAGACGCGGTTTTCACAGTCAACGCACATCTCTTGAGTTGACACGGGGAGGGCGAACGAAAAGCTTCGCGCCACTATGAATCCTGTTTCCATTGATCCCACTTCTCGCCGTGAGTTTCTCAAAACTACCGGCCAATTCACCGCCGCGTCGGCCCTGGCGGGTGTCATCCTTCCCCACGTTCACGCGGCGGGGAGTGACCAACTCCAGGTCGCCCTCGTCGGTTGCGGCGGGCGCGGCGGCGGCGCGGCGGCCAACGCCATGTCGCAGAGCGGTCCGCCCAAGCTGGTGGCGATGGCGGATGTCTTCCAGCACAAGCTCGACGGCGCCTTCAACTCGCTGAAGAACAAATTCAAGGATCAGGTGGATGTGCCCAGCGACCGCAAATACATCGGCTTCGATGCCTACAAGGGCGCGATCGACAGTCTTAAGAAAGGCGATGTCGCCATCTTCACCACGCCGTTGGCGTTTCGCTGGGTCCATTTCAAGTATGCCATCGAGAAGGGCATCAATGTCTTCATGGAGAAGCCCGTCACCGCCGACGGCCCGACGTCGCGCCGGATGCTGGAGTTGAACAAGCTCGCGAAGCAGAAGAATCTCAAGGTTGGCGTCGGCCTGATGTCGCGGCACAAGCGGTCGTTGCAGGATTTGCACAAGCGCATCCATGAGGACGGCCAGATTGGCGATGTCTTGTTCATGCGCGGCTACCGGATGCAGGGCCTGCTGGGCTCGGCCTTTTCGGAAAAGTATCCCGGCCCGGACAACAACCTGCCGGGCAAGCCGAACGAGCTGCTCTGGCAGATCTCGCGCTTCCACAGTTTCATCTGGGCCAGCGGCGGCGGCTACAGCGACTTCAACATCCATCACATCGACCACCTCTGCTGGATGAAGAGTCCGCCGGGAAAAGAAATGTGGCCGGTCAAGGCCCAAGGCGTCGGCGGCCGCACGTATCGTACCAACACGGACGGCAAGCCCTACGTGGATCAGAACTTCGATTCCTACTCGGTGGAGTACACCTTTGAGGACGGCACGAAGCTGTACATGGACGGTCGCTGCATGTTGGGCGCGGTGCCGATGTATCACAGTGCCGTCCACGGTTCCAAGGGCATGGCGATTGCCTCCAAAGCGGGCGACTGCGGCAGTCCTTCGAGCACCTACAAAGGACAACTGCCCTCGCGCGACAATCAGTTGTGGATTTCGGACTCGAAGGGGCCGGACGATCCGTATTTCAACGAATGGCAGTTGCTCACCGAGGCCATCCGCACGGACAAGCCGCACAACGAAGTCGAGCGCGGTGTCATGGCCAGCCTCGTGACCTCGCTCGGCCGCTACGCCGCGCACACCGCCCAGGAAGTCACGCTGGATGACATGCTCAACCACGAGCACGAATACGCGCCGGACGCGGATAAGATGACGATGAACAGCCCCGCGCCCGTGCTGGCGGACAAAGATGGCAAGTATCCCGTGCCGGAACCCGGCCGGAAGACCAAACGCGAGTACTGACCGGAGTATTACGGCCAACGCTGGCGGGTGACCGCCGGGCGTGAGGCTGGGAGATTCAGGGCGCGCAGCCGCGGGGTTGCGCGCCTTTTTTTCTACTTGAATGGGGGACGGCGAGCGGGGGCAGGAGGGTAGCAGGAAAAACGCGTTCGCTGTGGCTCTCAGATTTAGGATGACCACGGATTATCCGGAAAAAGCAGTTGGAATCACGAAAAGCACGAACGACACGAGAATAAAAAGTCGAGCAAGATTGGGGAGTTATCCGCATCTGGGTGAGGTAATGCGGGGGCGCCCAACCACAATTCGACCCCTTGTTTTCGTGCCTTTCGTTTCTTTCGTGGTTCATCGCAACTGCCGTTTCCAGGATTAAATTTTGCATCTGTGGTCACTTTGCATCGGCGGGAGATCCCGGACGATTGTTCCCAAAGACGGCAGTTCAACCACGGATCGACACCGATAAACACGGATAGGAACGGGAATCTCCGCCGCTTTCCATTCACCCGGTCAGTGAGGCAGCGAAAACGGGTTTCCATCCGTGTTTATCGGTGGATATCCGTGGCTTCTCAGTTTCAACCGCATTTTCCAGGTTCATGGTACAGGTGCGAAAGCAAAGTCAGAGGTGAAATCACGGCGGAAGCCAGACGGAGGTTGGGACTGACGGACGGGAACCTGAGAGAAGCAATTGGAACCACGAAAGACACGGAGAGCACGAAAGAAGCAGCCCGACGGCCATCGGGAGTTGTGAGTGGGAGGGGGCGGCGACCGGATATCTCCCCAGAACTGTTCGGCCCTTTTTTTACAAGCCTTTCGTGTCTTTCGTGGGTTGTCTCGACTACCGTTTCCAAGGTGAACGGGGTGGCCGGATTGAGCGGTTGGAATGGTGAAACCACGGATTAAGAGGCATTAACTTTGATAAAACCCGACTAATGCTGGAGCGCTGACCTGTGGCACATCGTTTTTGGAAACTAACCGCTCCCACCGGCGTCTCTCCTTGGTTATCCATGGTAAAATACGGCCTTTGGAACTTACAGCCTGTTCTAAGCCCCCGGTTGGGAGTGCCGCGTTTACGCGCTTCAGGCGCGTGCCACCAGCGGGCCGCGTAAACGCGAAACTCCCAACCCAAGCCCTCGCGTCTCAAGGAATTTTCCAACCAGGAAAAGGCCGTTGAGACCACGAAAGAAACGAAAGGCCCGAAATGGGAAGGCGACGCAGAACTAAGTAGTTTCACCCAGCAGGCGAGGTTTTCGGTGCCGAAACAGACTGTTTTCCGCCTTTGTTTTCCAGCCTTTCGTGTTTTTCGTGGTTCGCCTCAACTGCCGGTTCTAGGTTCAAACACGCTCTTAGGAAATCTGGGTGAGAAAGTCTCTCCGCACCCCTACCGGACGCGGTGCCAAATGGCGGACTGACAGTCTCATTTTCGCCGAGTGTCTGCCGCCTCCGTAGAAATAATTAAAATTTCGCACAAACTTTCTTGCTACCTTTCCACGAGTAGGCAACAGTCCGGGTATGGCTAACGACATTATTACAAACTATCTCTCAGCTCAATCTGCACTTCTCCAAGAGAAGAGTCGGCTCGAAAATCGGCTGGTGGAAATTTCCCAGGCCCTCAACCAAACCGCGCCGGTGGCCGCAGCCGCCGCACCGGCACCCGTGGTAGTTCGTCGCGGACCGGGCCGCCCTAAAGGCAGCGGTGTCAAGGCCGCTCCCCCCGCCGCACCGGCAGGAAAACGGACCATGAGCGCCCCCGCCCGCGCGCGGATCGCCGCTGCGGCACGCGCCCGGTGGGCCAAAGTGAAGGCGGCGAAGGGTGAGACAGCTGCGGCCCCGGCGGCGGCAGCGGCTCCCAAGAAGGCCAAGCGCAAGATGAGTGCCGAAGGCCGCGCCCGCATTGTGGCGGCCACCAAGGCGCGTTGGGCACGGATCCATGCCGAACAGGCCGCCAAGGCCGCTTGAGGCTTCTCCGCATCGCGGGCACCAAGGTTCGTGGTAGGATTGGCTTCATGCCGGTGCCCGTGATTTTTCGTGTTCTCAGTTTGCTCGCGCTGGTCTGGCTGGAAAGCCAGCCAGCGCGAGCAGCCGTTTCAGCCCGTCAGTCAGGGAGTGAGATTTACCGTCGAATCTGCGCCGAGTGTCATGGCCCGACCGGCGAGGGCGTAAAGGGAAAGTATCCGGAGGGACTCCACGGCGATTGGTCGGTCGAGAAGCTCACCCGCTATATCGACAAGAGCATGCCCGAGGGCGCACCCGAAAAGTGCGTCGGCGAGGATGCCAGGGCGGTGGCCAGTTACATCTACGACGCCTTCTATTCCCGCGCCGCTTGGTCCAAGCTGCACCCCGCCCGCGTCGAGCTAGTCCGCCTCACCAACCGCCAGTACGGCCTCACGGTCGCTGACCTCTTCAAGCGCTTGGGCAACGCGGACCCACCGGTAGGCCCCGAGCGCGGGCTGCGCGCGAAGTATTTCAACTCGCGAAATTTCGGGAAGGACAAGGAAGTCTTCGAGCGCATTGACCGCGAATTGCGCTTCGAGTTCGGCACCAACGCACCCGCCGGAGTCATCACGACCACCAATGGTTTTGCCATGCAATGGCGCGGGTCACTCCTCGCCGATGACACCGGTGAGCATGAGATCATTCTGCGGACTCCCAACGGCGCACGGCTGTGGCTCAATGACGACGAGACACCCCTGATTGATGCCGGCGTGGCTTCGGGGCAGCTCGATGAACACAAGGCGAAGCTCCGCCTGCTCGGTGGGCGCGCGTATCCGCTGCGGCTCGAATTCTTCCGGGCACCGAAAGACAAAACCGCCGCCGTAGGATTGCAATGGAAGCCGCCGCAAGGTCCGTTGGAAACCATCCCCGCGCGCAATCTCTCGCCCACCAACTCGACCCGCACCTTCGTAGTCACCACGCCGTTCCCGCCGGATGACAGCAGCGTGGGCTATGAGCGCGGCGTGTCAGTTTCCAAAGCCTGGGACGAAGCGGCCACGCAGGCGGCCATCGAGGTCGCGGTGTTTGTCGTGAAGCATCTCGACCGTCTGTCCCGCAGCAAACCTAGTGACCCCGACCGCGCCAGGAAGCTCGAAGCCTTCTGCCTCGAATTCGTGACCGCTGCGTTCCGCCGGCCACTGACTGACGACCAGAAACGTCTCTATGTCACCACCCCGCTCAAAGGCGCGCCGAAGTCAGCCGACGCCGTCACCCGCGTGGTGTTACTCACGCTCAAGTCACCACATTTTCTCTACCTCGGTCTCGACGGCGCAAAGCCGGACGACTACGCGGTCGCCAGCCGGCTTTCCTTCGCCTTGTGGGATTCCGGGCCGGACAAGGAATTGCTGAAACTCGCCGAGCAAGGCGCGCTGCACACCCGCGAGCAGGTGACTGCGCAGGCGCGCCGCATGTTGGCCGACGTGCGGACCCACGCGAAGGTCCGCCATTTCTTCCATCACTGGCTCCAACTAAGTCACGCGGAAGTGTTGACGAAAGACGCGGCCCTCTTCCCCGGTTTCACACCCGAACTCATCGCCAACCTGCGCACGTCGCTCGATTTGTTCCTGGAAGAGGCGGTATGGAGCGGAGCCTCGGATTATCGCCGGCTGCTGCTGGCCGAGCATCTGCATCTCAACGGCCGCCTGGCGAAATTCTACGGCGTCGAAACCACCGCCACGAATGACTTCGTGAAGATCGCGCTCGATCCCAAACAACGCGCCGGGGTCGTGACCCATCCCTATCTGCTCGCGGCCTTCTCGTATCCGAAGACCAGCTCGCCGATTCATCGCGGCGTGTTTCTCGCGCGCAACATCGTTGGCCGCGCGCTGCGCCCGCCACCGATGGCCGTGGTGTTCAAGGACGCCGACTTCGCGCCCAACCTGACGATGCGCGAGAAAATCACCAAACTCACCCGCTCGCGCGACTGTCAGGGCTGTCACGCCGTCATCAATCCGCTCGGGTTCAGCCTCGAGCAATTCGACGCTGTGGGCCGCTTCCGCACGCGCGAGAAGGATCGCGCGATTGACGTGGTCAGCGACTACCTCACCGATGACGGCGAGAAGGTTCGCTTCACCGGCCCGCGCGATGTCGCCGAGTTCGCCGTCCGCAGCGAGTCGGCGCAGCAGAGCTTCATCGAGCAACTGTTCAATCAGGTTGTAAAGCAGCCCATGCAAGCCTACGGTGCCGACTCGATGGCCCGCTTGCATCAATCATTCGCCGCGTCCGGTTTCAACATGCAGAAACTGCTGGTTGAAATCGCCACCCTTTCCGCCCTGCACGGCCTCGAAACCTCCACGGAGAAAAAGCCATGACCCCCTTGTACCGCCGCCAGTTCCTCCACCGCCTCGGCCTGTCCGCCGCGTCGCTCCCGTTTCTCGTCGGCCTCCCGAGCCTCGGTCTCGGCGCGCCCGCCCGGCCGCGCCAGCGCCTCGTCATCATGTTCAGCCCGAACGGCACCATCCCGTCCGCCTTCTGGCCGGACGAGGAGGGCAAGGATTTCAAGCTGAAGGAAATCATGTCGCCGCTCGCGCCGTTTCAGGAGCGCATGCTGGTGTTGCGCGGTCTGAACAACAAAGTCCGCGGCGACGGCGACAGCCACATGCGCGGCATGAGCTGTCTGCTCACCGGCGTCGAGCTTTTCCCCGGCAACATCCAGGGCGGCTCGCACACGCCGGCCGGCTGGGCGAGCGGCATCTCGATTGACCAGGAGTTGAAAAATTTTCTCCAGAGCCGCGAAGACACTCGCACGCGTTTCGGTTCCCTCGAATTTGGCGTCGGCGTCACCGACCGCGCCGATCCCTGGACACGCATGTCTTACGCCGGAGCGAACAAGCCCGTGGCGCCCATCTCGGATCCCTACCAGATGTACCACAAGCTCTACGGACAGTTGAAGGATCGCGCGAATCTCCAGAGCATCCTCGACACTGTGCGCGGAGATTTGCAGAAGGTCGGCAAACTCATCAGCGCCGACGACCGTCGCCTGCTCGAAGAACACGAGACGCTCGTGCGCCAGATGGAAAAAGATCTCGCCGACGCCAGCCGCCAGAAGCTGCGCGTCACGCCGCCGACCTTCGAGGAAGGCATCGCCGATCAAAACGACAATGTCCCGCGCCTGAGCCGCATGCAGGTGGACCTGCTCGTCAACAGTTTCGTCAACGACATGGCCCGCGTCGCCACGCTCCAGTACACCAAGTCCGTCGGCTCCGCGCGCATGAACTGGCTCGACATCAAGGACGGCCACCACGGTCTCTCGCACGAACCCGACAAGGACGAAGTGACCCAGGCGAAGCTCGTGAAGATCAACAAGTGGTTTGCCGGTGAGCTGCACTATCTCGCGCAGAAGCTCGCCAGCACGCCCGAGCCGGGCGGCGACGGCACCCTGCTCGACAACACGCTCATCGTGTGGACCAACGAGCTGGGCAAAGGCAATTCCCACACACTCGACAACATCCCGTTCGTGCTTCTCGGCGGCGGCTTCGGCTTCGAGATGGGCCGCTCGGTCAAGCTGCCCGGCGTGGCGCACAATCGCCTCCATCTCGCCCTCGCCCACGCGATGGGCCATCGCCTCGAGACCTTCGGCAAGCCGTCGCTGTGCGATGGCGGGCCGCTGAAGCTCGGCTGACGCGCAATGCCCGGCGCGCGGCCGGTGTCGCGCGCGGGCACCGCTGTGGGAAGCCACCATGACTTGGAAGCACGTTTTCCTCGTGGTAACCGGCTGCGCGCTCGCGGGCATGGTGATGGGCGGTGTGTTCGGTTTCGCCGCGGGAAAAATCACGCCCGAGTTTTTCCGTCGCATCATTCCGTGGCAGGAGGTTGAACCCGTCGGTGTTGCGACCTTTTTCGGAGCGACCACTGGCGTACTGCTCGGCGGCGGGTTGGGCTGTTTCGGAATCGTGGTGCAGGGAATTCTCGAATGGCGCAAACGCGGGCGCGAGACCGACGCGAACGTGGAACCACGAAGGAGTTAGGAACCACTAACCGGCACTAACTGGCACTAATGGGAAGGGGAACGAGCAGCACTTCCGGCAGTCTTCCCATTAGTGCCAGTTAGTGCCGGTTAGTGGTTTCCATTCAGGTTTTCTTCTCAGTCGCTTCACCCCACCACCCATTTCCGTAACCACGCCCACGCCTCCGTTTGCATCTCGGTGTTGAATTCGTGCGGCGTGTCGTAGTGTTGGCCGCGGAATTTTTCGGGCACGCCTGCTTTCTGATAGCACGCGGTCAGCTTCTCGTAGCTCTCGCGCACGCCCGGCTGATCGAAGAGACCGTCCTTGGTGCCATTGATAACCAGCAGCGCGGCGGGCATCGCGAGCGCCGCGACATCGGGATAATCGAGATACCGATAGAGACCGGGGACGAGCTTCGTGAAACCGATGGCGCTGCGGACATGGCGCTGGAGCTGGCGTGGAAAGGAGGCCATCCAACCGACCACCACCGCGGCCTTGATGCGGTCGTCCAGCGCGGCCAGATGACACGCACGCAGACCGCCGATCGAGAGGCCGACGCAGCCGATGCGCTGCGGGTCCACCTCCTTGCGAGTCAGCAGATAATCCACCGTGCGCACATCATCCCAAAACATCACGCCCGACCAGGTGAAGCCCGCGGCGAGGATGGTGCGACCGACCAGATACTCGCTCTGGCCGGAGCGTTGGTTGAAGAGCCGGATTCGCTCGGGCGCGATGGTCCGCGGACGCTCGCGCCAGTCCGCCGCATCGTCGTCGAGCAACAGCCGTCGTTCGCCCCAGTAGAACATGTCGATCACGATCACCACATAGCCCTGCCGCACCAGGTCGGTCGCAATGCTGCGGCCGCCGTAGAAGGTCTTCTTGAAATCGGTGAGCACCGGATGCTCGTCCGCGTTCTCGGTCAGCTTCTCCTTGCCCCACAGGTAAAACCCGCCGTGATCGTGCAGCGCGATGATGGTCGGCGCGGGCAGTCTAGCCTGCTTGGGAATCAAAAGGTATGCGGGCAGTCGCACGTCCGGCGTGGTGTTGAAATAAATTTTCTCCCGGACGTGATCGCCCAGGTCCACGCGCTCGACCACCTCAGCGCGCGGAGCGCACGCGGGCGGCGAGTAATGCAGCAGGTCGAGGAGCTTGCCGCGCGCCTTTTTTTTCCATGCCGGCACGTCTTGGAACTGCGGCTGAAGGTAGGACAGAGGAAAATCTTTTTTGACCGCCTGACTTTGGATGAACGGCAGCAACGAGCCGACGGCGGTGAGATTGAAGACCGGCGGCGGAGCGGGAGCGGGCGGAGGATTTGGCGCTGGCGCCGGAGCCGTGGGTACGGCCGCTTCGGCGACCGCGCCGGCCGCGAGCGATGTGCCCAGTCCCGCGCCGAGCTGGTGAACGAATCGGCGGCGGGTGGAAGAAGGGAGACGCGCGGAGACTTTCGCTGCGGACCGGACCGTAGGTTTAGCGTTGGGTGGCATAAAGGTGATGCCGACATCGTGGTGAGAAGATCGGCCGCGCGCAAGCGGCGCTTCCCGCCGCGGAGTGCGGCCGTCTCGGCCGCAGCGATGTACGCACGCACGCGGGCCGTGGAAGTTTTCCAACGCCTCACTGCGCTCCACCTCGCTGCGGCCGAGGACGGGCGCACTCCGTCAGTTCCGGCAGCCGACACACTCTGCGCTTTTGTTCCGCCGACGCTTCCTGATAATTCGCCCCATGCAAATTAACGCGGGTGTCATCACGGTTTCCGACCGGGCTTCCAAAGGGCTGTACGACGACTTGGGCGGGCCGGCCGTGAAACAAGCGGCCACCGGCCACGGCTGGAAGGTGATCGCCGAGGCGCTGGTGCCGGACGAGAAACGGGAGATTCAACGCGCCATTCGCGAGATGATCGCGAAGGGTTGCCAGCTCGTGCTGACCACCGGCGGCACCGGCGTGGCGTTGCGCGATGTGACCCCGGAAGCGGTGCGCGAAATTGCCGTGCGCGAACTGCCGGGCTTCGGCGAAGTGATGCGCATGGAATCCATGAAGCTCACGAAAAACGCCATCCTTTCGCGCAATCTCGCCGCGGTGGTGGACCAGGCGCTGGTGATCTGCCTGCCGGGCAAACCAAGCGGCGCGGTCGAGTGTCTCGGGTTTGTGCTCGGCGCGATTCCGCACTGCGTCGAGGTGTTGCAGGAAGTTCCGACAAGTTGTTAAGAATGATTATGAAAATGCTGATCACGGTGCTGTTGACGTTGGGGGTGCTGGCCGGTGGCTGTGTCACGCAGGAGAAGGCGGCGGCGGACGCGCGCGCGGCCTATTTTGCCGGGCAGGCGACGGCCATGAATCAATTGCGATTGCAACAAGCCGCTCCCGAAGTGCGGACGGTGACCGTTCTTGGTTCCGTGAAGAATCGGACGGTGCCGTGGACCGAAGAACTCTCGCTCGTACGCGCGCTGGTGGCTGCGGAATACATCGGCGCGGCGGAGTTGTTTTCGATCACGATCACCCGCGCTGGGAAGGTCATGAACGTCTCGCCGCGGCAATTGCTCGCGGGCAGCGTGGACCCGGCGCTGGAACCGGGCGATGTCGTCACCCTCCGCTGACCTGCGACACCACAGCCGCAGTGCCACGGAGAATCCGCGCCGCCGCCCGGTCGGACAGCCCCGCTGAAAACGCAGCAACCCCGCAGGCGTGTCCGCCTGCGGGGCGCGTGAAAAATGGGAGGGTCCGCCGGAGCGGACCGCCGACTACTTCATGAGCAGCATCTGCCGGGCGCGCTTGATCGACTGGTTCAAGCGGCGCTGGTAGTGCGCGGGAAGGCCGGTGTATTTGCGGGGCAGGATGCGGCCCAAGTCAGTCACAAACTGCCGGAGCAGCGTGACGTTCTTGTAGTCCAGCGCATCGTAGGTGAAATCGATTTTGGGCTTGGGACGCGGGGTGCGGCGTTCGAGGGGCTGGCCATTGCGGCCGACACGGGCACCTTTTTTCTCGGGATGGGTCTTGCGTGGCATAGCGGGATTACTTGATTTCTTTGTGCAGCGTGTGACGACGGAGGAAGGGGTTGTACTTCTTCTTCTCGATTTTCTCCTGCTGGAGCTTTTTGTTGCGTGTCGTCATATACCGCGACGGGGGTTTCCCCTCCTTGCGCGCCTCGCTGCACTCGATGGTGACTATTTCTCTTGCCATAAATGATTAATCTTTTTCTTTCGCCGGCTTCTCTTCTTCCTCGTCCTCGCCTTCATCCGCGTCCGAGGCGCTGGAGCCATCGACCGTGCCCAAGGCGGCGAGCCGCTTCTGGCGCAAGGCACCTTCGCGTTCGAGCTGGGCCTGGGCGTCCACCGTGAAACGGGTCCACGGAATCGCCTCCAGCCGGGCCGGCGGAATGGACTTCGCGGTCAGTTCGCAAATGCCGAACGAACCTTTCTCGATGCGCTTGAGGGCCTCCTCGATTTCATAAATCGCATCCTGATCGGAAGAAAGCAGGCTGAGGGCGAAGTCGCGGTCGAAATTATCGGTGCCGGAGTCGGCCATGTGCAGACTGTAACCGGCCATCTCCTGCGCGGATTCCTTGGCCAGCCCGCTCATCTGTTCCAGCAACCGCTCCCGCAGATCGAGCAGGTTCTGGTAATACTTGGTCCACTCCGGCGCAATTTTGACCTTGCCGCTGACGGAGTAGCGGTCGGCGGATTTGCCCGGTTTGGCCCCGCCGGTGCCGAGGATGGAAGCCATGGTGGCACTGCCAACCGCCTTCGGTTTGTGATGGGAAGCCGTGGGCTTTCCGGCCGGTTTCTTGTTTGTCACAGTTCGCTAAAAATATTTCCAACCGCGTTGTTTTTCCCCTCGCAGCGCCCCAACCCGTGTTGGTCCCGTTTTGAGAGGGGCGCGAATCTAGCAAACGAAATTTGGAACGCCACAACAAACAGCGGAAGAAATTTGCACCCGCAAAAAAGCCCCGCACGGCCCCTGTAGCGCAGACTTCCAA
Source organism: Akkermansia muciniphila (assembly GCA_945861535.1). Classification (GTDB taxonomy): domain Bacteria; phylum Verrucomicrobiota; class Verrucomicrobiia; order Limisphaerales; family BJHT01; genus BJHT01. Next base: position 4,982 of record CAMAUZ010000031.1, on the reverse strand, counting down.
GTCTGCTGTATCGCGGGTTTCCAAACCCGCGAGCCATTCGGAAACCGGAAACGCCACGCGACAACGCACGCTTCCCGCACTGCGTGGCACCTGCCGATTTGGAAATCGGCGATACAGCAGGTTTGGAAACCTGCGCTACGCGGACCAGTGGCGACTGCGAGTATTTGCGCCCGCGAAAAAGCCCCGCCCGACCCGTCACGCCCTAACTTTTCTCGATGCACGCGTAGGCGTTGTGATTGTGGATGCTCTCGTAATTCTCGGCTTCAACCTTGTACCACGTCACCTCGGCGAGGGCGTTCAACCGGAGCGCCACGTTGCGCACAAGGTCCTCGACGAAGACGGGATTTTCGTAGGCGCGTTCGGTGACGGCTTTTTCATCCGGGCGCTTGAGCAGCGAGTAAAGTTCGCTGCTGGCGGAGCCTTCGATCAGTGTGATGACTTCCTCGATCCACACCAGCCGGTCGGACCGCAGGGACACGGTGACTTCGCCACGCTGGTTGTGGGCGCCAAACCGGCTGATCGCCTTCGAGCACGGACAGAGCGTGGTGACATTGACCTTCACCGTGAGGATGAAATCGAGGCGCTCGCCGCACGCCGCCGCGTCGAAACGCACGGTGTAATCCATCACGCCTTCCATGCCGGTGGCGGGCGCTTTCTTCACCAGGAAAAAGGGGAACTCCATCTCGAGATGCGAGGTCTCGGCGTGGAGCCGGCGCTGCATGGCGCGCAGAATCTCGGTGATGTTCTCGACGTGAATGACACTGCCGTGGGCGTTGAGCACCTCGACGAAGCGGCTCATGTGCGTGCCTTTGAATTCCTTGGGCAGGTCCACGAACAACCCGATCGTCGCCACCGTGCTCTGGAGGCTGCCGTGCGTCTTGTCGCGCACCTGCACGGGGAAGCGCAGTCCGCGCACGCCGACCTTGTCGATGCGCAGGTCGCGATGATCCCGCTCGCTCTGTTTGTCGTGCAGGACGGGCGTCGCTGAGGCCACCGGCGACGCCGGCGGCGCGGTGCGTTTAGGCTGAGTTTTTCGCATTGCGGCGCGGACACTAGCAGGGGGGACTGGGTTTGCAAAAAACTTTCCCTGCGCCCGGGAGGCAAAGCTCAAAGCTCAAAGCATAAAGCTCAAGGGAAGGATCAAGCTCCAGATTACATGCGTTACCCTGGGTAAATCTGCGATCTTATTCTCAATCCGCCCAATTACATCCGACCCCGCTTCGCGGTCTGATTTTCTCCACGCCGTGAGCCTTGGGATGCTTGGATCCGCTCGTCGCTTGGCTCTTCCCTTGAGCTTTGAGCTTTAGCCTTGGAGCTTCCCGCCGGCACCCAACAGCGTGATGCACTCGCGCCAGAGTTCGCTTTGACACCTCCCCGCTCCTCGCGTCAACCTAGCCGCGTGATCCGACTCCCCTGCCCTGCCCGCCCGAGCTTGCTGTTTGCGTTGCTGCTGCTCGCCCCAACGGCGCACCTGCCCGCCGCCAACTTCACCATCGCCACGTACAATGTGGAAAACTATCTCGACGCCCCGGCCGGCACCCGCGCCGTCAAACCGCCCGAGTCCCGCGCCAAGGTCCGCCAAGTCATCCGCGCCCTCGGAGCCGACGTGCTCGCACTCGAGGAGATGGGCGCCGCGTCCGCGTTGCAGGAATTGCGCGCCGCGCTGAAAGCCGACGGCCTGGACTATCCCCACTGGGAACACGTCCGCGGCCCCGACCCGGACATCCACCTCGCGCTCCTGAGCCGCTTTCCGATCATCGCCCGCCGCGCGCACACGAACGAGGCCTACCTGCTTGCGGGCCGGCGCTTTCTGGTCAAACGCGGCTTTCTCGAAGTCGATATTCAAGTCACGCCGCAGTATCAGTTCACCCTTCTCGCCGCCCACCTGAAATCCAAGCGCCCCGTTCCCGAGGCCGATGAGGCCGACCTGCGCGAAGAAGAAGCCAAACGCCTCCGCGAAATCATCGACGAAAAACTCCGTGCCAAACCCAATCTCAATCTCGCCGTCGTCGGCGACTTCAATGACAGCCGCGATTCCCGCGCCCTCAAGGCCGTCATCGGCGGCCGCGGCAAGCTCTCCCTGTTCGACACCCGCCCCGCTGAGCGCAACGGCGACAGCGCCTTTCGTCCCAAGGTTTACTACGCGCCCCGCAACATCACCTGGACCTATTTCTACGGCAAAGAAGACACCTACAGCCGGATTGATTTCATCCTCCTCAGTCAGGGAATGGTCCGGGAATGGCAAGCCGATCTCACCTCGATTCTGACACTGCCCGACTGGGGCATCGCCTCCGATCACCGGCCCATCATCACCGGCTTCGAGGCGCAGGACCGGTAAACCTACATCCGGCAGTTGCTCTGGAAGCGCGCAAAGGAACCACTAACCCGCACTAACCTGCACTAATCAAACCAATCCAAGCCGCCCTCAGAAATTAGAGTCATCTCCGGCCTCAGATTAGTGCCGGTCAGTGCCGGTTAGTGGTTTTAACCAGTGCGCCAGCCGAATTGTGGTTGTTCTTCCCGGTTGCCCCCCACGCCTCCGGAGAAAGTGTCAGAGCCTCCTCACGTCGTCTCCTACAAGGGCGGAAAGTTTTCACGGCGGGTCTTGGCGCACAGTTTTGCAAGACCCGCCGTGCTCACGGCTCACAAGAGCCGCAAGAAATTGAGACACACTTCCTATTGCTCGATGGAGCGATAGAAACGGCCCGCCCGGACATTCAACGGCAGCTCACGGAATAGCATGCTGCCCGGAGTGTTGGTCCAGATCGGCGTCCAGACGCGGAAGTCGTCCGAGACCTCGATCACCGTGACCGTGCCGTCGCGCGTGGCGAGGGGCAGGACTATCTCCCCGGTCGGCAGGCGGGTGGCGGGCGCAAACTCGGCCTCGGTGATGGCGGGCACGATTTCCGGCTGACTGACGCAGCGGATGGGCAGGTCGGTGCCGTCAAAGGACGCCACGCCGGCGAAGGGTGCGAGGGCACCGCTGGGAGTAAGTTCGTAGGTCAGCGTGCGCGAGGTCTGGTCATGGAAGAGACCCCAGCGGACGCGGCCAGCGGTGGCATCATAGACGCCACCGGCGCTGACCGCCCCAACAGTCCAGCCGGGCGGAGGAGTCTCCTCGACGGCGTAGGCGGAGTCAGTCGCAGCAGGATTGACAATGAGGGCGACGGTGGTGGTGGCACCAACCGCGAGTCGGTGCGCGACAAAGCGCCAGCAACCTTTGCCCGTTGGCGCCGTGGTAAGGGTCGTAGGAACTTTGGCAGCGATCGGCGCGCGGGGTGTGGGAATCCAGGCGAGGGGCAGCAAAGCGAGCGGATTCACCGTGTAGGTTTCGCCGTTGCGCGCGAGGTAGCCGGCGCGGGTGACATAGGAGACTTCGATAGGATTGGGACCGACCGGCCAGGCGCTGCCGGATTTCCAAGCGGCAACGTAAGTGGTAACTTCAGCGTCCGTGAGCCGGAGATCGGAGGGGTTGCCATCAGCCGGGTGGTATTGCAAGTGAATGAGCGCGTCCACACCGCAAATACCCGTGAAGGCACCGTTCCTATACGTGATTCCCGCAAAGCTCTTGGGGCCGGTCTCTGTGACCGGCGGAGTAAGTTGGTAGGTCAGTGTGCGGGCACTGGCATCATTAAAGGGACCGAAATTAATGGCACCGGTGCCGGCATCGCGCTGCCCGCCGTCACTGATGGCCCCGACGGTCCAACCAGCGGGCGGCGCATCGGCCACGTTGTAGGCGGTGGTGTCGGCGGGCGGAGTGATCAGGAGACTCACCGTGAGCGCAGTGCCCGGCACATACCCGGCGGGCAGGCGACGGACAACAAAACAAGTGGCGGGCGCGGGGGGCGCGGCCGACAGAGTTATCTTGACCGTCAGTTGCTTGGCCAGCAGCGGGGTTCCGTTGTCCATGACTTGCAGGACCGCGGTTAAATGCGTCTCAGATGCGACCGCGGGCGGCGTGCCGATCAGTTGCGCCCGCCGCTCGTCCGTCTTCGTAAACGCCAACCACGCGGGGCCGGAGACCAGGCTGAAGGAGAGTGTGTTGGCCGGAGTATCAGAGTCAGACGCGGCATAGGTCTCCGAGACGCCGCCCGCGTTGGTGGCGGTAAACGAACTTCGGCCGTAGAGGTTCGGGGCCGTGTTCCCCTCCGTGACGATGACATAGAAGACATTGGTGGCGCTCCGGGCCGGCGATCCGTTGTCGGTGACCTTGGTGCGGAAACGGTTGGTGCTGGGTCCCTGGGTGAGCGTCGGTGTCCAGCGGATGATGCCTTCGCCATCAATGGTAGCGCCGTCGGGTCGGGCGAGAAGTTCGTATGTCAGAGCCTGCACGGGAAGATCGAAGTCCACGGCCGAATTGGTAAAGACCATTTCCGTGAGTTTTTTCACCGTTACGACAGTAGGACGGGGCAGGACCGGGGTGTGATTCTCGGCCACGACATCCAGTTCCGTCGCGATGACATAGAGACTGTTGGTCGCGCTTCGGACCGGTGAACCATTGTCAGTGACTTTGATCTGGAAGTAATTCGTCCCGGCAGCCGGCGGAGTCCACCGGATTACACCATTGGCGCTGATGGTGGCGCCCGCGGGGCTGGAGAGGAACTCGTAAGTCAGCGTCTGCGCCGGGAGATCGCTATCGGTGGCAGTGTTGATGACGACTGCTTCCGTCAGCTTGGGAACACGAAACACAAGGTTGGCCGGCAGGACCGGCGCGTGATTTTCCAGCACGACGACGGGTTCAGTCACGATGACATAGAAGGAGTTGGTCGCACTCTTGGCGGGCGAGCCACTGTCAGTGACTTTGGTCTGGAAGAAATTCGTGCTCGCGGTCGGCGGGGTCCAGCGAACGATGCCATCGGCGTCGATGGTCGCGCCGTCGGGTTTCGAGAGCAGTTCGTAGGTAAGCGTCTGCGCGGGGAGGTCGCTGTCGGTCGCGGTGTTGGTCACGACCAACTCCACCAACCTGAGGACGCGGAACAAAC
>CAMAUZ010000030.1 GCA_945861535.1 Akkermansia muciniphila | reverse complement strand
CCTGTCCCAAATGCTACAGATTGTGAGCGTCAACGCGTTTGAGCAAGTGCCTATGGCTGAGCTGTTTGCCAATATCGGCTCTCAAGATGAGGCTACCGCCTCTCGTAACCAGTTGATGCTGTGGGACTAATATCCGGATGGTTATGATCGGCGATGTAAAGCAGGTTGCCGACCACCGCTACGTCGTTGGCCGTGCCGCTGGTGTCGAAACTTCCAATCTTTATCGCGGTCCTTGGGTTGCTCACGTCAAACACCTCCACTCCCGCAGTGCCCGCCGCGATATACGCCCGGCTGCCCACTACCTGCACCCCGGTCGCCGTTCCGCTCGTTGGCAGACCACGCAAAACAGTGATGGCTGCCGGATCGGCTACATCCAGAATGACGGTTCCGGCATTACCCGCGGTGATGTAGGCCCGGTTTTGGCTTACGAAAACATCCGTCATTCCGGCTGCCTGATACTCTCCAATTTTGACAGGCACTACCGGGTTAGACACATCTAGCACCGTCAATCCCTTATCTGTGATCAAGTTAACCTTGCCGTTGGCCACACTGACCGCCCTCCCAGACCAAGCATAGAAGCCATTAGGAACACTGTATTCCGCAACGAGTGTTGGCGCAGCCGGATTGGCCATGTCGATGATAGCCAGTGAAGTCGAAAACAAAAGCGATGAACCAGTGCCCGCGTCGGCGCGGGCTACAAATGCATAGTTTCCTGAAATCGCCACATCACTGGCTCGATTATATCTGCCGCCAGTGACGCCGCCGATAAGGGATGGGAGCGTGGGCAAGGGCACGCCGATGATTCTAAAATACGGATCGTTGAATCCACCATCAACGGCGTAAGCGGTGCTGCCACTGAAGGCAACGCTGGTGGCATTGGTCATCGGCATACTGCCCTTGCGGATCGGTCCATCGGGATTGCTCACGTCCACCACTACCATGCCTCCGCTCCCGGCCGCCACATAGGCCATGTTGTTCACCACGGTGATCTTGTTCGCGGAACTCCCAGCCCCAAATCCACTCGCTATGCCTCGCAGCGTAATCACCAAGCCGGCATTGATCGAGAGTGTGGCGGGATTGCTCGGCACGGTGGCTACGGAATCAGTTACCAGCACGTCGTAACTGGCTGCATCGCCAGCTTGAATGTCGTTCAAGGTGAATGAGAAGCTAGTGGCAGTCGCGACTTGAGTTCCGTTCTTACGCCATTGGTATGAAAGAGTGCCCGTCCCTGTGGCACTGACGGAAAATGTAACACTGGATCCAGCAACGGCAGTTGAACTCGCGGGCTGGGACGAAATTGACGGTCCACTCGGCTGTCCTCCAGAAACTTCAAGCACCTTGATACCATTGGCCCCATCGGCGATGTAAAGCAGGTTGCCGACCACTACCACGTCATTAGCCGTGCCGCTGGTGTCGAAACTTCCAATGTGTATCGCATTCCTTGGGTTGCTCACGTCAAACACCTCCACTCCCGCAGTGCCCGCCGCAATATACGCCCGGCTACCCACTACCTGCACCCCGGTCGCGGTGCCGATGGTTGGCAGCCCATCAAGAACATTGATGGATGCCGGATCGCCAACATCCAGAACGAGTGTCCCTGCCGCCCCGGACGTGATGTAGGCCCGGTTTTGGCTCACGCAGATTTCCGTCTGGCCCGAACCTTGCCGCTCTCCAATTTTGACAGGCACTAACGGGTCTGACACATCCAGCACCGTCAATCCATTGTCCGTAATTAAATAAGCCCTGCCGTTGGCCACACTGACCGCCCTCCCAGACCAAGCATAGTAGCCGTTGGGAACATCGTAAGTCGCAACGAGTGTTGGCGTGGCCGGATTGGCTATATCAATGATAGCCAGTGAATGCGAAAGCAATAAAGCACTGCCAGTGCCCGCGTCGGCGCGGGCTACAAACGCGTAGTTTCCTGAAATCGCCACATCACTCGCCCGATCTCGGGTGAGGCCGGTGACGCCGCCGAGAAGGGATGGGAGCGTGGGCAAGGCAACACCGACGATTCTAAAATACGGATTGTAGGTTCCACCATCAACGGCGTAAGCGGTGCTGCCACTGAAGGCAACGCTGGTGGCATTGGTCATCGGCATACTGCCCTTGCGGATCGGTCCATCGGGATTGCTCACGTCCACCACTACCATGCCTCCGCTTCCAGCCGCCACATAGGCCGTGTTGTTCACAACCGTGATCTTGTTCGCGGAACTCCCTGCCCCAAACCCACTCGCTATGCCCCGAAGTGTGATGGTGAGCTGGTTTTGAGCGAATGTTGTGCCTGGCGCGGCCAGCAAAGCAGTCGCCAAGATGGCCAAGCCGTGACGATGGATTTTGGTTTGGAGAGATGTTTTCATACTATTGGATTTGGGGAATGTGCTCGAAATCATATCGTTGCTGGTAGTTGCTTTGCTCGGGCTGGTAATTTTCTAACCACCAAAGTTCCCTTCCGCGACGGGGGGCCAGACGCGGGTGGGCTGGCCGTCCCAGAAGCAGAGGCGGTAGCGGCGTTTGAAAACGGGGTTAGGGGACAGTGTCTGGATACACCTCATAACGTCACAGCTTCCACCGTGGCGCTGGGGGTGCTTTCGCCGGCGTCGTTCACGGCGGTGACGCGGACGCGGACGGTTTTGCCGCTGCCCAGGGCGGTCAGCGTGGCGTCGCTGTCGGTGACGGTGGCGGCGGGGCGGAAGTCGGCATCCACGCCCACGATTTGAATCCAGACGCGGTAACGGGTGGCCAGGCGGGCGTCGGCCCAATCGGCCAGCAGCGTGCCGGGGGCACCGGGCGTCACCACCAGGGCTTCCGGGGTGTCGGGCGTCGCGACCGCGCCGGGGGCGTTCAGGCCGAAGGCATCCCACCGCGGGTCGCTGTCCCCGAGCAGTTGGCCCAGTTCGCTGATCAGTCCACGCATCCGGGTTCGGAGCGCCTCGACGGCGGCATCGCGGGGGGCTTTTTTCTGGGCGGCCAGGGTGCTGGCGGCATGGACAGCACTGCGGGCGTCCGAGAGGGCCTCGAACCGGATCGCGGCCTCGGCGGCGGTGACCTTGAAACGGGGATCGGCGACCTCCTGGGTGGGATGGGCGGTGAAGTGGGTGTCCAGCGCGGCGCAGAGGTTCAGGCGCTCTTCCTGGGTGGCGGGGATGGCGGTGGAATCATTCGGGAAGCCGGCGGCTTCCCAGGCGGACCCGTAATCTTCGCCGAAGACCTTGGCCAGGACGACGCGGGCGCTCTTGAGGAAGGCGCGGGCATTGGAATCGGCAATGCGGAGGGTGTCGTTGGCGGCGGTTTTGACGGTCTTGGTGGTGCCAAACTCCGCCTCGGCGGTGCGGACGGCGATGATGTCGGCACGGAGGGCGGCCTCGGTGTTCTGCTTCACGCCGGCGGTGGTTTCGTGGGCGTCAAGGCCGTCGGCCATGTCTTCGGCGAGGGCGAGCAACTGGGGGAGTCCGGTGGGGATGGGGTTGGAGGCCATAGGTTGGGTTAGGGGGTTAGGGGTTAGGGGTGAGCGGGAACGGGCGGGTGGATTGGCGATTTAATGGGCGGAGCGGCGAAATGGGGGGCCATTGCCATAAAAATCTGATGGTGAATGGGATAACCACGCCAGGGCGGTGTAAAAACCGATTCAGAAGGAGGCAACGGCGTGGCTGGATGGGCCGCAGGCGTCGGGCGGGCGAAGTTGGGACGAACGGCCCCCCGCGAGCGAGAGGCGCGGGCGAACGCGGCGCGAACGGACCCACGCGAGCGAGGGGCGCGGGCGAAATGACACGGAGGGGGACCCGAAAACGATCCTGGAGGGGGACATCAGCACGGATGCTCCGCCCGGAATGAACGGCGAGGGGAGATGGGGAACCAACTGGCCCGCGCGGACGGTGCGCCGCAACGGATTGGCGCGGATGCGGAAAGAGAAACGGCTCGCGAAGGCGCAACGACGCGCGGAAGGAACTGGAGAAGCTGCACCGGCTACCGTGCGGGAGAGTGCGGGAGAGTGCGGGACTGCGGGACTGCGGGACTGCGGGACTGCGGGACTGCGGGAGTATGGGTGCGGGGACTCATTTTATGTGCTACGGGGCGGATGGTTGGCGGGGAAGAAAACGAAAAGCAAATTATTTCGCAAAATGCTTTTCGGGGCGGAGCGCATGCCGTCAGAGCGCGGGCGTCCCGCCGCTCAGGTCGTCCCCTGCCGGTGCTGGAGCGCGGCGATGACCCGCAGTCGCGTGGGACCGGGAAGGGTTGGGTTGCCCGGCACTTTTCATTCCCAACGGACGTTTCTGCGGCGTGAACGCCGCGCTCCGGCGGGGGGGTGGTAGGGCGCGGTGTCCTCACCGCGCCGGTGGGGTGTTCGCACGGTCCGGCGGCGCGCTGGGGACAGACGCGCCCTACCGGGGAAGGTTCCCGGCGCGCGGCGTTTGCGCCGCAGAAAGGTGGGGAGCGAAAGGCCCGTGGAATTATCCGCTGTCTCCGTTCCCCGCGGACGTCGCTGCGGCGTGAACGCCGCGCTCCGGCGGGGGGCGCGCCGGGGGCAGGGCGCGGATACGCCCGTTCCCGCATTTTCGTAGGCTTACGCATCGTCCTTGCCGCAGCGTTCGCGGTACCGTTACGGTTCCTTCACCGAATCGAAGGGAACTGCTTATGAACAACACCGAATCATCCACCTCCGCACCGAAATCGAGCCTGCTGAAAAAACTCGGCGTCACGGGCATCGTCCTCGTTGTCCTGCTGGCCGTCGCCTACTTCGCCGCCACGAGCACCGCGATGCTCAAGGGCGTCATCCTGCCGCGGGTCAGCCAGGCGCTGAATGCCGAGATCACCGTTGAGGACGCGGACATCAGCCCGTTCTCTCGCGTCGTCAATCGCAAGCTCACGGTGAAAACCACCGGTGCCGAACCGCTCTTCACCTGCGGTGAAGTGCGCGCCCGCTACAGCTTGCTCGACATCATTTCGGGCAAAATCAACGTCGAGGAGATCGCCTTGGTTGCGCCCGTCATCACCCTCGTTCGCAACGCCGACGGCACCTCCAATCTGGATCCGCTCACCAAGTCCGATGGCAAAAAGGAGGAAGCCAAGCCCGCCGGCGATTCCAAGCCGCCCGCGGTGAATCTGAAGAAACTGTCCATCGACAACGCCACGGTCCGCATCATCACGCATCTCAAGACTGGCGGGAAACAGGTCATCGAACTGACCGGCCTCAACCTCAACGTCACCGACGTCGGCAACAGCCAGTCCGGGAAACTCACGCTCACCGCCAATCTCGCCGTCGATCAGGGCCTGCCTGCGCCGACGAATGGCGTGCTCCAGGCCCGCACCACCGGCAATTTCAACTTCGGCCTCGATGCCGCGCTCAAGCCGGTGAATGTGAAAGGCGACCACAAATTCGAGATCACCGGCGCGCAGGGGCCGTTCAAGGACCTCGCCGCGCTCGTCAGCACGCTCGATTGCGACCTCACGCCGACGGAGATCAAGCAGCTCGTCCTCCAGTTCAGCCAGGCGGGGAAAAACCTCGGCTCGCTCGCGGTCAACGGCCCGTTCGATCCCGCGAAAACCGAGGGCAAACTGAACCTCACGATCTCGGCCATTGACCGTCAGGTGTTGAATCTCGCGGGCGCCGCGGCGGGCATCGACTTCGGCTCGACCACGATCTCCTCGACCAACCGCATCGAAGTCGCGCAGGCGGGCAAGGTGATTTTGCTCAACGGCCGGCTCGCGGCCAACGCGTTCAGCATCACGCAAAAAGGGCAGACCACGCCGGCAATTGATCTCGTGGCTAATTACGACCTGAACGTCGATCAAGCGAAGAGCAACGCGCTGGTGCAGGCCTTCTCGATTCTCGGTTCGCAGAAGCAGAAGACCTTCCTGCAAGGCACGCTCGCCAAGCCGATGAAACTCGACTGGGGCAAGGCCGACGGCGCAGTGGACGAATCCGCCTTCAACCTCGCCGTGACCGATTTCAATCTCGCCGACTGGCGCGCGTTTCTCGGCACGAACATCGTCTCCGGTCGCGTCAATCTCGGCGCGAGCGTGCTTTCGCAGCAGGCCGGCAAGCAGCTCAAGCTCGATCTCACCAACACCGTCACCGGCCTCGCCGCGCGCTTCGCGACGAACCAACTCGACCAGGCCGACGTGAAGGTGGTGTTGCACGCGACGATGGCCGAGTTCAACCAGGTGCGGATCACCGAACTCACCGCCACCGTCGGCCACCAAAATCAGGGCGTGATTGCGCTCGGGGCGAACGGCACATACTCCGTGAAAACGCAGGACGCCGACCTTCAGGCCGGTCTCAATGCCAGCCTGCCGCGCATCGCCGCCTTGCTTGCGATGCCCGACGTGAAGGCGTCTTCCGGCTCGCTCAAGTTCACCGGGCACATCACGCAGAAAAATCTCACGCCCACCAAGACCAACCACCTCGCCTTCGACCGCGCCGTCGTCGGCAATCTCGCGCTCGAGGCCTTCACCGGTCAGGCGATGTCCAACCGCTTCGACCGCTTCGAGGCGGCGTTCGACTGCGACGCGACGATGAGCGGCGACCAGGTGACCATCAAAAAACTCGGCGGCGCGCTCAAGCAGGCCGGGCTGCCCGGCGGCAGCCTCTCGGTCAGCGGCATCTACGATATCGTCAAGAAAGACGGGCAGGTCGGGCTGCAACTGGTGGACTTGAATCAGAACACGCTCAAGTCGTTCGTCGCCGCGGCGCTCGGCGAATTGACCCTCGCCTCAGCCTCGATCAACGCGAGCACCACGGCGAAGTTTGATGCCAAGGGCGACTCGACCGTGAAGGGCGACATCAAGGTGCTGAACCTCCTGCTCACCGATCCGAAAGGCCAGTTGCCCAAGGTGCCGATCACCGCCGAGGTGCTGCTCGATGTGGGCCTGAAGGGCGGCCTCGCGGACATCCGGCAGTTCAACGGCAACCTCAAGCAGGGCACGCTCCCCGGCGGCAGCTTCGAGGTTACGGGCAATTACCATCTCTCGAACAAGGTCGGTCAGGCCGCGCTGAAACTCACCGACCTCAACCAAAACGCCCTGCGCCCGCTGCTCGCCCCGAGCCTCGGCGACAAGTCGCTCACGAGCATTTCCATCGACGCGAACACGACCGCGAAGTACGACGCCAAGGCCGAGTCGAGCGTGAAGGGCACCCTCCGCATCGCCAACCTGCTCGTGCAGGATCCGCAGGGAACGCTTCCGAAATCGCCCACCACCGCCGAGGTGAACCTCGATGCCTCCCTGAAAAACGGCCTCGGGGAAATCCGGCAGTTCGTCGGAAAAATCCTGCAAGGAAACCTCCCGGCCGGCGGCTTCTCCGTCACCGGCAAATACGACCTCACCAACCAGATCGGCCAGGCCTCGCTCAAGCTCACCGACTTCAATCAAAACGCGCTCGGCCCCGTGCTCGCCGCGTCGCTCGGCGACAAGAAGCTCACGTCCGTCAGCGTCAACGCCACGGCCGACGCGAGCTACAACGCCAAGGGTTCCTCCAGCGTGAAGGCCGACGTGCAGGTCGCCAACCTGCTGCTGCAAGACCCCGCCGGTTCGCTCCCGAAAACGCCGCTCGCGCTCGGACTGACCGTGGATGCCGGGATGTTAAAACAGGTCCTCGATCTGCGCCAACTCGCGCTCAAGCTCACGCCCACGACCCGCGCACAAAACGTCCTCCAGCTTGCGGGCACCGTGGACATGACCCGCTCGAACGCCATTGCCGGCAACCTCAAGCTCACCTCCGCCGGCCTCGATTTCACGACCTACTACGACATGTTTGCCGGCCCGCAGACCACCAACGCCGCCGCCGCGCCGCCGCCCGCACCCGCGAGCACGGCGAACCCGAACAAGGAGCCGGACGCGGTGACGCTCCCGCTCCAGAACTTCACCTTCGACGTGAACCTCGCCCGCGTGTTCCTGCGCGAGATCGACATCGCCAACCTGCTGGCGACCGCGAAAATCAACGGCGGCAAGGTCGAGCTTAACCCTGTGCAACTTTCGGTGAACGGCGCGCCCGTCGCGGCCAACGTGCAGGCGAATCTCGGCGTGCCCGGCTATCAATACGGCGTCGCACTGACCGCCAACCGCGTGCCCCTCGAACCGTTTGCCAACAGTTTCGGCAAGGCCGCCAAAGGCAGTTTTGTCGCGTTCCTGAACGCCAACGCGCAGATCGCCGGCTCGGGCACCACGGGCGCCAACCTGCAACGCTATTTGCAGGGCAAGCTGGATTTCAGCCTCACCAACGCCGTCATCCAGCTCGTCGGCGAGAAGACGCAAAAGTATCTCGTCCCCATCGCCACGATTCTCCGCGTGCAGGAGGTGGTGCAGTCCCCGCTCAATCACCTGAATGCGCAGGCCAGCATTGGCAACGGCACCATCAACCTCCAGCAATTCCTCGTGGAAAGCCCGGCGTTCCAAGGCGTCGCTGCCGGCACCGTCAGCATCGCCAGCGTGCTCACCAATTCGCCCATCAACCGCATTCCCGTGGATGTCCACTTGCGCCGGTCGCTGGCCATCAAGGCCAGCCTCGCCCCCACGAGCACCCCCGCGACGACCGAGTACGTGCGGCTGCCCAACTTCGTGAAAGTCGGCGGCACCATCGGCAACGCGCAGATCGAGACCGACAAACTGGTCATCACCTCGATCATCGCCAACTCGACCGTCGGCGCGCTCGGCGGACTGGTGCCGGGCAATGTCGGCAATGCCATCCGTGGCATCGGTGGCCTCCTCGGTGGCCAGCCGCAGCAACCCGCGACCCCGCCCGCCGGCCTGAACCCGCTCATCCCTGCTCCGCAAACGCCTGGCACGCCCGCGACCAACACGGCCAAGCCGAGTCCGTTCGACCTCTTCAAGCTGATCCCGAAGAAGTAGAGGAACGGGGAGCAATCAGTGATCAGTGGGTGACCCGTATTCCACAGCGTGCCTTGGTGCCGCGGGCGTCGCGCCTGCTCACGACATACTGCGGCCGCGAGCGGTGGAACAGCCTGCGGGCTTCGGTTCACCAATGAGGAAACCGTTCGGACGCCGCGCCCAGCGCACCGGAATGTGCCGACGACAACGGGAGCGGACGGGACGCCCACGCCCCGTCCGCCGGCCTCCGGCGTTTACTTCCCCTACCCCTCGTACACCGCCTGCAACAGCCCCCGGATATACCCATACGCGAACACAATCGTCTCCCGATTCTTCCCCGGCACATGGTCCGGCTCCACCATGCCGCCGCACCCGCTCTCCTTGTAGGCCCGCAGCGCCGCCAGCATGTCGATGTCCCCCTCGTCCGGAAACACCTCCTGAAAATCCCCGCGCCGCCCGCGGATATTCCGAAAATGAATCGCGAAAATCTTCCCGCGCTTTCCGAAATACCGGATCACTTCGAAAATCTCCCGCGCCGGATTCTCCAGCATTTCGCAGATCGTCCCTTGGCAGAATAGCAGCCCGTGGTACTCGTTCTCCGCAATCGCGATGTAGCGTTTCAGTTCCTCGAACGTCCCCGGCACGCGATCCACGCCCCAGAACCCGCGCGGCCACGGCGGATCGGGCGGGTGCATCGCCAGCCGCACTTTCGCCTGCGCCGCCACCGGCACCACCCGCTTCAGAAAATACTCGATCCGCTCCCACATGACCTCGGCCGGCGGACCCAGCCGCTCCTTTGGCGCATCCGCCAGCTTGAGCGCATCCGCCTCCTTCCACGTATCGTAGAAAGTCCCGCCCCGTCCCGGCGCCCGCAGATCAGTCCGATACGTCGGGGTCGGCCCGCGATAGATGCCCGTGGCGATGTTGTAGTGCAGCGAAGGAATCCCCGCCGCTCCCGCCGCGCGAATGTTGGCGCAGATCGTCTCGATGTCCCGATCCCGCTCCGGGCTTTTGCCCAGCAGAATGTGATCGAACAACCCCGGCAACGGCAGCATCTCCACCGCGATCCCCCGCTGCGCCACGCGCTCCCGCACCGCCAGCAGATCCGCGACCCGCCACCGCCCATCCTCGCCCGGCTTCGGGGGGCTGGCCATGATATGTCCCACCCCATACCGTTGATAATATTGCAGCGACGCCTCATCCGAACCCCACATCTGACAGCCCAGCACCAAGCGCCGCGCTCCCGGTCCCGGCGATGAAACAGCCGTCGCCACCTGCGCGGAAGCAACCGGAACTCCGCCACCAGCCCACGCCTGCGCGGCCGCCGCGGCACTGACGGTGGATAAAAACTGACGGCGATTGGAGTTCGGGAGGCGCGGTTGTTTCATAGTAGTTTCGCCGCCTTCGACTCCCCACCCGCGCGCGCTATTCCGCGCCAATGCCCCGTGGCCGCCGCCATGAGGAGAACCCGAGCGCCGAAGAAAGGCGCAGCATGAGGCCCCCGTATTCAGCAGGCGAAGCGGGAGCGACTGGCCGTCTCGGAGGTTCTCCGATTTCCGCCGAATGGGGCCGGAGCTGCGTGAAAAACCCGTTCCGCGACCACGACAAAACTTTGTCGCATATGCGACAAAGTTTTGCCAAGCCCCTTGGTGACAGGGGGTTGCCGATTGCAGATATTCGCCAAGATAACGGGAGGGGCGGCTGGAGGCGGAGGGGAGGTGCGTTGGCAGGCGGATCTCCCCGCCGGTCGCGCGAGTCGCCCGAGATTCCCGGCGCGCGGCGTTTACGCCGCTTCAACGTCCGGCGGCATCCGCACTTCCGAACACCCCGTTGCGCTCGCACGGTGAAGCGGCGTGAACGCCGTGCGCCGATTGCGCCTGCAGTTCATCGCTTCCGAGCACCCGTTCGGCCCGCACGTCCAGCCTGCGCGCCCCCACCGACCGCAGCCAATCCCGCTTCACTTCTCCGTCGATTTCCCCCAAATCCCCTGCCGATCCTTGTGCGCCGCGGTCTCGATCTTGCCGAGCTTCACCTGATAGGCCGCAGGCGATTCACCCGTGGGCGGTTTCATCACCAGGCCCTTGATCCGCGCCAGTCCCAGCGCCAGCAGCGTCTCGCCCAAATCCTTCCCTTCTGCACTCGTGATCACCGCGTAGAAGCGCGGCTTGCGACTCGCCCCTGCGCCGTCGCCCAGCGCGTGTGAACCGTAAAAGGCTTCGCCAGCAATTCGACAATCTTGACCCCTGCCAGCTTGCCCCACTCGGGGATGATCGCGACCACCACGTGAAAATGCTCCGCCTGTTCCGCATTGCGCTCCGGGAACCGCGTGTCGCTCTCCGGCGCATCGACAAACGCGAGGCGCAACACGAACTCCCCGCCATTCACCTTCACCGCAAAGGAATCCCCGTCGTTGTACAATTGCGGGACAAACTCACAGCCCATGAAGGCCTGCCAATTCTTCGTGTGCTCGGGTATCTCGACGAGTTTGGCGGTGGAAACGAAATCCGTGAGGAGGAAGACGGCGAGCAGGGCGAATGTTTTAGACAAGCCGCAGCCTCGGCATCGCCGCCGTCGAAGGCAAGGCCGCATAAACCAGCCGCATACCTCCCTCAACCCTTCAACCCTCCAACCCCTCAACCATCATCCCTTCCCCTTCCGCACCAACCTCCCCCTCGCCTCCCGCACCCTCGCCACCGCCTCCGCCACCGTTGCGCCCGTCGCGGTGAGATGTCCCATTTTGCGGCCCTTGCGCGGCCGAGCCTTGCCGTAGAGATGCAACTTCACCCGTGAGTCCGACAACGCCGCCGCCCAGTCCGGTTCCCCGTGCTCCCACACATCGCCCAGCAGATTCGCCATCGCCGCCGGCGCGCACAGGTCCGTGGCCCCGAGCGGCAGTCCGCACACCGCGCGCAACTGCTGCTCGAACTGGCTCGTCACACACGCGTCGATGGTCAGATGCCCCGAGTTGTGCGTGCGCGGCGCGAGTTCGTTCACGAGCAATTTCCCCGACCGCGTGAGAAACAGCTCCACCGTCAGCAAGCCCACGACGTTCAGGCTTTCGAGAATGCCCACCGCCAGTTCGCACGCCTCGCGCGCCAGCTCCGGCGCAATCGCCGCCGGCGCGAAGGTCACGTCCAGGATGTGATTCGCGTGCGTGTTCTCGAACACCGGAAACGCCGCGAACTCCCCGCCGACCGTCCGCGCCGCCACCACCGACAGCTCCTTTTCAAAATCCACGAACGCCTCGTAAATCCCCTCCGCGCCGCCGAGGCTCTGCCACGCCGCCGCCAGTTGCGACGCGTCGAGCAGCTTCACCTGCCCCTTGCCGTCGTAGCCGAAACTCGCCGTCTTCAGCACTGCCGGCAGCCCCAGCTCCCGCGCCGCCGCTTCGAGGTCCGCGAGCGAGCCGACGCGCCGAAACGGCGTCACCGGAAACCCGTGCTCCTGCAAAAAACTTTTCTCGCGCAGCCGATGTTGCGTGATGTGCAACACCTGCCCGTCCGGCCGCACCGGCACGATCTCCGCCGCCGTGCGCGTCGTCGCCGACGGCACATTCTCGAACTCAAACGTCACCACCTGCACCAGCCGGGCGAACTCGCGAATCTTGTCCAGGTCCCCGTAATCACAGGCAAATTCGACATCCCCGATCTGCCCCGCCGGCGTGTCCGTCTCCGGCGAAAACACCACGATGCGATATCCCAGTTCGCGCGCCGCGATGGCGAACATCCGCCCCAACTGCCCGCTCCCGAGCACGCCAATGGCCGCGCCCGGCAAGATCGGTCCCGCCGCAGACGGCCCGGATGGAGAAGAAATGGATGACATAGCTTAAAACCGCGCGCGCATTTTCCGGGGCCTCCGCAGCGAAGCAAGGCGAAGTTGCGCGGTGCCGAGACGCCCCTGTTTTCTCGCTGCGTCCGTTCCCAATTCGGCGGTGTTTAGAGCAACGCCCGATCGAACTGAGGCGTCCGACAGGACACCGCAGAGATCGGAAAGGCGCAGAGAAGAAAACCGCCACAGCGATTGGAGCACGGCACCAAAAACCCGGTTTGGCAGACGAATGAGAACGAGAAGTGCGCACCAGCGGCCCAACAAAATGCGGCGACGAACTGCCGCCTGCCCGTTAGGCTCGGCCGCGAACAAGAAATCGTCCGACATCGCAGTAGCAACACACTTTCAATCGCCGGCCTCAATTTCCCATGGATGTCCCGCCCAAACTCGCCCCCACCAAGAGCCTGCGCCTGGCGATGGCTTTGAACTTCGCGCTGCCCGGCGCGGGGCAATGGTATCTGGGGCAGCGCTGGTTGGGCGGCGTGCTGGCGGTGATTTTCGCGGCCAGCCTCGTGCTGGGACTGAAGTTTTTGCTCGGCGGGGTCAGCCTCTATTTCCGCGTGGCCAGCGACGGGCGCATCTTGGAGCCAGGTGTGCTGGAACAACTCGCCACGGCTTTTCATCTGCCCGGACTGATCGCCGCCACGGTCGCGAGTGTCATTCTGCAAATCGTCTCGATCGCGCTGCTCTGGTATGGCCGGAAGCGAATTTCTGAATCGCCGTGAAACGGGCGAATTCGCGCGCTGCCGTTGCGTACCGCAGACTTCCAAGTCTGCTGTATCGCGGGTTTCCAAACCCGCTGTCGGCCCGGTCACCTGCGACGCCTAGGCTAGCCGCACGCGCTCAAAACCGCGTGGCGTCTGCCGATTTGGAAATCGGCGATACAGCAGGTTTGGAAACCTGCGCTACAGGGAATGTCCGGCTCACAGAATCGCTCGCCGCTCGGTTTTCACCTGCAAACTGTAGCGCCCTACCGAGCGCCGAATCCGCACTTCGGCTCCGAAGGTCCGCGACAATTCCTTGCCCGTCAGCACTGCCGCCTTCGCTCCCGCCGCGAGCAACCGGCCCTCGCGCAGCAGCAGCGCGTGCGTGAACACCGGAGTGATCTCCTCGACGTGATGCGTCACCAGCACGAGCGTCGGCGCGTTGGCCTGGCGGCCGAGACGCTCGACAAAATGCAGGAATAACTCGCGCGCCACCGGGTCCAGGCCCGCGCAGGGTTCGTCCAAGATCAACAGCTTCGGATCGGCCATCAGCGCGCGGCCGATCAGGATGCGCTGCCGTTCGCCCTGCGACAAATACGCCCACGGCCGCTCGGCCAGATATTCGCACTCGATCTGCCGCAAAATCTCCAGCGCCCGTCGCCGGTCCGCGCGCCCGACTTTTCCCCAGTAATCGATCATCGCGAACTTCCCGCTCGCCACGCTCTCGAGCGCCGGCTCCGACTCCGCCATCATCTGCCGCAGGCTCGAACTGACCACGCCAATGCGCTTGCGCAACTCGCGCCAGTCCGACTCCCCGTAGCGCTTTCCAAACACGCCCACCGCGCCCGTCGTGGGCATCAGGTAACCCGTCAATGCGGCCAGCAACGACGTCTTCCCCGACCCGTTCCCGCCGAGGATCACCCAGTGTTCGCCCGGTGCGATCCGCCAGTTGATGTCGCGCAAAATCATCGTCCCATCGCGGCGGATGGAGAGGCCGGAGACGGCGAGCACGGGCGGGGCGATCGGCTCGGTAGCGGACGTCCGGCTCGGCTCCGACTCGTTCATTCCACTCTGGTTTCGCATTTGGCGTTGCTGACTCATAGGCAAGAAAAACTCGGAGGACAGTTCACACCCCCGCGGGCAAACGTGGCGCGCGGCGCGAGCGCCCCGTCCACGGCGCGGCTGCTTTTCCAACGGGCGCTTCCTCGGGCACGGGGCGGCCTTTCAAGAAAAAGGTGCGCACGGCTCCTTTCCCGTGGACATAAAACTCGCCGCGATCCTCGAACAAATGCGTCGTCCGCAACCGTTCGTAAGTCGTCTCGTCCACCTGGATCGAGCCGGGTGCGCCAACGGTCGTCAATTCCCACGCCAACTCGACCGTGTCACCCCACAGGTCATAGCTGAACTTCGTCGTCCCGATCACGCCGGCCACCACCGGTCCGCTGTGAAATCCAATCCGCAGCGTGAACGCTTCGCCCGACCGGCCTTCGCATTCGGCGATTTCCCGCTGCATTTCCAGCGCGACTTCGGCCGCCGCTTGCGCGTGATCCGCCCGCGCTTCGGGCAGACCCGACGCCACCATGTAGGCATTGCCCACGGTCTTGATCTTCGCCAGTCCCCGCCGCTGGATCAGTTGATCGAAGCGCGAATAAAACTGGTTCAGCAACGCCACCACCTCGGTCGGCTGCATCCCTGCCGTCAGCCGGCTGAAGTCGTGGAGTTCCGCGAACAGAATCGTCGCCTCCGGAAAGGTGTCCGCGATGTTGGTCTCGCCCCGTTTCAAGCGCTCGGCGATGGGTGCCGGCAGGATGTTCAACAACAGCCGGTCCGCGGCCTCGCGCGCCTGCTCCAGTTGCCGGAACGCGTCATCGCGCTGCAATTGGTTCTGATAAGCCCGCGCGTGATAGAGCACCCGCGCCGCCAGTTCGAGTTTGTCCGGGAGCTTGACCACGTAGTCGTTCGCACCCGCGGCGAACGAATCACACTTCGTCTGGGCGTCATCCTTGCCCGACAACACGATGATCGGAATGTTGCGCGTCGCCGCGTCCGCGCGCAGTTCCCGCACGACCGCCAGGCCGTCCACCTCCGGCATCACCAGGTCCTGCAGAATCACCGAAGGTTCGCTCGTCCGTGCCATCGCCAGCGCCGCCTTTCCGTCGCTGCAATATACGATCCTCAACTCGGGCTGTCGCGACAGCATGAACGTGATCCGTTCCGCCACCATCTGCTGGTCGTCCACCAGCAAAACGACCCAAGGCGGACTGGGAATCGGGGAGGTGGGAGTCGGGGAATTGCTCATGGCGAAAATCTCACCGGCCTTGCCGCTCCGGCCCGGCGGCGGGTTCGGGTTGCAGAATTTCCGTCCCCAAGGCCCGGGCCTCGCGAGCCAGAGCGGCGTCACCCGCGCGCTCCGCCATTTCCGCAGCCAGCTTCTGCCAGTGGCGGGCGGCGTCCCGTCCACCCTGCGCCAGACCGCTGCGGGCCGCGCGGAAATAGCGGTCGGCGGCCAGTTTTCCCCGGCCTGCCAGGCTCCAAGCTTCACCGGCGCGTCCCAAGGCGCGTGCCAGTTCGCGCCACTGCCGCGCGTCCCGGCGCGCGTCCGCCTCGCGGTCAAACGCCAGGGCCGCCATTTCATACCGCCTCTCGCTCATCTGGATGCGCCCGCTCAAACGCTCGACACCCGCCCGCAATGCCGGGTCGGGAGCGGTGGGCAACAGCACCCGGGCTTCGTTCCACAGCACCCGCGCCAGATCGGAGCGCTGCCGGTCGCAGGCTATATCACCGCGCAGCAACGCGACCTCCGTCCGATGTCCAGGGCCTGGCTTGGACAGCGGGTTGGCAAACACCTCGGCGGCGTATCGCAGCGTCGCTTCCGGCTTCTCCTGAAGGTAAGCCACGCGGGCCTGGATCAGCAGCACGTCCGCCAGGTTCACCCGCGCCCGCGCCAGTTCCGCCACTGATTCCCGCAGAAAATCGGCCGCCACATCATAACGCCCCATGGCCGTGAGACAGACCGCCAGGTTGTAGGCCGCATTGCCAATCTCCTCCGCGTCATCCAAAGCCCGCGCCCGCCGCAGGGCCTGCTGATACAAGTTCACCGCCTGCGCCGTGGATTCCTGCTCGAACGCGTGCCGTGCCCCCGCATCCAGCCGCGCCAGTTCGGCATCCCGGGTTCGCGCGGTCGGCGGCGGCTTCGGGACCGACGCACAGCCGGCCAAAAAGCATCCGCACAGAACGGCGACCAGCCATGGGTTCAGGGTCTGCCCCCTTCCAACCGCCCCGGTGCAATCCGGGGCGACGTGGCCGGCGGCTCGACGTATCTCCGCACCAACCAGTGCCGTTGCAGGGCCTCGACCAGCCGCTCCATCTCGTGCAGCGACTTTTGCGCCTGCAACACCGTGCCCGGGAGATCGCGCGCCTCGCCGTCCAGCTTGCTGGCGATTCCCGGGACGCGCACCGCTCCTTTTTCCAGATGTTTCAAGATGACATTCAACTCGTCGATCGACTTGTTCGCCCGGACCATCACGTGGCGGGTTTCGTCCAGCAGCACCGTGTTCGATAACAGCGCACCCGCCGTTCCTTTGCCCTGCTCCAGCCCCGCCGCCAGCCGGTCCAGCCGCTCTCCAAACTGGCGCCAGCTCACCGACACGCCGCGCAGGTCCTGCCCCACCTTCGTCCACTCGTCGAAGCCGTCGCCGAGTTTCTTGAGCACGGGCACCACTTCACGCCGCAATTCCTCCAGCACCTTTTCCATCAGGTTTGGCAGCTCATCGGACGACACCGCCGCGATCATCGGGTCGCGCACCGGCAGCCCTTCGCCGGCGCCCCGGGAAATCTCCACAAACGAATCGCCCGCGACCCCGAAAGTTTTCTTGATGGTCGCCACCGAGTCCGCCCGCACGAACCGCTGGAAATCGCCCTTGATCCGCAGGCGCGCCCGCATGCGGCCATCCGTCGCGACCCGGAGGTCTTCGACATTGCCCACCGATTGACCCAGGATGAAAACCTCGTTCCCAACACTCAATCCCGCGGTCCCCTTTTCGGGCAACAGCACTTCAAACCGATAGCGTGGCGTAAACCAACCTTGCGACCGGGCCGTAAAGAAGATCCCCGCCACCAAGAGCAACAGGGCCAGGAGGACAAACGCGCCGACCAGTTCGTTGACGTAACGAAAGTGAAATCGCTGTTGCATCGTTCAGCGGGTCAGCAGGTGCATTTGCGAGCCGAACATCTTGCAGCGGCTCGTCGGGCGCAAGCCGGCATCGTCCCACACCCGGGTCTCGGTCGTCGCCCACAGCACGGCCGCGCCGCCGCGCCGCGCCGCATTCACGGCATTGACCAGCGGGGCGATCAGGTCGGCGTAAACCCCCAGCGTCGGGTTTTCCAACAGGATCAGTTGCGGTCGCCCCAGCAGCGCCCGGATGCACGCGGCTTTCCGCAAATCTTGTCTCCGCACCCGGTGCGGCGGCCAGAGTGGCAATCCCGGCAGCCGGAACATCCGCGCCAGATTTGCCGCTTCCTGCCGGATGTCCGCCTCGGACCGCACGGTGTGGTGGCGCTGCGCCAGCACGATGTTTTCGTCCACGCCCTGATCATCCAGCCAGCCCTCCGTCAAAAACACCCGGCCGATCCGCCCCCGTGCCGCAGCCGCGTCGCGCGCGGACAGCCCCGTCCAATCCCGCTCCAAAAACCGCACCACGCCCGCCGCCAAATCCACCAAGCCTTCGGCGGCGTCAGCCAGCGGTAACTCCTTGAATTCTTCCTCCAGCCGCAACAGCAGCAAATCCCCCGCGCCCAGCGTAAAACTGACTTTCCAGATCGCCGATTCGTACGGGGGCTGCGAGGCGATCGTGACATCCTGAAACTGGAGAATTGGGTGGGCTGAACTCATCGTCGTTTTACCAATAGGTCAGCACTGACACCAAGGCTTGGACAATAAACATTCCCGCCAGCGACCGCCCCAGCGCATCCTTCGTCGCCCCCGGAATCGCGGCGACGGAAGCGCTAGCGCTCAGTCCCCCCGTCGCACAGATCGTCGCGGTCAACGCCGCCGGCACGCAGCTCTTCACCAGCACATTGATGACATCCGCCGGCCGCACCGCGCCCAGCACGCTGTTCAGGAAGGACAAGGGATCGACGTGAATCTGACCCAGCATCTCCGCAAACCCATATCCGCTCACAAATGCCCCCGTGGTGAAAAACACATTCAGGCAAAAAGCCGCCACCGTCGTGGCGAGCACCCGTGGCATCACCAAATAAAAAAACGGATCCACCCCCTGCGCCTCCAGCACCCGGACTTGTCCCGAGACCTTCAGGTAGCCCAGTTCCGTGGCGATCGCGCTGCCGCTTTTGACAATGATTACAAAGTTGGTGAACAGCGGTCCCAGTTCGCGCGCCACGATCAACACCAACAGCGGCCCGATCTTTTGCGACAAGCCCACCTTCCCGAGCCACAGATGCGCCTGCACCACCACCGAGATACCCACCAACGCCGCCAGCACGCCAACGAACCAGAGCGAGTCCAACCCGCTGCGATAGAGCTGCCGCACGAACACCGCCCGCACCGTCCGCGGCCAATGTCGCGGCTGCACGCCCGCAAACGCGCTCATGAAGAGCACGGCCAGAAAATAACGCAGATCCATCCATTGCCCGCGCACGAACGCGCCGATTCCCGCCAGCAATTGAAGGATGAAATGCCCGGGTAAGGCCAGGAGTCAGCCGGGCATGTTCCGGCGCGGCTTCGTGCAGTCGTCGGAATAATTCCCGAACCGTGGCAGACAGTCCTTCCATTCCCCTTCGTGCATCTTGGTGGCGAACACCCGCTTGCGCCTGGTGGCCCTGACCGAGGCTGGCAACAACCTCCCGGCGGGAATCCCGATTATGAAGCGAACGCTCGGCCATTCGATGAGGGTGATTGCGAGCTTCCCATGCGAACGACAGAGGCGTGTGTTCATAAGGTAATCCTGCGCATAAGTGGCCCACGGCAGACCCTGTTGGGCGGGAAGTTGGCTGTCAAGGAACGCTCGGGGGAGAATCCGCAGAAGCTCAAGGGGTAAAGCTCAAAGTTCAAGGGAAGGACCACTGTCCAAGCGTTTCCAAAGCCCAATCGGGCCGTGGATTGAATTACACCGGGCCGGGCAACAAGGGCACGAAACACTCCCTCCGGCTGGCTGGTATCCCGCCACGCCAATCGCCCGGCGCGCGGTGGTTGGAGCTTGGTTGTTGCTCCTTCCCTTACGCTTTGAGCTTCATCCTTTGAGCTTTGCCCCCCGCTCCGCCGTGCTCGATCCTCCCTGCGAATCGCGTCCGTGCGGAAATGAAACTGGTCATGCGGATGGCATCGGGCAGGGTGGTCCGTCCGGGTGGCAGACAACGATGAAAGTTCACAGAAATTTGGTCGAGCAGGTGGTGGGCGTGTTGCAGGACGTCTTCGCCGGAGGTGTGCCGGCCGAGCGCGCGGTGGATGGGTGCCTGAAATCGCAGGGCAAATGGGGTTCGCGCGATCGCCGGATGTTCGCCGAAAGCGTCTATGATCTGGTGCGCTGGTGGCGGCTCTACTGGCATCTGGCGGACCTGCCTGCGGCCGAGTTTTTCCTGCCCGAAACGATCACCGCCGAGCGCGTGTGGCGCGTCTGGGGCGTTTACTGGCTGGATCATGGACACGAACTGCCGCCTTTCGAGGAACTCGGCGGCGTGACCTTGGCCGGCCTGACTGAGCGGCGCGCGACGATTCCCTCGGCGGCCGTCGGCGCGTCGATTCCGGATTGGCTGGATTATCGCGGCGAAGGGGAACTCTCCCGCGAGTGGCGTCCGCTGCTCGCGGCGCTGAACAAACCGGCGGCGGTTTTTCTGCGCGCCAACACGCTCCGCAATTCCCGCGCACAACTGCACGAGATACTGGCCGCCGAAGACATCGCGACGGAGGAAGTGCCCGGCGTCCCCGATGCCTTGCGCCTGCCCCATCGGCGCAATCTCGCCACCAGTCCGGCCTATCGGCAGGGGCGCTTTGAAATCCAGGATGCCGCCTCGCAACAGATCGCGCCGCTGTTGCAGGCCCAGCCCGGACAGGTGGTGATCGACGCCTGCGCGGGTGCGGGCGGCAAGACGCTGCATCTGGCGGCGCTGATGCAGAACCGGGGACGCATCATTGCCTTGGATTTGCACCGGTCGCGGTTGGAGGAACTGAAATCGCGCGCCCTGCGCAACGGCGTGACCATCGTGGAAGCGCAGCCGATCATGAACCCGGACGTCATCGCGCAGCTCGCGCGCGTGGCGGACGGCGTGCTGCTGGATGTCCCGTGTTCCGGCCTCGGCACGCTGCGGCGCAAACCCGAGACCAAGTGGCGGCTCACCCATGACGAACTGGACCGGCTCCTCGCGCTGCAACACCAGATTCTCGACGACTACAGCCTCATGACCAAACCCGGCGGCACGCTGGTCTATGCGACGTGCAGCGTGCTGCCCTCGGAAAACCAACGACAGGTTCACGCCTTCATCGCGCGCCACAACGGCTCCTGGGCGCTCGCCGAAGAGCGTCACTGGCGGCCCGACCGGGAAGGCTTTGATGGCTTCTATGCCGCGCGGTTAATCCGGCGGCCGGCGTAAGTCGCCGACCGGCACGAATTGTTCGTCATCCCTTTGCTGGAGACAACATGCGGAGATTCCAAGCCCCTCAAAAAAGGGGCGGCAGGGGCACTGACCTTTTCTGCGCGAGCGGCGTGGTCGGGAAAAAGGAGGTTAGAGCCTCCTCACGTCGTCTCCTACAATGAGACTCGCGGGCGGGGCGTTCGCGCGGCGCGGCGGGGGAGCAGGCGTTCGACGTATTTGGCGAGGAGATCGGCCTCGAGGTTGACGGCGTCGCCGACCTGGCGCTGCTGCAAGGCGGTGACGGCGAAGGTGTGCGGGATGATCCAGAGGCGAAAACTTTTCGCGAAGACTTCGGCCACGGTGAGGCTGATGCCATCGACGGCGACGGAGCCTTTGAAGACGAGGTAGCGCAGGATTTCCGGCGGTGACGCGATGTCCAGGACGTGATCGGCACCGGAGCGTTCCCAGCGGATGATCTTGCCAAGGGCATCGACATGGCCGCTGACGAAATGTCCGCCGAGACGGGCGTCGGCGCGGAGGGAGCGTTCGAGATTCACGAGGGAACCGGCGCGGGCGAACTGGAGGTTGGTGCGGGTCCACGTTTCGCGCAGGAGATCGAAGCGAAGGATTTTCCGTGCGCCGCGCGCGGTGATTTTCACGACGGTGAGGCAGCAGCCGTTGACCGCAATGCTGTCGCCGAGGCGGGTGCCGCGTCCGACGGTGGAAGCGAGGACCTCCAGTTCGATGCCTGAGGCGGATTCGCGGATGGCGTGGACGGTGCCGGTTTCTTCGACAATGCCGGTGAACATGGGGTGATGGCGGGTGGCGGTTCGGGGGACGGGATTAGCCGCAAAAAACGCAAAGAGACGCAAAAAGGGGAGACCAAAGAGCCACTTCCAAAACCCCTGCTTGCTTATCTTTTACCCACCATCTTTTACCATCTGTATCCCGTCCCCTCGTCCGAGGCCCAGGCATCTGGTAAAAGATGAGGGGTAAAAGATGGAAAGCGGGAACTATGAACCCGAGGTTTTGCAAGTGCCTCCAGATTGTGAGTTTATTCGGAGCCATTTTGTTTCTTCGTGCGGCGTCTGCCGGTTCCCTTTTTGCGTCTCTTTGCGCTTTTTGCGGCAATTCCATTTCGGTGTTCGGCTCAACGGCTGGCGGCGGACGATGGCGGCGAGACGCGGGCGGTCAACAGCAAATCCGGGCCAAGCTGCCGCCAGTGAAGGTCGGTGAGGTTGAGTACTTCATCGAGGTCCCGCGCGCCGTCGCCGGCGACGGCTTTGCGGGCGGTGCGGCCGCCGAGGATTTTTGGTGCGTAGAAAAAGGCAATGCGCTGGGCGAATCCGCCGAGCAGAAACGAGGCGTTCACCTCGCCGCCGCCCTCGACAAGAAGCGACGTGACCTGCTCGCGGCCGAGTTCGGCGAGGAGCCAGCGAAGGTCGATGCGGCCGTCGGGCGTGACGGGTGCGACGAGCGTGCGGACGTGTTGCGCGAGGGCGGCGGCACGGCGCTTGGGTGCCGCGGCGCTGAGGACGATGGTGGTGAGATCGGCGGCGGTGTCCGTGACCACGCGCGCGTCGAGCGGCGTGCGGGCGCGGGCGTCGAGGATGATTCGGCGGAGGCGTTTGGCTGGGGTGGCGGCGGCTTTTCGCGCCGTGATGGCGGGGCGAAAAGTGAGGCTGGGATCGTCGGCGAGGACGGTGTTGATGCCGACGAGAATGGCGTCGGCGGCCTCGCGCAGTTTCATGCCGACGGCGCGGGCGGGTTCGCTGGTGATCCACTGGGAATCACCGCTGGCCGTGGCGATTTTGCCATCGAGCGTCATCGCAGCCTTGACGGTGACGAGCGGCGTGCGGCGAACAATCCAGTGGTTGAAGGCTTCGTTAAGCTGTTCGCATTCGGTGGCGAGCACGCCGTGGGTGACAGCAATTCCGGCCGCGCGCAGGAGGTCGAAGCCGCGTCCGGCGTGGGCGGGATTGGGATCGGTCGCGCCCACAACCACGCGCCGGATGCCAGCGGCAATGATCGCGTCGGTGCAGGGCGGCGTGCGGCCGTGGGTGCAGCAGGGTTCGAGGGTGACGTAGAGCGTGGCGCCGCGCGGTGAGTGATCACGGCGGGCGGCGTCGCGCAGGGCTTCGATCTCGGCGTGCGGGAGACCAGCGCCGTGGTGCCAGCCGGAGCCGATGACCTGGCCGTGTCGGACGAGGACGGCACCGACTTGGGGATTGGGGGACGTGCGACCGAAGCCACGGCACGCGAGACGCAGTGCGCGCCGCATCATCGCGGGGTCGGCGACGAGGGTGGGGGGCATCCTAAGAGCGAAGTATTAACCGCGGCCGGACACAGATGGGCACGGATGGGAATCGCGGAACGACAGCAACGGCGGGAGCGCACGCCCGGTTCCCCTCGCACGCTGAAGCGGCGCACACGCGACGCGCCGGTCCGGCCGGGCGCGGTTCAGCGGCTGGTGACGCGGGTGTAGCCGCCGCAGTTGCTCTTCGCGGAGGACGAACTGCACGACTTGCCGGAGCTGCTGTAGCACCCGCTGCGGGACTTGGTGTAACTGCTGGCGCGCGGGCTGGAGCAGCCGGTCGCGACGACGGCGAGCGCGAGGGTGAGGGTGAGGGTCAGGAGGGCGGTTTTGTTCACGGTGCGATTCTTCATGGCTATTCCTTATCGGCAAAAAGCGCCGCGGCAAACTGGCGCGAGTTAAACGGCTGGAGATCGTCGGGTTGTTCGCCAAGACCGATGAATTTCACGGGCAGCCCGAGTTCTTTCTGAATCGCGACGACCATGCCGCCTTTGCTGGTGCCGTCGAGCTTGGTGACGATGAGGCCGGTGAGCGGGGCGGCCTTGTGAAATTCGCGGGCTTGGTTCATCGCGTTCATGCCGGTGCTGCCGTCGAGGACGAGCAGGACTTCGTGCGGCGCGCCGGGGCACTGCTTGCCGATGACGCGGTGAATCTTCTGCAGCTCGGTCATCAGGTTGTGCTTGGTGTGGAGGCGACCGGCGGTGTCGAGCAGAAGGTAGGCGGAACCGCGGGCGGTCGCGGCGGTGACGGCATCGTGCGCGACGGCGGCGGGGTCGGCGTGATACGCGCCCGCGATGACCTCGAACTGAAGCCGCTGGCCCCAGAGCTTGATCTGCTCGACGGCGGCGGCGCGGAAGGTGTCGCACGCGGCGACGATGACGGTGTCGCCGCGGAGTTTCAGCAGATGCGCGAGCTTGGCGCAGGTGGTGGTTTTCCCGGTGCCGTTGACGCCAACGACGGAGATGACGGTGAGACCCGCGGGCTGGCGGCGGAGGCCGGTGGTGTTTTCGGGGAGGCTGCGCTCGATCTCGGCGCGGGCGATGCCGAAGACGTCGAGCTTGGCGCTGCCCTGGGTTTCGTAGGCGAGGCGCACGGCGGCGATGATCTGGTGGGTCATCGCGAGGCCGAGGTCGGCGGCGAGCAGGGCGTGTTCGAGGGCTTCGAGGGAGGCGGCATCCAGCTTGGGCGAGCCGGTGAAGATGCGCTTGATTTCGTGGACGAGCTTGGCCTGGGTTTTTTGCAGGCCGGCCTTGAATTTGTCGAACAGTCCCATGCGGAAATGAATGCCAGCGCGCGGTCAGGCGGCGGTGGTGCGGATTTGATTTTTGGCGCGGCGTTCGAGCGCGCGGGCTTTGAGGCGTTCCAAGTAGGCGAACGGAATGCGCACGCCGCCGATCAAGGGCTTGCCCTTGTTCATGCCGTGACAGTCGGAGCCGCCGGTGATGAGGAGATGATGCTGGTCGGCGATCATCAGATAATGCTCGGACATCGAGGTGGAATGCTTGGTGTGGAAGCACTCGATGCCGTCCATGCCGAACGCGACCAGCTCGGGGATGATGTGATCGTTGCGGTTGAGTCCGGGGTGGGCCATGACGGCGAGGCCGCCGGCTTCGTGGATGAGCGTGATGGCGTCGCGGGCGGAGATTTTTTCCTTCGGTACCCAGGCCGGGCGGTTGCGTTTGAGGAAGCGGTCGAAGGCTTCGTCGAGCGTGGCGCAGAAGCCCTCCTGCACGAGGGCGCGGCCGACGTGCGGACGGCCGGGGGCCTGGCAGTTGGCGATGGCAAAGACGGTCTCGGCGCGCAGGGGGATGTTCAGCTTGTTGAGGCGCGCGACCATTTCGCGGATGCGGTTCTGACGGACGAGCTGGAACTTGGCGAGTTCGCTCAGCAGACGCGGGTGCGCGGTGTCGAGGAAATAGCCGAGGATGTGGAGTTCGGTGTCGTGAATCTCGGCGGTTAGTTCGCTGGCGGGAACGAACTCGATGCCCGCCGCCGCGCACGCGACGGCCATGCGCGCGCAACCCTCGACGGTGTCGTGGTCGGTGAGCGCCATGCCCTTGAGATTGTGGCGGACGCCGTGGCCGACCAGTTCCTCGGGCGTGTAGGTGCCGTCGGAGAAGTAGGTGTGCAGATGGAGGTCGGCGAACATGATGGCGGCTCGTTTGCGGGGCTATTTCACAATGCGCGCCGGCCGCAGCAACTGGCCCTTGATCTTGTCCAAGATGCCGTTGACGAACTTGCCGCTGTCCTCGGTGGAGAATTTTTTCGCAATGTCCACGGCCTCATTGATGCTCACCACGGGCGGAATGTCATCGCGATGGAGCATCTCGTACACGGCTAGGCGGATGATGTTCCGATCGACGACGGCCATGCGGCGGAGGTCCCAGTTCTTGGCGTGAGTGATGATGTAGGCGTCGATGGCGTCGCGGTGCTCCAGCGTGCCGCGGATGAGCGGATCGGCGAACAGGCGCGTCGCGGCTTCCGCAGTGGTCAGCGGCGGCGGCTCGGCGATCGGTTCGTTCCAGCGCGCGGGGGCTTTCTCCTCGGCGATGGCCTCCGCCCGCTGCGATCCCCAGAACGACTCCAACGCGTCCGCCAGGTTTTCTGGCGGATTCAGATCGTGCTGAAATAAAAATTGGACCGCGCGTTCCCGCGCATCCCGTCGTTTTCCCATAAATTGAAAATGAATTAGAACCGCGGAGGGCGGAAGCAAAATCCCCTTTTGTTTGTGGTTTCGTAAAGAAACCGGTGCAAAAACCTGTCCGGGTTGCCCCCAATTTCTTCGTCGCCGCAGTTTGGCGTGAGGTGACTTGTCACCGCTTTTGCACAGACGACTTGTCGCCGTCGGACATCCGAAAGGGTCCGGCCAAGCGTGCGTGCCGGCGCCGGCGCGAGCCGTGAATGCCTCGGGGCAGCGCACGGCTCTCGCAGTCTGACGGTGACAAGTCGCCGCCACCCAAAGCGGTGGGTCAGTAGCGCGGCACGCGCGGATCGATCTCCTCGGCCCAAGCACCGATGCCGCCCTTGACGCTCTTCACGTACTTGAAGCCCTGCTCGCGCAGAAAGTTCAGCGCCTTGAGCGAGCGCACGCCGCTCTTGCAGTGGATGTAGTACTGCTGATTCGGATCAAGGTCGGTGAAGGTCTGCGGCAGAGTGCTCAACGGCACGAGCGGCACGCCGTCGATGTGGGCGATCTGGTGTTCGTCGGGTTCGCGCACGTCGATGACCTTGATGTGGCGCTGGGGTTGGTCGAGGGCCAGCTTCATGTCCTGCACGGTGACTTCGTCGGGATTGGAAGTCGGCGTGGCGGGTTCGGCGGAGATGCCGCAAAACTGCTCGTAATCAATCAGCTCCTTGATGGTCGGCTGATCGCCGCAGATCGGGCACTTGGGGTCCCGCCGCAATTTCAGTTCGCGGAACTTCATGTCCAGCGCGTTGAAGAGCAGGAGCCGCCCGACCAGCGACGTGCCCTTGCCGAGCGCGAGCTTGAGAATCTCGGTCGCCTGGATGCACCCGACGATGCCCGGGAGTACGCCGAGGACGCCGCCCTCGGCGCAGCTCGGCACCATGCCGGGCGGCGGCGGTTCGGGATAAAGACACCGATAGCACGGCCCGCCGAGGTGCGGCGCAAACACGCTGGCCTGGCCGTCAAAGCGGAAGATCGACCCGTAAACATTGGCCTTCTTGAGCAGCACGCACGCGTCGTTGGTGAGATAGCGCGTCGGGAAATTGTCCGTGCCGTCCACGACGATGTCGTATTGGCGGATGATCTCGAGGGCGTTCTCGCTGCTGAGGCGGACGTTGTGGCGCACCACTTCCACGCCGGGATTGATCTCGTTGATCGTCTCCTTGGCCGACTCCGATTTCGGCCGACCGACGTCGCTGGTGCCGTGAATGATCTGCCGCTGGAGGTTGGAAAAATCGACCGTGTCGAAATCCACGAGGCCGATCTTGCCCACGCCCGCCGCGGCCAGATACATCGCGATGGGCGACCCGAGGCCGCCGGCGCCGATACACAACACGCTGGTCGCGCAGATTTTCTTTTGCCCGGCCATCCCGACCTCCGGGAGGATGAGGTGGCGCGAGTAGCGGCGGATTTCGTCGTTGTTCAATTGCATAATAAAAAAATGAGGTCGCAGGTTAGTGGGGGCGCGTGATAAATCAAGCGGGCACGCCGGAGCCGATGAACGCCGGTGCTTTTCAATGCGGCGGCAGCACGAAAGATGTCGATGGAACTCAATGCGGGGCGGCGAAAGCTCAAAGCTCAAAGCTCAAGGGAAGGGCCAAGTTCCAAGGGCCAAAGGGCGCATTCGCACACCGCCCCTGTAGCGCAGGTTTCCAAACCTGCTGTGTCGCCGATTTCCAAATCGGCGGGCGTGGAGTGGTTCGGGACGCTCGGACTATTCCGCAGCACTGCCGGCGGCCGGACGATCAGCGGGTTTGGAAACCTGCGCTACAACGACACTCCACGCGACCGCCCCCAAAGCCCGGCTTGGCATCCCCTTGTTCCTTGGCCCTTCCCTTGAGCTTTGAGCTTTATACTTTGAGCTTTTCCTCCGGCCGCTCCTCCGCTGCTCGCAAATCGCGTCCGACCTGAAACCGCATGAACGCCACCCCCGCAACCACCGCCGCCCGCCTCGCGAAACTCACCGCCCTGCGCCCGCGCCTGGCGCTGGTGCTCGGCAGCGGCTTTCAGGGCGTGCTCGATGCGGTCGAAGTTGTGGACGAAATCCCTTACGCGCGGCTGCCGGGCTTTCCGCAACCGACCGTCGCGGGCCACGGCGGGAAGCTCGTCGCCGGGAAACTGGCGGGACGGCCGGTGCTGCTGCTCTGCGGGCGGGCGCATTACTACGAGGGACATTCGCTGGATGCGGTGACGTTCGCGGTGCGGGTGCTCGCGGCGTTCGGCCTCCGCGACTTGGTGCTCACCAACGCGGCGGGCGGGATCAACCGCCGCTTTCGCCCCGGCGATTTCATGCGCCTCACCGATCATCTCAATTTCATGGGCGCAAATCCGCTGCGTGGTCCGGTGCCCGACGGCCTGACGCGCTTTGTCGATCTCACCCACACCTACGATGTGCGATTGGGAAAGCTGTTGCAGCAGGCGGCCCGCAGCGTGCGCATACCGTTGCGCACGGGGGTTTATCTCGCCGTGTCCGGTCCGAGTTACGAAACGCCCGCGGAAATCCGGGCCTTCGCGCGCTGGGGCGCGGACGCCGTGGGCATGAGCACCGTGCCCGAGGCCATCGTCGCGCGGCAATGCGGGCTGGCCGTGGTGGGCCTGTCGTGCATCACGAATCTCGCCGCCGGCCGCAGCGCCACGCCGCTGTCGCACGACGAGGTTCTCGCGGTGTCCGCCGAAGCGGGACAACGCGCCGGGCGGTTGCTCACGCGCTTCGTGGAACTTTATGACCAAGGCTGAAAAACAAATATTGGTGACGGCCGCCGTGGGCGCCTGTGCGCGGGCCGTCGCGCCGTATTCCAACTTCCATGTCGGCGCGGCGCTGCGGACGCGCGGCGGCGAAATCATCACGGGCGCCAACGTCGAGAGCGCCAGCTACGGCCTGACCTGCTGCGCCGAACGCATCGCCCTTTTCAAGGCGCTGACCGAGGGCCACCGCGATTTCGTGGCCGTCGCCGTCGCAGCCCGACGCGACGGCGGTGCCACGCCGTGCGGCGCCTGCCGCCAACTGCTCTCCGAATACGCGCCCCAAGCCACCATCCTCGTCGTGGACAGCGCCCAGCCCGCGCGCATCCGGCAGTTCACGATGGCGGAGTTGCTGCCCGCGGCGTTTTTGTCAGTGCCCGGGCGCAGGTGACGACAGCGGGACGAGGCGAGAGGCGAGAGGCGAGAAGGGACAGGGGGCAGGAGACAAACGGTCGGAACACGGAACACGGATCACGTTCCCTTCCCTTCAGTCCCCCCTTGTTTGCGCCGACAAGGAGGAGAGGTAAACGCGAGATGATTTCCAAAACTTTTGCAGCATTTGAGAATGCCGTGTGGCCGGTGGTGTTGGCGGATGGCGACGGAGTCATACGCGCGGCCAACGGCGCGGCGTGTACGGCGTTTGGCGACCGCCTCGCCGCCGGGCGCGCGACGCTCGAACGGTTGTGGTCGGCCGACGGCACGGATGACGGCTTGGCTTTTCTCGTGGAACTGTGCGGCGGCGGTTCGCACACCGCCTCGTTGCGTTTCCACTGCGGTGCGGAAGTGCGGACGTTCACGGTGACCGGCCTTGCAGGCGAGGAGAACGGGATACACCTGCGGCTATTGCAGTTGTTTCCCGAACCGGAACGCCCGGCCGCCCCGCCCCCGCGCAGCGACACGGCAGAACAAAGCGCGGCGCAAAAACAGAAGCTCGACTGCGCGCTCCAGCTCACGCGCAACGTGGCGCTGGATTTCAACAACGCGCTCACCAGCATCCTTGGCCACACGTCGCTGCTCTTGAGCCAGGTGCCTGCCGGCAATGCCTGGCGCGGCTCGTTGCTGGAGATCGAGAAATCGGCGGAGAAAGCCGCGGAGATCGCCCACGATCTCGCCGTCTTCAGCCGCCAGGAGAAGGATCAACGCACCCAGCAGGCGGGCAATCTCAACCAGTTGCTCCGGCGTTCCGTGGAGCTGTTCAAAACCCCGGCGCTGTCGCAAATGGGGTGGAAACTGCGGCTCGACAGCCGCCTCTACACCGCGAAATTCGACGAGGCCAAGCTGCAGCAGGCGTTCGTCAAGATTCTCGAAAACGCCTCGCAAGCCGTGGCCAAGGACGGCCACATCATGGTGCTCACCAGCAACAAGGATGTCACCGAGCCGACCCAGATCGGCAGCGTAAACCTGCCCCCCGGCAGCTACGTAACGGTCGAGATCTGGGACAATGGCTGCGGCATTCCCGCGGAGATTCTCCCCCGCATCATCGAGCCGTTTTTCACCACCAAACATGGTCACCGCGGCCTCGGTCTCGCGTGGGCGTACGGGATCATCTCCAACCACGGCGGACATCTGGGCGTCACCAGCGAGCTGGGGAAGGGAACCTCGGTCGTCGTTTATCTGCCGGCCCAGGCCAAGATCATCACGGAGGTGCTGCTCCAGGAAAACGAACTGCGCGGCACGCAGACGATCCTGATGGTCGATGACGAAGACCTGTTGCTCACGATGGGGCAGATGATTCTCTCCGCCTACGACTACCGGGTGCTGACCGCCAACAACGGCCGAAAAGCGCTCGAAATCCTGGCCGACAACGCCAACAAGATCGATCTGGTCATCACCGACCTCGTCATGCCGAACATGAGCGGCCGCGAGTTGATCGAGCAGATTCGGCAGGTGGCGCCCGAGATGCGCACCATCTGTTCCAGCGGCTACGTGCGCGCCAATGCCAACGAGGAAGAGGAAGATGCCTACCTGCAAAAGCCCTTCACCAGCCACGACCTGCTTTCCAAGGTCAAGCAGGCGTTGGCGTGAGTCGTAACGCTGGACACGCCGCCCCCGCCTGCGGCGCGCGGCGCATCAGCCGCCAGTTCCATTTCTCAATTCACGATCCCGTCAGCTTCGGGAAAAACGCCTCGGCCGTCGCACACGTCTCCGCGCTCAAGTCCGCCACCGCACAGCCGCGCACCTGCGCCGCCGCCGCGGCGATGTCCACGACGTGCGCCGGCTCGCACCGCTTCCCCCGATACGGCACCGGTGCGAGATACGGGCAGTCCGTCTCCAGCATGAACCGTCCCGCGGGCACCGCCGCCAAAGTCTCGCGCACCGTCGGCGCGTTCTTGAAGGTAGCAATACCTGTAAAGCTCACCAGCGACCCCAGCGCCAGCACGCGCCGCATCGCGGCCGGATCGCCGACGAAGCAATGGAACACCCCGCGCACCCGCCCCACATATTCCTGCATGATCGCCACCGTGTCCTCGAATGCGGCCCGCTCGTGAATCACGCAGTTCAGCCCCAGCTCCGCCGCGACGTCGAGTTGTTGGCGAAAGAGCGCCGCCTGCTTGCGTTTAATCCCTTCCACCTCGCCCGGCTTCGCCACCTCCGCCGTGGGCAGCCGGTAATAATCCAAGCCGGTCTCGCCGATCGCCACCACCTTCGGCCCCCGCGCCAGCGCGCGCAGCGCGTCGCGCACATCCTCCGGCGCGGCCATGGCCTGCTCCGGATGCCAGCCCACGGCGGCAAACACGCCGGGATATTTTTCCGTCAGCGCGACCGCGCTGGCGCTGCTCTCCCAATCCGTGCCGATGGAAATGATCCGCGTGATGCCCGCCGCGCCGGCCCGCCCGATCACCTGCGGCAGGTCGGGGGCAAAAACGGGATCGTCGAGGTGGGCGTGGGTGTCGAAAAAAACGGGTGTCATCGTGGCGCGATTCACGAAAGCCGCCAATCGCGCGGCTGTGATACGGCCCGGCGTGCGCTCCGACAATCGCGAAATGGCAAGCTTTCGCCGTTGCCAATCACGCCGCCGGTCGCTAACCATCTCGCCGTCCGCATCCCAAAAACTGAGTTATTTACCGAGTGATCTATGTCCCAACCTCTGTTTCATGCCAGCATCGAAGGCGCCCAACATGGTGCCAAAAGCCTCGAACAATTCCTCGACTACGCCAAAGCCGCCGGTGCCGCCGGCGTGCAGCCGAGCAACTACATGCTCGGCAACGGCAAGGGCGGTTTCCGCAAAGCCTCGGAAATCCAGGCCCTCTTCGGCGACCGCGGCCTGAGCCTTGACGGCATCAGCGCGCACTGCCCGTTCTGGGTTCACACCAGCGCGTGGACCGGCACCAAGTCCGGCAACCCCTTCATCGCCCCCGAAGTCGCCAAGCTCTCGCCCGAGAAGATCGAGGCCTGGCACGAGAAATATTTGCTGAACCTCATGGACTTCGCCGCCGAGCTGAAGGTCAAGTCCATGCCCATGTTCTGGGGCGTCGCCTTCGGTTGGGAACTGGCCACCGGCTATCCGTGGGGTTTCTGGAGCGGCGGCGGCTTCGACCTCGTGAAGGAAGGCCAGGAGCGCTTCGTGAAAAAGACCGCCAAACTGCGCGCCCACGCCAACAAACTCGGCATCAAGCTCTGTCACGAAATCCATCCCGGCACCGCCGCCATGTGCGCCGATGATTTCCTGATGCTCGTGAAAATCTGCGACGGCGACAAATCCCTCGCCGTCAACGCCGACCCCTCGCACTGCTGGGAAGGCGAATCATGGGAAACCCGTTTCCTCAAGGTCGGCCCTTACATCTACGCCTGCCATGTGAAAAATTTCGTCGTCCGCCCGAACATCCCGGTGCGCATGATGAACGGCAACTGGCCCCAGCGCGCCATGCAGTTCACCGACCTCGGCAGCGGCGACCTGAACATGCAGCGCTACGCCGAACTCCTTCTCCACGTCGGCTACGCCCAGCGCTACTGCCAGCTTAACGGCACCAAGACCGCGCCCCTCATCGTCGAAGCCGAGAGCGCCCACAAGGAACTCGACTACTGCAGCGCCGACGGCGTGCGATACGTGAAAAACAACCTTTGCTTCCCCGTCGCCGCCGGCTCCTTCGAGGACGGCATGGGCAGCTAGGCGCGACACCAGAAACTCTCGCACGGGCACGGGAATTTTCCCGTGCCCTTTTTTGTTTTCCCTCGCCAGCGCACGGACTGGAGATCATGCGCCTCAGTCGTTGCTGGTAGGGCGCGTCTGTCCTCAGCGCGCCGTCGGACGTGTGAGTGCGCAACCGGCGCGCTGAGGACAGACGCGCCCTACCTCGACCGCAGCCGGTTCACGGTGTTCTCCCCGCAGACCGCTGTTCCCAGCCAACCCTCGCCATTTTTTCGCCCCCCAAACTTTGTGCCAACAAGCCGCTTCACTTCGGCTGCTTGTAACCCGGCGGCGCGATCACCACTTCAAAGTCCGCTCCTTTCACCTTCCGCAACTCGTCGTGCAGCACCGGGATGCGTTCGTCCGGCACCACCGACACGGCCCAATCAATCCCGTTGTCCGCGTTCATCATGCCGTAGCGCTTCAACGCTTCGAGGATGGTCTTCACTTCGGGCGAAAACTTCGAAGTGTCGAAATCCTTGCGCAGCCGGAACCGCTCGCCCATGCGCGGCAGATTCGGATCCGTCTTGCGGCTCGCGTAATGCGTCGCCGGATAAACATAGGCGCGGCGCGTGTTCTTGAACGTCGCCCGCAGCGCGTGCTCGATCTTGCCGCGCTTGAGTTCGTCGTAGCGCACCACCGAGGGAAAGATCGGCAGCCCCGCCGCGTCCGAACTCGTCCAGCCGTCCGGCCGCTGCTGATTCGAGGCAAGATTGAAAATCGAGGCCTGCTCGGCGACCCAGCCCTGGTCCGTTTTCGTGAGGCGATAAAACTCGTAAAGCATCCGGTTCACCGGATCCACGACGATCCCGTGGCGGTCCGCATCGAGCGTCGGCTTGCCGCGCTGCACATCCTCGAACGTGAGCGCCCGCGTGGCCGGATCGCGTTTGAAACACGCGGGCCAGCCCTCGATCACCGCGCTGTCCGGCACCGGATACGGCCCCTTGTCGGACTCGCCCGCGTAGGCATTTATCCGCACGTCGATCCTCTTCTGATCCGGCGGCACCAGCACAAAACCCATGTCCGGATTGTACCGCAGCGGCTTGGCGCCACCGATCAAGGCGATCATCGCCTTCGAGTTCGGCGCCACCGGCCACGCATCCACGGGGATGTTCCACGGATTGTCCGGCGGAAAAACTTCCAGCGCCGCGAGGACCGCGTCCGCCTCGGGGGTGTCGAACTGCAACGGCCGGTCAAACTTCGGCATCGTCGCCGCTTTGAGGCGGGCGAGCCGTGTTTGATCGATCGCGACGCCGGGCGAGTCCGCGGCGACGGCAACCGTGTGGGCGAGGACGAGGAGGAGGACGGGTGTCATGCGCATAAGGTTTGGCGGGCTTTATTCGCGGAAGGAGCAAGCCCTGGCAATCACCAATACGCGGTGCGATCCGCCAACCGGCGCGAGCACTTCCGCACCCAGCCCCTTCGTACCGCAGGCGTCCCCGCCTGCGAGTTCGGGCGGCGTCACGCCGCCCGAACCCACTCCCGGGGCGTGGACCCTCCGCCGCCGCGTGTCAGAAGCCACGAAAGATAGGTGCTCCGCGCCCCTGACCGCGTTGGCCATTGATTTGGCGCAAACCATGACGCAGCGTGGATTCATGCGCCCCCGCTTGATGGCTCTCGTGGCTGCGACAGTTGTCGCGGCGGCCGTCGGCGTGATCGTCTGGCGCAAACCAGCTCCCACATCGGGTGCGGAACGATCGCGCGCTCTCGCTCCCCTAACCAACGCCGCCACCGTCACCCCAGTCGCATCCGTCTCACCAAACCCACCGCTCACCCCGCCGCCAACCAACCCTCCCGCGCCCTCCCCCATCGTCACCGGTTTCATCACCAAGGCCCGCGAGGCCAACGCCGCGCTTGCCGCTGCCACACTCACCAACGCCAGCGCGCCGCGCCCGTTTTCGCCGACCGCCAGTCCCGCCACCGAAATGCAACTCACCCGCACCGCCGACGGCGCGTCGCTCGTGGACCAGTTGTATGTCGTGCGTGGTCAGGGCACGACGAACGAGCCTTACCTCGTCACCTGGGATCTGCTCCTCTCAGCCGCGGAAACCTACGCGCCGTCCGCCGGCAGTTGGGAATTGCCAAAACGCCTGCGCTGGCTCGACGGAAAACAACTTCAGATCAAAGGCTTCCTCACCAGCCCGACCCGCGCCACCAAGAGCGATCACCTGCTCCTCACTTGGTCAGCGCTCGATGCCTGCTGCCTCGGCCCGCCGCCCAACCCCTGCCAGGCCGTCGAAGTGAAACTGGAAAGCCCCATCACCCTCGACCGCCATGTGCTGATCGGCGTCACCGTGGAAGGCACGTTCAAGCTGGAGCCGCGCGTGCTCGGCGGGCTCGGCCTGAGCCTCTTTCGGCTGGACAATGCCCGCGTCATCGCGGTGGGCGGGCCGTGAGTTGTCTTTCGCCTTTGGTTGAAATTGCTCGTCATCATGAACCACCTCCTCATCGCCACGCTGCTCGTTTGCCTTTCCACCACAATCCGCGCCGCCACCGCGACCCCGCCGCCCGTGCCCGACGTGGAGATCGTCCTGCGCGAAACCCAGCCGCTCACCTTCCCCCGCGGCTCGCGTCTCCCGCTCTATCTCTGGACTCCCAACTTCCCCACCGCCGACGACGCCGAACTCGAACGCGTCCTGAAGGCCCTCGAGGCCCGCGGCATCGCGCTTTTCGCACGCTGGGGCGGCAACGACTTTGCGAAAGCCAGCGCGTTCCCACTGCGTGTCGCGCGCCTTCAGAAAAAACTCGGCCTTGAAACCAGCGTGGACGCCACCGGCCTCGCGCACGGCTTCTACAACGGCACCCCCGCCACCGGCCATGTGGACAAGGACGGCAAACGGTTTTTCGACAAGTCGTTCTTCTGGTCGCCCGGCTGCCCCTTCGCCGTGCAGCCGCGCTACGACGCCATGCGGGCGCGATTGGAGCCATGGTTGGAGAAATACCAAGACGAGCAACTGCGCCTCGATTTCTGGGCGGCCGACTGGGAATTCGACGGCCCGAACGAATGGAACAGCGGCTGGGCGTCCGCCCGCCAATGCGTCACCTGCCGCGCGCAGATTCCCAATCTCGACACCGACTTCGCCGCGTTCCAAACCGCCGTCCGCAAAGTGCGCGCCGAGATGCAGCGCGAGGTTTTCGTGAAGCCCATCCAGCGCCGCTTCCCCAACGCCCGCATCGGCAACTACGCGATGAACCCGCACGACGGCCGCCGCTACTGGTGGGACTTCTTCGAAAAGCGCACCGACGGCCTGCCCGCGAAGGCCGAGCACGGCGCGCTCTACCGTCCATGGGCGCGCGAGTTCGAGGACTGTGGCTACACGGTGGCCATGCCGGTCATCTACACCTGGTTCAATCTCCACGGCGAATACCCGTTCGCGAACCACCAGTATCGCTGGTTTTACAACCTGCTGCTCGAAGCCTCCTCGACCGGCCGCCACACCACGCCCGCCGTCCCGCGTGTGACGTTCGTCCACTGGACCACCACCAATCCGCCGAAGGAACTGCCCAAGGATTTCGAGGCGCTCACCGAGACGAGCTACGAGGAACTCCTCTGGCACCTGCTGCTGCGCGGCCACGACACGTTTGCCATGTGGTGTCCCGCCCCCGAGCTGGCGCAGGAAGTCCGCCCCGTCCATCGCGTCTATGCCGCCGCGCTCGAATACAAAGAATTCCTCGACCACGGCCAGCCCGTGCTCTTCGACGTGCCAAAGCAACCCGGCTTCGTCGTGTCCGCCCTCCAGCTTGGCAAAAAGCTCCTTATCCGCCGCACCGACTTCGGCCCCGCGCCCGCCTTCTTTGAACTGAAACTCGCCAACGGCACAACCCTGCGCGTGCCCAAAGTGGATGGGAAGTGCCTGCTCCTCACGACGCCTTGAAACTCGGGGGGACGGGGGCAGGTCCCGGCTCCGGTCGCCCTACGGGATCCCTTCGCCGGGATCTGCCCCGCGGCCCGGTGACGTAATGGAAACTCACTTTGAGGTCTCGGACTCAGAAACGGAGGGGGTTGACTTGGGGATTTCAGGTTGATTCATGAACTCCACCTGCCACATCGTAGAACCGATGGAAGAAACTTTGTGGTATGTCGCGCACACGCGCCCTCGCTGTGAAAAGAAACTCGCCGACTTCTGTAAGCGCGAGGGGTATGCCATGACCCTGCCACTCTACAAGAGTGTTAAGAAATACCGCGGCAAGGTGGTCACCTTTCACAAGCCCCTCTTTCCGGGCTACCTCTTTCTCCAACTCCAGATCCCCCAGCGGCAGAAAGTCTATCAGAGTGACTACGTCGCCAATCTCCTGGATGTCCCCGACCAGAAGGAGTTCGCCCAACAGTTGGAAGACATCCTCCGGTCGCTCGAACTGGACGTGGAAGTCCGCCTCGCCCCGACCATCGGTCCCGGCACCAAGGTGCTCATCAAGTCCGGCCCCCTCCGCGGCATGGAAGGCTGGGTCGAAAACCGCTCCGGCCCCTCCGTCGTGCTCCTGCGCCTCGACTTCATCGGCCAGGCCGCCGCCGTCAAGATCGACGCGTCCCAGCTTGAGCCGGTCTGAGAGCGTGTTTGAAAACCCCGGTTTGGAGTTCCGCGTTTACGCGGTTCATGCGGTCTGCAACCAGCGGGCCGCGTAAGCGCGGAACTCCAAAGCTAGCGCCGATGAAACCGGTGTTCTCCGCCTTACTCGCCTTACTCGCCGGACGAACCCAGGACATTCGCAATCCCCGTTCCTATCCGTGTTAACCCGTGTCCATCCGTGGTCGGACTGCCGTTCCTAGG
This sequence comes from Akkermansia muciniphila, assembly GCA_945861535.1. Lineage (GTDB taxonomy): Bacteria > Verrucomicrobiota > Verrucomicrobiia > Limisphaerales > BJHT01 > BJHT01. The sequence continues at coordinate 39,608 of CAMAUZ010000030.1, read as the reverse complement.
ATGACCGCCGCGTGACACAAGTCAGTACCGAGCCGAGCAAGACAAATAAGAAGAGAATGGAGTAAACCTGCAGCGGAAAATCAAACCGCGCCTCCACTGCCAGACCCAGGAACGCGATCCAGTAGAACAGGTGGAATCCCACCCCCAAGCGGATCCCTCGCTGGAACAGACCCCGGATAAGTACCAGCAGAAGTCCCACTGCCAAAATCCCGCTGCCCACCCGGCCGAAGGTCACCAACGTCTCCAGCCAGTCATTGTGGACCTGCGCAAACCAGATGTCCGTGCTGGAAGTCAGATAGAGCTGGTAGATCGTCGCGAAGGTTCCCGGGCCGGTGCCAAACCACGGATGCTCGTGGGCGATCGGCCATGACTTCTGGCATATCTCCTCGCGCACCCGATAGTCCACATTGAGATTCCCAAGCCGCTTTTGCAGATCGAAAATGCCAATATCCAGCCCGACATAAAGCACACCCAAAAATGCCAAGCTTACCGCCACCTTGACCCCCCATCCGCTGCGCCACTCAAGCACCAAAATCACAAGCAGACACAGCGCCATCATCCCCGCCGACACCACGGCACACGCCCGCGAGAGCGCGACCAGCGGGCAGATGGCCATCACCCCGGCGGCGAACAGCAAGAGATGATGCGCTCCGACTCCCAGATGCCCGGGGCGGCGGGTCAGATACTGTCCGGTGCGCTGCAACGTCAGCCAGAACCCCAGACACACCGGCCAGAGCAGGTTGAAATATTGCGCGGCGTTCGAGCGATACGCGTAGGGACCAAACTGCGCCTCCGCCGTCTTGTTGATCGCCGGCTCCCGCAGCCACAATAGCTTCCCCCCCCCATCCATTCGCTGAGCTATTGCCTCCACGCCGAGTAACACGCCGTTGATGGAAAGCACCCACAAAAGATGCCGCAACCGCTCCGGCACCTCACCACCACGTCGCTTCACAAAACGGCCCGAGTCATCCAACTCCTCCTCCAACTCGCGCGCCGACTTGGCCAACAGCCAGTCCCGCACCGCCCAAAACATGCACGCCAACCCCAGCGCCCCCCAGAAACTCACCCACGAATCCCCACGGCTGAAACTGTGCGGCAGCCAGCGAATCGCCTTGCGGTGGGAAAACAACTGAGTCTCCTCATCGTAAGTCGCCGCAGAATTCAACGCGCTCGCCAGGCAGTATCCAACGATCAATACCGTCATCACCGCCATCCCAACTGTGATAATTCCCGCCGCCCGTGTCCCGCTCCGTCGGCGCTTCCTACCCGAGTCATCCACCACCGCGCTGTCCCACCACCGCGCCGGCCGATACCCGGACCGCCAGCGGATGACCCACTTCCCCACCAACAACAAACCCAGCACCCCACCGGCGCAATTCATCACCGCCACGGCCCACGGCTGGGTCGAGCCAAACGCCCACGGACTGAAGATGACCATGAAGTAAATCACGGCCTCCGTCAGGCGATCACATATCCGGTAATAAAAAGGTGTTTCCATGTCAGCCGCGCGCCGCGCAGCCTGCGGCATCAAAGAGGGCCGCCACCCCAACGGCAAGTCCGAAGAATATTCTGCTTTGTTCCCATACCCGGGAAACAACGCTGGCACCGAGAATCCGCGGCCATCCCCTCTCATTAGCACCCGGGTCCAGCCGGGTATTGGCGAGGAAGCGGGGCTACAACCGCTTCAGCGGTTTGCCGCACGCAGCGGAAAAACCGTTAAAACGGTTTACGGGACATCGTCCCGGAAACACCCGGCTGAAGCCGGGTGCTAATGAGAGAGGAACACGGAAACGGAAACATCCGCGGCGGCACAACCACCCCCATCTGGCCTCTCTCCTGCCGCCTGTCCAGTTCCTCACGGCTGCTTCGGCGCTACCGGGGTCGCCAGTTTTCGCTTCGCCAGATGGCCTAGGAGATAGGTGTCGGGCAATGACTGGTCCCACGCGGTGAACCACAGATCGCTCAACATCTGCGCGGCGGCCGCTAGTTGTCCGGTCAGGAATTCTCTACCCACCCGTCCCGTTTCATCCTTGGCTGACAGCTTGCCTTCCTTGTCCATCAGGTAGAGTGGCTCCACCAGCTTGAACTGCTGCAGCAGCATCGTCATCACTTCCGGGAAGACATCCGGTCGTTTCTCCACTGGTTGACCATGCCAGAGACTCCGCGCCGGGCGTAGCTTCGGGCGTAGCTCGGGCAGTGTCACCATGCCGGATTTTTGGAGGAAGCCACCGTCGATCCAGGCGTGAAACCCTTTGCTCGTCGTGTAGCCGGCGGGGTTCTCACCCACCCAGCCGTTGTAGTTCTTGGTCGTGTGCAAGGGTTGGGTTAGGTCGCCCACGTAATGACCCATCACGCCCATGACATAGAGAATGTTCTGCCGGGCATTGGCGATCTCTTCCGGCGTGCCGGCCTGTTCGTAGGCTTTCAGATAGGAAAAGCCTGACTTTAGCTTCGAGTAGTGTTCCGTGATCGCCCACGGCAGGAAACCTATCTGGGTCTTCGTGCGGTCCCGGTCCTGGGTCGGATCAATCGTCGGAAACTGCTCGGGCTTGGTCGCCCGCGCCACCGCGAGCTGTCCGGCGAACTCATACCGGAAGTGACTTAGCGCCGTCGGCTCCAACTTGTAGAGCACCAGATCATCGACATCGAAGTAATGGTCCGGCCCGTTGCAATGGCGCAGCGGCAGGTCCGGCGTGTTCCGCCAGCGATCCGGTTCGCCAGCGAGAAACGCGATGCGCTCCCGCGCCTCCGCGCTCTGCACAAAGCCGGGGAAGTTAGTCGGCAACAGACTCACCGCCGCCTGATTCACCAGCCGATGGCCTTCGTAGTCCCAACTTAGGCACGAAGGTAAGACACCCACGAGCATCACGCTCCAAGTGCTGAACTGAGCCAATATTGTTTTCATAAAACATCTGACGACCGCACTGCCCGCTATGCCAACGACTGTTCCATCGTGCGGTCCAGAACCGGCGGCTAACGCAGAGCGCTGAACAAGCGCCGACTTGTAACGCAAATCTTGGTTGTTAGATGACGGGTGTTCGTGGGTGCGTAAAACCCCAACGGCCGCCGTAATATACTCTGTCATGACGTTGCTGTGCGACCGAAGGATTGATGAATTGCGGTGGTCGCTGATAGTGCTCGTAAGCCACACACAACTGGAGAGCTGCCTCAAGAAAATCCATGCCGCCTGTGCCAGTGCCGAGCCCCGGACAAGCCAAAGAATCTATCTTTCGTGATGCGGAACGGTTGTGACGATGGACGGCAGTAAGGGAAGCCCACATGGCGAGATATACGTGGTCTGTGCCTTGGATGTTCATGGGAACACGCATCGTAGGCGCGTGTGCGACGAACGGATGCGCGGCGTGGCCGGTTGGAACAATGATGCACGTGCCGACCGGTTGCTCTCCCAAATGATCCTCGAGAATTTGTCCTTGGACGCGCTCCATGACATGAAGTCCGAAGAAACGAACGACCGCCAAGTCCATGCCTGCATCCATCAACCCGAATGAATTGCCTGCGGTGACGACACAATCAAACGATGGCAAATCCTCGAATCGGCCACAGACAACCTGAACCTCTGGATGCGAGCGGAACTGCCAGCGAAGGACATCGCTGAACTCCCTTCCTCTATTTACGAGAATCAGTCGCATAGTGTGGCGCGAGTCACCTAACGACCCAAGCTCAGCGACCCGGCGCACGGGACGCCACGATTGCAACCTCGACGCTCCCGCCGGGTTAGGAGTGCATGGTTAGGCGTCTGGCTTTTCATTTGGTGGTGTCTCCACTCGATAATATGTCGGTAGTCCTCCTTGGCGATCCCAATAAACGATGAGTCGGGAACAATTGGAACAGCGGAACACCTCCCGACTATCGCGAAATAATCTGGAGTAATCCTCACGCTCGGGTGTCGCATCCGTGTTGGCAACGGCGTCCCACTCGTCGTCACGAATGAGGCGAAACACGCCAGCGCCACAATAAAGGTTGGCGTGAACGAGGCTGCCGCAAAGACATGGTATCCATGAACCCATACGCGTAAGACGCCTAACATCCCACTCAGGTCTCACCATCCCCATCACCCCGCCGCTCGAAAGCCTGCTGGTAAAGATTCACAAAATCCTCCACCGCCACCGCGCGCGGATTGAACGTCGCGGTCCACTGTTTCGCCGCTTCCGTCGCGAGGGTCTCCACCAAGGCCGGCTTCACGCCGCAGTCCGCCAGCGAGCGCGGCATTTGCGCCACGTTCAGAAGCGATTCCAACCGCGCCAGCAGCGCCCCCACCGCCTCGTCCAAACCGTCGCGCACATGCGCCAGCTCGCCCGCCGACGCCAGCTCCGCGTAGGCCCGTCGCGCGAAGCCGTCCCGCGCGTTGAACCGCACCACCGCCGGCAGCATGATCCCGACCGCCTGCCCATGCACGATGCCGCAGTGCGCCGTCAGCGGATTGGCCGCCGAGTGCGCCGCGCCGAGCATCGAGTTCTCAATCGCCATGCCCGCCAGCGCCGCGCCCAGCAGCATCCGCCCGCGGGCATCGAGGTCCAGCGGCTCGCGCAAGGCCAGCGGCAGCGCGGGCACCAGCAGCTTGAAGGCCTCGTGCGAATACATCACCGAAATCGCGTTCCGTTTCCGCGTCACCGTCGTCTCGACCGCGTGCGTGATGGCGTCGATGCCCGTGCAGGCCGTCACGCGCGGCGGCTGCGAGACCGTGAGCGTCGGGTCCAGAATCGCCACGCGCGCCGCCGCCTTGGGATCGCCGCACGCCATCTTCTGATGCGTCTTTTCATCCGCGATCAGCGCGAACGACTGGCACTCGCTGCCCGTGCCCGTCGTGGTCGGGATGGCGATCAACGGCAGCATCGGCTTCGTCGCCTTGCCGACGCCCCAGTAGTCCTGCATCCGGCCGCCATTGGTCAGGAGAAAATTTGCGCCCTTGGCCGTGTCCATCGAGCTGCCGCCGCCGACGCCCACGATCAAATCCGCGCCCGCCTCGCGCGCGACTGCAAGGCAGCGGTCCACATCCAGCGTCGTCGGATTCTCCCGCACCGCGTCGAACAGGACCACGCCCAGGCCGGCCTTTTGCAGCGAATGCTCGACGCGCCCGGCGTGCCCCGCCAGCGCGATCCCCTTGTCCGTCACCACCAGCACGCGCGTGCCGCCCAGCTCCCGCGCCAGCGCGCCCACGCGCTCGACGGTGTTATTGCCAAACACGAGGCGGGTGCGCGTCTGGCTGTCGAAAGCCACCAGCGGCAGCTTTTCGTAATGAACGGGGGCGTCGGACATGGCGCGTATGGACGGAGTTAATGCCGAAGCGGTTCAGGAACTTCAGAGGTTTACCACGCGCGCTCGATGCTGCGGCGCTTCCAGAGGAACTCGAACATGTTGCCTTCGTGCGGCTGGTCCCACGAAATCTTCATCGTGGACACCGGGCCGATGTTCAGCCGGTCGATTTCCGGGAACGCCTCGAGTTGCTCGATGAACGCTGGGGCCTTGGTGATCGCCGAGCACGCCAGCGTGTAGCCGATCTTTTGCAGCATCTCATTCTGCGGACACGTCACCACGCTGGCGTAGGGACAGAGGAACTCCTTGTTCGCCAGCGGATGCGCGAAGCTGTCGCACAGCACGATGGTCGGCCGCATGTAGGTGCCACCCTCGAACACCACCTTGCGCGGGCCGTTGCGATACTTGGCCGTCGCGTCCGTCGCGCCCGGCGTTTTCAGCCCTTCCTCGATTTGCGCGTCGATGAAGTCCGCCATCTTCACATTCGCGAAGCCGGAGAGCCGGGCGTTCTCGTCGTCCGGCCGCGTCGGCGCGACCGGCCCGAGTTTCTGCGCCAGCGCGTCGGCGATTTCCGCCGCATACTTCGGCACCACGACCGCCGAGGCGTTGATGCACGAGCGCCCGCCATTGTCGCTGATCGCGCCGGCGATGACGTCGAGGTAGTCGCGCCAGTTCTCAATGCAATCGTCGCCGATGACGAACTTGCTCCAGCCGGGGCCATGAAGCTGGATGGCCGGGTTGTTCGCGTACTGCGCCATCGTGTTCTTGTCGCCGAAGATCAGCGCGCGCCCGCAGGAATTGAGGATCGTCGCCGCGCCGTCGTGATCGGTCGGATAAAACCCGAAGGCCTCCGCCGGCACGCCCGCCGCGATGAAGGCCTGGATCAGCCGATACGGCGTCCACGGCTCCTCTTTGCCGGGCTTGATGACCACCGGCGTCTTGAGCGCGATGGCTGGGAGCCACAGCGAATTCACCGCCGGCGAATTGCTCGGCATCACCAAGCCGAGCGCCTGGCACGTCGGGAAGAAGCTCAGCTTCGTCCCGAACTGCTCGCCGAACCCGCGGTCGATGATCCCCATGTCCAGCCCGCGCGACAGGCCGTTCAGCACCTCGGACAAATGCGTGAGCGCGTAGTGAATCTTCGCCATGTTGCGCTTCACCATGATGTGCGGCAGGCCCGAGGTGCCGCTGAGCGTCTCGATGTACTGCTGCGTGGACTGCGTGTGGCCCTGGTCGCCGAAGGGCAGCGTGCCGTTGAGAAACAAGTCGCCCGCCTTCGCGCTCAGGTCGATCAACTGGTTCACGGTGAATTTCTTCAACGCCGCCCGCGCCTGGCCGAGCTTGGCCATGTCGCGTTTCACGATGCCGCCATTGACCTGCGACACGAGCGCCTTGACCTCGCCGGTGCGGTGGTCTTTCACCTCGACCTTGTCGAGCGACTCATAGTTGCGGCCAAGGCGGAGGGCGGGGAGATGGGGGATGGTGGTCATGTAATCTAGTTAACTCGAAGTATTTGTTTCAATAGAGTTCAAAGTCATCTCAATGGATACCAACTCCGACTTCATTGATTTGGTAGCACTAATAATTTCTCCACCTGAGCCGGGATATTGCTTTCCTTCGTGTTCAAAGCCGCTGACATCCATCTTAATTGCTTGCAGCAGCCCCTCGTTTTCATCGAGGCGGTCAAACTTTGGATCTGTGCCCTCCAGCAATTGAACTATTCGCGCAGCGGTTTCTTCGTTCATAATCGCTGGTTAAGGATGCGGCACAATGGCGAAGACAGTCAGCACCGGAACCCGATTGCCCTTCTCGACCTCGTCGGGACCGTAAAAAAAGAAAACTCGGTAGGCACCGGGAGTATTGTTTTGCGCGTACGCCTCGAAAACTTTTTCGCCATCCGGCCCGCTGATGCTGTCGTAGGGGTGCGTGTGGAGCGAGGGATGGCGGAGATTGGTTTCCAGCAGCCCCAGCGTTTTCAAAAGCTGCCGGGCCAAACCGGCCTTGGCGGGATTCGCCCGCAGACGCTCGATCGTGGCGCGGGCCTCGGGCGTGAACAGCAGCTTCCGGTTCATCACTCATCGGCGGCGTGCTTGGCGAACGAACCGAGATACGCGCTCTTGGCACCGGCGGCCTGCTTGAGTCCGCGCTTGACCGAGGCGAGCGCCTGCTTGTCCTCAAAGACCCACGCCTCGTGCGCCGGGACGTTCTTCTGCGGATCGAGCACAATCTGGCCGAGCTTGTTGACGTAGATGTTGAAAGTGACGCCAGCTTTCGCGAGCGCCTTGGAGAGCGAGAGGCGTTTCTTGCTGTCCGGCGCCAGCCCTTGCGCCACAATTTCAAACTGCTGGTTCTTGATGACTCCGGTAATCATGCCAGGAAAGTATGCACGTTCAAAATAGTGGGCAAGTGGGAATTTCCCACCGGCTCATCCGCAGTATTTCAATACACGCCCTCGACAATATTCTTCTCCATCGCCCCAAACGGCCGCACGTCGCCGACGCCGTCCCACGCATACGGCGGGCGCGGGGCGCGGCGGATTACTTCGTCGCGCTCAAGGAACCGGGGGCAGAAAAATTCCTTCGTGAGCGTGGTCAGCTCGACGCGGCCCCAAGTGTCGTAGGCCACGGTCTCGTCGGTCTTGTTCGGGTTCACGACGCGGAGCACGGCGCGCGGCTGGGGCGCGTAGTAAGTCACGCTGAAGTTGTCCTCGGGCTGGAGCGGCACGCTGGCGGCCAGGCCCATGAGCGTGTTGCCGTAGGTGGGATAGAAGCCGATGCGATTTTCCAACAGTTCCTCGACGATGAAGCGCACTTCCTGCGGCTTCATCGAGGTGCCGCCGCAGAACACGCCGCGGATGCCGGCGTCCCAGAGGTTCACTTTTTCGGCGATGGCTTCGAGCAGCTTGGGCGTGGTGAAGAGGCCGCTGACCTTGCGATGCTTGAGGATGAGCGTGGCCTGATCCACGACGTGCGCCATGTATTGCTTGGCCACTTCAAACTGCTTGTTCGACAGCAGCTTCTTCACGAAGCGCGGGTCAAGGTCGATGAAGTAGCACGAGCTGCCGCGCACATTGGCGAGGTGCTCGATGGCGAGCCGCAGCCGGCGCGGGCCGGTCGGTCCCATCATCAGCCACGCGCCGCCACGCGGAAAATGTGCGTCGGAGATTTTCTCGCTGAACTCGGAGTAATCGACCTTGTAGTCGTTCCAGCCGATGCGCTGCTTGGGCATACCTGTGGTGCCGCCGGTCTCGAAAATATTGTAGGGCTTGCCCTTGAACTGCGCGGGCACCCACACGTCCGGCTGCTCGTCGCGCAGGGATTCGTCGGCGAAGTGCGGGAACTTCAGCATGTCCTCGATCTTCGTAATCTCCTTGCGCGGATCGAAATTTTTCGCCGCCCAAGCCAGCCAGTAAGCGCAGCCGGTCTCGGGGCTGAAGTGCCACTGGATGATTTCGCGCAGGTGGGCGTCGAGTTCGGCCTTGGCCTTGGCGACGAGTTCAGGGGAGACAGTGGGGATGGGCATAGGTTGAGTTGGCTGGGTTGAATTGGTGGAAAATTATTTTGCGGACAGACCGAGCGCGAGGCGGATTTCTTTGCGCATGGAATTGCAGATCTTCAGCGCCTCGTCCGCCTGCTTCCGAGTCGCTAGGTGTCCGGGATAAAGGAACTCCACAGTGTAATCTTTCACGGTGGCCACGGAGGACTGAAAGGAAGCCCACAGCGGTTCCAAAGAAAGCACCCGGTTGAGCAGCACGACCAGATTGTCAGTCTTGGGGACCGGGAGACCGGCATCCTCCAACCGACCTTTCAGATACCACTCCAAGCACTGCCGGCTATGGAAGCAAATGGAGTTCAAGGGGGCTGTACGCCCGCGCTGCTTCATTAGAAATACGGCGGCTTGGTATTCCTCTTCGGCGGACTGCACCCATTTCAGCGAGTTAGCATTCATACATGACCTCGCCTTGGGTAAGTACGTCGCGGGTGAAAAAGTCGGTCCGCTGAGCACGCTTCGGCGTCCAGACCAGCATGTCCATCGGGAACGGAGTGCGAACGCGCTTACGGATTTCGCACATCTGCTCGATATCCCGGCCCCGATGCGGCATGACCACGACCAAGTCCACGTCGGAATCCTTCGTCGCCCGCCCGTCCGCATACGACCCAAACAGGATGATCTTCTCCGGTTTGAACTCCCGCGCGACCACCCGGCAGTACGCCTCGATCTGCCGTCGCGCCACCCGCCGGGTGCCGTTCCACAAGGGACCGGGCACGTCGGGATGCCAGAGCTGGGGAAGCTTGCGGGCTGCGGGCACGGGATGAACAGGAGTCGCCGGTCGTTTCGCCTAGGGCTTAACGGCCTTTGCCTTCGCCGAGTCGTGGAACGCAAACAAGTGATGATTGCTCGCGATGTAGATCACGCCATTCGCCACCACCGGCGTCGAGTACACCGGCGCGCCGAGATTGACCTCGCTCAGGATTTTCTTCTCCTTCGAGACTGCCAGCACCACAACGTCGCCGTCCTCATCGCCGACGTACACCTTGCCGTCCGCGACCAGTGTGCTGCCCCACATGTGCGCCTTCATGTCGTGAACCCAATAGACCTTGCCCGTCTCCGCATCCAGGCAATGCACGAACCCGGAGAAGTCGCCGATAAACAGCAACCCCGACTCGGGATCAATCGACACCGTCGAGATGCTGCGGTGAATCTTGTCGTACTTCCAGAGCGCGCCGGTCTTGGTGATGTCGCCCGTCTTGGTCGCATCAATGCAGACCAGCATCCCGATGCCTTCGCCGTGCTCCGGGTCCTGACCCGTGGCGACATAAACGCGGTTCTTGTAAAACACCGGCGTCGAGTTGATTTCGCTGGGGCCATCGGCGGCCGGGTATTTGATCGGCTTGCCGTCCTTCAACTTGTACTCGGGCGGATTGCAGTCGAACCACCAAGTCTTCTTGAGAAAGCTGCTGTCCCCTTCCTTCACCGGTGTGGAATCGAACGCGTAGCAAAGGCCGTCGCCCCCGCCGAAGAACACGAGGTCCTTGCCGTTGACCTTGCCGGTCGAGGGCGAACTCCACTGCCCGTGGAAAATGCGCGGGCCGATCTTGGCATCGTCTTCGCCCACCAGCGCGCCGGTCTTTTTGTCGAGCGCGACGAGACTGGGCGAGAGCGGCGAGGGAATGTTCGAGTGTGTCCAGTCCTGCCCGTTGGAGGTACAGACATACAGCGTGCCACCCACGATCAGCACCGAGCAGTTCGAGGCGTTGTGCGGGAAGACGCCGAGTTCATCCATCATGTCGTAACGCCACACGATGTCCGCGTCCTTCGGGCCGACCTTGGCCTTGGGCTTGCCCGGACCCGCGACGTAACCGGCCTCGTCGGTGAACGTCCCCACGTTCTCCTTCGCCAGCCCGTTCACCGTCAGGCACAGCACTTCGCAGCGGCTCGTCACCACATAGACGCGGTCGCCCTCGACTGTCGGGGCGGCCAGCAAGCCGAGGCCCTCCCAATCGTTGACCTTGCCCGAGGCCAACTTGGGAACCACCAGTTGCCAGAGAAAATCGCCCGTCTTCTCGTCGAAACACATCAACACGCTGCGGTCGCCCTGATGTTGCGGATCGCGCGGCGAATCGTTGTTCGTCCCGACAAAAACCCGTCCACCCGCGATGGTCGCGTTGCCGTAGCTTTGCGATCCGAGCTTCGCCGCCCACTTCACGTTCTTGGCGGTCGCGATGTCAAAATCGTCTGTGCCCGCCTTGCGCTTGCCCGGCTCGAAGCGGTCCGGCAAACCTTTCGCCGGAGAAAACATGTTGCGGCCCGGATCGTTGCCTCCCCACTGCGGCCAGTCTCCGCCGCCGTTCTGCGCCACCGACGCGACGCCCGTGGTCACGGCGACCGGAGCCGCCACGACTTTCGTCGCTTCGGCAGCGAGAGCCGCTGGTGCTGCGGGCACGGGCACCGCCGCGGCCGGGGCCGCTGGCTTAGCGGGCGCCGCCGCCGGCGCAGCCTTCGTCTCTTTTTTGGGCGCGTCGGCCGGTGCTGGCTTGGGAGCCGGGGCATCCGGCTGACAACCCGTCCAAGTGATAAGTCCGCAAACGGCCAGCGCCGCAGTGACAAGGGGCAATGTTTTCATCGAGAGTTTGTTGGTTCTAAAAGCTGCGAAATCTTCTGCGCTAAATTCTCCGGCCGCCAGCGCCGGACCTGTTTTTGAAAAACCGATCAGTTCGGGGTCACCAGCACATTGTCGATGTACACCCGCATCTCCTGCGGTGCGAAGCCGTAAAGCCCCGGCGACCCGCTCGTGTGCGCGTGCTTGTGCGGCACCTCAATCGTCCACGCGGCCGGCTCGGCCTCATCGCGTTTCCACGCCTTGGCGCGCACCACACCCGTGCCATCCGCCGCCACATCCACCCGGGCTTTGAGGCGATACCAAGCATTCGCCGACCACTTGAAATTCGACGGCGCATCCACCGCCGGCACGCGCAGCCGTTCGAGATTCGAGTTGACCTCCAGCTTTTGGTCATTGCCCTTGAGCACGATCAGATAGTGCTGACAGATCAGCCCGACCTCCGACATTTTGCGCTTGTTGCCATCGCTGAAAACATCCGCCTGAATCGTATAGTTCTTCATCTCCGCATCGCCGAAGAACACCGTGCCGCGTTGGAAGAATTTGTTGTCGATCGTCTTGGTCAGCGCCTTGGTGCCGTCCTTCTCCCGCACCTCGAATTTGAAACGCGCCCCGATCCACGATAACGGCGGATAGGCAAACATCGTGTTCTCCTCCGTCTCGTGTTTCTCCGTGATCGCAAACCCCTCGAAATCCTGTTTGATCGGCAGCCCCGACAGCACCCGCCCGCGGATGTAGCCCTTCAAATCCCCCAGCGTCCCCTCATACGCGCCCGCCGATGCCTGGGGATCCGCCGCCGCCACCAGCTTGCCCTCGGCATTGAAAGCCCCCTTCATCAGCGCCCGCACCTTCGCCGTCGCCGGGATGAAGTTCGTCCACTTCACCGCTGCCACATCCTTCACGTCCTCCACGACGAACCCCTTCGCGTCCAGCTTCCGAATCCGGAACGCGGCGCTGTCACCGGGCCGCAACAACACCTCCGACGGGATCACCTGCAACTGCGCCGCCGGTCCCGGTGCGGGCCACTTTTCCGGCTCGGGGGCCGCAGGCAGACCGGCATTCGCGCCCTTCTTCCCAAAGCAATAAACCTTCCGCGTGGTCTGCACGTACAGCTTCCCGTTGTAAGCCACCGGCGTCCCGAAGCACCGGCCTTCCAGCGCGATGTGGCTCAAGATTTCGCCTTTCTGATCCGACGGCTTGATAATGTAAAAAGCCCCCGTCGCGCCCGCCTCGCCCTCGCCCGACGCCTTCGACGCCGGGTCGTCCAGCATTGGAATGTAGAGCTTGCCATCGGCAAAAAACGGACACGCATTCCGCTGCTCGATGCCCAGCTTCAAGCGCCATAGCGTCTTGCCCGTGGTCACATCCACGCAGCAAAGATCGCCCTTCTCCGCCACCACGTAGATGCGGTCGCCCACCAGAATTGGCGAACTGGTCGAAGTTGAAATCTCCGGCGTGGACCAAATCTCCACCGTCGGTCGCTCGACCGCCACCGGCCCCGGCGTGCCCGCCGTCGGCAGCACATCGGGAATCTTCAAGCACACCATCTGCCCCGGCTCATACGGCGTCCCGTAAATCACCACCACCTTGTCGCCATTGTGGACATTCACCGTCGCGTTGATGCCCGCCTTAAAAATCGGAATCCGCCACAGCGCCTCGCCCGTCCGCGCGTTCACGCACACCACGCTGCCGTCGCCGGTGGCGGCAATGAACACCCGCAGCCCCTTGAACCACGTCAGATACGGATGCGAAAACGAATTGTCCCGCGGCCGGTCCCCCGGACTCGACGCCCACACCAGCTCGCCCGTCTTCTTGTCGAACGCATAGAAGCGATCCCCCGCCGGCCCCTGCGCGCCCCAGTTCGCCGTGATGCCGCGCGCGATGACATAATCCCCGTCAATCACCGGCGACGCCGTCCGGCTGTTGGGAAACGTCAGCCGCCCGAACTTCTCCATCATCGAGTGCGACCACAGCCGCTTCCCGTCCGCCGTGAACGCCGCCAGAATCCCCTGCGTGCCCTGCATGTACACGTTGCCCGTCTCCGGATCGATCGCCGGACTCGACGTCGCATAGCGCAGGTAAATCGTGTCACTGAGAAAATCGCTGTACCGCTGCTCCCACAGTTTCGCCCCCGTCTCCGCATCAAAGCACGTCACGCCCTCCTGCAAATCCGGCCCATCGCCGAGATACCCCATGATGTACAACTTCCCGTTCGCAATCACCGGCGTGGACTGCCCCGGAAAATCCGCCGTCCACAACGCCTCCTTCGCCACCACCTTGTCCGGCAGCCCCGTCTCCTTCGACGTGCCGTTCTGCGCCGGCCCGCGCCAGCTCAGCCAGCCCGTCGCGGCCGCCGAAAGATCCAAAGCGGCGCCCACCGCGAGCAAGAGGGCGGCCGGAAGCGAGAGTTTTGAGGAAGAAGCTTTCATGTCTGGTGTGCTGTTCGTCGTGGCCAATGCGGAGGACTTTTAACAACTGGAATCCGAAACCCAAAACAAATTTTCAGTGCGGCCGAGAATTCTCCACGGCCCCCGCCTTTGCAATTGAAATAATACCTACACGTATCAATATGCCCCCGCTCCGGCGCACCATGTTGAAAAAATCCACCTCCCGATCCCCGGCCAGCGGCCCCCCTGCCCCGCCCGAACCCCGCCGCCTCCCCGTCCTCCTGCGCCGCGCGTGGTACGGACTCAACCAGGCCTTCCGCCGCCGCATTGCTGTGACCGGCGCCACCCCCGACCAGTTCACCGTCCTGCGCACCCTGTCCGAGAGCAATCCCAAGGGCCTCACCCAGCGTGAACTCACCCACCTCATGAGCAGCGATCCCAACACCATCGCCGCCCTCCTCGAACGCATGGAAACCGCCGGTTGGATCGCCCGCAAAACCCACGAGCGCGACCGCCGCGCCTACCGCATCCGCCTCAAGGCCGCCGGCAAAGCCAAGTTCGCCGAACTCCGCGACCTCGCCCACGAACTCCAAACCACCGTCCTTGCCAGCGTCCCCGAAGCCCGCCGCGACGCTTTCCTCGAAACCCTCGCCCACGTCGCCGACGCCTGCCGCGCCGCCGCCGACACCCCGCCCAAAAAGGCCGCCCCTGAACCGTAGCCGACGACGTGCGGAGACCCCGATCGCCGAAACGGCGCAGCATGGAGCCATCGCACCGGAAAATGGACGCTGGGGACGTTGGCAGGCGCCTCCCGCCGCTGACCCTGCGGATTCCTCCCGCAGATTCAGGGACGCCCACAGATGGGGGACCTTAATCTGTTGGCCTCCCTGAATCTGCTGGAGGCCTTCTAAACGTGGATGGATGGAAACGCATCTCCGGCGCTCCCGCACCGCGTCCCGCCCGCCATTCATCCCGCCGGCGGCTCCTCCCCCACCGCCGCACCCGCCCGACGCAGGACAAACAGCGCCCCGACAAAAAAAGCCCCCGCCGAAATCACCAGCGCCGTCCGCAATCCCAGCCAATCAGCGACGGACGTGATCCCCGCCCGGCGAACGGCAACAGCCCCACGAAACTCAATCCCGCGATCGCCGACACGCGCCCGCGCAACGGCCCCGGCGCGCGTTCCTGCACGACCGTGTTCGCCAGCCCGATGATCGTCGAGGCGCACAACGACAGCAGGATCAGACACGGCGCCGCGAAGGCGAACTGCCGCGCCACACTCATTCCGGTCAGCCCCGCGCAGACCCCGAACACCGCCGCGATCATCAACGGCCGCCGCGTGTGCCGCCGCACCGCGAGCAGCCCCACCGAGCCGGTGAACGAGCCGACGCCCGTGATGCTCATCAGCAGCCCCATCTTGTCCGGGCCGAGTTGCAAAATGTTCTTCGCGTAGAGCGGCATCATCACCACCAGCACCGGAAACACGAACACCGTGGTGAAGGCCAAGAGCGCGATCATCGCGAGCGTCGGAGCGTCCGCGCGCACGTAGGCCAGGCCTTCCTTGAACCCGCTGCGCCGCTGCGATTCCTCCGCCTCGGTCCCCCGCGCGCGCGGATGCAACGTCAGCAACGCGATGATCAGCGCCACATAGGACAGCGCGTTCAAATAAAACGCCGCCGCCTCGCTCCACCGGCCGATCACGAATCCCGCCAGCGCCGGACCGATCAGCCGCGTCCCGTGAAACACCGCGCGATCCACCGCGATGGCCGTGGCGACCTGCTCTTTGCCGACCAGTTCCGGCACCAGCGCGGACGCCGCCGGCATCTCGAAGGCGTTGGAAATCCCGAGCAGAAACGCGACCATGAGCAGGTGCCAGATTTGAATCTGCCCCGTCGCCACCAACCGCCCGACCAGCAGCGCGAACGCGATCTGAATCACCTGCGTCACCAGCAGGATGGTCCGTTTATCGCCCCGGTCCGCCGCGGAACCGCCCAGCATGGACAGGGCGATCATGGGAATCCCCGCGGCGAAATTCACCATGCCGAGCATCATCGCACTGTTGGTGAGCGTGGTCATCACCCAGCTCTGCGCCATCAACTGCATCCACGTCCCCGTCATCGAAATTCCCTCGCCCAGCATGTACCGCGCGAAGGGTCCGCGCAGCAGCAGCGCGGCGGCCTGGCGGGAGGGACTGGCGGCGGGAGCGGCGGGCGGCATCGGGTCAGCGCGGGATGTTTTCACCACGGCGACCATGTGACGCCGCGTTGTGAAAATGGATGAGCAAAAGGTTGTGCAAAGCGCGCGGATGCTTGGGGTGCGGCGCAAAACGGTCGAGAGCAAACCGAGATGGTTCGGAATCTGAGTGCGAGCGGGCAGACGGAAAGAAGTTCCAAGGATAAAGCTCAAAGCTCAAGGGAAGGACCAAGGCCCAAGCACCAATCCGCCGGCGACCAAACGGCGGCCTCGATGGGAATGCGCCAACCCGGATGTTTCACACCCAGCTTGTAGCGCAGGCTTCCAAGCCTGCTGTATCGCGGGTTTCTAAACCCGCAACGCGTCCGGCGAGACCGACACCGTGCCGACTTGGAAGTCGGCGACACAGCAGGTTTGGAAACCTGCGCTACAAGAGCGCGCGGCCCGCAGTTGCGATGAAACCCTGAAAGATCCGCGCCAACCAAACTGGGCCGCCGGTTCCTTGGACCTTTGTGCTTGGTCCATTCCCTTGAGCTTTGAGCTTGGTCATTTGAGTTTGCCCCTTTCCCTTGAGCTTTGAGCTTGGCCATTTGAGCTTCTCCCCCTCCCCTCCGTGGCTAGAGTCCGCCCGCGATGATCGCTCTCCTTGATTACGGTTCCGGCAATTTGCGCAGCGTGTGGAAGGCCCTTGTGAACGTGGGTGGCGATGTCCGTATCGTCGAGCATCCGCGCGAACTGGCGGCCGCGCGGGCCGTGGTGCTCCCCGGCGTCGGCGCGTTCGACGACTGCCTGCTCGCGCTCCAGCGCCAGGAACTGCTCGCGGGCGTGCGCGATTTCATCGGCACCGGACGGCCGTTTCTCGGCATCTGCGTCGGGTATCAGGCGCTGTTTGAGAAAAGCGAGGAGTTCAATTCCTGCGCGCCGGGGCTGGGGATTTTCCCCGGCAAGGTCGTGCGCTTCTCGGGGCAGGGCGGTGTGAAAATTCCGCAGATCGGCTGGAACCAGCTCGAGATCGTGCGGCCCGACTGCCCGCTCTACCGCGGCATCGCCAGCGGCAGTTACGTCTATTTTGTCCACAGCTACTACCCGCAGCCGACGGACGACACCATCGTCGCCACCCGCACCAATTATGGCGAAACCTTCGCCTCCTCCGTCTGGCGCGACAACGTCTTCGCCACCCAGTTTCATCCGGAAAAAAGCCAGCAGGTCGGCCTGCGCCTGCTGCGGAACTTCGTGGAACTGGTGAAATGAGAGCGGACGCCGTGAGCGAGTTGGCATGGCCCGCGCGGCAGCGCGCCGCAACCACTCCTTGTAGAAGACGACGTAAGGAGACTCTAACCTTCTTCCGCGCGAGTACGCCCCTCCCGGAGAAAAGGTCAGAGCCTGCCAACGTACCTCCCTCCATTTTCGGTTACGATGGACCCATGCTGCACCCGATTAAGGCGCTCGGGTTCTCCTCACGCCGGCTCCAACGGGTACCGTCGGCGATGCGTTTCCATCCATGTTCAAAAGGTCTCCCGCAGATTCAGGGAGGCCCACAGATAAAAGTCCCCCATCTGTTGGCCTCCCTGAATCTGCGGGAGGAATCCGCCGGGTCAGCGGCGGGCGGCGCCTGCCAACGTCCCTCACTCCATTCTCCGGTACGATGGCCCCATGCTGCGCCGTTTTGGCGCTCGGGTTTTCCTCACGTCGTCTCCTACAAACGCCGACAACCGGAGTGCGTCCGGCCGGCCGCGCATCGCCTCCGCGCCTCCTGAAACTCCTCCCATGCCAAAGAAAATCCTCATCCTCGGCGGCGGCGTGATCGGGCTGTGCGCCGCCTATTACGCCGCGCGCAAGGGCCACGCGGTCACCGTGCTCGACCGCAGTCCGCAGGCGCGCGACGGCTGCTCGTTCGGCAATGCGGGCATGATCGTCCCCAGCCACTTCGTGCCGCTGGCCGCGCCCGGCATGGTCGCGCTCGGCTTGAAATGGATGTGGAATCCCGAGTCGCCGTTTTACATCCAGCCGCGCCTGGACTGGGATCTGTGGAACTGGGCGTTCAAATTCTGGCGCGCCGCCACGCCCGCGCATGTCGCCCGCAGCGCGCCCGTGCTGCGCGATCTGAACTTCGCCAGCCGCGCCTGCTTCGAGGAACTCGCCGCGCTGCCGGGCATCGACTTCGGCCTCGTCACCCGCGGCCTCCTGATGCTCTGCCGCACCCAGCACGGCCTCGACGACGAAGCGAAGTTCGCCGCGCAGGCGAACGCGCTCGGCGTGCCCGCCGAAGTGCTCGATGCGAAACAAACCGCCGCACACGATCCGGGCGTGAAGATGAGCGTCGCCGGCGCGGTTTATTTTCCGAAGGACTGCCACCTCACGCCCGCCCGTTTTCTCGCCAGCCTCGAACAGCTCCTCACCGCGGCGGGCGTGCGGTTGCAGTGGAACACGGAGGTCACCGGCTGGCGGCAAAACGGCCCGCGCCTCGCCGCGGTGCAGACCACGCAGGGGGATTTCAGCGCCGACGAATACGTGCTGTGCGGCGGTTCGTGGTCGCCGCTGCTCGTGCGCGACCTCGGCCTGAAAATTCCGCTGCAGGCCGGCAAAGGTTACAGCCTCACGCTGCCGCACCCGCCGCGCCTGCCCCGCCTCTGCTCGATTTTCACCGAAGCGCGGCTCGCCGTGACGCCGATGGGCACGGCCCTCCGCATCGGCGGCACGATGGAAATCGCGGGGCTGAATGAAGAGATCAATCCCGTCCGGGTGCGCGGCATCATCAAGGCGGTGCCGGATTATTTCCCCGAATTCAGCGCGGAGGATTTCGCGGGCATCCAACCGTGGCGCGGGCTGCGGCCGTGTTCCCCCGACGGCCTGCCCTACGTCGGGCGCACCGCCAAATTTTCCAACCTCACCCTCGCCACCGGCCACGCGATGATGGGCCTGAGCCTCGGCCCGATCACCGGCCGCCTCGTCGCCGAGATCGTGTCCGGCGAGGCGCCATCGCTGCCGATCGACCTGCTGAATCCGGATCGCTACGCATGAAAGCGGAGCTTGCAGAACCGATGCGATTAGGTTCGGCCCGACGCCAGATGCCGGAGGCATCCAAGAAATTAGCCGGTGGTGCAAGGAGCGGAGCGACTGGAACCACCGGTTCAGCCACACCACAAAGCCCTGCGCCCCGGCGGGGCGCGAGAGGCGGGGCAGAGGGCGAGTCTCGGCTTACGAATCGGGTGGGAAAAGCCTCACCGCTCTCGCGCCCCGCCGGGGCGCAGCGGTTGGTGGGGCGGTTGTTCCGGTGGTTCCGCTACGCTTCACCACCGGCTAATATCTTGCGTGCCTCCGACACGCGCTCGCTCGCCACCGCCATCCCATGAAACCCATCATCCGCCACGTTCTCGCGCTGCACATTTTGCTCGCGTGCGCTCTCGCTTCCACCGCCTTCGCGCAAGGCACGCGGGCGGACTACGAGCGCGCCCTTAGTCTCGATCGCCGGACCGCAGGCAAGATCTTCAAGGAAAACCTCACGCCGCACTGGCTGCCGGGGAACAACGAGTTCTGGCATCGCAACGACCTCGCGGGCGGGGCACGCGAGTTCATCCTCGTCGAGACCGCGAAGGGCGTTCGTCGGCCGGCCTTCGATCACGCGCGGCTGGCGACGGCGCTCGCCGCCGCCAGCGAACGCGAGGTGAAGGGCGAGCGCCTGCCGTTCGACGCCATCGTGTTTTCCAACGACCGCGACGCCGTGAGTTTCCAAGCCTTTGGCAAACCGTGGCGCTGCGTGCTGACGGATTACAAAGTGACGGCTGCATCCCCTGCCCCGTCGTCACCGCTGCCGCCGCCGTCGCCCGGCGACAAACCGCGTGCGAGCCGCGCGAGCACGGAGGAAACCTCGCTGACATTCGTGAACCAGACCGCCGGAGAGATCGCGCTGTTCTGGATCGACCTGACCGGCCAGCGCCGCAGCTACGGCCGCGTGCCCGCCGGCGAACGCCGCGAGCAGCACTCGTTCGTCGGGCACGTCTGGCGGGTCGAGACGCGCGACGGCCAGTTGCTCGGCCACTTTGAAGCGGGCGCGAAGGGAAGCGAGGCGATCATCACTCAAGCCGTCGCAGCAGCAGCCGTTGCCGCACCTCCCGCAGCACCGGCGAAACGCCGCGCCGCCGACACTTCGCCCGACGGCCGCTGGCAGTGCTTCATCAAAAACCACAACCTGCACGCACGCGTTCTCGAGACGAAAGAGGAGTTCGCGCTCACCACCGACGGCACTGCGGAAGGTGCGTACGAGGCCCGGTTTCATTGGTCGCCGGACTCGCGGCGGCTGGCGGTGCGGCAGATTCGCAAGGGTGAGGAACGCAAGATCACGCTGGTCGAATCGTCACCGAAGGAGCAGTTGCAGCCGAAGTTGCACGAGTTGAGCTACGCCAAGCCCGGCGACCGCCTCGCGCATCCGCGCCCGCGGCTCTTCGATCTCCCCAACCGCAAGGCCATCGCGATCGCGGACACGCTGTTCCCGAATCCCTTCGAGTTGCACGAACTGCGCTGGTCGCCCGATTCGCGCTGGTTCGCGTTCAGCTACAATCAGCGCGGGCACCAGGTGTATCGCGTCGTCGCCATCGACGCGGAGACGGGTGCCGCGCGGGCGATCGTGAACGAGGAGTGCGCCACGTTTTTCACCTATTCCTCGAAGCGCCATCTGCACTGGCTCGACGCCACCGGCGAACTGATCTGGATGAGCGAGCGCGACGGCTGGAATCATCTCTACCTCTACGACACCGCGACGGGCCGCGTGAAAAACGCGATCACGCACGGCGAGTGGGTCGTGCGCGGCGTCGAGCGCGTGGACGCCGAACGGCGGCAGGTGTGGTTTCGCGCGGGCGGCATCCGGCCGGAGCAGGACCCGTATCAGGTGCATCTCTGCCGCGTGAACTTCGATGGCTCGGGGTTGCTCGTGCTCACTGACGGCGACGGCAATCACGACTGGCAGTTCTCGCCGGACAACCGCTTCGTGCTCGACCGCTGGTCGCGCGTGGATCAGCCGCCGGTGCATGAGTTGCGCGACGCCGGGACTGGCCGCCTGCTCTGCGAACTCGAGCGCGCGGACGCCAGCGAACTTTTCAAAACCCGCTGGCGTGCGCCCGAGCGTTTTGTCGCCAAGGGCCGCGACGGGGTCACCGACATTTACGGAATCATCATCCGCCCGACGAACTTTGACCCCGCCAAAAAGTATCCGGTCATCGAGGAGATTTACGCCGGGCCGCACGGCGCGTTCGTGCCGAAAACGTTTGGGCGCAATCTGCGCCAGAGCGCGATGGCCGAGCTGGGCTTCATCATCGTGCGCATCGACGGCATGGGCACGAACTGGCGCTCGAAGAAATTTCACGACGTGTGCTGGAAGAATCTGGGCGACTCGGGATTTCCCGACCGCATCGCGTGGCTGAAGGCGGCGGCCGCGAAACATCCCGAACTGGACCTCGCGCGCGTGGGCATCTACGGCGGCTCGGCGGGCGGCCAGAGCACGGCGCGCGCGCTGTTTGCTCATGGCGATTTTTACCGTGTGGGCGTGGCCGACTGCGGCTGTCACGACAACCGCATGGACAAAATCTGGTGGAACGAACAGTGGATGGGCTGGCCGGTCGGCCCGCATTACGCGGAGCAATCGAACGTCACCGGTGCGAAGAATCTCGTCGGCAAACTCCTGCTGATCGTCGGCGAACTCGACAAAAACGTGGACCCGTCCTCGACCATGCAGGTCGTCAACGCGCTGATCAGAGCGGACAAGGATTTTGATCTGCTCGTCGTCCCCGGCGGCGGGCACGGTATCGCTGAGAGTTCGTATGGGAGCCGTCGCCGCATGGATTTCTTTGTGCGCCATCTCCACGGAGTCGAACCCCGCAGCCAGTTATGAAAACGAACGCCGAAACGCAAAGGGGTAGCACAGGCTACCGTCTCGATTTAGAAGCGCCGTTGATGTGGGGCAGGCATCCTTGCCTGCCGGTTCGCGGGGCATCCCTGCCCCGTGTTGTCGGTCCCGCCGATCCGCCACGCCGCCGCAAGGAACGGGCGGCAGGGATGCCGCCCGAACCGTCAGGCTGGAAGCCTGACCCACATCAGCGGCGCACACCGGCCTTCCTCGGAACAAATGCTCTTCGTTCCACGTTCGCCTTGTTCATCGCCATCACTTCCATGCTCGTGCCTGCTTGGGCGCCCGCCGCCGAGACAAATGCCGCGTCACAACAGCTCCACGCCCTCTTCGCCGAGGACTGGGAGCACACGATGGAGCGCAGCCCGACGTGGGCTTCGGAACTCGGCGACCGGCGCTGGAACGACCGCTGGGACGACTTGAGCCTCGCCACCGCCGAGCGCGAGCACCAGCGCACGCAGGCGACGCTTCAGCACCTGCTCTCGATTCCCCGCGCGCAGCTTTCCGAAGGCGACCGGCTGAACTTCGCCCTGTTCAAATTTCAGACCAAACTCGGGCTGGAGGAATACCGCCAGCGCACCTTCCTCCTCGCAATCTCGCAGCGCGGCGGCATCCAGACAGCGGACGAACTCGCCGACTCGCTGCGCTTCGAGAGCGTGAAGGATTACGAGGATTGGCTGGGCCGGCTCGGACGCTTCCCCGTGCTCATGGACCAGACCATTGCGCTGCTGCGGCAGGGCGTTCGCGAGCGGCGCGTGCAGACGAAGATCACGATGAAACGCGTGCCCGCGCAGATCGCCAAACAGATCGTGGGCAAGCCCGAGGACAGCCCGTTCTACAAACCGTTCGCGACGTTTCCTGCAGCCGTCGCGTCCGCCGATCGCGAGCGCCTGGCCGCCGCCGCGCGTCGCGCCGTGAGCGACTCGGTGATCCCGGCGTATCGGCGGTTGCAGCGGTTTTTCGACGACGAGTATTTCCCCGCGTGCTTCGACGGCGTGGGGGCGTGGCAATGGCCCGACGGCACGAACACCTACGCGTTTCTCGCGCGCAAGTTCACGACCACGAAACTCACGCCGCAGGAGATTCACGACCTCGGCCTGCGCGAGGTAAAACGTATCGGCGACGAGATGCAGCGCGTGATGGCGCAGGTCGGATTCAAGGGCACGCGGCAGGAGTTTTTCCACCACCTGCGCAGTGATCCGAAGTTCTACTGCCGCACGCCGGCCGAACTGCTCACCGAGTACCGCGCCACGGCCAAGCGCGTGGATCCGCAGTTGGTGCGCTTTTTCAAGGCGCTCCCGCGCGTGCCCTACGGCGTCGAGCCGATCCCGGACAAAATCGCGCCGGACACGACGGCGGCCTACTATCGCGTGCTCGCCGCCGACGGCTCGCGCGCCGGCACCTACTTCGTGAACCTCTACAAACCCGAGATGCGGCCGCGCTACGAGATGATGGCGCTGACGCTGCACGAGGCGGTGCCGGGGCATCATCTGCAATTCGCGCTGGCGTTCGAGCAGGGCGAGCTGCCGAAGTTCCGGTGCTACGGCGGCGAGGGCGCGTACACGGCGTACATCGAGGGCTGGGCGCTCTACGCCGAATCGCTCGGCGACGAGATGGGCCTCTACGACGATCCGTATGCCAAGTTCGGCCAGCTCACCTACGAGATGTGGCGCGCAGTCCGGCTCGTCGTGGACACGGGGATGCACGCGTTCAAATGGGAGCGGCAACGGGCGATCGACTACTTCCTGGCCAACGCGGCGAAGAGCGAACTGGACGTCACCAACGAAGTGGATCGCTACATTTCCTGGCCCGGGCAGGCGCTCGCCTACAAAATCGGCGAACTGAAAATCAAGGAACTGCGCGCGGCGGCGACGAAGGAACTGGGGGCGAAGTTTGACCTCCGCGACTTCCACGATCTCCTGCTGAAATCCGGCGCGGTGCCGCTCGAGGTACTCGAACAAAACGTGCGCGAGTGGCTCGGGCGGATGAAGGCGGGGCGGTGATGGTGCGGCGGGCGGTATAACTCAAGGCCGTAATCGGCCAGTGTATTTTATGACAACAATCCGATGGTTATTGATTGGAATCACGTTGGCGTGCGGGCTGTGCGGACCCCTTCGCGCCGCGCCCGCCGCGTTGTCAACCAACTCACCAGCGCCCCCGTTCGACCTCACCGGCTCCGAGTTCAACCCGCCCGACTGCCCGGCCTGGGCGAAGGAGACGCTGCCGGGCTGGCTCGCGCCGTATGTCGGCAAGAACGGTCTGCCAGCCCAGTGGCGGCCGCGGAACATGCTCGGCTCAAGCGTGCGCGGGATTGATCGCTACCAGGCCAATCAGTTCGTTTATTTTCGCGCCGAGACGGCGGCCTTTCTCGACCGGGACTACACGCCGCTGACGGTGAAGTACCAAACCGGGACGCTCCCGAGTTACGAGAAGCTCGCGGCGCAGTACACGGCAGGTTTGAGAAGCGACACGGCCAAAGCGGTCGCGCTGTTGCTGGCGATGCCGAAATTTTTCCGGCATCCGGGCATGCCGCCGCTGGGCGCGCCCGCCCGCCCGGATCGCAATCTGGAGGACGAACCGTTGCTGGCGAGCGGCAGCGGCTGGTGCAACGAGCAAGCGCGCGTCTTCATCCGCCTGTGTCAGGTCAGCGGCATTCCGGCGCGAATGGTGCATCTCTTCGGACAGAACCACACCGTTGCCGAGTTCTTTGCCGATGGTCGCTGGGCGCTCGCCGACACGAGCAATTTCTTCGTCGTTCCCGACCCGGCGGCAGGTGCCAACGTCAGCGCGCTGCGCCTGCTCTCGGCCGCGCAATGCCACGACCGCGGCCCCGGCCAGCGCGCCTACGCCGAAGCCCGCCAGCGCCGCGGGAAGGAGATGCTCGCGCTGTCCGATGCGGAACTCGGTTTCAAGACTCCCGCCCAGGCCACCAAATGGCGCGAGGCGGAGGCCAAGCTTTCCGTGGAGGAATTGGCGCGACGTGAAATCGGCTTCGGCGTGATCAATTGCCCCTTGGCTAGGTGAAATGGTCGCCGGGCCGTCGCAGAGCCGGCGTGATTTTCCAAGTCGGAGTTCGGGTTCGCGGCCTGCGAATGGCCAGGCAGTGAATATTTCAATACACCTCCGCGTGCGTTCCGACATTGAGCAGCAGCACACGCACAAGCCCGCCTTCCTCGGCTTCATAGACGATGCGTAAGTCGTGGCCTGCGGTGATGGCGCGCAGCCCGCGCAGCTTTCGCTCCAGAGCGTGGTTGCGCAGCTTCGGATGAAAGGGCTGATCCACGAAAAGCCGGAGCGCAGACTCCACGCGCCGCTGATCGCGGTCTGCCAGCCGGGCAAAGGCTTTGTCGAAGCGGCGGGTTGTGCGCAGGGTCATGCCTTGGCTTTGCGCAGGTGGCTGATCAGCGCATCCGCTGTGGGAAAGGGGCCGCTAACCTTCTTGGGATCACGCGCTTCTTTGGCGGCTGCCAGGATTTCATTTTCCTCCTCCGACGTGAAGCGATACAGCGGCGGCTCGTCCGCCAGCGCAAAGGGGATGGACTGCGTGGACACCACCTTGGTCAAAAACACCCGCACGGCGGAGTTCATGTCCAGGCCCAGTCCGCGGAGCACTTTATCGGCCTTTTTCTTCAGGCCGGATTCAACTGGAATTTCCATCAGGGTGGTCGTGCTCATAAGTGCGGAAGTGTAGAGGCTTCCACTTCTGGCGCAAGGTCACGGTGTCTTGCAATCATCCGGTGTCTGCCGCGCAGCGTTGCTCGCGGTCGAATGAGGACTTTGAAGACGGGAAAGCAGCCTGGAATTTCGAGCGCGCGGTTGGAGCCACGGAGGACGCGGAGGGCGTGGCAAGGGAAGGGGCGGGTCAGTTGCCAAGTTGGAAACGGATCGGAATGCGGACGGTGCAGTCGATGGCGAGGTCGCCGCGGCGGGCGGGTTCAAACTTCCAGCGGCGGACGGCCTCGAGGGCGGAGTCATCGAGAAGGCGGAAGCCGGAGGTCTGATCGAGCACGACGGCGAGGGCGTGGCCGGCGGCGCTGACCTCCACGCGCAGCCAGACGACGCCCTGTTGTTTTTGGCGGCGCGCGGCGGAGGGGTAACTGGGCGAGGGGTTGGTGCGATAGGCGGGGCGCGCGAGGACGGGTTCGGTGGCGTTGCCCGACGGCGCGATGGCAGCGGTGGACGCTGGCGAGGCCGGGCCGGGATTGGCGACGGCGGCGGTGGTGGCCGGCGGCGGGGTGGGCGGTGACGGCGGTGCGGGCGACGATGGAGCCGGTCGGGCGGGAGCGGGCGGCGTGGCGGCGATGACGGGCGTCGGCACGGGCCTGGACGCGGGCGCGGGCACAGGGAATTCGGCTTTGGGAACCGGGGGCGGGACGGGCGCGGGCGCGGGCGGGGTGGGCGGTTTGGGTTCGGGCTTCGGCTCCGGTTTTGGCTCGGGTTTGACGACAGGCTCCGGCTCCGGCTTGGGTTCCGGCTTCGGCGGCGGTGGCGGTTCGGGCTTTGGCGGGGGTTCGATTTTGGGTTGCGGTACGGGCGGCGGGGTGGGCGCGGCGGGGAGCGGAACGGGGGGAGTTATCGCCGGTGGTGCGGCCGCGGGCGCGGGCGGGTCGGGAAGGGCGGCGACGAGTTCCACCGGGCATTCACAGACGACTTTGGGACGGGCATTGGCGGCGCGCAGCCAGAAGTGTTCGAGGGCGAACAGGGTGACGACGTGGGTGGCCACGGCGACGGCGGCGAACCAGAGGAGGCGAGGGCGGAGGTTCATTTCTGTGGGCTGCGGGTTTGAATGATGATCTTGGTCAGGCCGATCTCGCGCGCCAGATCGAGCACGGCCAGCACCCGGCCAAAGTAGGCTTTGTCGTCGCCTTGCAAATGGATGCGGGTGTCGGGTGCGGTGGTCTTGAGTTGCTGGAAGCGGCGGCGCAGGTCGTCAATCTGGACGGGTTCTTTTTTTAGAAAGAGGCGGCCTTCGGAGTCCACGGACACAATTTCCTGGTCAGTTTTTTCCTGCGGTCCCCCGGTGACGGCCTGCGGGAGGTTGAGCTGGATGCCCTGGTTCTTGACCATCGAGAGCGACACCATGACGAAGGTGGCGAGCAGGAAAAAGATGATGTCGATGAGCGGGATGATCTCGATCCGCGCGCGACGGTTGGGACGGGGCGAGGGGATTTTCATGCGGTGGCTGACCGCGGGGCGGCCGGGTTGGGTGGGGTGGCGGGAGGTGGGCCGACCAGGAGCAGTTCGAGATGGGAAGCGGCGTCCTCGATTTCGTGGCGGGCTTCTTCGAGCCGCGAGTTGAGATAATTGAAGGGCAGCAGCGCGACAATGGCGACGCCGAGGCCGAAGGCGGTGGCGATGAGGGCTTCGGCGATGCCGCCGGTGACGGCGGCGGGCGCGCCGAGTTCGGTCCCGCCGAGCAATCCGAAGGTGCGGATCATGCCGGTGACAGTGCCCAGAAGCCCGAGGAGCGGCGCGAGGGTGATCGCGGTGTCGAGCATCGAGAGGCCACGGTTGAAGCGCTGAAGTTCCAGGTTGGACTGCCGCAGCAGGGCGTTGGAGAGGGATTTGTGGCGATGGGTGAGGGCGTAGGTGAGCGTGCGGGCGACGAAGTCTTCGCTGCCGGCACCGGCCTTGGCGGCGTCATCGGCCCGGCTTTGTTCGACGAGCGTGAGGATGCGTTCAACGACCTCGGGGGCACGGCGTCGGCGTTCGCGCCAGATGAAGCAGAGGCGTTCGAGGACGACGGTGAGGGCGATGATCGAGGTGACGAGCAGCGGCCACATGATCGGGCCGCCTTGTTTGAATAGTTGCCACATGAGGGAGGGGAGTGATCAGCAATGAGTGATTAGCAATTGGAGGCGCTTGCAAAAATTCAGTTTCACAGTTCCGGCTTTCCATCTTTTACCCCTCATCTTTTACCAGATGCTTGGGCCTTGGACGAGTGGACGGGATACAAGTGGTAAAAGATGGTGGGTAAAAAATAAACAAGCAGGGGTTTTGCAGGTGGTTCGTTAGCGGTGAGCGATTGAGAATGGCTGGGCGGTGGCGGTTGGAGGGGGGCAGTCATGGTGGGGAATGCCAATGGCAAATGATTCGAGTGGGCAGAGTCAGTCGGCGAGGAGGCTGGTTTTCCAGGTGCCGGGGCGGTCTTTGGCGGACTCGGTCCAGAAGACGCGGTAGCCGGTGGCGGTGGCGACGAGGCGCGGATAGGCGGCGTTGGCGGTGCCTTCGGAGAGCCGGCGCGGGGGCGACCAGGTTTTGCCGGCATCATTGGACAGAGCGGCCATGATGACGCTTTCACCGTCGGCGACGCGGTCCCAGACGGCGGCGAGGCTGGTCGCGGTGCGCGAGGCGAGGTCGCCGCGGCGCGCATCGGAGTCGCCGATGCGTTGCGGCTCGGACCAGGTTTTGCCGAGGTCGCCGGAGGCAAGATGATAGGCCCCGCTTTTGCCGGTGACACCGGTCCAGACGAGGGCGTGGAGGGAATAGGCGTCGCCGGATGTGGGGCGCAGGGCGAGGCTGCCGCCGACGTGGGGACAGCCTTGGAATTCCCAGTCGAACCGGCCGACTTTGACGGGGGGCGACCAGGTGAGGCCACGGTCGGGAGAGGTGGCGAGGGCCATGTCGCGGGGAGTCTTGTCGCGAAAGAGGGCGTGAAGGGTGCCGTTGGGTCCGATGGCGAGGGCGTTCCAGCAACATTCGCAGGTTTCGGGTTTGACGGTGACGTTGCGTGACCAGGTTTTGCCGGCGTCGGTGGAGGTGGCGGCGCGGAGGCCTTGTTTGCCGTCGCGGCTGTCGAGCCAGAGGAGGTGGAAGTTGCCCGCGAGGTCGGTGGCGAGGTCGGCGAAGCCATGGCCGGTGGTGAGGTTGTCGTCGGCGGGGTTGGGGCCGGCTTGCCAGGTTTTGCCGCCGTCGGCAGAGAGGGCGGTGGCCATGGGACCGCTGCCGAAGAGGCCGGTGCCGGCGGTGCCCCAGAGGGCGAGGAGGCGTTCGCCGCGGGCCACGATCTGGGCGTCCATGCCGCGGTGGGGCGAGCGGGCGGGAGTGGCGTTGGCATCCACGCGGACGGGAACGGACCAGGTGGCGCCGTCGTCGGTGGAGCGGAGGTGAACGAGGGCGGGGATTTTGGAATTGGTGGCGTAGTCGGCGAGGAGAAGGTGCTGGTTCGTGCCGTCGCGATAGACGTCGAGGCTCTCAACGCCCCAGCGGACGGTTTCCCCCATGCCGGGCTTTTTGGCCGGGGCATGGCTGGCATGGGAACCGTGGGCGGAGGCGTTGGTGGCGGGAGTGGTTTTGGCAGCGGTGGAATGGTCGGAGTGTTTGTGTTCCGAGTGTTGGTGAGTGGCGTGATGGTCGGTGGGGGCGGGTTTGTCGCACGCGGTCCACGCGAGGAGAGTGGCGGCGGAAAGCAGCGCGAGCATTCGGTACGAGGGCGGGGAGGCTTGGGGTTTCATGGGTGGAAGCAGGGCGACAAAGTGGGTTGGGTTGGGAGCAGAGGTGTTCCCCCGCGCCGGGCGAGACGAGGGGGAACGATGTTCAAGCGGTTCCCCCGCCGCGACTCGGCCGGGGGGAAGTGATTACCATTTGTATTCGAGACCGACATAGACCGTGCGGCCATCGCCGGGGTTGAACTGGGCGCTGTTGCCGGCGTTGGCGCGGGTGATGACGCCGGTGGTGGCGGCGTAGCGTTCGTCGGTGACGTTGCGGACCTCGACGTAGCCGGAGACGCCTTTCTTGGTGCGATAGCCGACTTTGAGGCCGAGGATCGCGTAGGGGTCGGCGAACAGCGTGTTGGCCATGTCCACGGGAGATTTCTGGATGGACCATTCAACATTGGGACCGGCGTAGAAGCCGCAGGGATGCTCGTAGGCGAGTTCGGCACGGAAGTAGTGCGCGGGCATGCCGGGGAGTTGGTTGTCGCGGAAGGTGTTGTCGCCATCGAAGCGGAAACGATTCCACTGATAGGCATTGCGGAAGACGACGCGGTCGCCGTCGCGCTCGGCGTTGCCGGGAGTGGTGAGGTCTTCGAGGAGGCGGACGTTCCAGCCGAGTTCGACGCCGGAGTGAGTGGTGCGGTTGGCGTTGACGGTGGTCGGGGCGAAGACGCCGGGAGGCGCGCCGGCGACGGGGAAGTTCATCTGGAGCAGTTCATCCTGAAGCCAGGCATGGTAATAGACGGCTTCCCAACCGACGCGCCCGTGGGAGCCGCGGGTGCCGAATTCAATGGTGGTGCCGGTTTGGGCCTTCAGCGGCAGGAGGCCGTTGACCACGACTCCGGCCGCGCCGGGAGGACGGCTGAGTTCGCCGAAGGACGGCGGTTCGAAACTGCGGCTGATATTGGCGAAGACCTGGTTCTTGTCGTCGAAGTCGTAGCGCAGGCCGAGTTTGGGATTGTAGCCCCAGTAGTCGGGATTGGCGGTCTGGTTGCCATCGGTGAGAAAGCGGTCTTGGAAGTCGCGGTTGGCGTAGCTGACCTGAACGCCGAGGATGAGGGCGAGACGGTCGGCGAGGTGATGGGAGTTCTCGGCGTAGAGATCGAGGTTGTAGGAGGTTTGCGTGGATTCGCCGGCGCGGGCGCCGCGGTTGCCGCCGACATTAAGGAATCGCTTGTCTTCGGCCCAACCGTAGGTGGGATTGAAGCCAAGGAGGAAGCGGTTGCGGTGGCCGAAGAGGTCGGCATCGTTGCGGTAGCGGGCTTCGAGGCCGAGGTCGTTGGAGTTCTGGTCGATGACCTGGAAGATGGGATGGTCGAGATCTTTGTGGGACCAGAAGGTGCCGAGTTCGACAGTGTGGTTGCCCTGGCTCCAGGTGGTCTTGTTGGCAAGGCGGATGAGTTCGAAGTTGCGCTTCTGGTTCAGCGCGACGTTGCCCCCGTTGGCCTGGCGCGGGTTGGTTTCCATCTGGGCCTTGGTAAGACTGCCCGGCAATTCCGAGTAAGTCTGGACATAGGTGAAATACATCCGGGTCTCGGCATTGTCACTGAGTCGGTAGCCAACGTTGGCGAAGACGCGCTGGTTGCTTTGCTCGGCATGGCGGCGAAAACCATCCGTCGAGTAGTGCGTGGCCGTGGCGTAGTAATCCACCGGCCCGAGTGTCATGCCCGTGCTGATCTGGCCGCGCAAATAATTGTAGCTGCCGTATTCGGCGCGGGCCTGCGCCTTGTCAGCGGTGTGACCGGTGGGGGTGACGAAGTTGACGGCGCCGCCGAGGGTGGTGGAGCCGTATTGGAGGGCGTTGCCGCCGCGGACGACCTCGACGTGCTGGGCGGAGAGGGGTTCGATGGCCTGCATGTCGAAGCTGCCGTCGGCCAGATTCAAAGGCACGCCGTCCTGCAACAGTTTCAGGCCGCGGCCGTGGAAGGTCCGCTGAAGTCCGGAGCCGCGGATGGAGATGCGGGCCTCATCGGAACCAAAGCGCGACTGAGTGAAGACGCCGGGGGCGTAGTCGAGCACGTCCTTCAGGGTGGAGGCACGGCCAGTCTTGAATTCCTCGGCGGCGATGACGGTGGCACCGCCAGGGATCTGGCTGATGCGTTCCTGGGCGGCGGCGACGGACGGAACGGTCAGTGACTTCTCGGCGGCGGGAGCGGGCGCGTTGTTCCCGGCCACGACCACCTCCGGCAGGTTGACGATCGGTGGCGGGGTTGTCGTTTGCGCGTCGGCGGAGACAGAACTCAGGCCGAGGAGTCCGAGACAGGCGATGCGGACGGGCTGTGGGTAGTTGTGTTGCTTAGCTCTCTTCATGGATTTGGTTGGTTGGCAATGGAATGAAAACAATTGGAAGGCGCGGGCGGATAAATGTCCCGACTGACCGCGCTGCCGGGCGACGTGAAACAAAGCCGGTGGCACGCGGGCGTCCCGCCCGCTCACCCCGTCCGCACAACGTCGCGGTACGCTGGGTCGGGCGCGAACCAAGGTCATCACCTGCCGTACTGTCAGGCCCACGCGCACGACCCATTTCTTCGCGGTGAGCGGGCGGGACGCCCGCACGCCGGCCGATGGCGAGTAACGACCGTGCCAGTTCCCCAGCGGTCCACGGACCATGGGTAGGAATAGCTTTTCGGGCGGCGCGCTTGGCGGGCACACCGCAATAGATCGAACACGAACTTAAAGGAATCACTGCAGGACTTCGTTGGTCTCGGTCGCGGCCAGATACAGTCTGACTACGACACTCTTCCGATGGGGAGGGGAACGCGGTCCATGCCCGTCAAGGCACGACCGCACTCGGATGACTAACCAACGAGGCTGCGGGGAGGGGGAACGGAGGGCACCGAGGTCCGGCTGGGCGCGGCCGTGTCCGCCGGCTGGCCCGGCGGCGGCAGCACCAGCGCGGCGAGGAGGAGTTCCGCGGGCGCGAGGAAAAAGTCGATCTTGAGCGACACCAATTTCAGCGGCAGATCCTTGGCATCCGCGGTTTCAGCGTCCTTGCCCTGCTTGATCTGCACGCACATTTCGCAGGGATGCTGGCCGTTGAAGGTCTTGGCGATGGCGGTCTCGATCGAGGCGGTCTGGGAGAATTCGGCCAGCATCCGCGTCCACGCCACGGTCTGCAACACGGCCCAGTGGCCGTTGGTCGCGCCGAGGATGGCGAGGGTGAGCAAGATGTTGCCGATGAATTTCACGAAAGCGTTTACGAGCGCGCGTTGGATAGCGGCATGCTACCCGGGTATTCAAGGTAAAACTGGACCAACCTCGCCGCATTGGGTCGGTGGAACTCCGGGCTCCCCGGATCATCTGGGCGTTGCCA
This sequence comes from Akkermansia muciniphila, assembly GCA_945861535.1. Classification (GTDB taxonomy): domain Bacteria; phylum Verrucomicrobiota; class Verrucomicrobiia; order Limisphaerales; family BJHT01; genus BJHT01. The sequence continues at coordinate 6,991 of CAMAUZ010000030.1, read as the reverse complement.
TGAACCCGACCGCCGAAGTTAAACCACGGATGGACACGGGAAGGGAACGTCCGGAAACGGTGCGGGTCTCGCCGCCGGGTGGCGCGCGCGGAAGATACTGCGGCCGGACCAATTCCCGGTCTCGTGCGAGTTGATCTGTACCCATCCGAGATGGTCCGGCTGGTAGCAGGGATTTGGGAAGCTATTTCCTTGAATCAGGGTTCGCTGGCGGCAATTTTCCGCGCGTGAACCGACCCCGAATTTCTAAAGCTCGATCCACCAGGGGGGTTTTCTGCACGCTGTGCCTGGCGCTGGATCCCCTGTCCGTCCGGGCACAGAGCATTTTCACCAACGCGTTCGGCGAGACCGTAGCGGCAACCAAGGAGATCCCCCGCCTGGACGAAGTCATCGTCACCGCCACGCGGCGGGGGCAGCGGCAGCTTGATCTGCCCTTCGCCACCAAGCCCATTGCCGGCCCGACGCTGCGGCGCGAGCAGATGGCGGCGAGCGTGCCGGAAGCCTTGCTGGAAACGCCCGGCGTGCTGGTGCAGCAGACGGCGCGCGGGCAGGGTTCGCCGTATCTGCGCGGCTTCACCGGCTTCCGCACCGTGGCGCTGGTGGACGGCATCCGGCTTAACAACTCCACCTTCCGGGAGGGCCCGAACCAATACTGGAGCACCGTGGACGCACTGGCGGCGGACCGGCTCGAAGTCGTCAAAGGCCCCAGCTCCGTACTGTATGGCAGCGACGCCGTGGGCGGTACGGTCAACGCGCTGCTGCGGGCGCCCAGCTATCGCGCCAGCGACGGCGCGAACTGGGGCGGGGCGGCCTACTACCGGTTCGGCTCGGCGGAGCGGGCGCACTTGGGGCGCGGTGAAATCAATGCTTCCGAGCGCGAGCAGTGGGGCTTCGCGCTCGGGCTGACGGCCAAGACCTTCGGCGACGTGCAAGGTGGCGACGCCGTGGGCCGCCAGCCGCACACCGGCTACGAGCAATGGGACGCCGACTTCAAAGCCGAATACTTTTTTAACCCCCGCACCAAGCTGACGTTCGCCTATCAGCGGACCGAACAGGACGACGTGGAGCGCACGCACCGGACCAGCTACGGCCTGACCTGGGAAGGGCTGCTGCGTGGCACCGACCGGCAGCACCTCTTTGACCAGACCCGGCAGCTCACCTATGCGCGCCTAACCCACGAAACGGAGCGCGGCGATGAATTCACGGCCACCGCCTCATGGCACCTGCAGGACGAGCAGCAGTTCGTCGAGCGCGGCAACCGCACCCAGCAGCGCAACACCGTGGACGTGGACACGCTGGGCCTCTCGCTGCAAGGCGTCAGCCCCTCGCCGCTCGGCCGGTGGACTTACGGCGTGGAGCATTATCGCGACTTCGTGGATTCCTCGCAGCGCGAGTTCAACGCGCTGGGCGTGCAGACCTCGCAGGCCACCCAGGGTCCGGTGGCGGACAACGCGAATTACGATCTGTTCGGCCTGTACGCACAGGATGAGATTCCGCTCGGGGAACAGGTGAGCTTCACCCTGGGCGGGCGCTTCACCTGGGCGCAGGCGGACGCGGGGCGGCTGCGCGACCCGGCCACGGGGGCCGCGACCTCGTTCCGGGAGGACTGGTCGAGCCTCGTCGGCAGCGGCCGGCTGCTGTGGCATCCCGATGCCGCCAAACGGTGGAGCCTGTACACCGGCGTCTCGCAGGGCTTCCGCGCGCCGAATCTGAGCGACCTCACGCGCTTTGACATCGCCCGCAGCGGCGAACTGGAAACCGCCGCCCTCAACCTCGAGCCGGAAAAATTCCTCACGGGCGAGGTCGGCGCGCAGACCGTCCAGCAAAACTGGGAGGCGGGCGCGGCGTATTATCACACCTTCATCGACGACCTCATCGTGCGCACCCCCACCGGCGCGATCATCGGCGGCGCGCGGGAAGTGACCAAACGCAACGCCAGCCAGGGCTGGCTGCACGGCGTCGAACTCTCCGCGCGCGTCCGGCTCGGCGACGGCCTCACGCTCTTCGGCAGCGGCGCGTGGCAGGAAGGCGAGGCCGATGCGTTTCCCACCTCCACAACCGCGAGCGTGCGAGCACCCATGACCCGGATGCATCCGCTGACCGGTCTGGCCGGACTGCGCTGGGAGGCCGGCCGCCCCGGGTTCTTTGCCGAAGTGTTCGGCCTGCTGACCGCGAAGCAGGACCGCCTCTCACCCGACGACCAGCGCGACACCCAACGCATCCCGCCCGGTGGCACGCCCGGCTGGGCCACGTTGAACTTCCGCACCGGCTACGACTGGAAGGGGAAATACTTCGTCACCGCCGCGCTGGAGAATCTGCTCAACGAGGACTACCGGACGCACGGCAGCGGCTACAACCAACCGGGCCGGAATCTCAAGCTGGGCATGGAATACCGCTTCTAGCCCGATACTCGGAATGGGCTGCGGCCCTGGTTTACGCATTTACCGGAGGGCAGCTTAGCTGGCGGCAGCCACGGGGGACCACGGGGGCGTGGAAGCCGCAACAACACCCAGCTTGCCAAGGGGCGGCAATTTGCCAGCCGGCCGTTTCGGAATCACCCAATGGATGCGCCTGGCGGGCGGGCGGATGGTTTGGGGCTTCCACCGCAGAGGGACGTGGTCGCGGTCGCGAATCCGGCGCTCCGTTTCCCCTGACTGCATGAGGTTGGTTCAAATCAACGTCACCGTCTTCACCTCCCCGAACGTCGTGCCCGAGCGGTTGGTCGTGCGGACGCGCAGCTCGACGGTGGCACCGGCGGCGGCGGCGACCGTGATCGTCTGCCCGGCGGGATGGAGCGTGATGGCATGGCCAAAATCACCCGCCACGCCCGCCATCTGCCATTGCCCCATCGGCGTGCTGGAGTGCGCGCCGCACTGGGGCTGATGCTGGGATGCCCCGCCTTAGATGTAACCAGTCAGTCGGGCTGATTCATTTGCACCACAGAGACACGATGAACACAGAGAAAAGCCAAGGATTTCCCGGTCAATCAGGGTTCACTAATTGGTAACTCCCCGAAGCCGGCCGTCGTTTTTCTCTGTGTTCATCGTGTCTCTGTGGTTTCAATTCCGGTTTCAACCGAATGGAAACGCCTTAGACCAAGGTCGCCGACTGCACGGCGCTGAGCACCGTGCCAGCACTGTTGGCGAGGAACGTGCGGAACTCAACCACCTGCCCCGCCGTGCCGCCCGTCACGACCGTCTGTCCGGCCGGGATGGTCGGCACGTCGTGGGCAAAATCCGCGTCCACGCCGACGATCCGCCATTGCAGGAACCCCGAGGTCGCGTGCGCGCCGCCGCCGGGCACGTAGCCCACCGTGACGGACCCGCCCGCGCCGGGCGTGGCCGAGGCGATCTCCAGCGCGGTCGGCTCCGGACTCTGCGGGCTGGTCGGGATGGTCGAGCGGAGCAAGTCCCCGATGGCCGTGCCTTCCTTGAAAAGCGTCGTGGCCGCCTCATACCACGCCACGCAATCATCCCAGAGCGCCTCCGCTTCCGCCTGCAGCTCCTCGACGCCCTTGCGCCAGACCGTGTGCGCATTTCCGTAGGCTTTTTCCAGCGTCGTCGTGCTCGCGATCAGGATACGGAAGTCGGCGATGTTGTTGGTCGCGCTGGGTTGCCAGGTCTCATCAAAACTCTGCCACACGCTCTCCCACGCCTGCGCCTCGCGTTCCACCGTCTCGCGCCCGCCGCCCGAGGCGCTGAGGTTGGAGAGAATGGCCTTCTTGGCGGCGTCCTTGCGCCATTTCACGCGCGCCATGCCGAGACCCTCGACGGTGCGATCATGGAGCGTGGTGATGGTGTTCTGGAAGTCCGCGCGCGCCAGCAGTTGCGCCCCCTCCAAATCCGACACAACGATCTTCTTCGTATCAATCGCCGTCAAGTCGGCGACCCACTCGGCCGAAGTTTTTTCATCCCAAACCCAGGTGGCGGCAATGGCGGCCTGAGTGTCACTGGTGGCTTGCGCACGGAGGATAATGGCTTCGATGGAGGGCATGATGATGTTGGGGTTGAGTTTTACATGATGGGTTACGGATGCGGGAACGGTCGGAGAATTCCCTATTCCGACCATCCTGTCAAGCAGGCGAGCTGGCCTTTTACCAAAGCCATCCACCCGTTCCACGACCTAAACCACCCAACAACTGCCCTAGACCGGTCGCAAAATGCCCTAGACCACAAAATGGATGACCTAGACCATAAAATGAATGACCTAGACCATAAAATGAATGACCTAGACCATAAAATGGATGACCTGGACGTCGTCGAGGTCGTGCTCCGATCGGTCTAGCTCACCAATTTTACCGTCCAGCTCCTTGATTTTATGGTCTAGCTCGTTTCCCGACTGGTCTGGGTCCCTGATTTTACCGTCCTCGTCCCCGGTTTGGCGGTCTGGCAGCCAGTGCGCGTGGACAACGGCCTGCCCTGGGTGGTCAAGGCCGGGTCCGTTTCAGAAGTGCGGCGTGGTAATGACCATGAGCCGGCCATAGTCGGCGACCGCCAGCTCTGGCGGGGGCGGGGTGCCCTGCCTCTCGCCGTTGATGCGGACGCTGCGGAACTCGGTGAGGTTCAGCGCGGCTTTGACCATCCGCCGGGCGACGTCGTGTGGCCGCGGTGAGTTGATGGGAACGGCGCAGTTGACCTGGGCGAAGACCACGTCGCCAATCCAGTAGAGGTCGCGGCTTTGCGTCCACTCCTCGGGGAGTTCCTCCTCCGCTTCCTCGCCGCCGCCGGCGGGGACCAGTTGCTGGCACATCTGGCGCATCTGCCAGAGCTTGGAGGCCTCGCGGGTGAACCACGCGCTCAGCTCGACCTGGAACCGCCAGCCGTCGCGCTTCCGGAAGCACACCAGGCAGGCCGTCGTGTCCGGGCCTCTCCACAGGACATCCCCCGGCCCATACGACGAGACCCGGATCTCGGGGCCGGCGAAAACATCCTCCGGCACCGGCGCAAAGACCCGGCCCTCGAGGTCGTGCCAGTCCGTCGGCCCGGGCAGGTAGCCATCGACATCCACGGTGAAGTGGCGGACCGGCTTCTCGCAGTCATTCTCCAGGTCCACCCCGGCGGGGACGAACGGCAGCTCGATGCTCCACCGGATGCGGGGCGCGGCGACGGGAGAATGCCAGAGGACCACCTGCATTTCGGGTGGGCCGGATTCTTGCCAGTGTTTTCCCTCGAACTTGAGCATGGCTGATAGGGATGGTTCGGTCGCAATCTTCGCCCCCTTCCTATCCGTTCCGGGTCGGTGAAGGAAATCCTTTCGGGGGGGGCGCTCAGGGCTTGGTGTCCGGGTCGATAGCCTTCTGCTCCGACCCGACGTCCCTCATTTTCCGGCGACGCCGTGCACTGTCCCCTCGCCCCTGGCGGGAGAGGTTGAGGGTGAGAGGAATGCCGTTGTGGTAGGGCGCGTCTGTCCCCAGCGCGCCGTGGGCCGTGCGGACACCGCGGCGGCGCGCTGAGGACAGGCGCGCCCTACCCAGCGGCTTGGCACATCGGCCGCCCCGGTCTGCTCGGGGCGTCCGGGCAATTGTCGCCAGAGTTGCACCCCCGCCGAAAATCCCTACGATTCCCCCATGCCACTCTCGTGGACCGAAATCAAACACCGCGCCATCGCCTTCTCCAAAAAGTGGCAGGACGAGACCCGCGAAGCCGCCGAGCGCCAGCCGTTTTGGGAGGACTTCTTCGGCGTCTTCGGCCTGCAACGTCGCCACTTCGCCATCTTCGAGGCCCGGGTGAAGATGCTCTCCGGCCAGTGGGGCAGCATTGATGTTCACTGGCCCGGCACCCTGCTGGTCGAACACAAGAGCGCGGGTGAGGACCTCGACAAAGCGCATGGGCAGGGCATGGACTATATCCAGGGCCTGATAAGCAGCGGCCGTGGCAACGAAGTCCCCCGCTATCTCATCGTCTCCGACTTCCAGCGCATCGCCATCCATGATCTCGAACCCGAGCCGGACCCGGAAGCGCCGCAGCTTCAGCGCCTCCCGGCCTCGTTTGAGTTTCCGCTCGCTGATTTCCACAAGCACATCCGCCACTTCTTCTTCATGGCGGGTTACAAGCGGCACAAGCTAAACCCCGAGGACCCCGCCAACGAAGAAGCCACGCGCCTCATGTGCGACCTGCACGACGCACTGGAAGCGGGCGATTACGGCACCGACGTCCCCGGACGCGCCGGGCACGAACTGAAGCAATTCCTCGTCCGCCTGCTCTTCTGCCTGTTTGCGGAAGACAATGGCCTCTTCGACCCGCGGGCCTTTCAATTCTATCTGGAGGATCACACCGCCGCCGACGGCTCCGACCTCGGCCCCAAGCTCCACGAACTGTTCGAGGTGCTCAACACGCCCGAAGACCGCCGCCAAAAACATCTCGAGCCCGACCTCGCCCAGTTTCCCTACATCAACGGCCTGCTCTTTGCCGAGCGTCTCGCGCTGCCCGCGTTCACCAGCGCCATGCGCGCGAAGCTCCTCGCCTGTTGCGCTTTTGAATGGGACTCGATCTCGCCCGCCGTCTTCGGCTCGCTCTTTCAGGCGGTGATGGATGCCAAGGAACGCCGGAAGATTGGCGCGCACTACACGGCCGAGCGCAACATCCTCAAAGTCGTCCGTTCCCTGTTCCTCGACGATCTCAGCGCCGAGTTCGACCGGGCGAAGAAACTCAAGATCGGCAAACGCGAACGCCTCAGCGCCCTCCAGAAAAAGATCGCCGCCCTGCGCTTCCTCGACCCCGCGTGCGGCTGCGGCAATTTCCTCGTTATCACCTATCGCGAGTTGCGCGCCCTCGAACTGGAAATCCTCCTCGAACTCCACGCCGGCCAGCAGCAGATGGGCGAGGCGGAAGTCTTCAATCTCTCCCTCATCATAACCATCCGGATATTAGTCCCACAGCATCAACTGGTTACGAGAGGCGGTAGCCTCATCTTGAGAGCCGATATTGGCAAACAGCTCAGCCATAGGCACTTGCTCAAACGCGTTGACGCTCACAATCTGTAGCATTTGGGACAG
>CAMAUZ010000029.1 GCA_945861535.1 Akkermansia muciniphila | reverse complement strand
ATAGGGTGATGGCGGGGCGAATGTTGGGGGGGATTCTGCGCAAACACCAGGAAAGTCGCGCGAAATGATTCCACATTCGCACCCGCAGAGAGCCGCCGAGACCAATGTTTACAGGCCGATGAATCCATGTCGGCCCGTCACTAATTACTCTTCCCCTCCGCTCCCACCGCCGCCGCCATCACCGAGTGCTCATCCCACTCAACCACGGGCTTGAGTGCGATCAACGTACCGCGGCACATGACGCCGAGCGTGTCGCAGACGCCGAGGAGTTCGGGCAGGTAGGAACTGACGAAGATGACCGCGCGGCCCCGTGCGGCGAGGTCGCCAATGAGCCGGTAAATCTGGGCCTTGCTGCCGACATCAATGCCGCGCGTGGGTTCGTCGAGGAGATAGATTTGCGCGTCGTGGTGGAGCAGGCGGGCGAGGGCGATTTTCTGCTGGTTGCCGCCGGAGAGTTCGCCGATGGCCTGGCCGGGATCGCGGGCTTTCACGTCGAGTTTTTCCAGCCAGCCGGCGGTGGTCGCGCGTTGGCGGCGCGAGCTGATGAAGCCGGCGCAGGCTACCGGGCCGAAGCGCGTGATCGTGAGGTTGTCGGCGAGGCTGCGGTTGAGCATGAGGCCTTCCTCTTTGCGGTTTTCGCTGAGCAGACCGATGCCGTCGGCGAGGCGGGCGGTGGGTGAACTGTCGGTGCGGTCCTGACCGCGGACGAGGACGGTGCCGCCGGCGACGCGGTCGAGGCCGAAGAGGGCGCGCAGGGTTTCGGTGCGGCCGGTGCCGACAAGTCCGGCGAGGCCGAGGATTTCGCCGGCGCGCAGGGTGAGCGAGACGGAGCGCGGCTTGGTTTCGCCGGCGAAATTTTTCAGTTCGAGCACGGGCGCGCCGGGCGTGTGCGGGGTGCGCGGATAAATGTCGGTGAGGTCGCGGCCGACCATGTGGCGGATGAGATCGGCGAGGCGGGCGTCGGCCATTGCGCCGGTGGCGACGCTCTCGCCGTCGCGCAGGACGGTGTAGCGGTCGCAGACGCGCTGGCATTCCTCGAGGAAGTGGCTGATGTAAATCACGCTGACGCCGCGGGCCTTGAGGCGGGCGATGACGGCGAAGAGATTCTCCGCATCGACCTGCGTGAGGCTGCTGGTGGGTTCATCCATGATGATGACCTTGGGCTGGCCGAGGAGGGCGCGGGCGATTTCGACGAGCTGCTTTTCCGCGATGGTCAGGGTGTGGACGGGGGCGTCGAGCGGGATGCTTTCGTGATGGAGTTCGGCGAGCGCGGCGCGGGCCAGGGTGCGGCGGCGGGGGCGGTCTATCCAGCCAAGGCGGGCGGGTTCATCGCCGAGGAGGAGGTTCTCCTCAACGCTGAGATGCGGGGCGAGGTTGAGTTCCTGGTAGATCATCGCGATGCCGCTGCGGCGCGCGAGGAGGGGATTCTCCGGCTCGAACGGCCGCCCCTCGAGGGCGAGGCTGCCGGCGTCGGGGGCGTGGGCGCCGCTGAGGATTTTCATCAGCGTGCTTTTGCCCGCGCCGTTCTCGCCGATGAGCGCATGGACCTCACCGGGGCCGACGGCGAAAGAGACGCCGCGCAGGGCCTGGGTCGCACCGAAGGCCTTGTGGACGGCGGTCATTTGCAGGCGCGGGATCATGGGAACGGGGGGGAGGAATTTATGAAGTATGAAGTATGAATTATGAATCCCGACTCGGAGGGTGCGCCGGGGACGGGAGGCAGCGCAGACCGGCGGTCTGCGATGTGAAAGGCTGGCAGGCGGTGGGGCGCTGGAGCAATCGAGCCTGGGAAAAGTGCGGGCGCGTTGGCGATGAAACGCGGCGGCTCACTTCAGGTATTTGTCGAGCGACGGATTGAGGAGGTCCTTGATGTCCGGTTGCTCCATGTTTTCGGGCGTCACGAGCTGCACGCCGGTGTCGATGAGCTTCTCAACTTTCTTGCCCTGGAGATGCGCGACCATCGTGGTGACGCCGAGATAGCCCATGCGGACGGGGCTTTGGACGATGAGGGCTTGCACGTCGTTTTTCTGCAACGCCTCGACCGCGCCGGTCCCGGCATCGAAGCCGACGAGTTTGACGGCCCCCGCGGCGCGGCCGATGTCGCGCAGCGCCTTGGTGAGGCCGATGGTGACGGGTTCGCACGGGGCGAAGACGCCGTTGAGGTCGCGACCGTGGCGGTTCAGCAGGTTTTGCGCGGCCTGATAGGCGCTCTCGCGGGTCGCGCCGGCGTATTGATCGGCGGAGATGATTTTGATGTCGGGAAATTTTTTCAGGGCGTCGAGGAAACCGTTCTCGCGCTCCTCGGTGCTCGCGGAGCCGACCTGGTAACGGAGGAGGATGACGTTGCCTTTGCCGCCAAGCAGCTTGGCGAGGTGTTCGCCGCCGAGCTGGCCGCCTTTGAAATTGTCCGTGGCGATGTAGCTGATGTGCTTGTCGGACTTGAGACCGGAATCGATGACGATGGTCGGGATGTTCGCGCTGGCGGCGGACGCGACCGGCGCGGCGAGTGCCGTGGAATCCAGCGGCGCGAGCACGATGCCGCTGACCCGGCGCTGGATGAAGTTTTCGACGACCTGCATCTGCTGGTCGCGGTCGTCCTCGCGCAACGGGCCTTTCCAAATGATCTCGACGGGGATGCCTTGGGCGACGAGTTCGCGCTGGGCCTTGACCGCGCCGGCATTGATCGATTTCCAAAACTCGTGCGTGGTGCCCTTGGGGATGACGGCGATGGTGAAGCCCTTGGCGGGGGAGGTGTTGGTGCCGGCAGGCTTGGCGCTGACGGTGACGCTGCCGACGTCGCGGGCGGGTTTGGCGGTGCCGGTGTCGGCGGGTTTGTTGTCGCAGCCGGTGATGCCGAGCAGGGTGAACAAGCTGATGAAACAGAGGGGAATTCGCATGGCGCGGAAGCTAGGGAGCGGGCGTCGGCATTTCAATCTTTCTTGGCCGTCGCGGAAGGGGCGCGGGCGTTTCCGGGTACCGCAGCCGTCCTCGGTTGCGAGTTGTGGGTCGTCCTCGCCCCGGCAATCGGTCCGGGCGGCGAGACGCCGGCCAAACTCGCAGGCGGGGACGCCTGCGGTACCCGGAAGCACCGCGCCCGCGCGCACCCGCCGTTTGACAAAGAAACCGCCACAGGCATAGTCGCCCGCCTATGAAATTACTCACTATGCTCTGTGCCCTCTCATTGGTTCAGGTCCTCGCCCACGGCGCTTCGGTCTATGAAGCACCGCTCAAGGACATCAACGGCAAAGCCACCTCGCTCAAGGAATACGAAGGCAAGGTGCTGCTCGTCGTCAACGTCGCCTCGAAGTGCGGTTTGACCCCGCAATACAAGGCTCTCGAAGCCACCCACCAGAAGTTCAAAGCCAAGGGTTTCTCGGTGCTGGCCTTCCCCTGCAACCAGTTCGGCGGCCAGGAACCGGGCACCAACGAGGAAATCCAGAAGTTCTGCTCGACCAAGTACAACGTCTCCTTCCCGATCTTCGACAAGCTCGACGTCAACGGCCCGAAACGTCACGCGCTCTATCAGACGCTCGCCGGCAAGGACTCGCCGTTCCCCGGCGACATCAAGTGGAACTTCGGCAAATTCCTGATCGGCAAAGACGGCAAGGTCATCAAGCGCTTCGAGCCGAAGACCGCGCCCGACGCGCCGGAAGTTGTGAAGGCCATTGAGGAAGCGCTCGCGGCGAAGTAATTTCGGCGACTCGCAACATTCCTTTCCACCTGACGGGCGGCTGACCACAGCCGCCCGTTTTCTTTTCTCCGCCGAATGCAGTCGTCCCTGGCCGCACGTCAGTCGGGGCGCGGCCGGAGCGCGGCGTTTACGCCGCTTCAGCGTTCGCACGTCGCAGCACGTCGCAGCCGGTCCGCACGCGCCCGCCGACCAATGGGACCGCTCCGCCCCATCCCTCCGGCCGCTCCCATCACGCTCCCGCGGTTTCCGCTCCGCCGGCCAGTTGGACAAACTCCGGTCCGCGCAGCGCCGTTTTCAGAATTTTGCCCGTGGCATTTCGTGGCAACGTTGGGAGCAGGATGATCCGCCGCGGCACCTTGTAATCCGCCAGCCGCTCACGCAGAAACGCGCGGATCGCCGCCGGGTCCAGCGTCGCGCCCTCGGCCGCCGCCACGAACGCCAGCGGTTGCTCGCCTTTGCGCACGTCGGGAATGCCGATGACCGCCGCCTCCTTCACGCCGGGAAATTCGTAGAGCCGCTCCTCGATCTCGCGCGGATACACGTTGATGCCGTTGACCAGCAGCATGTCTTTCTTCCGGTCGGTGATGAAATAATAGCCGTCCTCGTCGCGAAAACCGATGTCGCCCGTGAGCAACCAGCCGGCGCGGATGGCCTTCGCGGTTTCCGCCGGCTGGTTCCAATAGCCCTGCATCACGTTGCCGCCGCGGATGCAGATTTCACCCGTGACCCGCGCGGCGAGCAGGCGTCCGTCGTCATCCTGCACGCTCATCTCCACGTCGGGCACGGGCACGCCGACCGAGCCTTCCTTCCACGGGCCGGCGAGCGGATTCATCGACGCGACCGGGCTGGTCTCGCTCAAGCCGTAACCCTCCAGCAGCGGAATCTGCGCCGCCGCGGAAAACTCCCGCAAGATCTCGACCGGCAGCGGCGCGCCCCCGCTGATGCACAGCCGCAGCGGCAGCCGCGTCGTCCGCGCCACGCCCGCCAGCATCCGAAACAATTGCGGCACCGCCGGCAGGATCGTCGCCTGCCGCTGGATGATTTCGTGAACAATGTTTTTCGCCGGGTTCATCGAGCGCACCACCACCAGCGAGCCGCCGACCAGGAGCGGCAGCAGCACGCCGACCGTGAGCATGAAGCTGTGAAACATCGGCAACAGCACGACAAAGCGGTCTTGATCCAGCGCCGTCAGCATCACGCGGCAGCTCTCGACATTGTGCAGCAGATTGCCGTGCGACAGCACCGCGCCCTTGGGCCGGCCGGTCGTCCCCGAGGTGTAGATGAGCACCGCCATGTCCGCGGTGTCGATTGCCAGCGGCGGCAGATTCTTGCCGGTGCCGGCACCCGCGCCCGTGCCAAACTCCTCGACCAGCACCACGCGCAAACCCGGCCGCAGCGCCTGCAATTTCGCCGTCGCCTCGGCCATCGTTGCGTCCGTCACCAGCACCGACACGCCCGCGTCGTGGAGAATGAAATTCACCTCGTCGGGTTTGAGGAAATTGTTGATCGGCACCACCGCGCCACCCGCGCCCAGCACGCCGAACAACGCCGGGACAAACTGCGGACAATTTTTCAGCCACAAACCCACCCGGTCCCCGCGTTGCACGCCCAAACCACCGATCAGCCGCGCCGTCAGCCAGTCCGCCTGCGCCAGCAGCGCGCCATACGTAAACTCATCCTCGCCCCAGAAAACGGCGGACTTCTCGGGCGATTTTTCCGCGACCACGCGGAAGGCAGCAGCAAGGTTCATGGCGGCGGAATCTAGGGAAGCGTTGTCCGCAGCAAAGCGGAAACTGTCCGCGGGGCGCGGAAAAGCACCAAGGCTAAAGCTCAAAGCTCAAGGGAAGGTTCAAGGAGCCAAGGGCACATCGCAGTTTCTTACACGGCGAACGGGCAACTGCGGAGCGAGCGTCGGCGTGCTGGGGTAGTGGACGCGTTCTCCCTCACCGCGGCCCTCTTCCGCTGGGAGCGGGAGAATGATCGGCCGCGTTCAGCGGAGAGGATGCGTTCGGATTGGCGAAGTGCGGGCGAACCGGCTCCCTCTCCCAGCGGGAGAGGGTAGGGGAGAGGGAGAACGACCCCAATTTGCCAACCCGCGTGCAAGAAACTGAGCTCGCCCTGTGATCCTTGGAGCTTGGTGTTTCCCTTGAGCTTTGAATTTTGAACTTTGAGCTTCACAGTAACTTCCTCGGCCCGCCCGTCCGCTCCCCGCCGTTTCTCTTGTCTCGACGCGCCCGCCTGCTTTCCGCTATCAAGCCGCGCCGTGATTAATTCCGAACCGCAACTCGCCGCCGTCCTCCCGCAGCTTTCCGAGGCCCCGTGGATCGCCATCGACACGGAAGCCGACAGTCTCCACGCGTATCCGGAGAAACTCTGCCTGATCCAGATCAGCTTCCCGGGCGAGGACATCCTCGTCGATCCCCTGGCCGGCCTCGACCTCCGGCCGCTCCTCGGAATTCTCCATCGCCACGACCTCATCCTGCACGGGGCCGACTACGATTTGCGCCTGCTCCAGCGCACCTACGGCTTCAGCCCGCGCGCCGTGTTCGACACCATGCTCGCCAGCCGGGTGCTGGGCGAACTGCGCTTTTCCCTCGGCGACCTCGTCGCGAACCACCTCGGCATAACGCTGGAAAAAGGCTCCCAAAAAGCCAACTGGGCGCGCCGCCCGCTCACCGAGCGGATGGAGTCCTACGCCAAAAACGACACCCGCCATCTCAAGCCCCTGGCCGAGCTGCTCCGCACCAAACTCGAGGCCGCCGGCCGCCTCAGTTGGCACACCGAAATCTGCACCCGCCTCATTGCCGACGCCTCCCATCTGCCCGCGCCCGATGCCGACCTCGTGTGGCGCATCAAAGGCAGCCGCCGCCTCCGGCGCGCCGGCCTGGCCGTCCTCCGCGAGCTCTGGCACTGGCGCGAGGCCGAGGCCATCGCCGGCAACCGCCCGCCCTTTTTTGTGCTCTCCCACGACCTCCTGATCGACCTGTCCGATGCCGCCTGCCACGGGCATCCCATTGAACCGCTGCTTCCGCGGCATCTCAACAACCGCCGTCGCGACGGCATCGAGCGTGCGGTGAAACACGCGCTCTCCCTGCCTGCCGCCGAGCATCCCCACGTGCTCAAATCCGAGCCGTATCATCCCACCGAGCGCGAGAAGAAACGCTTCATCGAACTGCAACAAAACCGCGACCTGGTCGCCGCCAAGCACCTGCTCGATCCTTCCTTCGTCGCCAGCAAATCCCTCCTGCAATCCCTCGTGCGCGACGAGGCCGACGGCACCGCCAGCGGCATCATGCGCTGGCAAAAGGAAATCCTCGGTCTGTGATCTGCGCCGCGCGCTCGGACGGCGGCGCGCGGCAGCACCCGCCCGCGCGCCAGAATCCTCGCGACACGCGAGGAATTTGCAGAGTTGTAGTACAGAGGAAAACACCGGTCTGCATCCGCTCCACGCAGTCACCATTCAGTGACCACGAAGCGGCCAGCCATTGCTTTGCTCTTCGTCCCGGAGGGACTCCGCAGGAAATTAGCCGGGGGCAAGCCCGCGCAGCGGGCGCGGCCCCCGGTTGCACCGCCGAACGGGCCGTGCCCCAGCGGGGCATCGAAGAAGTTTTTTAGCGACGTCCTCCCCGCAGCTTTTCCGCCACCCCTCGTCGCCTCGGACCATTTTCTTCGATGCCCCGTTGGGGCATGGAGCCATGCGACACCGTTTCCGGGGGCGGCGTCCGCTGGGGGCGGACTTGCCCCCGGCTAATCTCCTCCGGCGTCCCTCCGGGACGGGAACCGGGTGTCTTTGCTCGCAGCGCGTACGCTGTGCGGAGATCGTCAGAGCATTCCACCGCTCCCTTGCCGTCCCAACCGGTGCGACCGAGACCGCCGCGCTGTGTGCAGCTCGTCTGTGTGGTCCCTCGGGATCGTCCCTGCTGAAGGGTTGCGGCTTATCCCCCCGCCGTCCAAAGCCCGCCGTTCCGCCGGTTCTGGTGCTTCCCTTGAGCTTTGAGCTTTATCCTTTGAGCTTTCCCCCCGGTTCCACCCTTGACGCCTCCGGGGTGCGGCGGCTTGATGGCGCGCGTTTTCCCGGCCAACCCGTAACAATTCAGAATCATGCAGAACTTCATTTTCGCCAACGTCACCGCGCTCGCCGCGCTCCTTGTGTTCACCGCGCCCGTCCGCGAACTGGCCGCCGCCGCGCCCGCCAACTGGCCGCAGTTTCGCGGTCCGGGCGGGTTGGGCGTCGCGGCGGAGGGCACGCCGCCGGTCGAGTTTGGGCCGAAGAAAAACGTGCTGTGGCAGGTGGAATTGCCGGCGGGCCATTCGTCACCGTGCATCTGGGGCGACCGCATTTTTCTGACCGCGGTGGTGGAGAAGAACCGGCTGGAGACGCTGTGTCTCGACCGCAAGGACGGGCGCACCGTGTGGCGGCAGGCCGCGCCCGCGGAAAAGATCGAGCCGACGCATCGCATCGCCAGCCCGGCCGCGCCGACGGTCGCGACGGATGGCGAGCGGGTCTATGTCTATTTCGGTTCGTTCGGCTTGCTGGCGTACGATTTCGCCGGTGCCGAGCAGTGGCGGCGTCCGCTCCCGACGCCGGTGGTTGAGTTCGGTTCGAGTTCGTCGCCGGTCGTCGCGGGCGAGTTGGTGGTGCTCTTGTGCGATGCGGATGTGGATTCCTACCTGCTGGCCGTGGATCGGAAAACGGGGAAGACCGTGTGGAAAACCGAGCGTGCGGAATTTCGCCGCGGCTTCTCGACGCCGCTGGTGTGGCGGCACGATGACGTCGAGGAACTGGTCGTGTGCGGTTCGGTCTGGCTGCGCGGGTACAATCTGAAGGATGGCAAGGAGCGCTGGTCGGTGCGCGGCATGGCGCGGGTGGCGAATGCGTCGCCGGTGGTGGGCGACGGCCTCGTGTTCGTGTCGAGCTGGAACATCGGGGGTGACGCGGGGGATCGGTTGCAGTTGCCGACCTACAAGGATTTCGCGGCGGCGAATGACAAGAACAAGGATGGCAAATTCTCGAAGGATGAGATTCCGTCGGGACCGTTTCGCGAGCGCTTCTCCCAGTTCGATGCGAACAAGGATGGGTTCGTGAGCCGCGAGGAATTCGAGTCGATGGAAGTGGTGTTTGCGCAGTCGGAGAACGCGCTCTTCGCCCTGCGTCCCGGCGGTCAGGGCGAGATCACGAGCACGCACGTCGCATGGAAGGTCAGCCGCGATTTGCCGTATATTTCGTCGCCGCTGTTTTATCAGGGCCGCGTGTACACGATGAAGAATGGCGGGCTGTTCTCGTGCTACGACGCGAAGACCGGCAAGCCGGTGTACACCGCCGAGCGCGTGGGCGCGGTCGGGGATTACTATTCGTCCGCCGTCGCGGCGGGCGGGCGGATTTACGCCGCGTCGCAGAACGGCGTGATGGTGGTGCTCGAAGCGGGCGACACGTTCAAGGTGCTGGCACGAAATGAACTCGGCGAGAAGGTGATGTCCTCGCCGGCGGTGGTGGAGGGGCGGATTTATCTGCGGACCGAGAAGCATCTCTATTGCTTTGGCGAATGAGGAAGTGGCGGCGGGGGGCGGGGGCAGCTTGCGGAATCCGTAGCGGTGCCGGACTCCGGCAGCCGAACCCCGGAGGGGTTCCCGGTGAATAGCCGGGGGTGCGCGAGGAACGAGCGTACCCCCGGGAAGGGGCGGAGAATCAGCCTCTACCCCGCAGGGGTAGCCCCTTCTGGGGAGTTGCGGACGGTCCGGTGATCGGGGAACCCCTCCGGGGTTCGGGAGCGCGGCGGCTGGTTTCCGGGGGGCTTGCTCGTGCCTCGCTCCACCCCCGGCTATTCACCGGGAACCCCTCCGGGGTTCGGCCGTGGGCGACCTGAACCGAGCCCGCCTGATCGACCGGCCGCTGCTGGAGACCACTTGCAGCACGAGCTTTTTTGCAGGGAGCCAGCGACCCCGGTCCGGACAGCACGAACTTTCGCAAAGACTGATACCTTGACTGGCAGTGCCTGTTTTTCATGGCGAGGCGGGAGGAGGTGACGCCATCGTTCCGCTCCGCTTCCGTTTCCGGTTTTCCGGCCTGCCTGATCAGTCCCGCCGGTGCCGGATCGAGCGGGGCATTGCGTTCCAGACGCATCCCGTTAGAAGTAGCGCCACCGCTGTCCGCTTCGCGGTTCGGATTCGTCGCGACATGATTTTGCATCACTACATTGGGAATAATTGGCTGCGCTGGACGCGGAGTGCGCGGGCGTTGGCGGGCGTGGTGCTGGTGGTGGGCGCGCTGGCGGCGGGGCAGGGGACCGGCGGGGCGGCGGACGCGGCGGACATCAAGGCGCTGATCGGGCGCGCGGAAAAGGGCGAAGCGGCGGCGCAATTCGAGCTGGGTCTGGCGTTGGAAAAGGGCACGGGAATGCCGCGCGATTTCGTCCTGGCGGCCCGCTGGTATCTCCGGGCGGCCGAGCAGGGGCACGCGGACGCGCAGCTCAAGGTCGGCTACATGGTGGCGCGCGGGATCGGCTTCGAGCCGAGCGTGGAGGAGGCGGTCAAATGGATGCGCAAGGCCGCGGCGCAGGGCGATCCCGACACGCAGAACACGGTGGCCGTGGTTTTCGCCAAGGCCGACGGCGTGCCGCAGGATTTTGTCGAGGCGGCGAAATGGTTCCGGCTGGCGGCGGATCGCGGCTACTCGGAGGCGCAGAAAAACCTGGGTGCGATGTACGAGAACGGCCACGGCGTGCCGAAGGATTTGCCGGAGGCGGCGGCGTGGTACCGGCGTTCGGCGGAGCAGGGGAACCCGAAAGGGCAGGCGGCGTTGGGGGTGTGTTTCGCGGAGGGTTTGGGCGTGCCGCAGAATTATGGCGAGGCGGCCAAATGGTTTTACAAGGCGGCCGACCAGGACAATTCCAAGGCGCAGACTTATCTCGCGATCTGTTATCTCGACGGACTCGGTTTGCCGCGCGATTGCGAGCAGGCGTTGAAGTGGTTTCGCAAGGCGGCCGAGCAGAGCGGGGCCATCGCGCAGTACCAGCTCGGTCTCATGTCGGCCAAGGGCAAGTGCGTGCCGGGCGATCCGGCGGAGGCGGCGGCGTGGTTTCGCAAGGCGGCAGATCAGGGCTACGCCGAAGCGCAGTTCGAGCTGGGCCTGGCGTATGTGAAGGGGCAGGGCGTGCCGCGCAACCGCATCAACGCCTATCGCTGGCTGGTGCGGGCTGAGCAACAGGGACTGGAGAAAGCGGCGGCAGAGTTGAAGCTCCTGACCGCGAAGCTCTCGCCCATCGAGCTGAACGAGGCGAAACGGAAACTTTAGTCAGAGCAGGTTTTCTCAGCCGGGCAGGTTTTCAGTGGTGCCAGCAGTATTTTTTTATGAATTACGAATCCATCCGTCGGCGGGCGCTCACCGCTTTTACTCTGATCGAACTCCTCGTGGTCATCGCCATCATTGGCATCCTGGCCAGCATGTTGCTGCCCGCGTTGGGCAGCGCGAAGAAGAAGGCCGACCTCGTGCAGTGCAAGAACGGCCTCAAGCAGACCGGCGTCGCCATGCAATTGATGGTGGATGAAAACGACGACTTCTTCCCGGGGCCGATCGACATTGGCGTGCCGCAGAGCTATTCGAGGAGTGACGCCACCCGCCTTGGATATTTTCTCGCCCCCTACCTCGGCTATCCGCATCCCGGCGAACTGGCCGTGGGCCAGACGAACATCATGCGGGTGCTGGTCTGCAACTCTTATTATCGCAATGCCCTCAACAGCAGTCCCGTCGCCCTCAGCAACATCCAGGCCCGCGCCTATTGCCTGAACTGGGGCACGGGCAGTACGGCCGACGCGATTGTTCCGACCAAGCCCTTTGGCTACAGCAACCCCACGGTGACGCGGCCGATGAAGCATTCGCAGCTCAGCCAATACGCCTCGCCCACGGACATCTGGGCGATGACCGATGTGGACCAGCAACTGTGCCAGGCGCCGAACTGGGCGTGGTATCCGAACCTCAGCAAACGCCCGTCGCATGAGGTGCAATACAACCGGCTCTTTTTCGACTGGCACGTCGAGACGGTGAAGAGTCCGCCGTCGGTGGTCACGACCCTCGGCTATTCGCCGTGAATCTGCGGCGGGCGGCGAGGTGGGGGCGGGCGGGATGGGGTTATATCTTCATTGTCCGGAGCGCCGACCATTGCTCGGCCCGAATCGCCCGCACCTGGCCGGGCCGAGCGATGCCCGGCGCTCCGCCGCAGTTCATGGCCAGACTGTGCGTCTGCGAATGCGTTACGACTTTGCCATGAAAAACCTCCGACACCCTTCCCTCCCATCGTCGCGCGTCCTGCTGGTGGTGGTGCTCGCGGCGGCGGCTTTTTCATTTAACACCGGGGCGGCGCAGGACGCTCCGCCGTTGTCCGCGCCCAAGCCGGTGCCGCGGTTGCAGGTCATCCCGCAGCCGTATCATCAGGTGTCGTTCCAGCGCGGCGGCGTTGAGATCGGGCGGTATCACTACGGCCCGACGTTGCCCCGCCCGTTTGTTTTTCCCCTGATCGGTCCGGCGGGTGTGTCGGTCACGCGCCTGGGGCATCCGCGCGATCCGGAGAGCCACAGTCATCACAACTCGGCGTGGCTCGCGCACAACGACGTGAATGGGGTCACGTTCTGGGCCGACCGCGGCACGAATGCCGGCCGCATCGTGCATCAGCGGATCGAGTTGCTGGAGGACGGCGACGACGTGGCCTTCATCCAGACGATCAATGCGTGGACCGATCCGCGCGGCAAAGTCCTGCTCCAGGAACGGCGGCGCACGGCGGTGAAACTGCTGCCGGATCGCGAGTGGCTGCTGGTGGTGGATTCGCAATTCGAGGCGAAGCCGCCCGAGGTGGTGTTTGGCAAAACGCCGTTCGGTCTCGCGGCGGTGCGGATGGCGAAGACCATCGGCGTTCACGATGGCGGCGGCATGATTCGCAACTCGGCGGGCGGCGTGAACGAAAAGGGCGTGTTCTGGCAACCGGCGCGCTGGGTTGATTATTCGGGCCTGATTGCTCCGAACGTGCTCGAAGGCGCGACGCTGCTGGATCACCCGAAGAACCCCGGGCATCCGGCGACCTATCATGTGCGCGACGATGGTTGGATGGGGGCGGCGTTCACGTTCGGCGCGCCGCTCACGCTGCGGGCCGGCGAGTCGCTGCGGGTGCGCTACGGCATTTATGTTCACGCGGGCCGGCCGACGGCGGAGGCGCTGAATCAGCAATGGGAGGCGTTCGCCCGCGATCCGTGGCCGGTGCTGGAACTGCCGGGGAAAAAGAAGTGACGGTGGTGGGCACGGCAGGAGCGCGGCCGGCCGGCCCGCAGCGGTTTCGTGGTGGCGGCCCGTGTGCCTTGCTCCCGGCGGGAGCAGAGAAATTAGCCGGTGGTGGAGCGCAGCGGAACCACCGGATATCGACCCCACCCAAATCGTGATTGCGTCCCGGAGGGACGCGAGAAGGCGGGCCGAGAAGGGAGCGAAGAGGTCCTGGGTGGCGACGCGGGGTGGCGAGTTTTGCAGTTCTCTCGCCCCGCCGGGGCGAAGGGCTTCTTTCGGCGATTAATCCGGTGGTTCCGCTGCGCTGCACCACCGGCTAATTTCTTGCGTGCCTCCGGCACGACGGGGACGGGATTCCTGCGGCGTGTGCTTCCTGCGGCAGGGCGGGACGGAACTCGCGCTGCAACTTCGGCTTCATCGTCGTCGATTCGCCAAACCCGGACGCGCTGGATGAAATAGTTTGCCCACCACCGGTTTTGGTACAAGCCTGCGCGCCATGTTTCACCCTTTGGGAAAAGCCTTCGCCCTGTCCGCCATCGGCCTCGCGGTGCTTGCGGCCTCTGTGTTCGGGCAGGATAGCGCGCCCGCCAAATCGGCCGCCGCCATCACGCAGGGCGTGCGGATTTATTCGGTCGGCCACAGTTTTCATGTGTTCATGCCGCCGATTTTGCAGGACATCGCGCAGGCGGCGGGCATCACGAATCACACGCGGGTCGGGCTGTCCTCCATCGGCGGCTCGCGCGTGATCCAGCACTGGGATGTGGTGGACGACAAGAACAAGTCCAAGGTGTCGTTGCGCACGGGCAAGGTGGATGTGCTCACGCTTGCGCCGATTTTCCTGCCCGATCCGGGGATCGAGAATTTTGCGAAGCTCGCGCTGGAGGGGAATCCGAACATCCGCATCACGGTGCAGGAATTCTGGTTGCCCTATGACTGGTATGAGCCGCCAGCGATGCTCCGCGATCCCAAGGCGACCAATCACAGCGCGGTGACCATCGGGGAGCTGCGCAAACGGCACGCCGGCTATTTCGAGGCGATGGACGCGCATGTGCGGGAGCTGAACCAGAAGCTCGGCAAGCCCGCAATCTTGGTCGTGCCGGTCGGCCAGGCGGTGCTGGCGCTGCGCGAGAAGATCGTCGCGGGTGAGGTGCCGGGACTCAAGACGCAGGACAGCCTCTTTACCGACCCGATTGGTCACGCCAGACCGCCGTTGCAGGCGCTCGTGGCGTATTGCCATTTCGCCGTGACGTACCGCCGCAGTCCGGTGGGGCTGACGGCTCCGGCGATGCTCGGCGGCCCGAAGGCCGATCCGGCGCTGGTGAAACTGCTGCAAGAACTGGCGTGGCAGGCCGCGGTGCAACATCCCTTGAGTGGAGTGAAGGCAGAATGAACACACAACCAACCAACGACACACCCGCCGGGAGCGCCGGTTTCCGAAGCTTCTGTGACGACGCAGCCGTCGCCCTGAGGAGAACCGCAGCGCCAAGGAAAAGCGCTGCTTGCGGTGATCGTATCTGCGTCGAGCGCGGCGAGTCAGTCGGCCGCGGCCGCCGTGCCGCAGGCGAGACGCCTGCGGTGCCGTGCATCGGCAGGCGGATGGAAACGCGGGAGCTCCGGGGAAATCCGCCTCCTCACGTCGGCGGCTACGGGTCTGCGGCGGACATTTCTCGGGGACGTTTCAAGCCGGCCCGTTGCGCCGCCGCCACGACAGGACGTGGCATTTTCCACCGGGTGTTTCTCCTTGTCGCGTTCGCCTGTTGGGCATGGTCGGGCGTTTCCAGTCGAGCCGCCGAGCCGGCGGCGGGTACGCTCATCGTTCATCCCGGCGACGGCGCGCGGATGGTGTATGTCCCCGCGGGCAAGTTCATCATGGGCCTCGATGAGGCCGAGGCGAATGTCGTGGCGCAGCACTTGGGTGCGAAGGACGCCGCGACGTTGTGGGCGTGGGATTGTTATCCGCGCCGCACGGTGGAACTGCCCGGCTACTTCATCGACGAATGCGAGGCGACGGTCGCGCGTTGGAAGCAGTTCGTCACCGCCACGGGACACAAAACCAAGTTCAAAGAAACGACGCGGCACTTCGACCGGCCCGAGTCGCAGTCGCTGCCGGCCGGCGAGATCACCTGGGACGAAGCGAAGACCTACGCCCGCTGGGCCGGCAAGGCGCTGCCCACCGATGCGCAGTGGGAGAAGGCCGCGCGTGGCACCGACGGTCGGCTTTATCCGTGGGGCAACGACGCGCCCACGCCCGACCACGGGCACCTTGGCGCGAAGGGCAAGCAGCCGCCGCTCTACACGCAGGCGGGCAGTTATCCCAAAGGCCGTTCGCCCTACGGCGTGCTTGATCTTATCGGCAACCAATACGAGTGGACCGCCGACTGGCTGGAGCCGTATCCGGGCAACCCGCAGGCTGAGAAGATGCGCGACTACGGAAAGGTCGTCAGTCTGCGCGGCGGCTCGTGGTATCACGGCTGGGTGGGTTTCTACGCGGCCAAGCGCTTCGGTTTCAAACCGGATGAAACGTATTATCACGTCGGCTTCCGCACGGTGTGGACGCCGCCGGCCGGGTACTTTGAGTCACCGCAGTTCGCGCGCGACCGCGCGGCGGCGACCGGGACCGAGACCGTCCCGCCCGCGCCGATTTACCGCACGTCGGTCGCGCCGGCGATGGATGGGAAACTGGATGAGGAGTGCTGGAAACGGGCGGTTCCGGTCGTGGTCGCGTTTCCTTACGCCGCACACGGTCAGCGCACGCAGCCGCCCCCGGTGACGGCGCGTCTCGCGTGGGACGAGCGGTATCTCTACATCGGTTACGAGGTGAACGACACGAACCTCGTGGCCATCGCCTCCGGGCGCGAGAGCGGGCCGCCGGCCAATCGCCGGCCGATGAGCGAGGAGTATCTGCCGGAGAAAAAGTTGGATCTCGTCGAGTTCTTCATCTCCTTCGGCAGCGTGCGGACGTTTTGGGAAATCCATCACAACGCGGCCAATCACCTGAACAATCTCGGGATCGAGCTGCCCTCCGCCGAGGCGCTGGCGAAAATCCCCAAGCCTTCCTACAAGGACGTGACCTTCCATCGTGAACGCTACGTGGATGACGACGGTGCCTTCACCGTCGCCCGCGCCGTGCAGCTCAAGCCCCGCGCCGATGGCCGGCCCTCGACGGTGAACGACCCGACCGACCGCGACACCGGCTACACGGGCGAAATCCGCCTGCCGTGGGCCGGCCTCGGCGCACCGGCGGAGCGTCGTCGCGCGGATGGGAGCTACGATTTGAAGGGGTTGCGTCTGCCGCTGCTCGCGGCGGTGCTCAACGGCAACACGGGCGACGCGGTGTACCACTCGAGCGCGCCGTATTTGCCGGCCATCATGTTCCATTTCTCCGTGGTGCTGTGGCCCCGGTATGAGTTGGTGGAAGTGGGGAGGTGAGAGGCCGACGTCGTGCCGGAGGCACGAAAGAAATTAGCCGGTGGTGAAGCGCAGCGGAACCACCGGATCAACGGCAAAAACAATGCTTCGCCCCGGAGGGGCGAGAGAAGCGTGGCACCCGCGAAAGGCGTCTCACCACAGATGCGCTTCTTTGTATTCCACCAATCCCCGTTTCAACATCCCGACATACTCTTCCTGAAACGTCTTGGTCCGATGGTGCCGTTCCTGATTCAGGACGTAGTTCCGCACCGACTCCAGATTTGAAGCGCTGACCGTGAATCCTCCATACCCCTCCTGCCACGCAAAGCCACCCAGCTTGAGTTCCTTATGCACCCACTGCGATGAGTCGCTCTTCAGTTCGCGCATCACATCGGCCAGACAATGAGTGGCCCGCAACCCTGCGAAGACATGCACATGATCGGCCATGCCGCCGACTCCGTGCGGGATGCCATCCAGACTGCGAATCACCCCGCCAAGGTATTGGTGAATTCGCGGCCGCAAATCTGGACGGAACCACGGCTCACGATCCTTGGTGCTGAAAACCAGATGGTAATGAAGCGAGAGATGTGTTGAGGGCATGACGAAAGCATCCTTGCGCGGCGACGATGAGCAATCCGTTTTTCAAGCCGTTGCGCCGCGCATTTTCGGCATCCGGTTGCTTTGGTCCCGAAAGGGAGAACTCCAAGGCGGAGGTTGGGATGATCACGGCGGTTGGCAACGGGATGGGGAAACGCGAGACCGATTCAAAGAAGCGAGCTATGTCCCCGCCGGGCGTGTCATCGTGGGACGGTGCCCGCGCCCCACCGCAGCGCCGGGATGACTGACCACCATCTCCATTTCCGCGCCTCTCGCGTCCCTCCGGGACGCAATCTCGGTTCTGGGGAGGGCTTGTCCGGTGGTTCCGCTGCGCTTCACCACCGGCTAATTTCTTCGATCCCTCCGGGATCGGGGAGGGCATCGTGGGCGGGACCGTGGGCTGGGATTCTCGGGCGCTGCCGAGACCGATTCACCGCGCCCATGACTTTGGACGTCGCTGCGCCCGGGGACGGGCGCACTCCGGGGCAAACCCGCCTGCGCTCAGCTCTCCTTCACGATCGACAGGAACTGTTTCATCGCCGGCGAGAGGACCTTGTTCTTTTTGTAGATCGCGGCGAGGGGGCGGAAGAAATCGGCGTCCTCGATCTGCAACTGGATCAGCGTTTGTTTGGCGACTTCCTGCACCACGGTTCCCTGGGGGACGATGGAGATGCCGGCGTCGATCTCGACGGCGCGTTTCACGGTTTCGACATTGTCGAACTCCATGACGTGCTGCACGGCGATGGCGCGGTCCTTGAGGATTTTGTCGATGGCTTTGCGGGTGGGGATGTCGGGTTCGAAGCCGATGAATTTTTGACCCGCGATCGAGCTGAGTTTCACCGTGCGGTTTTTCGCCAGGGGATGATTGGGATGACAGATCATCGCGAGCATGTCCTTGCGGAGCGGGAGGATTTCCAGGCGCGGATCCTTGGTGGGATAGGCGACCAACCCGAGGTCCACGACGTTGCCGAGGACGTCTTCATAGACCTGGTTGGAGCGGCGGTACTCGACGTGGACATTGACCGTGGGATAGGCCTTGAGGAAGCGCTTGATGTAGGGCGGCAGGTCGTGCAGGCCGATGCTGTAAATGGTGGCGACGCGGATGGTGCCGGAGACGATGTCCTTGATTTCCTGGATGCGATTGTGGAGGGCGTCGAAGGTCTGGATGATCTGTTTGCAGTATTCGTAGAGCACCTGGCCTTCGCGGGTGAGGCGGAACTTCTTCTTGCTCCGCTCGATGAGCATGGACTTGAAGTGCCGCTCAAGGGAGCTGATCTGCTGGCTCACCGCGGACTGGGTGACGCCGTTGATGTGGGCGGCCTTGGTGAAGCTTTCGGTTTCGGTGAGGTCGCAGAAGACTTTCAAACTCTCGATTTGCATGGCGGCGATGGAAGGGCACGGCGCCAATCGCGTCAACTAATGTCTCGGGCGGAGCGGGAAAAGTATTTATCGCGCGGAATGCGGGGCGCTTGTGACTTAGAAATGCTTCTCGCGGGTTGGGGGCTTGAGGGGAGCTAATTGAGGTTTGCGCAGGGCCGTCGCGGCGCGTTTTGCGGAGCGCCGAATTCCAAATCGGCGTGGGGACGGGATTGGGGCCAACGCGCTGAACTGGAGTTTGGTGTCCGTCTAGCACAGCCAACAGGGCGGCTCCCGGCCGCAGAATCCGCCAGGGTCGCGGCGTGGCTGCGATGGGTGTATTCGCGGACGGCAGCCCGAGGTGGCGGACCGTGAGAGAATCCGCGCCGCCGCGAAAACCGAACCACCGAATCCGCCGCGGGGTCGTCAGGCGCCCAAAACCCAATGGGGGCGGCAACAGTTCTGTCGCCGACTGGTTGGCGGGAACGAGCCGCCCCCCGGTGCGGGGATCATTTCTCCGCAAGCTGGTGAATCGTTCCGTGCAGCGAGCGGGTGAGGGTGGTGCCGTCGGGGAGCGGGAGGCTGACTTTCAGTTCGTAGCACTGCGTGGGGACGAGGGCCGGGATGGTGAGGATCACGGTGCGGGCGTCGGGGCCGAGGCGCGCGCCGGTGATTTCGAGCGGGTGTTCTTCGTGGTGCTTGGAGCCATAGCTGGCGCTGCGTTTGAGGAACCAGACTTTCATGGCGAACGCGTCGGGCTTGATACTGGCGGGCGTGAGCGGGTCGCTGAAGGTCACGGACAGCGCGCCTTTCGCGGCGTGGATCGTCAGCGGGACGTGCGCGGGTGGCGTGCCGCGGCGGATGCGATGGAAGCCGCCGGGCGCGGTGGCATTGCCCGCCCAGCCAAACAGGCCGCAGGTGTAGAGCGCCCCATCGGCGGCGAAGCGTCCGCGCATGATGCCGGTGGGGAAATTGGGCAGGGGCAGTTCGCACACCGCGCCTTGGAATTGGCCGGCGATTTCTTCGTGCGGCACGATGAAGGCGCGGCCGGTGCCGTAGCTGAGATTGAGGAGCGAACCGCCGAGGGAACCCCACGCACTTTTCGGCACCCAGAGCAGTTCGGCGGGGCTGCGGTCCTTGGCGTTGGTGATCCACACCATCGGCTGTTCCATCGCGGAATCCGCGGTGTTGGTCACGGCGGTGTAGCCGAAAATGTTGCCGTAGAAACCGCCGGGCTTCACGCGGTTGATGCGGTTCTTCGGGGTCCAATGACCTTCCTGATCGGTGACAAAAAAGCTGCCGTCGTCGTTCAGGCACACGCCGTTCGCGGCGCGAAAGCCATTGGCGAGGATGTCGGTGCGCTGGCCGTCGGCGCTCACGCGCAGGAGCGTGCCGTGGTGCGGCACGAGCGCGGTCAGCGCGTGGCGGGCGGACTTGGCGTAATAGAAATTTCCCGCCGCATCGAGCTGGAGGCCCATCGCGAATTCGTGGAAATGTTCGGTGACTTGGTGGTCGCTGTTGAAGCTTTCGAGGTAGTCGATCTCGCCGTCGCCGTTGAGGTCGCGCAGGCGCACGAGCTGGTCACGGCAGGTGATGAAAAGTTCGTCGCCGCGGAATTTCACGCCGAGCGGCTGGAAGAGACCGCTCGCGAGGCGCTTCCAGCGCAGCGGGGCGGGCGCGGCGGCCATGAGGCCATCGACGCGCCAGACATCGCCGTTCCACATGGCGACGATGGCGGCTTTGCCGTCCGGGGTGAAATCGACGCCGCCGGGGCGCAGCCAGCTTTGCCACGGGTTGTCGAGGGGCAGCGGGAAGGTGTCGGCAATGAACGCGCCGTCGGCGTTGCCGGGCACCGAGGTGGTGGTGACTTCCTGCGTCCAGCGCGACGGGCCGCCGTGGGTGAGCGGATCGAGGTCGGTTGATGTGGTGGTGGATTTCGCGAGCACTGCGAGTGCCGAGGGTTCGGCGCGGGAGATGAACAGGCGCGTCTTGGCGGCACCGGGCAGTTCGGCGAGCCAGAAGCCGGCGTCTTTGCGGAGCGAACCATCGCCGGTGAGGGCGACGTTGATCGAGTCGGGCGCGACGCGGAGCGACAGCGGTTTTTTCGCGGCGGCGACATTCAGCGTGCGGGTGAAGACGGGGGTCGTACCGTTTTCAATCCAGCCGGGAGATTCGAGCACGCGGGTGCCGCCGATGGTCGCGGCGATGACGGCTTTGGCTCCATGGAGGTAGAGTCCCTCGTAGTGTATCCAGGTGCGGGGCAGGGGACCAAAGCGCCGCTTGTCACGGCCCTCGATGCGCACGTCGTCCCATTTTCCGTCGGGCGAGGCCCAGCCCGGCGCGTCGGGCGTGATGAAATGGCGGTCGCCGGTCAAGCCGGTGTGGGTGCCGTGGCTGCCGTCGTAGGCGATGCCTTTCCAATCGACGAAATCGCCGGTCGTTGCGGCGGCGACGCGCATGGTGTCGTGGTCGTACACCAGCCAGGCGCGGCCTTTGCTCACGCCGCCGGGGCCGTCGTCGAGGCGGATGGCGAGGCCTTTCTGCGCAATGTTTCCGGGCGCAACCTGGTAGGTGCAGAAGAGCACGGGGCCGAAGTCCATGCGGCGATAAGGGGCTTGGGCATTGGGCGCGGGGGCCGAGGAGACAGGAGTGGCTGCGAGGGAGGTGAGGAGCAGGAGGGTGGTGAGGAGGAGTTTCATGGGCGGGGTGAGGTCATGCGTGTTGAGAGGGGGAGCGTACCTACCTTCGGGTGCGCTGGCAACGTGGGGCAGGCTTCTAGCCTGCCAGTTCGGGCGGCATCCCTGCCGCCCGTTTCTTCGAGAAGTGTGCGGTGTGTAACAAATAGGAACACGGGGCAGGGATGCCCCGTAACTGGCAGGCAGGGATGCCTGCCCCACATGCGAGGTGCGTGTGCTCGCCCAATTTTTTTGTCTGCGCTTCATTCCACGACGACCACGCGTTTGCCGAGCACGTCGAGTTTCGGGATGATGCCGAGGCCGGGCGCGGTGCTGGCGGCCATGCGGCCGTTCACGCGTTGCGGCGCGCCGTCGGCGATGCTCACCGGGCCGTAGCTGTTGAAGTCGGTGGTGCTGAAGAGGAACTCGGTGGGCGTGCTCTGCGCGAGATGCGCGATGGCGGCGGTGGCGATGTCGCCGCCCCAGGAATCTTCGAGGGTCATGCCGATGCCCATGCTCACGCAGAGGTCACGGGCTTGTTTGATTTTCGTGAGGCCGCCGAGCTTGCTGATTTTCAGATTCACCACGTCCATCGCGAGGTCGGCCTTGGCGCGGAGGAGAATGCCGAGGTCGTCGATGTTTTCGTCGAGCACGAACGGATGCGGAATCTGGCGGCGGACGGCGAGGCATTCCTCATAGGTCAGGCAGGGCTGCTCGATGTAAACGTCCACGTCGCGCACGGCCTTGGCGACGCGCACGGCTTCGTGCTGGACCCAGCCGGTGTTGGCGTCGGCGACGAGGCGGTCGCCAGGCTGAAGCTGGGCGGCGACGGCGAAGATCCGCGCGATGTCCGTGTCAGGATTGCCGCCGACCTTGAGCTGGAAGCGGCGGTAGCCTTCGGCGCGATAGCCCGCGACTTTCGCGGCCATCTGCTCGGGCGATTCCTGCGAGATGGCGCGGTAGAGATGCACGTCCGCGCCATAACGGCCGCCGAGCAGTTCGCAGACGGGCAGGCCGGTCGCGTGGCCGAGGAGGTCCCAGCAGGCGATGTCGATGCCGCTCTTCACGTAGGGGTGGCCCTTCAGCGCGGCGTCCATCGTGCGGTTGAGTTTGGTGAGCTGGTGCGGATCTTCGCCGATCAGGTGCGGTCCGAGTTCGCGCAGGCCGGCGCGGACGCCGTCGGCGTAGGCGGGGAGATAAAATGGTCCGAGCGGACAGACCTCGCCGTAGCCGACGAGGCCGGTGTCGGTCTCGACACCGACGACGGTGCTGTCAAAGACGGTGACGGATTTGCCGCCGGACCATTTGTAGGTGGTCTCGTGCAGCGGGAGTTCGACGCGATGTGCAAAGATGCGGGTGATTTTCACGGGTGAACTTTATCGCATCGCCCGGCGCGGCGTCTTGGATTAGAACCTGCGGCTGACGTGAAAACCCGCATAACTCAGCGCTCCGGCACGGCGGCATCGGCAACGGCATCGGTGGTGGCGCTGGTGGCGGCGTCGCCGTCGCCCGTGGCGGTGGCGGTGTTGGAGAAGCTGTTCGATCAAGCGCCGGACGTGGCGTTTTTCATCAAGGATGCGACGGGTCGGTACGTGGCGGCGAATGCCTCGCTGGTCGAGCGGCATGGGCTGCGACACAAATCCCAGGTGCTGGGCAAGCGGCCCTGCGGCATCTGTCCGGGAGAATTCGGGCGCGTCCCGGCGGCGCAGGATGCCGCGGTGTTGCGCACGGGACGGCCGCTGCTGGATCACCTGGAGCTGCACTGGTATCGGCCGCACCAGCCGGGTTGGTGTCTCACGACCAAGCTGCCGCTGCGGGACGCGAAGGGCGGCATCGTGGGGTTGATCGGCATCTCGCGCGATGTGCGGGCGCCGATTGAAACGAGCGAGATTCCGGTGGGGTTCGCGGCGGCGTTGCATGAATTCGAGAGCGACGTGGCGGCGCCGGTCACGCCGTCGAAGCTGGCGCAGCGGGCGCGGCTCGCGCCGCACCGGTTTGCGCGGTTGATGAAGCGGTTCTTCGGGCTGACGCCGAGCCAGTTCATTGCGAAGACCCGGATGGCGGCGGCGTCGAGGCTGTTGCGCGAGACGGAGCACGCGGTGGCGGACATTGCGCTGGCGTGCGGATTTTATGACCACAGCGCGTTTACCCGGGCGTTTCGGGCGGTGACCGGGGTGACGCCGACGCAGTTTCGGAGCGGGGGTGAGTCAGGAGGGAGTGCGAGCGTCTCGGTCGCTCAGAGCGGTCGGGTGCCGAGGGCGGTGAGATCGGCACGCCGGCAGTGAAGCAATATAAATGGCGCTGCGACCTCGCTGCGTGCCTGCCCGCCCGCAACTATGTTGGCGGCAAGCGCCGAGTCTCTCCGGCCCTCGCCCCTCTTTCATCGCGACTTCTTCAACTGCCCGAGCAACTCCATAATCCGCGGTCCGGCCTCGGCGCTGGCCGGGTGATCTGGGAACTTCGCCTGGAGTTGCCGCAAGGTTTCCAAGGCCTCCTCCGGCCGTCCGAGCGCCGCCTGTTTTCGCGCCAGCGTGTGCAACAGCCGGAGCGTTTGCTCGCGGCTGGGATTGAGTTTCAGCGCCTTCACGCAGGCATCCAGCGAACTGAGCGGCTTGCCGGCGGCCTGGTAGAGATCGCTCAGCTTCTCCTGCAACACGGCGCTGGAGCGCGTGCCTGGCTCGCGCTCGAGATATTCCACCGCCGCAAGGGCGGGCGAGTCCTTCGCCAGATTCATGTTCACCACGGCGAGATGCGACCACTCCAGCAGGCTGCTGCCGCGCCGCTGGAGGTCCGCATGTCGCGCCGCGCCGTTCACGGACCGCGGCCGATACAGCGGATCGCCAATCACGGTGGTCTGCCACGAGAGCGCCTGCTGCGAGGCATAGGCCGCCTCGCCAAAACTGAAGCCGCTGTACAAAAACCGCGCCGCGAAGATCGCGATGTTCGGCGTGAACTGGAGATACGGCTCTTCTACGCACCCCATCGTGATCGTCGCCCCGCGCGCCAGCAGCGGTCCCACCCAGTGCCCGTCCGTGCTGCGAATCGCGTGCGCGCTGAACGAATGCAGATGATACGCAAACGCCCCCGGCATGAATTCCACCGGCTTGCGCAGAAACGGTCCCGAGGCATTCCCATCATACCAGCCGGCATAGAAAGCCACCTGACTCAGCGGCATCGTCGCCGGAAACGTCGCCGGCTTTTCATCCAACACGGTCTCGAAGCCCAGCTTGCGCGTCACCTCCGCCGCGCCACGCATCCAGTCATCGCCCATTTGATAGACGCCGTTCGTCAGGCCCCGTGCATCGACATACGCGCGGCCCCACAGGCCGTCCGTCTCCGCCTGCAGCGCCTTGTCCACCAACCCGCGCGCGATCACGGCCGACGGCCCATCGAGCCGCGCGACCATGATCATGCCGTTGGTGGGATTGAAGACATTGGCGTTGGTCGCGCCGTAGTAGGGATTGGTGATCATGCCGAAGAGCGCGAGGTTCTGGCGGTTGGCGGGCAGGAGGCACAACTCATTGTCCACCGCCGCCTCATTGCGTTTGAACTGCGGAATCCACCGGTCCATCTCCGGCTCCTGCCAGTTCGCCTCGGCCAGAATCCGCGCCGGCATGCCGTAACAGAGCACCAGATAACGAATCTTCGCCTCGACCACCTGATGGACCAGCGCCGCCGCTCTCTGCGGCGTCGCCGGGCGCATGACCTCGCGAAACGTGAACAACTTTCGCCGCACCAACTCTTCCAGCAGCGGCTGCTCCAACTGCTCGCGATACTCCTTCCGCGTGATCGCCTCGCCCTCCGGCAGGTCAAAACCAAAAATCTGCGCCGCCGGCACGCGCCGCTTTTCCGCGTAATATTCCGCCACCCTGCGCGACTCGGGCACGCGGCGGTTGAAGACAATCGCCACCGAATCGCCGGTCTCCGCGAACGCCAGCGCATTCCCCAACACCAACCAGAGCACCCCCGACCACGCACCAACCCTCCTCCCCATTCCCCTGCCCCAAATTCCCCTGCCAAATTCCCTAATTCTCTTGTTCATAATTTCCCTGCCTCACGCCTCCCCGAACACCTTCAGCCCGTCATACGCCAGTTCCACGCCCGGCGGCAGTTCCGCCTGATCCACGTCGTGGTCGTAGTCATGCGTGAGATGCGTGAGAAAAGTTCGCCCTGCGCCGATGCGCCGTGCCGCCGTGAGCGCTTCATCCAGGCACATGTGCGTCCAGTGCGGTTCCTTGCGCAACGCATCCAGCACCACCACCTCGACCCCGCGGATCAGGTCCACCACCGCCGCCGGCACCTCCTTGCAATCACTCAGATACGCCAGCCGCTTGCGCCCGCCCTGCGTGAAGAGATAGCCATTCGTCTGGGTTTTCCCATGCGGCAACGCCAGCGGTGTGACCTCGAGATCGTTCACCGGGAACGGCCCCTCCACGATCCGCGGCTCCGGCACGAAGTAGCCCTTCGGATGCGGCCCGGCATGAAAAGCGTACGAAAACACCCGCTGCAAATCCGCCATCGTCGCCGCCCCGGCATACACCGGCAGCGCCCCGCCGCGCAGATCGCAAATCCGCCGGCAATCATCCAGGCCCATGATGTGATCCGCGTGCGCGTGTGTGATGATCACCGCGTCTAGCCAGCCGATCTTTTCGCGCAAGGCTTGGAGGCGAAACTCCGGCGTTGTGTCCACCACCAGCCGCGTCGCCTCCGTCGCCACATAGATCGAGGTGCGCGTCCGGTGATTCTTCGGGTTCGCCAGAAACGCCGCGGGATAATCACGACCGATCACCGGCACGCCCACCGACGTGCCGGTTCCGAGAAACACAAAGTAAAAAGACATCGCTGTAACACTGCCCGAATTCCCCGCCGCCCGCCGCCCGCCGGCCCGGAGCGCGGCGGCCGCGGTGTAGCGCAGACTTCCAAGTCTGCTGTATCGCGGGTTTCCAAACCTGCGGCCCGTCCAGCCACCCGCAAGACCCCGGCTCGCCGCACGCGCCCCGAACCTCGCGGCCCCTGCCGATTTAGAAATCGGCGATACAGCAGGTTTGGAAACCTGCGCTACGGGGGCCGCGCCCTCTGCGGGCCGCCGCCGAACTCGCCGGCGCGCCGCCCGCGCTCCGGGGCACTTTCGTTTTGCCGCAGCGTAACAAACGCGACACAGTCGCCGACAGTCTTTTTGCCATGCTCACAACGCTGCGAATCAAAAACCTCGCCCTGGTCTCCGACCTGACCCTCGAGCTGCTGCCCGGCTACAACGCCATCACTGGCGAAACCGGCGCGGGCAAATCCATCATCATCGGCGCGCTCAACCTCGTCCTCGGCGAACGCGCCGACCGCCAGCTCATCCGCAGCGGCGCGGACAGTTGCTCCGTCGAGGCCGTGTTCGATCTCCCCGCCATCCGCCCTGAACTCGCCACCCTCCTCGAAGAAAACGGCGTCGAACCCTGCGAAGGCGCGCAGCTCGTCCTCAAGCGCACCTTCACCGCCGCCGGGGCCAACCGCCAGTTCGTCAACGGCTCGCCCACCACGCTTGCGCTCCTCGGCTCCATCGGCCAATGGCTCGTGGACATGCACGGCCCGCACGACCACCAGTCACTCCTCCAACCCACGCGACAGCTCGCCATTCTCGATGCCTTCGGCGGCCTCGTCGCCCAACGCGAACTCTTCGCCCAGCTCGTCCGTCGCCGCGTCGAACTCGAAACCGAAAAGGCCGCGCTCATCATCGACGACCGCACCTACGCGCAACAACTCGAACTCCTCCGCCACCAGGCCACCGAGATCACCGCTGCCAAACTTCACCCCGACGAAGAAGCCGCGCTCGAACAGGAATTTCACCGCGCCAGCAACAGCGCGCGCCTCCTCCAGCTTGCGCAGAGCGCGCTCAATCTGCTCGGCGAAGACGACAATTCCCTCCTCACCCAGCTCGGCGCCGTCGGCCGGTTGCTTCAGGAAATCCAGCGCATCGATTCCGCCGCCGCGCCGCTCGCGCAAACGCACGAAAGCGCCGCCAGCACGCTGCACGATTTGCAGACCGTCCTCACCCGCTACGCCGACCGCGTCGAAGTCGATCCTGCCCGGCTTCAGGAAATGGAAGAGCGCCTGAACCTCCTCCACTCGCTCAAACGCAAATACGGCGGCTCGCTCGCCGACGTCATCGCGTTCGGCGACGAGTCCCGCCGCAAACTCGCCAGCCTCGAACAGCGCGAGGCCGAACTCGCGCGCCTCCACGCCGCGCTCGACCAGGTGAAAGCTGAACTCTGGCGCGCCGGCTCCGACCTCTCCGCGCGCCGCCGCAAAGTCATCCCGAAACTCGCCAAAGCCGCCACGCGCCAACTTGAAGACCTCGGCTTTCAGCAAAGCCAGCTTGACATCGCGCTCAAAGGCGTCAGCGCCGAGGAATTCGCCCACCCCGATTTTCGCCCGGCCAGCACGGGTTTGGACGTCATCGAGTTTCAATTCGCACCCAACCCCGGCGAACCCGCACGCCCGCTCCGCGCCATCGCCTCCTCCGGCGAAATGGCGCGGGTGATGCTCGCCCTCAAGACCGTCCTCGCCAGCGAAGACGAGGTGCCCGTGCTGATCTTCGATGAGGTCGATGCCAACGTCGGCGGCGAAACCGCCAACGCCGTCGGCGACAAAATGCGCCAGATCGCCCGGCAACATCAGGTGCTCTGCATCACCCACCTCGCGCCCGTCGCCGCCGCCGCCGCGACCCATTTCGTCGTCCTCAAACAAATCAAGGACGGCCGCACTGTTTCGCAAATCCAGCGCCTCGAGAAACCGGCGCGCATCACCGAACTCGCCCGCATGTTGGGCGGCCACAGCGACGCCGCCCGCCAACACGCCGAGGCGCTCCTGCAGCCGGTGGTCTCCAAATAGCCCCGCGAAGCGCCAACTCCTTGTAGGAGACGACGTAAGGAGTCTCTAACTTTTTCCGCGAGAGCAGCGTGGTTGGACTAAGGATGGTTTGCGCCTCCCTACGGCGTCTCCAATCAGGAAGAATCTGCGGATAGGTTTCAAACCCAACCAGATCCGCACGCGCTTCCGGGCGGCGAAGTTCGAAAAGGAAGCTGGCCTTGAGATCCCTCGGAGAAACACTGATGAACACGGATGTGACTCGACCTCCCTGGGTGTACCTACCAGACGAAAGTAGGGAATTAAAAATCCCTAAACCTATCCGGGTTAATTCATGTCTATCCGGGGTTAGACTTAAATTCCTCCGACCAACTGTCAGAGAGTTCCCAGAGATTCAAAGCGACCACAGATGTCGAATTCAATCTGTGGTCGCCTTGAATCTGCGGGAGCCGTTCGCGGGTGTGTCGCCAGCGCACCCGGAACCGGGCAGCCGGTGAAGGAGGAGCGCCGCCAGTCCACCAAGTAGATGACTGAGGGGGACAACGGTGTAGCCGGCATCGGCCTCGAGGGCGAGTAGCGCGCGCTGGGTGTGCCACTCAAGACCAGTTTTTAATCCAAAGAGCAGTAGCAGCAGGGCCGCCGTCCAACCGGCGAGCGGGGCTTGCCGACGTCTGGCGAACGCGTCAATGGCGAGCGCAATGACAGCGGCCGTGGCGAGGCCGGAGAGACCGCCGTAGCGGCGCAGTTGCGGCTCACAGACAAGAAGGCCGGTGCTGATGAACCACGGCGCGAGAAGGAGCAACTGCGCGGTGCGGATGGCGGTCCCGGATTCCAAGATCAGTCCAGCCACGGCGAGCACCGCGAGATTGCAGCCGAGGTGCATGGCCGAGAAATGGACCCAGTGACCGGTGAAGAGCCGCCAGAGTTCGCCCGCCAGAATGGCTTCCCGGTCGTAGATAAGCAGCGACTGGCAGTGCGGCAGGGCGAATACCAGCAAGGCGGCCGCGAGCGCGAGGGCTGTCGGCGAGAGTAGCTTCCGAGTCACGCTGTCGCGCAGGGAACGTCCACAGTCAGTAGCTGCCGAGGTGACGAGGCGTACGCCCCGACGCGGGATAGGAAGCTGCCTATCAACCTCGGCGGCTGCGGAGCCGGATTGGATGACTCGTGCGCGCATGGATCAGGCGCGCGGGGTTGGTCGGCGCCGGAGTTGCAGGGCGGCAAGCGCGGCGACGAGGGCGACCTCCCAAGCGCCGAGACTCCCCGCGCCGGTGTAGCCAGGCTGGTGGACGATTTTGACTTCGTCCGGGGATTTCTTCACGCGTTCGCGGAAGAGTTCGAGTTCGCGGTGGAGGTTGGTGACCAGTTCGGTCGCGGCGAGCCGAAAGCCTTCGTCGCGGTCGAGGCGGAGTTTTTCGGTAAGATTGACCGGGGTCGCGGAATTCTGCACCCGACTGATGCCAGGGGCGCGGAAGAGCAGCTTGCGGCTCCGGATGTCATACACGGCGGCGTCGAGCATGGTCTGGGTGTCATTTTTCTCACCCTTCACCACATAGGCGCCGACCAGCGTCCAGTAAGTTAACGAGAGTAGTCCGGTATCGGTGAATTGGACCTGGTCGTAGGAGAGGAGCGCGACGACATCGACGCCATACATGGAACGAATCTGGTCTAGGTTGGCGAAGCTGCCGCGGGGCGTGAGATAGGAAGAAGGGATGACTTCAATCGACTTGACGAAGGGGAATTTCTTGAAGCTTTCACTGACTTCGTTGATGAGCGCGAATTTCTGGGTCTCCGAGAGCGGGCCGCTGCCAGCATGCGACGAGGCGCGCCCGGAGTCGCCCGGCACGAAGGCGACGCCCACTTTCAACGGCAGTGACAGCACGGGAATCGCGGGCTGGACGACGGGATTGGCCTGATTGGGATAGAGATAGTTGACGACGCTGCTGGATTGGTGGCTGGACTTCGCGTTGTGGAACGTGTGGCAGCCGACAAGCACGAGCGTGGCGACACTGGCGAGAAGTGTGAGGCGGATTGGGATGTGGGTTTTCATGGTGGGTTTTCCGTTCAGGGTTGAGTTGCAGGGACAGGTCGAGACTAGGGAAGCCGCGGGCGTGGTGGGAGCAGAAAACAGAGGAATTATTTTTGCGAGTGGGCGTGATAATGGTTGGGGCCAAGCGATCACCGGTCCGTAAACGCCGCAGGGAAGCTTGGTCTTGGGTAAGGGTGATTGCCAGGCGCGAGTTGAGGCAGACTGGCTCGCGCCTGGGCGCGGAAAACGCCGTGAGGGAGGGGAGAAGGGAACAAGATCAGGTCGCGCGGCGGAGGATTGGTCGTGCGTCCGGAGGTGCCGCTTGGGGAAAGCGGTCGGGAAATGAAAAGTCCGACCGGGGAGGTCGGACGGAAGGCTGGAGATACCGCGCGCACACCGAGCAAACTCCGTGCGTGCGTCCGCAGCGAGGCCCGCAGATTAAGGGTTTTTCTTCGGACCTTCCAGCGACGGAACGGGAGCGGGAGGAACAGCCGGCACGGGTTTGAAAGGACCGGTGTCCGCGCTTGGGGCGGGCGGGGGCGTGGGATTGGAGGGATTTGGAGCCGGGGCTGGAGGCGCGGGCGGCGCAGGCGGCGCGGGCGCGGGTGTGGGTGTGGGCCCGGTTGTGGGCGCAGGTGTTGGTGCCGGCGGAACCGGCGGCGCGGGCGATTCTAGCACAGGCTTGGGTTTTGCGCTGCCGGCGGGCGGCGGGATGTCCGCGCCAGCGAGTTCCTCGGGCAGCACGACGAGGGCAATGCGGCGGTTTAGCGCGCGCCCCTCCGCCGTGGTGTTGGGCGCGATGGGATGGAATTCCCCGTAACCAACCGCACCAATGCGACGCGGATCGACACTGGCCTTCTCCTCAAGAAACCGCACCGCTGCGGTGGCGCGGGCGGTGGACAATTCCCAGTTGCTGGGAAAGCGCTGTCGCAGATTGGCGCTCAGCGGCACGTCGTCCGTGTGGCCCACGACGTGAATCTGGCGGTTGGGAAACTGCGAGAGCACGCCGGCGATCTTCAGCAGAATCTGCTCCCCTTCGGGCTTCAACAGCACCTCTCCCGAGTCGAACAAGATGCGGTCGAGGATGTTCACCGTCAGCTTGCCCTGAAGCTGAGAAATGGTGATGTCCTTGGACTGGAGCGACGCGCGCATCTGATCTTCGAGCCCCTTCTGCGCGGCGACGGCCACCTGCCGCTCCTGTTCGAGTTGCGCCACCAGCGACTCCTTCTCGGCGAGCTTCTGATTGGCGCTCTGGAACTGCTGCGCCGCCTGCTCGGCGAGCGTGCGCGTCCGGGCCATCTCAGCGCGGATTTTTTCCAGTTCGGAAGAGCGCTGCCAGGACGTGAGACCCACGAACGCCAGCACGGCAAGCAACGAGAGAATGGCGGCGATATACCACGTTTGTTTCGGCATGGTCGCACCCTAGCCACCGCCACTGCCGGTGCAAGGCGATAAGCGCGCGGTGGCGCGCGTTCGCCAACGAATCGCCGGTGCGCCTCCCGCTTCCGCCCCAAAACAAAAAAGCCGCGTAAACGCGGCTTGACGGCAGAGGTGCTGAGGTTGGACGGAGGAACCGCCGCCGCAGTTCCGGCTTGGCCACCTCGATTCAGGTGGCGGCCAGATAATAGTCGCGATGGCGGCGCAAATCGTCGTGGAAACTTCCCCACTGCAAGTCCGGGAAAAGCTCCTGCTGGCGCTGCACGTCAACAATCGTGCCGGTGGTGAGCTTCTTCAGCGTCGCGCTGTCGTAGGGCGCGGCGAGGCCGGCCAAGCGCAAGCCATCTCCCATCCGCGCCAGCCACCGGCTGGCTGCCAGTCCCAGCGACGGAACGCGGGCGAAGCCGCAGAGGTCCGAAAACGCGTCCGAGATTTCCCGTAGCGTCGGACGAATGGGGCTGCCGACATTGAGCAGGCGGTGGCGCGGGGCATGGATCGCCGCCAGCCGCTGAATGATTTCCACCGCCCGGTCGATCGGTACGACGCTTTTCCGGGAACACCCTTCGCCCGGCACAAAAAAACGGCGGCGCCGGATCGCCCGTGCCAGTCGCAGAAAATTGGCGATGTCCCCCTCGCCGAACACGGTGGCAAGGCGGGCGATGCGCCAATCCAAACCGGACTCGGCGACAAATTGCTCTGCCGTCCGCTTGGATTTTGCATAGGCGGACTCGCCAGATCCGACGAGATCCTCGGTGGCCGGCCGGGATAGCCCCTCGCAATGATACACGGCAATGGTGCTGAGAAAGACGAACCGCTGAACGCTTGCTTCCCGCGCCGCCTGCACCAACTGGCGGGTGCCCACGGCGTTGACGGCGTTATGTGCTTTCGCCGCATCGTCCCCGTCACTGCCGACATGCACCCGGGCGGCACAATGAATGATCGTGTCACTGCCGCGAAGGAACGCGACCAACGGACCCAACGCGTCGCTGCGGCCGAAATCCCAGCCGAATTCACCACCGGTGCCGCGCTGGCGAACTACCCGTCGGACCGTCCTTCCGTCGTGCTCCAGGGCGGCGCAAATTCGGCTCCCCAACCAGCCCGAAGCCCCCGTGACGATGACATGTTGCATGGGCCAGATTCCGTTGTTAATCCGCTGGCCTACGGATGGCGGAGCGGTTTTCCCCGGGCGCGGTTCCGGGTACGCTTTTCGGGGGAGCGGGACGGGTGCTGAACTGTCCGCAGACCGCCAAAATTTGCCGATCTACAAAACTGTACACTTGTTTCCCGGCTCCCCCGGGAAATAGAGTCGCCGCGAATGAGTTCGACACAAAAGCAATCAGCCCCCCAAGGCGGGGCGGAAAAACCCAGACTGCCGATCCGTAACCGGCTGCTCCACATGTCGGATGACGAGTTGGCTCGGTTTGTGGCGTTCGCCGATGAACACCCCGGGCTGGTCTCGCGGCACCATCTGCTACAGAAGCTGGCCATTTTCGATTTCGTATATCCGATTGTGGCGCGGCATCCGCACGAAACGATTTTGGAGATCGGCTGCGGTTACGGGGTCCACAGTGCATTGCTCAGCCAGTTCGGACGGGTGTCAGCCACGGAGCTGCAGGTTCCCGGCAGCTTCGTCGGCGCAAATCACGACGTAGGGTCGGGGCGCGAGACGGTGTTGCGCGGACTGGCAAAAGGCGAGGTGCAATTCGCCCACAACGACGGACGTCGGCTCCCCTACCCCGACCGCACGTTCGACATCGTGTTCCACAATTCCGTCATCGAGCACGTGCCCGATGTCGTGGCCTACAACCAGGAGGTGCTGCGGGTGTTGAAGCCCGGCGGCATCTGCATTTGCATCACGGGAACGCCGATGTTGTGCGCGTTCCGGTTCGTTGGAGGCTTCGTCTTGAAGCTGCCGTTCATCTTGGCCGTCGCCGTCGCTCGCGAGCTGGGCTGGGCGTCCCGGCTGGCTACGGCGGCGCTGGCCGCGGCCGGGATTTCAGTGGCGACGCGGGGGAAAGTCGCCGAGCGGCTCCAGCGCGTGGACCGGCGCCTAGGGGCGGTGGCGGGTCTGGAACGGCCGGCTGCCGCTGCCGCTGCCGCGTTGCGCTCGCGGGTAAATGTTCGCGCCCACTACGCGCGTCTCTACCACTACCTGTATTTCCCCAGCTACAATCGTATCGTGCTCGACGAGATTGCGCGCGAGCACGGCGTCTCCGTCGAAGAATTGCTGCGCTGCATGGAGTTGCATTTTCGCGGGCGGATTAACCGACTGCGGTTCTCGCTCACGCCGCGGACACACGGGCAGCACTATCGCAACGCAAGGCACGAGATGCGAGAGTGGCGCCTCCCCCGTTGGGAGGAGCAATTCCGCGCGGCGGGCTTCGCTGTTGACATCCTAGAGGGGTTTCGCTTCCACCAGGTGTTGGAGGCCACGCCGAGCTACAAATGGGACTCGGCGCTCTATTACCGCGCCGTCCGCATGATACATGGCGCGGATTGGCTCCGGGCGAGGCCGAAACTGTCGTCGGAGTTCATCCTAGTGGCGCGGCGCCCGCTGCTGACGCCCCCGGAGACGGTTGGATGACGCAGGCGGGTTGCCGCTGGTCGGCTGCCCGTCCGCGCTACGACTAAGTTGTTACGGCTTGGAAACAGGCGCTGCAACCTTGCGCACGGCGGTCCGATAGCCCGCAAGCGCCAATTCCAGAGAATACTTCTCCCGCGCCGCGCGGGCGGCGCGCTCGCCCATTTGCCGGGTCTCTACCGGATGGTCACGGGCGGCGAGCACTGCCGCCGCCAATCCCCGTGCGTCGCCGGGAGGCACCACCCACCCAATTGCTTCCTCTGTCACCACGCGCGCGAGTTCAGATTCCGCATCGGCCACCGCAATGATCGGGCGACCAGCGGCCATCACGTTGTACATGCGGCTCGGCACCGAAACTCCCGCCATGCCGGGCACAAATGTAATGAGAGCAACGTCGCCTGCGGACAAGGTTTGCACCTGCTCGGCCCGCGGGAAGGCAAACGGTTCGACCGAAATATTGGCGAGCGAATCCCGGCGGATCGAGTTCTGGAGATCTTCCAACCGCCGGCCAAAACCAGCGATGAGGAAGTGCAGGGATTTCTCCGCCCGCAAATGACGCGCCGCGCCAAGGATCACCTCAATGTCATGTGTCCGCCCAGAGTTGCCGGCGTAAAGGATAATGAAGGCGTCTCTGAGACCCAGTTTGGCCAGCCATTGGTTATCCCGTTTTGGCAATACTGGGATCAGTTCGTTCTCGGCCCAGTTGGGGATTAGGTGAATTTGAGCAGGAGAACAACCTTTTCTGGTAAACACGGCCTGCATGTCACGGCCCAAGGCAATGACAGGTCGAGAACGTCGGAGCAAGTAGCGCGAGCAAGCAGCCAGACATTTATAGGGCAGGGAATCGCTCCGCAGAATCCCAGCGGTGGCGAGCACCTCGGGATAGACATCATGGACCAACAATACAAATCGCGCCGACTTGAAATACGCCAGCAGCAAGGCGAAATAGGGCAGCAGCGGCGGGTTGGTGACGGTAAATACGACATCTCCACGCCGCACAACTCGGATGCCACGCCATAACGCCGACAGGCAAAATCCAACTGAGGCCAAACCCCGAGCCAACAGGCTCCCGTGCCCCGCTCCAGCGGTCGCGCAACGATAAATCCGAATCCCAGCCAAGGACTCCCCCGCATGATCGGATTTGGCCGTCACCACCGTGACCGGGAACTCAACGGACAATCCCCGGGCTATCTCAGTCAAATAGTACGCGGTCGAAGTTGTGTCCGGGTAAAACATTTCCGAAAACAAAACCACCTTGGACACTGGGTTTGGCACCTCCGAAATCATGCGAGAGTCCGCCAAGATTCATGCCCGGCCCACCCCTCAAACGAGGCAAGAACCGCTCCCCAGGCAGGTCGAAATTTATGCCGGTGAAGACATTTCCCCCATGTAGCGCGACCAGGTGTTCCCACCAATGTTGAAATACTAGTCATGCGCTTGGCTACCCCCGCGACTTCAACCTGACCTAGCGCTCTGACGAGGAAGCCAGCCCCCCTCGTTGACTCATATCCCCGCCCGGCCGAACAGTCAGGAACCACGCAACTGTCTCCCTAATCCCTTCCTCGAAGGTATAAGGCAAACGCCCGCAAACCTCCTGCGTCTTGACCATGTCCACCTGATACTCGGTTAAGATATTGGTCAACCGAAACGAGTTCAGCGGGAAGCGACTCCAACCGCAGTAATTCAGCACATCCCCGGCTTTGGCCGCCGCCCACATCAGCGGCTCCGGAATCGTCCTGATAGGCGGCGCGTCCATTTCATGGGCCAGGGCATCTGCGTAGGCACGGAGTGATAACGGATCATAATCAGCAAGATAAAAAACTTTCTCGTGAACCTGCTTGGCCGGCGCCGTTAGGAGTTCGCAGTATTGGGTGGCGATGTTGCCCACATACCCGTAGGTCTTGAACAGTTGCCTGCGTCCGGTGTGGATGTATCTGCCCTGCTTGATTAGCTCAAGGAACCGCTGATAGTGCTTCATCATGCCCGGTCCCCACACAGTCGTGGGCCGAACAATCACCCACTCCGTCCCACCGCCCTGCTGCTCACGAATCAATCTCTCAGCGATCAACTTGCTGCGGCCATAGTAGGTGGAGGGATGATAATCCTGGTCATTTGCGGGGACATGCCCAATTCGCGAAACCAGCTGGGTTGAAGTAAAGACCGCACGCCGCACTCTTCCATAGTCCCTGATGGCTGCAATCAAGTTAGCGGTCCCATCTGTGTTAACCCGGTAGCCCGCCAGTCCAAGGTTCTCATTGACAGGTGTTGAAATATCATGTGTGGCAGCCAGATGTACGACATGGTCTGGCTGAAACTGGGAGAAGATAGCCCGCAATTTTTCGGCCTCCAAAATATCGCAAGAGAGATAAGTGAACGACTCATGCCTTAGTGCGGTTGGCGCAGTGTCAACCCCCGCCACCAGGGCGCTTCTTTTCAATGCCGCCACCACCAGATGACTGCCAATGAAGCCGGAACTGCCCGTGATAAGTAGTCTCATGGCCTTGAATTCATTTAGACCGGACCGGGGCAAGAGTTCGAGCAGGCCAGCGATTCACTGCTGGTCAACCGCGCGCTGGGACCGGGCGGTGACTATCTGCCGGTAAATGCCCAGCACCGCCTCGGCTGCACAGCGGGGATCGAACTGCCGGACATATCGCTCCCGAGCAGCAGCGCCCATTCGGACTCTTAGGCTGGGATCGTCAGCCAATCTTTGGATTGCGGCTGCGAGTTCGACTGGATTGCGTTCGGGGACTATCAAACCGGTCACCCCGTGCTGAACCACGTCCTCGACTTTGTCCTTCATCGCAACTATTGAGGGGATTCCCATCACTCCGGCCTCGAAGACAGCCCGCCCGGGACCGTTCAAGTGACTCGGGAAAACCAGAAGATCCGTTCCGGCCAGGACCGTCTGGATATCGCTTACCCGCCCAAGCAGGCGGATATTTTCCAAGCGGCGAATGCCAATCGCCTCGCTTAACTTCCGTTCCGTGTCAGAGGCCAGTCCGAGGACACGTGCCACGCGCCCGATAAGCGACTTATGAAACGCAGCTGAACGGCTATTGCCGCCAACCAACGAGAACCGAATCCCACGATGGTTACGAAGCCGGTCGGCGGCCTCCAACAAGTCCCAAACGCCCTTGACCGTACTGAGCGTCGCCAAGTAGGTGACGTTCATTTCATCCCCCGTCCCATTTCGGAGCGCCCCGGGGCGTTCCGGCCCAGGCGATGACAACAGCGATTCCGGCAGGGGATTGTAAACAACCTCGCAGCGCTGAATGCCTCGCAGCGAGCTGCGGACGCTTTCATCGATCGCAATGGTCCGGGCGACATGTCGGTTAATCCACTGGATTGACCGCGAATGAACCACTGAGTTGGTTGGGTCAGCGACTTGTCGCGCATGCATGACCACCGGAACCCCGATTTGGTCAACCGCGCGGGCTGCATGCAGCATCCCACGTTCGTTCAAATGAACTAGGTCGGGCCTCCATTCGCTGACAATCCGGCGAATGACTCCGCCATGCCGGGTATCCCACAACGCCCGAAGTACATCTAGTCGCCGTGCTCCCCGAATTGGAATGCCTGCCGTGCTCTGCAACAGGGACACGGATGGAATCGCGCTCCAATCAACACCGTTCTTCTGAAGAAACTCTGCGACCTTGCCTGGTGGACAGAGCACCCGGGCCTGGACTTCGCCCGGAGGGAACGACTTGATGAGGTGCATCATGCTCATCGTCGATCCGTCAACGGGGCTGTGCGGACTGCTGACCATTTGCACATAGAGCACTCTCATACACATTCTACGGGCCGACAGGCGTTAGTAAGAGCCACAACGGGAAACCATGAGAACCACCATGCATTGGTGTCTCCATTTCCGGCGTCACTGAGGTGGCGCAACCTCGTTCCCCGCCATCTACTTTCCGAGAAACTGTCGGATGGTCGCTGCGACATGGTAGATCATATCGGCGGTCATTTCGGGGTAAATCGGCAACGACAAAATGCGGGACTGGTTGGCATACGCGATCGGAAAATCCTCGGGCTTGTGTCCCAAATAGGCGTACGCGGGGTAGAAGGGCAGTGCCTTGGGATAATTCAGGACCGAACTG
This sequence comes from Akkermansia muciniphila, assembly GCA_945861535.1. Lineage (GTDB taxonomy): Bacteria > Verrucomicrobiota > Verrucomicrobiia > Limisphaerales > BJHT01 > BJHT01. The sequence continues at coordinate 41,829 of CAMAUZ010000029.1, read as the reverse complement.
ATCCCTTGGTCAGCGAGGTGTTTCTTGAGGGCGTCGCGCTTGTCCGTTCGGATCACATACAGGTGATAGACGTGATCGCGGCCGGGGACAACCTGCGGAGTAACAAGCACGTCGATATTCCCGAGCAACCCATCGTATTGACGGGCCACCGCCTGACGCAGTTCGGTCCAGCGGGCCAAATGCGGCAGCTTGACATTCAAAATCGCGGCCTGGAGTCCATCGAGCCGGCTGTTGATGCCTTCCATTAGATGCTCACCCTTTCCCCCGTGTCGCGCGTAGGTGGCCATCCATTCGGCCAAACGAGCATCGTTGGTGACAATTGCGCCGGCATCACCGTAAGCTCCAAGATTCTTGCCCGGATAAAACGAAAAGGTTGCCGCGTTGCCAAAGGTGCCGACCTGCCGGCCTTTGAAGGTCGCCAGATGCGCTTGGGCGCAGTCCTCAACCACCCACAGGCGATGTCGACGGGCCATCTCCATAATGGCGTCCATGTCCGCCGACTGTCCGTAAAGATGAACGGGAATGATGCCAACGGTTCGCGGCGTGATCTTCGCCTCAATCTGGGCCGGATCGATGGTGAAGGACTGATAATCCGTGTCACAGAACACGACGCGCCCGCCGGCCTGGGTGATGGTCTCCGTCGTCGAGATCCACGAGTGGGCGGTGGTTATGACCTCGTCGCCCGGCTTCAGGCCCAACCCCCGCATGGCGATGTAAAGCGCGTCGGTGCCGTTGGCACATGAGACACAGTGCTTCATCCCGGTCACCCGCGACCAACCCGCCTCGAACGCCTCAACATGGGAGCCGCGGATGTAGGCGGATTCGCTGATGACTTCGCCGATGGCCGCATCGATTTGAGGCTTGATGGTCAGATACTGCGCATGGAGATCAACAAAGGGAACATTCATAAGGTAATTATTATAGGGGACGCAACTTACGTGCCGGGTTGCCGGCATAGACACCCGAAACAGTGATGGCTTTGGTTACTACCGCTCCGGCTCCGATCACGACATGATCGCAAATGCTCACCGGCAGGATGGTGGCATTGGAGCCGATGCTCACATGGTTGCCAATGCTGGTGGATTTCCAAAGGCTGCGGTCGCCGCGGGCAGGGCCGCCACGGGCAAAGGTATCGTTGACGAACATTACTCCATGCCCGATGAAACAGTCGTCACCAATCGTCACGAGGTCGCAGATAAACGCATGGGACTGTACCTTGCAGCGGCTGCCGATCCGGACGTCGCGCTGGATTTCGACAAACGGTCCGATAAACGTCCCGCTGCCAATCACGCAGCCGTAGAGATTGACCGGTTCGACTATCGTGACACCCTCGCCAAACGTCACCCCAACGATTCCGACTTTGCGCACTTTGAACGCTTCCATAGTCTTACAATGCCAAGGGTGCAATTCCTCTCACTTGGTGATTCCGAGCTTGCACTGATGCGGTTTGAACCGTAGCGACACCTCGCGAGCGGTCTCGACAGACTCATAGATCGCGCTGATGAGTTCAAGGCTGCGGCGGCCGGCCAGACCATCGACCAACTGCTGTCGGTTGTTCTCGATGCAATCGATGACATGCTCGTAGTATCGAGCATGGGCATATCCCACCGGATGCGGTGGATTTGAGCCGGCCTCGGTGAAGGCGTCGCGATCCGACATGCTTTCGGGCGCGAACTGCCACACCTTCAATTTGTCCACCGCGAAACCGCCAATTTCCACGGCCCCGCTTTCGCCGAGCACAGACAGCGAGCCTTCGATGTCCTTGGGGCGCGCAGCCGTCGTGGCCTCAATGATGCCGATCGCGCCGTTCCGGAAACGCAGGGTGACAGCCGCGGTATCCTCGGCCTCGATTCGAGCCAAGGCTGTGGTCGCAATGCCAAATACCGAATCGACCGGCCCCATCATCCATTCGAGCAAGTCAACATGATGGCTGGCCTGGTTGGCGAGCACACCGCCATCGAATGCCCAAGTGCCGCGCCAGCTCGCCTGATCGTAATAATCCTGTCGCCGACACCAGCGCACGCGCACGGTGCCGAGCACGAGCTTGCCAAGACGTCCTCCGTCCAGTGCCTGCCGCAGCCGTTGTACCGGCACATTGAAACGATTCTGCTTCACCACAAACAGCTTGATCCGGTGGCGATCGCACACTTCGATGATCCGGTCGGCATCATCGAGCGTGAGCGCCATCGGTTTTTCCACCACGATGGGGCAGCGATAGGCGGAAAGCTGGAGGATGTTTTCCGCGTGCAAGCCGCTGGGCGTGAGGACCGCGACAGCATCCACATCGCCCGGAGACATCAGCTCCGTGATGGTTCCGCAGGCGCGGGCTCCATAGGCGGTGGCAAATTGCTGTGCGCGTTCACGATTCGGATCGCACACCGCCTGCAGTTTGGCGCCTTGAATGTGATTGCCCGCGAGCAATTTGGCGTGCCGTTCGGCAATCTTGCCGCAGCCCAGAAGTCCGAATCGTATCATAAGATAATAATGGTGGGGGCGTCATCCACGAGCAGGCGCCGGTGTATGCACCGCAGGAACGGCTAGACAGGTTTCACAGGCGGAGCGCCCGGGAGATAAATCGAACCGGCGGAAGTCCGGTTCGCCCGCTGGGTAGCAAGTGCCTGGCGCCGACGCCGTAACATTCGCGTCGCCCGGTCTATGGCGAAGCAGTAGAGGAATGGCACAAACCAAAGCCCGTGCTCGGCAAGCGCATAGAGCAAGGCCGAATTACCATACACCAGTAGTCCGAGCCAATAATAGATCGCTAACGGGGTCATGTTGATTTTCCCGAGCCGTTGAGAGGTATTGCGGTCCACTACAAATCCAAAGGCACACAAGGCCAAGGTCCCGAGAACCACTCCGAGGTAACCTGCGGCAGCCCACGACTCAGCGACGATCCCGGCATTGGAAGACCACCTAATGCCGGTGAGGGATTCGGCGACATCGATTGCAATCAGACCGTTGGCCGGTTGCAGTGATGTCGTTCCGAACAGTTCCCGCACAGGACGCAAATCTGCCCACTCCACATGCGGCAGCCTGAAGGGATACACCTCGAAGTACATCATGCTGGTATAGGCGGGCACCACAAAGAACCGGTTAATCACCCGTCCAAAGCCCTCCCCAAACGATAAATCTTCAGTGAGTGAGTACAGCGCGCCGCTGATGAGGATTAACACACCTGCGGAGGTGCCGATTTTAGCGATTGTGGAGTAGGGACTGCCCGTTCCAAGTCTGGAGCGGCCAAGGATGAACGGCACCACCGCGGCCGCGACAACCCAAGCCACCGGTCCTTTCTGGAAACGACTCATCTCTGCCAGCGTCAACCCCACGAACAGGATGGCCATAAAAACCAAGGCCCGGGTACTCGGCACGGTAAGTAACTCGAAGGCACTCACGATTAGAATGACGAACAGCACGCGTCGCAGTGTGGTTTCCAAATAAAACATAGTCCGCGAATTGATTTCTGCCAAATCCAAGTCGATAATCTCGCCGCGCAACTCGTAGTACTGCCCGGACGCAATTGCCCCCCCCCCCTGCTCAATCACGCGGGCACTGGTTGGTGATAGCATCCGGACCCCGAGAAACAGCACCAGCATCGCGACCGCGGCGATTTTCCAAGTTTCCGGCAAATGGACAATCTTGGACTCAATAGTTGACGCCTTCTGCTTTCGCAATCGCAAAAGGAGATAAAGGAATAAACCGGTAATGGCGTAGAAAATCAGAAGCGCAATGCCAAACCGGTCCGCTGCCGTACTGGAGATGTCCACCGAGACATCTTGCCCCGCCGCTTCCACGGCGCTGAAGACAGCCAAGCCCGTCTGGAGTCCGGCGCATATGACATACACGGCCAGCAGACTCGCGCCATGAAAGGCTCGAAGCACCATCCAAGCCAGAATCAAGACGCCAGCCAATCCGAGATAATCAAGAATTCCTATGAACAGCGACACGCTAATTTGTCCTCAAGCTTCGCCCGCCGGCAACTATTTTTTTCGATCCAGACTTCGACCGCGGGTCCGCACCACACAGGAGACGGCCAGCCAGCCATAGGCTGAATATAGCACCACATCGTGGATCGCATAAGCCAGCAAGAACGAATTAATTGGGAGCCGGGATGCCGCCAGCGCGGTGGCAAGACTCGTGCAGAAGAAAGCCACCTTCCAAAGGCTGCTCAGTTTCACCGCCCCCACCACATGAAACACCATGCTCAATGGCGAGATAACGAACTGCACCGCATATGCAACCCCGGTCACTCGCGCATAGTGTCCCGCCAGTTCCCACTTTTCCCCGAACGCGACCCGGAATAATTCGGGACCGAAGGCGAGCAACACTACCAACGCCGGCAGGGCCAGACACGCCAGCCGGGTTGCCAGTGCCCAGACCAAAGGTTTGACCGGCAAATTGGCGCGCCATTGATCGGCGATGCGCTGCTGGAAAACTTGGGCGACCGCCGAGGCGACCACCGAGGCCGGCACTCCCACCACGAGATAGGCCAGATTGAACCGCCCCGCCTCCTCCCCACCGTAAACCTTGTTAATCACAAAGAGCGGAATGGCCGAGCCAAGCCCGTTGACTATCGAGGTAAGGCAAAACCAGCGTGGAAACTCGGCATATCTGGCGGCCAGACCGCGCATTCTTTTCCAGTCATGGAGGGATGCCCACGCGGCACGCCAATCATTCCGCAATGCACATCCAACCATCGTCGCGTTGGCGACCAACAGGCCGCAAAGCGTGCCGAGCAACATGCCGGTCGTGCCCCAACCCACGACCCCAAACCCGAGCCGCCCTCCAGCCGTGCCCACAGCTTGGAAACCGAGGCTGGCAGAAACCCGTCCCCAGGCTTGGCGGCGACTTAGGAGCATCTGTACGCTTTGTTGGCAACCCATCAGAAACACAATCAACGGCACGAACCCCAGCCATGGCGCTGCGTGATGGATGCCGAAAAGATCCGCAATCTGCGCGGCGCTGGTAAGCCACACCATCAGCAGCAAGATCAGACTCGTGAACGAGGCCAGCAGCGAAATGACAAACACGGACCATGCTTCGTCGTCCCGCTCCGGCAGACAGATGGCCATGTCGTACTTTCCCGTCGCGGCCTGGCCAAGAATGTTTGCCACGGTGACGATGACCGCAGCCGCTCCCATCTCCAAGGGGGTGTAAAATCGGGTAAGCAGTGGGGTGCAGCAATAGGCAATGCCCTGCCCCCCGAAACTGCCGAGGCTCATGGTGGCCACATGCCGGGTAAAGCCGGAAATCCGTCCGCGAGCAATCAAGGTTCCGAGGGTGGCGATCACCGGGATGGATGGGAGTTCAATCGGGAACCCTCACGGGATTTTTCCGGGCACGCTTCGCAGTTATCTCTGGCCGTGCCGGCAAGTCATTCCGGCACGATGAGAGGAATCTCAGAGCCGGCTTGAAAAATCGTCCTACAGATGGCGGGCTTTTCGGTCAAATTGTGCAGGCCGCGTGTCCTCACGCGACGGGTCGCTTGGGTTTTCAAACACGCGCTTACCAGCCCACCTGCTTGGGGAGGAAATGGCATCGTTGGAGCAGGTTGCGGAATTGTTTGAGCCGTTCGAGTCTGTGGAAGCTGTTCGGATAATCGTGATAGCACCGGGGCGGCCGGGCCATCAGCTCATCAAACTCGCCTTCGGTCAGTCCGAATTTTTTGGCAACATAGATCTTGTCCTCCTTGAGGGTTTTCTCGTCGTAAGGGGCTTGTTTCATCTCTTCCAGCGCGGCGGCGCGAGTGACCTGTCCGGACATGATGAGCGACGACAGGTGGGCGCGGCGTTTGTCGATGTTGAACTTCTTCGGGAGGATGTAGGTCTGGAGAAACTTGGTAATGATTGATTCGTGATGTTTGCTGCCGTAATTGCGCCAACCCAGTTCCTTGAGCAGGACTTCCATGGCGCGCTCCTTGGTATACTCAACGGAGTTGAGCAGGCTGACGGTCTTTAGTCGCCGGATTCCGGTGTAATAGGCCATCCGCGTCAGCGAATAGTGCGGGAACCTTTTAACGGGCACGGTGCCGAAGCGAGCTTGGATGGCCTTTATATAGCGCCAGTCGGTGTAGCCATACGCCCACCGGCGGGGGAGGATGGATTCGGTGGACAGGTTGGTGCCGAGCAAAACGTACTGGACGTCATGCCGGATGGCCGTCTGGAGAAGCACCGCCATGATCGCGTGGTCCGTAGGCACTTCTAAGTCAGGCACCGAAGCCTTGAGAAAGGAGAGTTGGAGGTCGCGGAACTCTTCCCAGTCCATCACGAACGTGTCCAGATCGATGCCGAGCGTGTGGAGGGTATTCTCGATGTTCTTGACCGCCAGCTCAGAGTTCCAGCCGTTATCGAAATGGACCGCCACCGGTCGCAGGCCGTACTGGTGCGCCACGTACGCCAAGTAGGTGCTGTCCACCCCGCCGCTCACCCCGATCACACAATCGTAGCGCTTGCCTTTGCCGGCCGCCTTGATCGCCTGGGTGATCCGGTCAATTTGAAACGGTCCCGTTTTGTACAGCGGCCACTTCACGGCAAACAACCGCTCGGCGTCCTGGCAGTGGTGGCAAACCCCGTCGCGGTCGAACCGAATCTCCGGGTCTGTGGTGTCCATGATGCACCGCGGGCAAATCCGGTAATTAGGACTGCCGTCCACTGCGGTAACAGCGCTTAAAGTTTCACTCATGAGAAAACACTTTTCAGTTCGGTTCGTTTTGGAAATGTGATCAACACCGCGCGATTGGGGCCGACAAAGACAAACAGACTGCCGGCGGCGACCGCCGAAGCTCCGGCCTGTTTGACCGCCCGACCGAAGTCGGCCACCGTCGCCGCACCGCCGCTCGCAATGACGGGCACTCCGACCGCCTGGGATACCTTGCGCACCAACTCCAGATCGTAGCCTTTCAAGGTGCCGTCACGATCGACCGCTGTGATGAGTATCTCGCCGGCGCCCAGACCTGCAAAGCGCTGCGCCCATTCCACCGGGTCCCCGCCCACGGGTTTCTCCCCACAGTGGGTAAGAACCTTGCTCGCGCCCAGCAAACTGCGCCGGACATCAATCGAGACGACAATGCTCTGGCTGCCGACCTGGTCCGCCGCCCGCCGCACCAGGTCCGGAATCTCGAAGGCGCTGGAGTTCAACACCACCTTCTCGTAACCGAGGTTCAGGATACGCTGAATCTCCTCGACCTTCGTGATCCCGCCCCCGTAGGCCAGCGGCACAAACGCCTCGCTGGCAATTTCGGCCAGCAACTCGAAATTCGGGCCGCGCCGATTTCGTGTTGCCGCAATGTCCAGTAACACCAACTCATCGACTTCCTTGTCATTGAAGATTTTGACGATGTTGATTGGATCCCCTAGATAGACCGGGTCCGCGAATTTGACCGTCTTGACCAGACCCCGGCCCTGCAGCAACAAACAAGGGATGACCCGGGGAAGCAACATGGTCACAGTCGGACAAAATTCCGCATCAATTGCAGGCCGAACCGATGGCTCTTCTCGGGATGGAACTGAACCCCGACAATATTCCCACGCCCCGCCGCCGCCGTGAACTCGAAGCCGTAGTGCGAGGTGGCGAGTACATCCGCCGGATCGTGACAGACTACGTGGAAGGAGTGGACGAAGTAGAACCGGGTTTCCTCCGAATCCAAGTCCGCAAAGGCACCCGTGGCGGAGCGCGGCCGCAAGATGTTCCAGCCCATGTGAGGGATTTTCCGACGTGTCTCCGGCGCATCGAACTGGAAGCGGCGGGTGTCGGCGTCGATCCAGCCCAGTCCCTTTTCCACGCCTTCCTCACTGGCATGGCCGAGCAGTTGCATCCCCAGGCAGATGCCAAGTACCGGCACTTTTTCCACGGTGGCCTTCTGCGTGAGCAGGTCCACGATTCCAAGTTGCCGGAGGCGGGTTACGGCGTTATCAAAGGCTCCCACGCCGGGCAAAATGAGTTTCTCGGCCTGCGCAATCACCGCCGGGTCGGCGGACGCGACGGCGCGGCCATCGGCCTTGCGGAGGATGTTGAGGATGGACCCGATGTTCCCCATTCCGTAGTCAATCACTACGATCATGCGGGCGATTGGATTGGTAGCTGCAGCCCGCGGCGGCGGGCCAGATCGTGATAGTAGCGCACGAGGTTTTCCTCTTCATTTTCCCAGCCATGCCGGAGACGGCTGACCGCGATGTTACGGCGAAGTACTGCAATCTCCGTTGGCGAAATCCGGGCAATCAAGTCCGCAATGGTGCGTTCCTCCGGCTCCACGACCCACCCGCACTGGTTCTCGGCCACGAACCTGGTGAGTTCGGGGAAATTGCTAACAATCATCGGCACCCCCGCCAGCAGATACTCGTAGGTCTTGTTCGGATTGCAGAGGTAGTTGTTCAGGGAGGTGTGGAGCGGAGCGGAAAAGCCCACGTCGGCACTACAGGTATATGACTTGATTTTCGCCGCCGGGACCGCGGGGTGGAAATGGATATTCCGATGTTCGCGCGCATGGGCCTCGACCAGCTCCTGCAAGGGACCGAATCCCATGAAAACGATGTGGCGCGACTTGTCAGGGCACGCTGCGAAAGCCCGCAATAACAGCAGTATGCCCCGTTCTTCGACGAGCAGCCCCTGGTAGATAAAAAGGAGTTCGTCTTCCCCAATGCCGAATGGTTCGCGGAGTGTCCGCTGGCGGACAATGGGTTCGGGATTGCCCCGGGGAGGAACATTGTTAAGCACGCCCACGTTGCTAAGACCGTATTCCCGCTCATACCAGTCCGCATAGGATCGGCCCGCGATAATCATCAGGTCGGCACATTTCACCAGCCGGCGTTCCACGAACTGCAGCAGGCGTTTTCGCCAACCTTGAAAACCTTCTTGCTCACTCTCTATCTCATGGGCGTCATATACGAGTGTCGTCCGCCGTAGGTATTTGAGCGCGACGCACACCGGGAGGAAGAACAGCATCCGGCAGTTGACCAAGTCAACCTTGCGGCGCCAGGCAAACCAGAAGGTGCGGAAGGAGAATTCGGCCATGCGCAGCAATTGCGCCGCCCCGTTGCCGGCGACCTTGGGTATGCGGAGCCGGATGCGATGAATGGTGCGTCGATCATCCAACGGCTCATCCACCGCCAGCCCTTCGGCCCAGATGCCGACAATCCACACCTGGCCGACAATGTTTTGCGTGACGAGTGACTTGGTGATCTTGCCGATGCGATTCTCGAATTGGATCGGCGAGTAGTAAACATGGAGATTCGAACGCCACAACGGCGGCTCTCCGGGCACGGAGGGGGAGCGGTTTGGCACCCCGGGTTCTTTGTCCAGTGCTGTCATGAAACCTCTCTCGCACACCCCCAAACCGGCCACCCCACGAGCGACCGGGTTACCCCGGGCTTCTCACCAGCGCCATCCCCGGCAACGGATTTGTCAAAAAGTGACATCGAACCTATCCGCCCACAGAACCAAGTTCAGCCAGCGCCACACCCGCCCGTCGTAGGGTGCCGCCCCGTCTCGCACCCGGCTCCACTGGGCCATGACCACATCCGGGGCCAAAGCCTGCAAGGTGTGGAACCGGTCGGATCGGAAGGCCTGCTCCACCCATCCCGAGTGTTGCCGGAGGAGCGTGGCTTCATTGGTGGCAAAACCGATCTTGTCGCGCCGCTGCCGGATCGGCTCGGGCAGCAGTCCGCGCATGGCTTCCCGCAGCAAGTGTTTGGTGCCGCCGGCGGACGAAAAGAAAAACTCCTCCGGCAGCGATAGCACGAATTCCACGAGATTGGGTGTCAGGAACGGCTGGCGACTTTCAATGGAATGCGCCATCGAATTGCGATCCTGGCAGCGGAGATGGCCTGGCAGGGCGGATTCGGTGAGCATTTTCACCAGCAGCGCCCGCAGTTTTTCCCCGCCTGACACAAACTTGGTCGTGGGTTCGACCCCGGCCGCCTCGAACCACCCGGCCTTCATCCATGGCGGGAAGAAGCTCTTTCCCAGCAGGGCACGCAACCCTCGTTGCTGGTCTGGTTTGAGACTGCACTCGGTCGCATACGCACACACCCGCAGGAGATTCATGCCTGGAAAGCGCGCCGCCACTCGGGCAAATCGCGCCGCCGACACCAACCGGCCACGCGTGGTCAGGGACGCCAGATAGGCTCCCAAAAACGCCTGATACCCCGCGAAGATCTCGTCCCCGCCGTCCCCCACCAACACGACCTTAAGCCCGGCCTGCCGAATCAACCGGTGGATGCAGTACTCACCGTACATCGAGGTTCCGCCAAAAGGCTCGTCCTGCGTGTAAATCAGCGTCCCGATATCCGCGAAAAGCCCCTCCGCGGTGGCGGTAGTCTTATGCTGTTGGGTGCGGCAGGCCTCGGCCACGATGTTGATCCAAGGTTCCTCGTTCACCGCGGCCTCGGGCACCACGAGGCTGAACGTGTGCAGGGCCTCCGCCGGGTGCAAATGCCGGACGGCCGACACCACGGAGGAGGAGTCGATGCCACCCGACAGGGTGCTGCCCACCGTGACATCGCTGCGCAGGTGCAGCCGGATGTTCTCCAAAAAGAGGTTGCGAATTTGTGCGACGGCCTCTGCAAACGAGCACTGCGTCCGGCGTTCCGGGTCAATCTGCCAATACCGCTCGCAGCGGAGCTTGGCCGGGGTGTCCAAGTCGATCTCCGCGCAGTGCGCGCCTGGGAGTTGCTGGATGTCGCGGTAAAAGGTCTCCGCGTTGCCGGCTTCGCCCAGGCCGGTCTGGAGGTAGTCGTAAACCCGTTGCGGATTCGCCCGCCGCAGCGCGCCGTCCAACTTCACCAACGCCTTGATTTCCGAGGCAAAGGCCAGCCCGGACGGCACCTGCGTGTAGTAAAGCGGCTTGATCCCGAACGGGTCGCGGGCGAGGAACACCCTGCGTGTTTGCTGGTCAAAGATCGCAAACGCGAACATCCCGGTCAGACGACGCAGCATCGCCTTGCCCCAGGTGGCGTAGCCTGCCAGCAGAACCTCGGTATCGCTGGTGGATTTGAACCGGCAGCCCGCAGCCTCCAGCTCCTGCTTTAGTTCGAGGTAGTTGTAAATCTCGCCGTTGAAAACAATGTGCCAGCGGCCATCCCCATAGCTCATGGGCTGCGCCCCAGTCGGTGAAAGATCAATGATCGAAAGCCGCTGGTGCCAGAGAAGCAGGCGCCCCTCGAAGGCGGGACGCGGATCGCGCCCGGTGGCGATGCTGCGACCGTCGTCATACACGAGCCAGCCGCGGTCATCGGGACCACGGTGTTCGAGGGCGAGCGCAAAACGGGCGTCAATCGGCCCGGTGGCACTTCGAATCACTCCGGCAATTCCGCACATGGTGCTGAAAAACTCCCTGTCCTAATCTTCCTCCCAACCCTCTCCGCTTACCCACTGACACCCTACGGCATCTCGCGCCCACCAACTCCGTGGAGGCGGGTGGGGGGGACCGGTTTGGCCGTCCATTAATTGGCTGGCTTCCAGTCGATCGTGCAGGTTCGCTGATTCACCGCGCCCGTCACGTCGCCGCTGGCAGTGAAACGGATCTGGTTGCTGGCGGCGTTATCCTCAGCGGTGACCGTGACGTTTGCGGAGGACCGCAACAGGGAGCTGTCCGAGGCGAACGTCACATTGACGATTTGGGCAGTCGTGCCAGCGCGGAGGATCTCGGCGGTAATCACCCAAGACGCATTGATAAACGCCTGCGAACCCGTGGTGAAGACCAACGAATTGCCGTAATGCAGATTTAGAGTCTTGGCACCTCCGGACGGGCCAAAAAAACCGCTGCAGCGCATTTCCAAGGCATCGCCTGTCTTCGTAAACGTGCCACCGGGCACGGACACGCTCCGCAACGTGGAGACCGTGGTGTTCGTGGACTTGGTGAGGGTGGCGTCAACATGGAAACGGCCCGGCACCGCCGTCATCGTAGTCGTGTTGCGCACCCGCACCTGGGCCGCCCCAAAGACATTGAGATCTCCGGGTGCCGCCGAGGTGCCAACCGCGAGCGTCCGCGGTCCCGAGCGCCCCAGAAACACATCCGGAGCGCTCAAGCCGCTGCCGAAAAACAGCCCGCCATCTGCCATGATGGCCAGCCGAAACTGCGAGTCGGAGGCGGTAAACGCGCCCAGTGCCAAGCTGGTGGTGTTGTTGCGCCGGAGCGCCAAAGCTCCTTCCACGGTTGCCAGATCATCCGCAGATCGATAGATGCGCACTTCGCTGCCCCTAGCATCGGGGGTGCCCACCGAAAGGTATCGGCCCGTGGGCACGATCACGTTGGCATCGAGCGTCAACAAATTGGTTCCCGAATCGAAGCGCAGTCCACTGCCCCCGGCATCGGACGATCCCACCGCAAGGGATCCCACTGCAAGGGATCCCACTGCAAGGGATGCCACTGAAAGAGATCGACCGGCGGGCACGATCACGTTGGCATTCAGCGTCAACAAATTGGTACCCGAATCGAAGCGCAGTCCACTGCCTCCGGCATCGGACGATCCCACCGCAAGGGATCCCACCGCAAGGGATCCCACTGCAAGGGATGCCACCGAAAGCGATCTACCGGCGGGCATGATTACATTGGCATCGAGCGTCAACAAACCGGATCCTGACCGGAAGATCGCCGTATCGGTCCCCCCATTATTTCCACCGAACCGTAGCGCGCTGGAGCCACGGATTCGCACGTCGCCATCGACATCGAGTTTGAACGCCGGTTCGGTGTTTCCGATGCCGAAGTTGCCGTTGTAGAGCAATCGCGCGCGTTCAGCCATGACCCCGCTGAAGCGGGTCCAGAAGCCCAGGTTGCCCGTCTCCAGTCCAGCCGCGCCATTCACCACCCCCAGGCTCAAACGCGCGTAAGTCGGCGCATTGGCACCATTCTGAGCGTAGAAATTCAGCGAAGCCACATCGGGAATACCTCGGGCAACGCCGCCGAGGAACATCGTCTCGCCGGTAGTCTCGCTATAGACTTCGAACAGGTTCGTTCGCGGGGCACGACCGATGGTAACTCGGGGGATCGGATCGGTTTGGACAATCATCACCTGCTTGCCCGGATCCTTGGGATTCACAAAGGACCACTCGCCCGCCAGGTTTCCGCGCACCTCTTGGGTCAGCCGCGACACCGTCACCATGATGGGCCGCACGTACTCACCATTGGTATTGCGATGGGTCAGGTACCACTCCATCAAGCGGTCCCCGTTCGGTGTCGCCCAGTCGCTCTCGAAGCGTTGCACCCACACGGGTTGGTTCGGATCTGTTTCCTCAGCGTTCCAGCCGAACCGCAGCACATGGTTGGTGGTGACGCTCGTGTCCACAAAACGGCTGGTATTGAAGCCCCATTTGGCCGCCTGCAAATCCGGGAAGCTCGAGTTGATCACGAACGGCGGAACCTCCGGATCTACGGCGCGAAAGAACTGCATGAAATTGGTTTCCGTCGCGGGATCGACAACGGCAAAGCCTCCCCCGGGTGACGCCACTTGGAAAAGCCCCTGCCAGTCCACCGAATTGGTCGTGGTTTGAACTACCAGCGATTTGTCCGTATTGATGATAACCCGAAAAGTGAAACCCGGCACGCCGCCCCCTTCTTCTGCCCGGACTTCAGAAGCGCCCCAACTCGCGCCCGTCAGCGCAACCAAGCCAACAAACGCCAAACGACTACAAAAGCTTGAATTCATGGGCCAGAGTACCGTGCCTTTTATATCAGCGCAACCGATTGCTGTTCATACGACCTTGTTGGTGGGTGGAAAACGACCGCGCCGCGCCGACATCCGTTTTCACCCCAATCCTGCGCACTTGTGCGCATCTCATCGGCACACTTCGTGCCCGTGGGTTCGCCACCCTTCACAACCAAAGCCGCCCGGGCGGCTTTGGCGATGCCAATCCACAGCCAGCCGACGGCGGCAAGCTCGGCAGCCACCCGGCCACCCGGACGATGGCCCGCATCATTGCCTGCAATGACTGCGTGGCAGCCAGTCGGCCCCAACCGCGCCGCGTCGGCAGCCGGCGATCATCCCCACTGCAACTCGCAAACTCTCGTACCCAAGGGCGAATGCCAGAGCCGTGCCCGCCCCTTCGACCATCGATTCCAAGGCCTTCAGGTAACCGTACCTTCCAGCACTCCACTGATGTCAGGGTTTTTTCATCCCAAACTCAGCCAGCACAAATGCCAGCTTGTCCGCCGCTTCATCGATCAGCTTCGCCGTGGGCTTTCCCGCCCCGTGACCGGCTTTGGTTTCGATGCGAATCAGGACCGGCGGACCGACCTTGGCCTGACACTCCTGCAGGCGGGCGGCGAACTTGAAGCTGTGCGCCGGCACCACCCGGTCGTCGTGGTCAGCGGTGGTTACGAGGGTGGCGGGGTAGCGGACGCCGGGACGGAGATTGTGCAGGGGCGAGTAGGCGTGGAGGGCTTTGAATTCATCGGCCTTTTCCGCGCTGCCGTAGTCGCTGGTCCACGCCCAGCCGATGGTAAATTTGTGGAACCGGAGCATGTCCATGACGCCGACATCGGGGAGCGCCACGCCAAACAATTCCGGTCGCTGGGCCAGGCACGCACCGACCAGCAGTCCCCCGTTGCTTCCCCCCGCGATGGCCAGCCGGCCGCTCCGGGTGTAGCCATTGGCGACAAGCCATTCCGCCGCCGCAATAAAATCATCGAACACATTCTGTTTTTTCAGTTTCGTCCCGGCCTGATGCCAGTCCTCGCCGTATTCCCCGCCGCCGCGGAGGTTTGGACGCGCGTACAAACCACCTTGCTCCATCCATGTCAACATCGAGATCGAAAAACTGGGCGTCAGACTGATGTTAAAGCCCCCGTAGCCATAGAGATACGTCGGATTGTTCCCGTCCAATTTCAGCCCGCGTTTGTGCGCGAGGAACATCGGCACGCGCGTGCCGTCCTTGCTCGCGTAAAAGACCAGCTTCGTCTCGTAGTCCGCCGGGTTGAAGGCCACCTGCGGTTCGCGGAAAACCGTGCTGCGCCCGCTCACCATGTCGTGGCGATAAACCGTGCCCGGCACATTGAAACTGGTGAACGAGTAAAAAGTCTCCGTGTCCGTCCGCCGCCCGCCAAAGCCCCCGGCGGAACCAATCCCCGGCAGTTCCACTTCGCGCACCGGGCGTCCGTCGCGCGCGAAGATTTTCACCTGACTCCGCGCGTCCTTGAGATACGTGCAGACAAACTGGTCGTGCAGCAGGTTCACGCCCTTGAGCGTCTCGGCCGCCTGCGGGATGACCTCGCGCCAGTTCGCCCGCTCCGGTCGCGCGAGGTCGATGGCAATCACGCGACTGCGTGGGGCATCCAGATCGGTGGAAAACCAGAACGTCGTCCCGTCATTGTCCACCACCGAGTAATGCGCATCGAAGTCGTTCAGTAGCTCCACCACCTTCGCGTCAGGCGCCTGCAGGTCCCGGTAAAAAACCCGGTTCCGATGATCCGTCCCCTGCCAGACATTGATCACCAGATACCGCCCGTCGTCCGTCACCTGCCCGCCGAAGCCCCATTCCTTCTGATCGGGACGCTCATAAATCAGCGTATCCTCCGCCTGCGCGGTCCCGAGCCGGTGGAAAAACAGCTTCTGAAAATAATTCGCCCCCTTCAACGTCTCGCCGGTCCTCGGCTCATCGTAACGACTGTAGAAAAAGCCCTTGCCATCCTTCGTCCACGACGCCCCGGAAAACTTGATCCACTTCAGCTTGTCGGCCAGATCCGCGCTGGTCCGCACGTCGCGCACCTGCCATTCCTGCCAGTCCGAACCGGCGGCGGACAACCCATACGCCATGAAATTTCCGTCCTCGCTGATGCTGTACCCGCTCAACGCCACCGTGCCATCGGTCGACAATTTGTTCGGGTCCAGCAGCACGCGCGGCACGGCGTCCAGAGCTTCCGTCACATACAGCACCGCCTGATTCTGCAACCCGTCGTTCTTCGTGAAAAAGTAGCGCCCGCCCTGCTTGAACGGCACGCCGTAGCGCTCGTAGTTCCACAGCGTCGCCAGGCGCTCCCGCAACGCCGCCCGCTGCGGCAGCTTCTCCAGATAGCCGAACGTTACGCGGTTCTGCGCGGCCACCCACGCCTTGGTCTCCCCCGAATTGTCATCCTCCAGCCAGCGATACGGGTCGGCGACGGCCACGCCGTGATAGGTGTCAACGTGGTCGGTACGAGCGGTCGGAGGATAATTCACAGGTGGGAAAGAATGCCGGCAACCCGCCGTCGCCACGGCGACAGCGATGGCGAAACCAACGGCGAATCGAGAAAACATTGGCGCGATATTGCGGACGCGGCGCGGAGTGGTCAATCGCCGCCTGTGCGTTTGGCGGGCGCCTCCCGAGATTGTCGGTGCCGAGGGGGCGGAAGTTCAAAGGATAAAGCTCAAAGCTCAAGGGAAGAACCAAGGAACAAGCTGCTCAGCACCGCGGCGGCTTACGGTGATGGGAGAAACTGTGCCGTGCGGCGGTTGCAGCGGCCGGTCAGGTTGACAGCACGCCCGCCAAACCCACCAAGCACCGCGCGGCACCGGAGCTTGGAGATTGGTCCTTCCCTTGAGCTTTGAGCTTTGGGCTTTGAGCTTCACCCCAACCGCTTCCGTCACGTGCCCGGCAGTCGCGGCGGCTGCCCCGCGTTCCCGGCACCCGACTGCGCGGGCGGCGGCGGCGGCGACGCAGGCTCGGACGGTTTCGCCGGCCGCCGCAGCAGTTTGAACAACATCACCGCGCCGCCCACGACCAGCGTGCCCAGCAGAATCACCGCCCCGAGAATTACAAACAGTCCGACAAAGCTCATGCTCGTACTCATACTTCAGACCTTTTTGGGAGAATTCAAACTGTACCTTCCCGTCTCCTGCGCATACGCCAGCGCGAGCGCCAGCGCGTCCGCCGCGTCCGGCTCCGGCAGTTCCGCCAGCGCCAGCATCCGTTGCACCATCTTGGCCACGGCGAGCTTCTGCGCCGCGCCGTGTCCCACCACCGCCAGCTTCACCTTGCGCGGCGCCATCTCAAACACCGGCAGCCCCGCCTCCGCCACCGCGACCAACGCCGCGCCGCGCGCCGCGCCCATGATCAGCGCCGTCTGAAAATTCTGCGCGTAAAACAATCCCTCCACCACGCAGACTTCCGGCGGATGCGCCTTTAACACGTCCCGCAACGTCTGCGCGATCTGCAACAGACAACGCGAATGCTCCCACTTCGCCGGACACACAATCGTCCCGAACGCCAGCGCCCGCGCGTGCGGCCGGCCCGTCGTGATCACCCCATACCCGGTGCCGCGCAGCGACGGATCAATCCCCAGAATCGTCCGCACCGCGTTCGCCGCCGGGACCAGCGCCGCCTCCACCGCCGGGCCGGACGCCCGCTTCGGACGCGCCAGCCGCTGCTGCATCTGCTCCAGTTGTTTGACCGTGTAACCCACGCCCGCGAGCCTGAACGAATCCCCGCGGACCGTCCACGCGCAATCACCGGCGCGGCCCCGCGGCCCGCCCGATCCCGAGGGAATTGCGTGCATTTTCGCGTGGCCGTCTCCACGGTCGAACGATGAAATACCTGCTCCCTCCGGCCTCTTTCGTTTCGTTGCTCGCGTTGGCTTTGCTCAACTTCAACGTCGTCGCCGCCGAGCCGGCGGCAAAGGCCGCGGTGATCTTGCAGCCGTTTGTGGATCGCCATGCGCTCGCGGGCGCGGTGGCACTGGTGGCGTCGGGGGAGAAGCTGCTGAGCGTCGAGACGGTGGGTTTCGCCGACATCAAGTCGCAGAAGCCGATGGCGGAGAACGCGCTGTTCTGGATCGCGTCGCAGTCCAAGCCGATGACGGCGGCGGCGGTGATGATGCTCGTGGACGAGGGCAAACTGTCGCTCGACGACGCGGTCGAAAAATATCTGCCGGAGTTCAAGGGCCAGATGGTCATCGCGGAGAAGGATGGCGAGCATGTGTTGCTGAAGAAGCCGAAGCATCCGATCACCGTGCGCAACGTCCTCGCGCACACGAGCGGGCTGGCGTTCAAGTCCGGGGTCGAGGAGCCGACGCTGGACAATCTGTCGTTGCGCCTGGCGGTGCGGAGCTACGCGATGATGCCGCTGCAGTTCGAGCCGGACTCGAAGTTTTTGTACAGCAACGCGGGCATCAACACGGCGGCGCGCATTCTCGAGGTGGTGAGCGGGATGAGCTACGAGGCTTTTATGCAGAAGCGGCTGTTCGACGTGCTGGGCATGAAGGACACGACGTTCTGGCCGAACGACGAGCAGGTGAGCCGGCTGGCGAAATCGTATCGGCCCACGGCGGACAAGCTGAACCTCGAGGAGTTCAAGATTTCGCAACTGATCTATCCGCTCACGGATCGCGTGAACCGCTATCCGATGCCGGCGGGCGGGTTGTTCTCGACGGCGCAGGACACGGCGCGGTTCTGCCAGATGCTGCTGAATGGCGGGACGCTGGACGGCAAGCGCGTGTTGTCCGAAGCGGCGGTGAAGCAGCTCGGCACGCGGCAGACGGCGGCCACGCTGAAGGACAGCTACGGCCTCGGGTTCAGCGTGAACCAGGGCGGCTTCGGCCACGGCGGCGCGCACGCGACCGGCATGAACATTGATCCGGCGCGCGGTCTGGTCACCGTGTGGATGGTGCAGCACGGCGGCTTCCCGTTCGATGGCGGCAAGGCGCAGGGCGAGTTCAAGAAATGGGCGGAGGAGAAGTTTGGGAAACCGGTGGCGAAGTGACGCCGGAAAAAAGCTCAAAGGATAAAGCTCAAAGCTCAAGGGAAGGGACAAGTTTCAAGGACCAGTCCGAGGCTGGCGGCGGTGGTGGAGAGCGTAGCGAACGGCAGGAGCACGGGTGGCCCGCGGGCCGGCTTGTACCGCAGGCGTCCTCGCCTGCGAGTTCGGGCGGCGTCTCGCCGCCAGTTCCAACTCAGGGCAAGGAGAACCACACGACGCAACGTCGGGTCGCGTGCTCTTGAATCGGAGCGCCGAGCTTGGCTCGGCGTATCTGTTTAGCGCCAAAGGCGTGGACTTATCCCAGCCTGGGGCAACGCCCCAGGAAACGAGCCATTTACCATTTGAGCGCTGAAAGCGCGGTCCATCGCGGGGACGGATCACCCTTCATCAGGAAGATGGAACGGGCTTTCAGCCCCTGAATTCATTGGCTGACATCTGACCTGGGGCGTTGCCCCAGGCTGGTATGAGCCGCGCCTTTGGCGCTAAACACATCGTTGCTCGGCTCGGGCATCTCCCGCACCCCATGCCGAGCAATGCTCGGCGCCCCATGCCCAAGTTCATGGATCGGCGGACGGCCCGCGCGCAGCCCCCGATCCGCCTCCTCACTTCGGCGGCTACGGGGAGGATTTATGAATCGGGGTTTTCCACTCTGAGTCAGTCCGCGGTCATTAACCAAAACCCACCACTTGTGCTTTTGCTGTCCGCGATTTCTCCTTGTCCTTCCGATGCCGTGCCGTGGGTACGAGCGACCGCGGGGCGCAGGGCGACGCGCCTTGCCGGAGCGGTGTTGAGCCGAACTCCGAAGCCGAAGATGGACAACGCCCGACGGTCCGGGGAGCGCACGCCGCTGGCGTGCAGTTTTCGGCGGCCCGCCGAAAACTTCGTTCCACTCACTTTTTCCGGCGGAGGGCTGGTCAGACCGGGGAACGACGGTTTGGGCGGGCCACCCAAACCGGCACGCGGGCCGCGTGCGCTCCCCGTTTGGTTTCGGAGTTTGGGGTTGCTGCTGCTAGGGATGTTGTTCGTCGCGAGTGCGGCCGCGGCGGAGAAGGTGGAGCGGGAGGGCAGGGCGGCGGAGTTGCAGCCGGTGCTGGTCGGCGCGGTGACACGGGTGGTGGTGCATCCGGCGGCGGTGAAGCTCGCGGGGGCGCGGGCGCGGGCGCAGGTGGTGGTGACGGGATTTTATGCGGACGGGGCGATGCAGGATCTCACGCGGGCGGCGCGCATCGAGAGCGCGGATGCGAAGGTCGCCCGGGTCGAGGCGGGCTGGGTGTCGCCGGTGGGCGATGGGCGGACGGAACTGCGGGTGAGCGTGGGCGGGCGCGAGACGCGGGTGCCGGTGGAGGTGGCGGCGCAGGGAGCGGCTGCGCCGGTCGGGTTCAAATACGGCGTGCTGGCGGCATTGAGCAAGCAGGGTTGCAATTCGGGCGGGTGTCACGGGACGCCGAGTGGCAAGGGGGGATTTGCGTTGTCGCTGTTCGCGTTCGATCCGGAGGCGGACAAGAATGCGCTGGTGCGCGAGGTCTTCAGCCGGCGCATCAACCTGCTGGAACCGGAGGCGAGCCTGCTCTTGCGCAAACCGCTCGCGCAGGTGGCGCATCGCGGCGGACAGCGGCTGCGGGCGGGCGAGGAGGCGCATGGGCTGCTGGTGGATTGGATCAATCAGGGCTGCGCGTTTGATCGCGCGGAGGCTCCGGCCTGCACGGGGATCGTGGTGCATCCGGGCGCGAGCCGGTTGCTGAAATGGCCGGCGCACACGCAGCAATTGCAGGTGATGGCGCGCTTCGCCGACGGCACCGAGCGGGACATCACGCGGCTGGCGATGTATGCGAGTTCGGACGAGGCGATTGCCACGGTGACGCCGGAGGGATTGGTCGTGGGTCAGGGACGGGGGCAGGTCGCGGTGAGCGTGCGGTTTCTGGAGGATGTTGAGACGGTGGGCTTTACGTTCGTGCGGGACATCGAGGGATTCGTGTGGCAGGCGCCGCCGGTGAGCAATTTCATCGACACGCTCGTGCAGGCGAAGCTGCGGCAGTTGCAGTTCCTGCCGTCGGAGCCGGCGACCGACGAGGAGTTTGTGCGGCGGGTTTATCTCGATGTGATCGGGCTGCTGCCGACGCTGGCGGAGACGCGGCGCTTTCTGGGTGACGTGGCCAAGGACAAGCGGGCGCGGCTGATTGATGAGCTGCTCGCGCGGCCGGAGTTTCCGCGGTTCTGGGCATTGAAATGGGGCGACTGGCTGCGGCTGAATCCGACGGCGCTGGGCGCGGGCGGCGTGCATAAGTTCCATCGCTGGCTCGTGCGCGCGTTCGAGGTGAACCAGCCGTATGACCAGTTCGTGCGCGAACTGCTGCTCGCGGACGGGAGCACGCTGGAGAATCCCGCGGCGAATTATTATCGCACCGCCGCCACGGGCAGCGACGCGACGGAGACGACGGCGCAGATTTTTCTCGGCGTTCGCATCCAGTGCGCGCGCTGTCACAACCATCCCTTCGAGCGGTGGACGCAGGATAATTATTACGGGATGAACGCGGTGTTCGAGCGGCTCCAGCGGCAGCCGGGCAATCGCGCGGGCGAACAAATCATCTGGGTCGCGCGGCGGGGCGAAGTGATGCAGCCGCGCACGGGCAAGGAGATGAAACCGTGGGCGCCGAATCGCGGGGAGATGAACCTGCCGCCCGAGGCCGACCGGCGCGCGGCGTTCGTCGAGTGGCTCACGCAGCCGACCAA
This sequence comes from Akkermansia muciniphila, assembly GCA_945861535.1. Taxonomy (GTDB): domain Bacteria; phylum Verrucomicrobiota; class Verrucomicrobiia; order Limisphaerales; family BJHT01; genus BJHT01. The sequence continues at coordinate 20,439 of CAMAUZ010000029.1, read as the reverse complement.
TGCGTTCTTCGCGCGCGCCGAGGCGAACCGCATCTGGGCGCAGGTGATGGGTCAGGGGATCGTCGAGCCGATTGATGATTTCCGGGATTCCAATCCGCCCTCGAATGTCGAGTTGCTCGACGCGCTGGCGAAGGAGTTCGCGACGCAGCGTTTCGACCGCAAGCAACTGCTGCGCACGATTCTCAACAGCCGCACGTATCAGACCAGCTCGACGCCGAACCGTTTTAATCACGACGACCGGCAGTTTTTTTCGCGCTATCGGCAGCGGTTGCTCACGGCGGAGCAGTTGCTCGACGCGGTGTGTCAGGTGAGCGGGTTGCCAGAAACGTTCGCGAATCTCCCGCCCGGCACGCTCGCGACGCAGCTTCCCGCGCCCGAGGCGAACAACGCGTTTCTCAGCACGTTCGGCCAGCCGCCGCGCCAGACCGCGTGCGCGTGCGAGCGTCCGACGACGACGCATCTCGGGCAGGCGCTGCAGCTCTTCAACGGGCCGCTGTTGCACGGGAAATTGCAGTCGGCGAACAACCAGTGGCGGAAGCAGATCGCGGAGGGGCGCAAGGATGGGGAGATCATCGCGGACCTGTATCGCGCGGCGCTGTGCCGTCCGCCGACGGACTCGGAATTGGCGACGGCGACGCGGTATGTCGCGGGGCGCGCAGATCGCGGGGCGGCGCTGTCGGATGTGGCGTGGTCGGTGCTGAATCTCAACGAGTTTTTGTTTCAGCACTGAGCGGGGCGAAGCTCAAAGCTCAAAGGATAAAGCTCAAGGGAAGGGACAAGGAGCAAGCTGGTAGCCGACGACGTGAGGAGGCGAGCGGGCGTCGCGCGGCGTTCACGCCGCTTTAGCGCCCAAACCTCGCGGCGCGTCCGCTCTCGCCCGAAGGCCCATGCCGGGCGCGAAAAAAACTACGCGAAGGCCGTGACATCCACCTCACGCTGCTGCCGGCGCGCGTCGATCACCACCTGTTCCAGGCGGCGGGCGACAGCGTCCTCGATCCATTCTTCCCCACACTGCGAGCACACCGTGGCGCTCACCCTGCGCACCACGACCACCCCGCTCCCCAAATCCGCGGTGAACGTGGTCACCCCCGCCGCTCGGTTTCCGCCGCAGAGCGGGCATCGGTCATTTTGCGTGTTCATGATTTTCGTCGGGTTCGATGGTCGGCTTCAAAAATTTCCAGCGATGGTTCATAGGCCGTGATGATGAACGCCCGCGCGCTGCCTTCGTCGCACGCTGCCACCACATGCAGCGGACGGCCCGACACATACCCTAAAAACAGCGCGCTCGGAAAAGGTTTGTCATCGGCATAGTCCCGAATCCGTTCGCCCGCGAGCAGCACCTCGCGGACGGCCTGCTGCGGAATGCCGCGTTCGGCGAGCTTTTGCAGCACATGTTTGCGCCACTCGATTCTCCCGGACGCCACCGCCTCGCGGAACACCGGCAGCTCAAACGGCTTCATGAGATCAAGCCCCACATAGTGTTGTTCTCTTCCACGCTGAGGAGGAGAAATAGGCAAACGGGTTGATTGCTCTCACGCTTCATTGCTGGATGACCGATACCAGCGGGGCGCAGCCTCGCCGACATAATTCGTATCGCCAATGTTTGGCGGAGCTCCGCCTCCGCACGGCGGCGGCGACGAATTGGGGTGGGTAGGGCGCGTCTGTCCGCAGCGCGCCGCGGGCCGTACGGACACGCAACCGGCGCGCTGGGGACAGACGCGCCCTACCACGCGATCCGCCTCCTCACGTCGTTAGTTACGAGAGAGAGTGGCCACCCGGCTGATTTCCCAAGCCAAAAGGTTGGCGGCGATTGCTGGCTTTTGTCCTCCCATCGGCGACTTGCGTAACGATTTCATCGGCCGCTTTCCGGTTGAAGCCGCTTCCGGGTGCCACCCACAATCAGGCCGTGCTTGATCTCTCGCCGTTTCAGAATCTTGCCCTGCGCGGCGGCTATTTGCTGGTCGAAGTCCGGCTGACGGCCCAGCCGCTCCTTGACCCAATCGAACGGGCGGCCACCGCCCAGACCTTGATTCACGGCCACCACTTTCACATCTATCTGCGCGCCGACCTGGACGAACGCGAGTTGTTCGTTTCCCTGTATCACGAGGTGCTGGAAGCGGCGACGGTCGCCGCCGAGCGTCCGCCCGATGCCGTGCTCGAACTCAACGAGGGGCACTTCGAGCAAGCCGCCCAGGCCGCCCACCAACGCCTGGGTCTCGCCTCCCCCCGAACCCTGAACCTGCTCGTGGCAGATTTCGGATTCCCCGCCTAAACTGCGCCCATGAAACGCGATGTCGAACTGCTCCTGCTCAAGCTCGCCGATGGCGGGCGCATCCTGCGTTTCAGCGAGCCGCAGTCGGGACTGTTCTTGGAGAAGCGGCTCGATTCCACCGAGTCCGTCGCGCGGCAGAAGGCGCGCTGGAAACACGTTTTCGTTGCCATGCTCGAACGCGAGCTGGGCACGGCGGGATAATCCGTCCTCCGCAGATTTCGTTCTCCTTCCGAGTCCGCCATTGGTTCCGCCTCCTCACCTCGGCGGCCACGGGCAGGGGATTCTTGGCAAAGGAATTTGGGGCAAAGGAATGGGAGCAGTTGAGATAGCCGCGAGGACTCAAATCCATTCCCCCATTCCTTTGCCAAAAGTCTTGCAGCCGGGCCGCCCGCGCTCGGGTTTCTACTTCTGACTCACCGCTGAGGTCGTGGCTTTGCGGACTTTGAGGAGGACGGGGAAGGAGGTTTGGGTGCCGGGGGTGCTGGGGGCGTCGTTGCGGGCGGATTGGGTGACGGCGAAGCAGGGGCGGTCTTGCTCGGGGACCCAGCGGGCGGCGGTGAGGTAGATGTCGCGCACGGTTTCGCCGGCGCGGACTTGCACGCCGTTGAGGCCGATGTTGTCCACGATGATGCCGAAGGGGAGGCCGCTGATGTCAAGGTTCACGAGGTTGGTGTTGCCGTGCCGGATGGTGCGTATCCAGGCGGCGACGGTTTCGCCGGGGGTGATGGTGATTTCGAGCGGGCGTTCGGGCGCGGGGTTCGGCGCGGTTTTCAGGGTCGAGTCGCCGCCGGGTTCGAGGACGATTTGCACGTTGGCGGGCGGGCCGAGTTTGACGGTGCCGAGGTTCATCAGGTCGTGGGTGACGGTCTGGCCGGCGATGCTGGCGGTGGCGGTGATTTTTACTTTGGCCCACGCCGCGGCGTCGGCGGGCTTCGCGTCGGGCGCGGCGAAGAGTGTGGTCTCGGCGAGCAGCCGGTCGGGCTGGATGGTGATGGGCGTGGCGGCGGAGTAGCCGGCGGGGAGGTTGGCGATGTTGATGCGGATGGTGTCGGCGAAGCCATCGAGGCGGTCGGCGCGGAAGCCGAAGCTCGCGCCCGCACCGGCGGCGACGGTGGGGTTAGCGCCTTGCAGGGTGATTTGGAAATCAGGCTGGGCGGGGCGGATCGTGAGGCGGTAGGTGTACCGCTCGCCGCCGGTGCCGCGGGTGTCGGTGACGCGGACGAGGTAGCGGCCATCGGCGGGCGCGGTGAAGTGGAGCTTGGAATCGGCGCCGAGGACGCGGTCGCCGTCGTCGTCGTTGGCGTAGTGGAGCGTGAAAACGGGGAGGCCGTTGGGGAGGAGCTTGGCGTCGAGCGGGCGCGGCTCGACGACGTAGCAGGTGTCGTCGAGGGCGTGGGCGGTGGCGGTGGTGTCGAAGTAGGCGCGGCGTTTGCCGTTGTTGTTGGCGAAGATCATGTCGGCGTCGGGGCCGCGCGGCATTTGCACGACGCGCTGGATGTCGCCGTTGAACCACACGTATTGGCTGAGGTCCATTTCCTCCCAGTTGGCGATGCGCACGCCGACGGCGTTGGCGTCCTGGCGGCGGAAATTAATCCAGGAATCGCGCACAGCCTGGAAGCGCAGGCGCGGCACGGGTTCGCCGTTGGGGAAAAGGATTTCGAGCTTGGTGTCGGCGAGCGAACCGGCGCGGGCGGCGAGGGTTTCGAGGACGAGCTGCTGGCCGCGTTTGGCCTCGAAGGCGAAGAGGTCGGCGTCGGGGGCGGCGGTGGCGTTGGCGGTTCGGGCGGCGTCGCGCGAGGAGAAGAGGCGGCCGTTGACGGAGCTGGGAATCGGGAGGAACTGGGCTTGGGCGGACGTGTCGTTGGGTTCGGTTTCGATGAGTTCGGTGGCGTCGGTGACGAGGAGTTCGGGCGTGCCGCGCGTTCGGATCGTGGGGGCGAGGGGAAGCTTGGCGTTGCCGGGCGCGGTGGTGGTGACGCGGACGGTGGGCGCGGGGAGATTGTAGCCGGCGAGGGTGACTTCGATTTCCTTGTTTGTGCCGGCGCTGATCGGGAAGAAGCCGGTGACGTAGGGGAGCGCGCCGAGGGTGAGGTGGTAGGTGTGATCGGTGGAGCCTTCGAGCGTGACCTCGCTGACGCGGATGGTGTAGCGGGCGTCGCGCGGAACGTGGAAGGCGAGGAGCGGGTCGGTGTTGTTTTCCATGCCGTAATTGCTGGCGACGAGGACGCCGCGATCGTCGAACAATTGCAGCGCGGGGGTGACGGCTTTGGAGGCGATGCGGCGGGCTGCGAGATCGAAGACGAGGGTTTGTCCGGCGCGGGCGGCGAAGACGAATTCGGAGCGCGCGCCGGCTTCTTTGAGGACACCCCAGATGCCGACGGGCAGCGAGGCGAGCGGGACGGGTGCGCCGGGTTTGGGCGCGAGGGGCGCGGCGATTTGGGGGAGGTCGTCGAGGGTGAGTTTGAGTTTCTCGCTCTCGCCGGCGGCGGTGACGGCGCTGACTTCGATGGGGGCGCGGGGGAGCGAGGCGTCGGCGGTGATTTTGACGCGGGCTTCGTCGGGTTTGGCGGGATCGGCGGGGAGGATTTCGGCGAGGAGTTTGGGGTTCGAGAATTTGAGGCCGGTGAGTTCGGCGAGGTTTTTGCCGAAGAGTTTTATTTCGGAGGTTGCGCCGCGCTGGAGGGCGGGAGGTTCGAGGCGGGTGAGGACGGGCTTGCCGGCGGCGGCGGCTTTTTTGTCGGCGACGGCTTTCGTTTGCGCGGCTTTGGCGGCGGCGGGCTTGTCGTTTTTCTTCGCGGTTTGGGCGAAGAAGGCGGTGGGATTGGCGGCGAGGAGACGGCGGAGTACGCGCGCGGAAGGAGCGCCGGTCTCCGACCCGGCGGGTGGTTTCGAGGCGAAGGGTTCCGGCATTTTTTTGAATGATGGCAGCTCGGTTGCGGGGAGCATCCGCCTCCTCACGTCGGCGGCTACAGAGAGAAGCGCCGGATCGGAGATCGGCGCTCCGCGGGCGGATTTTTTGGCGGCGGGGGCGAGGGCGGTGCCGGTGGTGGCGTTGTAGAAACCGAGGGTGCCGTCGAGGCGGCCGATGATGAGCTGGCCGGTGGTGGTGAGGACGAGGGCGGAGGCCCAGTCGGATTGGGGTTCAAGCACGGAGCGTTCGGTGAGTTCGGCGGTGGTCCAGAGTTTCACGGATTTGTCGGCGGCGGTGCTGACGAGGGTTTTGCCGTCGGGGGTGAAGGCGAGTTTCAGCACGGAGCCTTCGTGGCCGAAGCGGGCGTAGAGGAGTTTGTTGCTGCCTTCCAGGGCGCGGTCGGTGACCTGCCAGAGGCGGATGCGGTTGTCGGCACCGCCGGCGGCGAGGGTTTTGCCGTCGGGGGCGAAGGCGATGGTGAAGAGTTCCTTGGTGGGTTGCGAGAGGGTGTCGAGGCGCGCGCCGGTGGCGGGGTCCCAGAGTTTCACGGTGCGGTCGGCGCTGGCGCTGGCGAGGACGCGTCCGTCGGGGCGGAAGGCGAGGCCGAAGACGGCGCCGTTGTGGCCTTTGAGGGTGCGGCGTTCCGCGCCGGTCGCGGTGTCCCAGAGTTTGATGCGCTGGTCGTAGCTGCCGGTGGCGAGGGTCTGGCCGTCGGGCGCGAGGGCGAGGGCGTAGAGGGCGTCGGGGTGGGCGTCCCAAGCACGGAGGAGTTTGGGCTGGGCGGGGTCGGTGAGGTTCCATTGGCGGACTTCGCCGACGAGACCGGGGTCGCCGGCGGCGGCGAAGAGTTGGGTGCCGTCGGCGGAGAAGGCGAGGGCGGTGATGTTGCCGCGATGGCCGGGGAGGGTGCGGAGAATCTGGCGCGTGGTGGCGTCGAGGAGATCGATTTCGCCGTAGCGGCCGGCGGCGAGAAGCTTGGCGGGCGCGGAGAAAGCGAGGGCGGTGATGGAGCGCGCGGGAGCGGTCTTGGGCGTGATTTTCGGGATGTTGAGTGAGGCAATGGTGGGGGCGGCGGGGGCTTTGGCACCGGCGTCGATCCACGATTTGATGAGGGCGATTTCGGCGGGGTCGAGGTGCTTCTTTTTGCCGGGGGGCATGAATTGGTTTTTGCCTTCTTTGCCGGAGCGGCCTTCGAGAAATTTCACGAGCCGGCTGTCGGAGCTTTTGCCAGGGAGGATGGCGGGGCCGGAGTCGCCGCCTTTGAGGAGCGAGGCGTGGTCCTCTAGGACGAGGCCACCTTCGGGGTCCTGCTTGGCGTGGCAGTCGAGGCAGTGCTGCTGGAAGAGGGGGGCGATGTGGCGGGCGAAGTCGGGGGCTTCGGCGGAGGAGGAAGGGCCGCGAAAGAGCACAAAGAACGCGAAAACGGAAGTGGCGAAAGGTTGCCTCAGCTTTCGAGCAAATAAGGGGCAGAGAGAGTTCATTTTATTTCAGAGTCTTCGCTGGGATTTTTGTTTCGACTGGAAATGCACCAATGGCATCAGCCTTCTCATCGCTCAGAACAAACACTTCGGTAGTCAGGGGATAGGCAGACTTGGAGTATTCGCCCACGACGACGCGCCCTATTCGTGGGATCAAACCCTTGTCGCGAAGGGGAACGAGATAGAGGAAGTCGCGTGCTGGAATGACTGCATGAACGGGCCATCCCAATTCCTTTGAAATTATTGTTTTCAGCGCTGGCGCGAGAATGAGTGAGGCTTTGAAGGCAGATTCGGACTCGGTGTTGACGGACAAGAAGCCGAGCTTCATCCCGTCGATGTCTTGCACTTCCAGCTTCGCAGCGTTTACCAAGTGATTAAGATTTTTCTTTGCCGCTCCGACGAGTTCTTCGCGACCAATTTTCCACGTTTTCAATTGGCTTTCGTCAATCCAAGTAATGTGTGCCCCGTCTGCGGACACGTAAACCGCAACAAAAGAAACCACGTCGGAAATCTTCTCGTGAATCGCCTTCCCAAAATCGTGATCCGCTGGCTCCACCTGTAGGCGCACGCGAGCTTTGGCTTCGTTCCAGTTTGGCAAGATCGCCAAATCTATGAGGAGCCTGTCCACGAATCGTTTCAATCCTTCGGCATCCTTGTCCTGAAGAAATTGCTTCCGCCCGTTTCTCAGGCTGACAGTTCGCTTTCCATCCTTGTTTTTCACCTCGTAAACGTCCTCGTCGACTTTGCGAAGCAACGTGAAGCCTCTCACGTTCAGCGCTTGGCTGAATGTCTCGTAGACCAGGTCAACTTCGGGTTTGGCGTTCATCGTGTTTGGTTCGGTGCTGACGAAAAGAGCGCAGATGATTGCTGCCACCAACCCGATCTTTTTCAAAATGCCTCTCATCGCTCCTGATCCTGTCGCCTCAGTGGTTAAACAAAAACTCCCGACTGCTCAGGAGGCTCCAGAAAATGTCCTCCACGGCGGCGCGGCGGTCGGGGGCGGGCGTGGTGGCGAGGGCTTGGGTGAGTTTGGTTTTTTCGGCGGGGGTGGGCGGGCGGTTGAGGGTGAGGAGGTAGGTTTCTTCGAGGAGTTCGGCGTCGAGGAGTTTTTTGGCGAGGAGTTGGTCGAGGCGGTTGCCTTTTTTGGCGAGCTTGTCGTTGAGGGTGTCGCCGTTGGCGAGGTGGAGGGCCTGGGCCATGCTGGGTTCGCTGGTGCGCTCGCATTCGCAGGTGGCGAGGCGCTCGGGGCGGCCGAAGCTTTTCAGGAAGTAGGAGGCGACATTCGAGTCGGGGAGCTGGAGGGCGCGGAAGCCTTCGGGGTACATGCGGCCGAGGCCGCGGTTGGCGTTGCGGGCGTCGATGCGGAAGGTGGTGGGGACGGCGGTGGCGGCGGAGAAGGCGTCGAGGAGGACTTCGGCTTTGAGGCGGCGCGGGTAGAAGCGGGCGAGGTAGCGGGTGTCGTCCTGGTTCTCGGGCAGGGCGAGGCTGGAGCGCTGGTAGGTTTCGCTCTGGAGAATCGTGCGCATGAGGGCCTTGAGGTCGAACTGGTTTTTCACAAGGTGCGCGGCGGCGGCGGTGAAAAGTTTTTCGTTGCTGGCGGGGTTGGCGACGCGGATGTCGTCCACGGACTCGACGAGGCCGAGGCCGAAGAAGTTGGCCCAGACACGGTTCACGATGGTTTTGCTGAACTGCTCGTTTTTCGGAGATGTGAGCCACGCGGCGAGGGGGGCGCGGCGGTCTTCTTTGGCGGTGAGGGAAATGGGGGCGGCGTCGAGGGGTTTCGGGGCTTGGGGGCGGCCGGTGAGCGGCTGGACGAGGTCGCCTTCGGTGGCGGAGAAGATGATTTGTTCATCGGGGGCGACGCCGCGTTTGGAGCGGGTGCGGGCGAAGAGATTGGCGAAGCCGAAGTATTCGTCGTTGGTCCATTTTTCGAGCGGATGGTTGTGGCATTTGGCGCAGTTGATGGAGAAGCCGAGGAAAGCGACGGAGACGGTCTCGGCCATCTTGGTGGGTTCGTCGTGGAGGATGTAAAAATTGCCCGCGCCGTGTTCGAGGGTGCTGCCGGTGGCGGTGACGAGGTCGCGGACGAAGCGGTCCCACGGCGTGTTGGCGGCGACGTTTTTGCGAATCCAGTTGTAGTAGGCCCACATGGCGGTGGGCGGGAGTTTGTCGCTGTTGACGAGGAGGAGGTCGCTCCAGCGGTAGCTCCAGTAGTCGATGAATTCGGGGCGCGCGAGGAGGGTATCGATGAGGGCGTCGCGCTTGCCGGCGGAGCGGTCGGCGAGGAAGGCGCGAGTTTCGTCGGCGGTGGGCGGCACGCCGATGGTGTCGAGGAAGGCGCGCCGGAGGAATTCGCTGTCGGTGCTGCGGGGCGAGGGCGGGAGGTTGAGTTCGCGGAGTTTTTCGAGGACGAAGTCGTCGATGAAATTGCGGCGCGGGGAGTTCGTGAAGAGCGCGGCGGGGACGGGCTTCGCGTAAGGCGAGGTGACGGTGGTGATGGCGAGCTGACTGAGATACCAGGCGCTGACGCTGGTTTCGCCGTGACCGGAAACGGTGACGCGACCGGATTCGTCCACGCCGGCGACGGAGGTGTTGACGGCGTTGAACTTGGCCCAGCGGGTGACGTCCTCGGTGTGGCCGTCGCTGAAGGTGGCGCGGACGGAGAGTTGCTGCGTCGCGCCGGGCTGGAGCAACGCGGCGGGCGGGAGGACTTCGAGGCGGGTGATGCGCGGATCGTCGGGGCGCGGGCCGGGCGCGCCGGCGGCGATCCATTCGGAGAGGACACGGTATTCGAAGGAGCCGGTCTTGAAGCGCTCGCCGCCTTTGTGGGGGATGGTGGCGGTGGATTTGAGGAGCAACAGGCTGCGTGCGGGATCGGCGAGGGTGATGCGGCGGTTCATCGCGCCGCGGGTGAGGATGGTGTGGTCGCCGTCGTCGTCGTAGCCGCGGAGGGAGACGCGGAAGCCGTTCTGGCCGGCGGCCGCGCCGTGGCACGCGCCGGCGTTGCAGCCGGACTTGGTGAGGACGGGCTGGATGTGGTTGCGGAAACTCCAGGCGAAGGGCGTGTCCATGCGGGCAACGGTGACGGGGGCGGAGAGGGTCTGGCCGTTGACGGTGGCGCGGATGGTGGCGGAGCCGTTGGCAACGGGGATGACAGTGGCGCCGTCGAGGCGGGCGATTTTGGGATCGCTGGTGGAGAAGGTGATGGCGTTGGTGATCTGGCCGGTGAAGTGGGTGCCGTCGGATTTTTCCACGAGGAGGCTCTGGCGGGCTTCGGGGCCGGTGAGGGAGATTTCGCGCGGGAGGAGGAGGAGGGAGTCGGCGGCGAAGGTCGCGAAATTCGAGAGGGCGAAGAGAGCGAGGGTGAGGAGGAAAATAAATGTTCGCATGGGAAAGGAGCGGGGAATGGTCGTGATTTGTCCCGGAGGGACTCCGCAGGAAATTAGCCGGGGGCCAGCGAGGAACGAGCGCAGCCCCCGGAACGCGGGAGGATTTGCGGCCGTGCCCCGGAGGGGCATCGTCAGAAATAGCTTACGGTGGGCCGTGGGTGTGGCGGGCTTTTCCTTCGGTGCCCCTCCGGGGCATGGAGCGTGGGGCGCGGCAGACCGGGGGCTGCTCTCGTTCCTCGCTGGCCCCCGGCTAATGTTCTGCGATGCCCCTCCGGGGCGAAGCGGGGCGCATGGAAATGCGTTATGGGGTGGTGCGGCGGCAATCGTGCGCGGAGGTGGGTTGCGGAATGGCGCGATGACGACGGCGTGCGGAGATACGCCGCGGAATGAGGTTGCGTTGAGGGAGTGCGGGAGCGCGGTTTCTTTTGGTGCGCAGGTAGGATGTGGAACTGGTCCCGGAGGGACGCCGGAGGAAATTAGCCGGGGGCAAGCGAGGGACGAGCGCAGCCCCCGGAACGCGGTGCTCAAGGTGGCCATGCCCCGGAGGGGCATCGTGAGAACCCCTTTCGAGTTACTCAAAGTATTGCGGGTCATATTTGATTTCAGCGCGTTTGAGGAGTCGTTCGAGTTCGGTTTTCGAGGACTCGGTTTTGTGATGTTCCTTTTGCTTGGCGATGTAGCGGCGCACGGACGGGCGTTGGGTCGGACTGACGGTGGCGGCGAAGTAACCTTCCTGCCAGCCGAAGTCCCAACCCTTGAGTTCCTTGTGAACCCATTCGGCGGAGAGCGATTTCAAATCGCGGACAACGTCGGCGAGGGCGTGGGTCGCGCGCAGGCCGGCGAGAATGTGGAGATGGTCGCGGGTGCCGTTGATGGTTTCGGCGACGCCACCGAGGTTTTTCAGAAGGCCGCCGAGAAAGGCGTGAAGTTTCGGGTCCCACCGTGGCTCGATCAGATTGCGCCGGGCTTTGGTCGCCCAGACGATGTGGTAATGGAGGCTCAGGTAGGTGGAACCCATAACGTTTTTCTTAGTGGTTGGTTGTTAAAGGTGCGAACGAGAAGGTTTTGTCCCGGAGGGACGCCGCAGGAAATTAGCCGGGGGCAAGCGAGGAACGAGCGCGGCCCCCGGAACGGGTGATGACTTGCGGCCGTGCCCCGGAGGGGCATCGGTAGAAAAATCGGGCGGCGGATGGCGTGAGTCGCGGGGTTTTCCTTCGGTGCCCCTCCGGGGCATGGCATGTAGGGCGCGATGGACCGGGGGCTGCGCTCGTTCCTCGCTTGCCCCCGGCTAATGTTCTCCGAAGCCCCTCTGGGGCGAAGCGGGGCGCGCGAAGGCGCGGCATCGCAAGGTGCGAACGCGAGGGCGCTCGGACGTGCGAGAAAGAGCGAGCCTGCGTTGCTGGGTTGCGCGATCCCGGTTTCGTCTGGCGCGCGCACAGGACGTGGAGTTGGTCCCGGAGGGACGCCGCAGGAAATTAGCCGGGGGCAAGCGAGGAACGAGCGCGGCCCCCGGAACGGGTGATGACTTGCGGTCGTGCCCCGGAGGGGCATCGGTTGAAAAACCGGGCGGTGGGTGGCGTGGGTCGCGGGATTTTCCTCCGGTGCCCCTCCGGGGCATGCCCGGTTCGACGCGGTGGACCGGGGGCTGCGCTCGTTCCTCGCTTGCCCCCGGCTAATATTCTGCGATGCCCCTCCGGGGCGAGGGAGTTGCGGGCTTTCAAGATTCATTTCGCAATGAGCGCGATCAATCCACATCGGCACGTGAATCCTTACGCGAACAGCTCCTTGATCGGCTGCGTTCCAAAATCCACCAGCGGGAAGGGGCGGCCGGCGGGGCCGGGGAGGTGGGTGTCGAGGTCGAGACCGAGGCTCTCGAAGATGGTGGCCACGACCATCGGGGGATTGACGGGGCGCTCGGCGGGGTAGCCGCCGATTTCGTCGGATTTGCCGATGGCACGGCCGCCTTTCACGCCGCCGCCGGCGAAGCCCATGGTCCAGCAGTTCGGCCAGTGGTCGCGGCCGCCGGCGGGGTTGACCTTGGGAGTGCGGCCGAATTCGGCGAGGTTGCAGACCATGGTGTCGTCGAGGAGGCCGCGCTGGTGGAGGTCTTCGAGGAGGGCGGTGTAGCCCTGGTCGTACATCGGGCAGATGAGGTCGCGCATGCCTTCGATCGAGGTGAACGGCTTCGAGCCGTGGATGTCCCAGGTGATTTCGCCGAAGACGGTGATGAAGGTGTTGATGGTGACGAAGCGCACGCCGGCCTCGACGAGGCGGCGCGCGAGGAGGCAGCACTGGCCGAAGCGGTTGAGGCCGTAACGCTCACGGACTTTCAGCGGTTCCTTGGTGAGGTCGAAGGCTTCGCGCGCCTGCTGGCTGGTCATCACGCGGTAGGCCCCGGCGAAGTTGGCGTCCATGAGTTTGGCGGATTCGCTGGCCTCGAAATTTTTCACCGCGCCTTCGACGACGTCGCGGAGTTCCTTGCGGCGCTGCAATCGCGCTTCGCCGATTTCCTTCGGCGGCAGCAAGTCGGGCACTTTGAAATCGGCCTTCGAGGGATCGGCGTTGATGACGTACGGATCGAAAGTTTTGCCGAGGAAACCGGCGTCCTGACCGTGCGGCATGTTGCCGCCGGTGGGACCCATCGGCTCGGGGAGAATCACATGGGCGGGCAGGTCGGAGCGGCGGCCTTTGAGAAATTCCAGGGCGCAACCGGCGTGGGGCGTGATGTTGCCGCCGGTGAAGAGGCGGCCGGTCTGCATCATTTGATGGCCGGTGTCGTGGACGGCGGCGGCGGTGTGGTAGCAGGAGCGGACGAGGGAGAACTTATCGGCGTGCTTGGCGTGGAGCGGGAGGAGTTCGGAAATCTCGAAGTCGCCGGCGGTGCGGATGGGCTTGAAGGGGCCGCGCACTTCGCGGGGCGCGTCGGGCTTCATGTCGAAGAGGTCGAGTTGCGAAGGCGCGCCGAGATTGAAGATCATGATGCAGGAGCGCTTGTCCTTCGATTTGTCAGTCGCGCCGGCGGCGGCGAGGGCTTCGTATTTCGCGAGGGACAGGCCGAGTGCGCCGAGCGCGCCGACCTGGAGGAAGTCGCGGCGGGTCGTGCCGTCGCAGGTGGTGATGGAGCCGAGACCGGAGAGATTGAGCATAAACTTGCGCGCGGTTTATTAATTTTCAAAAGCCAAGCGGACTGCGTCACTTCATCGCCGCCCTTAGCACCGGCTCGAAGACATCGGCCTGGCGCATGAAGCCGAGGTCGTTGGCGTGGGAGGCGTCGGTGGCGCCTTCGGTGTCGTCGCCGTAGAGATGGTCGCCGGGGAGGTAGCTCAGTTTGGTGACACCTTCTTTCTGGAGTTGCTCGTAGGCGGCGCGGAGGGCGGCGTGGTTGTCGTCGTGGAACTTCTTTTTGCCGGGTGTGATCCAGTCGTTGGTGAAGCGGCGGTCTTCGACGAGGATGATGGGGGTGTTGGGACGGGCGGCGCGGAGTTGTTTCACGAGCGGGACGCATTTGGCCGTCACGTCGGCCGGACCCATGTTCGGCAGGCAATCAATCACGTAGGCGGCGGCATCGATCTCGGCGAGGAGGTCGCCGACGGCGGCGTCCATGCGGCCGTTGCCGGAGAAGCCGGCGTTGAGGACGGGGCGGTCGAAGCGACGGCCGAGGATGGCGGTGTGTACCATGCCGGGGCGCGAGGCGCACGCGCCGTGGGTGATGGAGGTGCCGTAGAAGATGATGGGTTTCTCGGCGCGCGGGGCCAGACCCTCGAATTGCGCGCCGGCCGGGACGCCGATGGCGAGGGATTCGATGCCGTTGTAGAGGGGGAGGTAGGCGGCGTATTCGCGCAGGCCGGGGGCGAGGTCGCTGATGATCGTGGTCTCGACTTTCGCGGAGCCGGGGCGGGTGACCTGCACCCAGCGCCATTCGCCTTTGTCATTGCGCGCGTAGAGGTCGAGGCCGCTGACGCCGGTGGCGGGCATGTGGGGCATGGCGAGGTTGGTCTTGGTGAGGGTGTAGCGGGTGTAGATGGCCTTCGCGTCGGTCTTGAAGCGGACCATCATGCCGGCGCTGTCGCGGCTGAGACCCCAGACAGCGGCGGTGACTTTGCCCTCGGCCTTGGCGGGCAGGCGGTCGAACCATTTCTTGCGCTCTTGATCGGCCCAGCCGCGGCCTTCGACGCCCCACTTGGTGACATCGTGCCAGGCGGCGTCGGCGGGGATGCCGCCGGGGCGGGGTGGGGCGGGTTTGGGAGCGGCGGGTTGTTGCGCAAGGGCGGTGGTGGTGAAGAGGAAGAGGGCGAGGAGGAGGGTGGATTTCATGGCTGGAGTTTTGGGCGGGTGGGGGGTGGGAGTCAATTGTGGAGGGAGGGGGGAAAGTAATTAGTGATTGGTGATTAGTGATTAGTGGGGGAGGGGGCAGCGGGACACGGCGGGAGGTTGGGGTGCGAGAGAGGCGACAGACGATCGGTAGGTGGGGCAGGCTTCCGGCCTGCTGTATCGCGAGTTTCTAAACCCGCGGCGCGCCCGGCGAGACCGACACCCTGCCGACTTGGAAGTCGGCGACACAGCAGGTTTGGAAACCTGCGCTACCAGGGCGCGCGGCTGCGTGGCGGGATTGGGAACCCGGGGCAGGGATGCCCCGTGAACTGGCAGGCAAGGATGCCTGCCCCACACCACCGTCACGGGACCGCGATTTGCGCGGGCGCGGACCAGTGGCTCCAGCGGCCGTTGGTGTCGCGGTGGCGGACGCGGACGCGGTAGGTGCCGGGGGATTTGAAGACGCTCGCGGGGATGCTGGTGCGGAGCGCGGGGACGGTGAGTTCGTCGCTGAGCCAAAGGGGTTCGATTTCGTAGCGCCAGGGTTTGCCATCGCGAAAGCCGGGCAGGCCGGGGGCGGTGAAGCGGCCGACGCGCCATTGGAGGGCGGCGAATTTGGCGGCGGGCGTGGCGGTGGTGAAGGGCGTGGTTTCAAACTCACGCGCGCCATTTTTCGCGGCGGCGGCGATTTCCTTGATCGTCGGGCGTGCGGGGATGGCGTCGTCCTTGGATTCGCGCCAGAGGAAGCCGTAGCCGTAGCCGCGCACGTCGCCGTCGTTGGGCTGGTAGTTTTTGGTCGGGCGCGAGTCGGTGGCGAACTCGGTGAGGAAGCGGCAGAAACCCGCGAAATCCGGCGTGGCGAGTCTGCGCTCGAAGCCGCCGCCCATCATGCCCTGGCTGGCGGGGTTGCGGTAGAAGGCGCCTTTGTCGCTGGTGCGCGGATGGTGATTCCATACGGCCATGTCGAGTTCGGGCCAGATGCGGTCGTGGCCGGCGGGGCGCAGGGCGCGCGCGCATTCCGCGACGAGCTGGCCGAATTGTCCGCCGTCGGGCGCGGGGTCGCTGCAGAGGAGATCGAGGATTTCGCGGGCGCGGTTTTGGTATTCGCGCTTGAGCACGGGGAGGTCGAGGCAGCGGGTCTGGTCGATGACGCCGGGCCAGTGGGTTTTCGGGATGAACATCATGTCGAGGTCCCACGGCACGGGCGACCAGCGACCGTCGGGCGCGTGGTAGAGGCAATGATTGGCGCCGTGGCGGAGGTCCACGTTGCTGACGATGCGGTTGATGGCGTGGAAGCTGTAGTAATCGGGGAGGTTCAGATTTTCGCGCCACCATTTTTCTTCGCGGGTCGAGCGCGAGCCGCTCATGAAATTGTTGAAGTCGGAGTTGTTGGCGGGCATGCCGGGGGCGAGGTGTTTGCGGCCGGTTTCGGCGCTGTAGGTGTTGCCGTCGGGCAGGCCGCGTTCGCGCAGCCACGCGCCGTCGGTGTCCTGCACGGCGAGGTAGAGGCCCCAGAGATCGCCCTCGTATTGGCTTTTCGCGGAGACTTCGTTCGTGCGGCTGACGACGCGGAAATGCACCCAGTGCGTCGCGGGGCTGGGGACGCCGGCGAGGTGATAGGCGCGGAAGGAGACGGCTTCGTCCAGGCCGGCCAGGCCGCGATTGACCTGCACCCACGGGCTGGCGCAGGCGTTCATGGCGAAGTTGTTCCAGTTGTGCGCGTAGTCGCGGCCCCATTGGTCGCGGGCCTGAAATTCGCGGGCGCGGTTGAAATGAAAGCCCCATTTGTTTTTTCCCGACACATGCGTGCTGCCCATGCCACGATTGTGAAACTGGATGTGATCGTACACGCGGCCCTCATAAACGAGCGTGCCGAAGAGCTTGCGCTTGTGGTAACCGCCGTCCCACTGGCTGCGCTCGACGTCGGCGTGGTTAGCGATCAGGTGATACGGCGGCAGGGTGCCAAGAAATTCGGGCGTGAACGTGACGGGCGGCGTTTTGCCGGGCTGGCTCGCGCCGGTCCACGCGGGGAGGCCGCCGTAGCAGAACCACGCAAAGTTCGGGCAGTCGTCGTCCGCGTAGGGCACGCGCCCGCTCAGGCCCGGCGCGTCGGTGGCGGTGATGCGGTAACGGAGGAGGCGGCGGTGGGTTTGCCATTCGGCGGGCACGGTGGCGGTGAAGATGCCATCGCCGGCCTTGGCGTCGCCGTCGGTGCCGTCATCGCGCATGGGGAGGTTTTTCCAGGCAGTTTCAAAGGTGGGATCGCTCTTGCGAATATAGGCACCGGGTTCGACGGACTGGACGTGGAGCGCGACTTCGCGCACGCCGGCGGGGTCGCTGACGCGCGCGGTGACAAGGACGCGGTCGCCGGGACGCGGCTGGGCGGGCGTGTGTTGCACGTCGCTGATGGACGGCGGGGCGTTGGTGGTGAAGACGGAATTTTGGCGGCCGGGAGAGGGACCGGCTTTCTTCGGCGTGCCCTGCACGGTGAAACCGGAACTGCGCCACGAGCCGGGGACCAGGCCGCTGAGCGACGGGTGAATGCGTTCGAGCGAGCAGCCGGTGGCGAGCGTGGCGGTGGGCCAGGGGAAACCAGCGCTGTAGCGGACTTCATCCACGGTGCGGCCGGCGGCATCGCGCAGGGTGATTTTCTCGCCGTGATGTTTGAGTTTGCCGGGCAGCGGGCCGAGGGGTTTCAGGTTGCTGAAGGCTTTGGCGAGGGCGGCCGGATCGCGGGCGACGACGAGGAAGCCGCCGGGGGCGATGGTTGCTTCGGGAGGAAATTTGAACTTTTCCAATTCCCAGCCGGCGAGGTCGGCGGCGAGGGGGCTGGCGTTGTGGAGTTCGATGAATTCGAGGGGCTTTTTCTCCGGGGGATCGAAGTGGATTTCGTTGATGACGACGTGGGTGGCCGCAGCGTGGGCGAAGTGTGTTCCGACGAGCAAGAGAAGCGCGATGGCGAGAGGGGTGACGAGGTGGGCGAGTT
The DNA here is from genome assembly GCA_945861535.1 of Akkermansia muciniphila. Lineage (GTDB taxonomy): Bacteria > Verrucomicrobiota > Verrucomicrobiia > Limisphaerales > BJHT01 > BJHT01. The sequence goes on along the minus strand of CAMAUZ010000029.1, from coordinate 3,092 downwards.
GGAGCGGAGCGCGCGCGCGGCGCCGCGGCGTTGGCGCGGCAGGAGCGCGGCGTTCACGCCGCAGAGCGCTGGAATAGGAGGGGATCACTCGATTTTTCAGAGGCTCCGGTTTCACGCGGGCGTCTCTGCGGCCTGAAGGCCGCGCGCCGATGCCGACGCACGATTGGGCACCGCGGACTTGCGCGCTGCGGCTTTCTCCTGCCGCCGGAGCTGGCGCTCCGTGCGGTTGGTTTCGGTGCGGAGCAATTCTTCGGAGGACCAGCCGCGGGATTGCGCGTAGGCGGCGAGGGCGAACAACTCCTTGGCCAGCGCGGCTTTGGTGGGGCTTCGCGGGGCGGGCGCGGGCAAAAGTAGTTTGGCCTTACGCGCTTTCTTGGTGAGCTTCTCGGCGCGCATCAACGCGGGCAGATGTTTCGGAATGCCGTCGAGTGCGGAGGGGCGTTCGTGGCGGGTGCCGTGTTTCTCGGCGGTCTTGATTTTCTCCCAGTTCGCCCAGACCTGATCGACGTTCTTCACTTTCACGTCGCCGAAGACGTGGGGATGACGGCGGATCAATTTATCCACGAGATTCCGGGCGACCCGTTCGAAGTCGAAGGCGCTGCGCTCGTTGGCCAACTGGCAGTGGAAGACGACTTGCAGGAGCAGGTCGCCGAGTTCTTCGAGCATTTCGTGGTCGTCGCCGGAGTCGATGGCGTCGATCAATTCGTACACCTCCTCGATGGCGTGCTGGCGCAGCGTGCGGTGGTCCTGCTCGCGATCCCACGGGCAACCGTCGGGGGCGCGGAGTTTCGCCATCACAGCGAGTAGGTCGGCGATGGCGGAAGTTTTTTTCATGCGGGCAAAGGTGCGGGGCGCGGTGGGGATTCGGCACGAACAGCGAAATGAAAATGGGTGGCACAGGCTACCAGCCTGTGCCGCCGGGCTACCAGCCCGGCGGAATGGCGAGGGCGCTGAACGTAGAAAGCCACACACCGGCAGGCACGAGCATCTTTCTCCTTCCGCGCGGCAGGTTGCCGCGCGGAACGGGCAGGTTGCCCGTTCCACCCGCCGACGCGCGCTGGTCCATTTCGGAATTTGGAATTGAGCAGCGCGCGGTTCACAAAATCACAAAATCACGAGGTCATCGCGATGCACCGCGACGGCGTGGGAAGCGGTGCGGGCGGCAATCTCGGTGGAGGCCAGGCGGGTGATGCCGCGGGCGAACTCCGTGCCGTCGGCGTCGCAAATCGAAACGACGTCGTCTTTGGCAAAAGTGCCGTCGTGCCGCGCGACGCCCGGCAGCAGCAGGCTCTTGCCGTGTTCGCGGAGCGCTCGTTTCGCGCCGTCATCAACGAACAGCGCGCCCTTGGGATGATGGAAGAAGGCGATCTTGCGCTTGCGTCCCTGGAGGCGGTTGGGGCGCGGGATGAAGATGGTGCCTTCGTCCGCACCGGCGAGGACCTGCGCGAGGACGTTGCGTTTGCGGCCCGACGCGATCACCAGCGGAATGCCCGAGCGCACCACGATTTTGGCCGCCTGGATTTTCGAGGCCATGCCACCGACGGCGGTGGCGCTGTCGGTGCCGCCGGCCATGCGTTCAATCGCGCCGTCGATGCTCTCGATGGTCGAGAGGGTCTTGGCCTCGGGCTGGCCGAAATTTTCGATCACGCCATCGACGGTGGTGAGAATGACCAGCAAATCCGCGGGCAGGAGCGAGGCGACGAGCGCGGAGAGTTTGTCGTTGTCGCCGAATTTTATTTCCGCGAACGACACGACGTCGTTCTCGTTGATGATCGGCGTGACGCCGCGGCGCAGAAGGCTGATGAGCGTGTTGCGGGCGTTGAGATGGCGGTCGTGATGTTCGAGGTCGTCGTGCGTGAGGAGCACCTGCGCGACGGTGAGGCCGAATTCATCAAAGAGTTTCTGGTAGGTGGCCATCAGCCGCGACTGGCCGACGGCGGCGCAGGCCTGGAGATCGGCGAGGTCGGCCGGGCGCTTCTTGAAACCCAGCGCGCCCATGCCCGCGCCGACCGCGCCCGAGGTGACGACGACGATCTCGCGCCCCGCCTTGCGCTGCGCCGCGAGCTGCGCGACCAACTGCCCCATCTGCGCGAGGTCGGGTTGTTTCTGGCTGTCCGTGAGCACGCCCGTGCCGAGTTTCACAACGACGCGGGTGACATTTTTGAGCAAATCCGAACGCACGCGGTGTTGGTACCAAAGCGGTCGGGGCGCGTCGAGGGCAGATAGTGGGGATGAATCAAAATGCCGCGCCGCAGGCCAGGCCATCGCGGAAAAGGCACGCAAAACTCGGCAAAGACGCTGTTCATTTGCCTGACGCGGTCTTTCCTCAACCCTCGTCAGGCGTAGTTCCTGGCAGACGCTAAAGCATGCCCGCCCCGATTTCTCTTGGAGAAACTCAGCCTTCCGCTACCCTGCCAGCGATTATGATCCACAGAACGAGAGAAGATCGTTCAAAGGGCAATGGTCCTTGCTCAAAAGTTTGGCACAACCCCAAAACCATCGCTGCGCTACTCAAGCACCCACGGATTCCAGGTAAAAGTGTCTATGTGATTGGTTCTGGATTCTCTCGTCCACTTGATATTCCGGTTATCGCCGACTTTGTTCCGCTGGGACTGAATATCCTGAAGGGAAATACCTCCTCTGATGGGAAAGGGTGGAGAGAAAGCAAGGAAACCATTGAAAAGGTAATTGAGATCGCCAATGACTATCGACGGAAACTCACCGGGGTTCTAGACCATGAACCGACCATCGAGGATCTCTTTTGCATGGCTGATCTACTTGGAGGCAGAGGAGCCAAGAACAAGCGCGGCCCAACGGAGCAGAGCAAGATCCTAGCAGAATTTGTCAGAAAGGTCTGTGCGCTGGGCTACGAACGCCACGAACAATCACACAGTGCACAGTGCCGCGTACCGCGAGCACACTTTTTTGGAAAATGCTTCCAGACCCCTAGTGTAGTGTCTCTCAAAACTATACTCATAATTCTTTCGGCGCGGAATTTGCGGCGGCCCGCGCCCGCTGAATCTTGGCCAGGATTTCCTCCCCCGCGGCTTTCCAGACGTAGCGCTTGGGGCGGAGATTGCGTTCCCGCAGGT
>CAMAUZ010000028.1 GCA_945861535.1 Akkermansia muciniphila | reverse complement strand
CCTGTCCCAAATGCTACAGATTGTGAGCGTCAACGCGTTTGAGCAAGTGCCTATGGCTGAGCTGTTTGCCAATATCGGCTCTCAAGATGAGGCTACCGCCTCTCGTAACCAGTTGATGCTGTGGGACTAATATCCGGATGGTTATGAGGTGCAACACACTCCGAGCGTCCAGACCACCAGCAACGCGACCTGACTGACCGCGCCGGGCGTTAGTCCGGCGGCCAACATAGTCAGCGCCATGACTGCGAATCCGATGCGCAAGGTGCGCACGTAGCCGAAGCGCTGGGCGAACTTCCCGGCGGACAGTGCGGCGAAGATGTAAACAAAGCCGTGCGCGGCCGAGAGCGCGAAGTTCTCGCGATCCGTCCAGCCGAACTGCGCGCCCATGTGGAAAAACAGGAAATTGAAATAGAACGCCGTCGCGAAGGCGTTGATCGCTTCGAGAAGAAAGAACCCGGACTTGGATGATGGGCCGTTGGGCATGGATGAATGAGTGCGCCCCGATTCGCGGGGCGGCGGTTTTACGGAGCGCTGGCGGGGCTGTCGAGGGTGGAATCTGACCGGGGGGAAGGAAGCTCAAAGCCTAAAGCTCAAAGCACCAGGGAAGCTCCACGGCTCATACCGGTTCAAGAACCAAAACGGCCGGGGCGATGCCCAAACTGCGCTCTCCACCCAGCTTGTAGGAGACGACGTGAGGAGACTCTAGCGTTTCTCGGTCCGCGCACGCGCCTCGTGAAGAAAAGGTTAGAGTCTCCTTACGTCGTCTCCTACAAAGGTCGGATTCCGTTCAAGCGCCCGGGTCAGGCTGAGACAGTAGTAGAGCGGGAGGGCACCGATGACTCCGAAGGTGCAATCGATCAAGCGCCACCCCATCGGTATCTCGCGGACGGCTCCGCAAATCAGCGCCAGGGGAATGATCAGTGCGCAGGCGATGAGGCCGGCCTGCAACACCCAGACATTTCTCACCGGGTCGCGGAAGGGTCCGATGAAAAAGACCGCGATGGCAAGGTGGGCAAAGGCCAGCCAGTCCGTGCCGTAAGCCAGCCACGGATGCCGGGAGTAACTCTCCCGGAGACCGTCTCTGATAATGAGAATCCAGCGGTCGAAGCCGTTTCCAGCAGCGGCGGGCGCGACGTTTTCAAGGCCCCGAAATGCCGCGATCTGCTCCATCTCACGCTGGAGGGGAAACGCGGTGATACCGCTCAAGATGAGGGCGAGGATGAAAAGTCCGAGCGTCCAGCGAAGACGGTGGAGTATTCGTATCGGATCGGGCGATGGGTTAGTCCGCATAGTTCAGTCGCTCCTTGGATTACCCGGTAGCCCGCTTATTAGCAATCGTCCCGAAAGCTCCTGCCGAGACCGTTGTAACACGAGGCGCGTCCGTCTCCCTCACCCCGTGAGGCACGAACGGGGAGAGGGCCGGGGAGAGGGGTGCTTCACCATGGCGAGCGGCCCAATTTAGCGGAGCGCCTCCTCTCCCCGGCCCTCACCTCCGTTCCGAACGGAGGTGAGGGAGACGGAGGCCCCAATGCGGACGGCAAGAATCTTCGTAAAAACTGACAGCAGCCGGCCTCAACCGAGTGAGTGCGCCGTCTTGGCTCGCGACCGGTTCAGCGGTTTTCGGCCCGTGGACTGGGAAACCGTTGAAACGGTTTTCCCACGTCCGCCCCGCGAACACCCGGCTAAAGCCGGGTGCTAATGAGAAGGGGGCGATTCCGAAGCGAAAGGTTGCGAACCAGCGGGGTCAGCTGTCATCCGCCCTCCTTACCGGCCAGTTTGCGACCGCGAAAATGAGTGCAAAATAACTCACCAACGATACATCCGACCGCAACCCGACGGACTGGTGGCCAGTCTCGGAATCGGTAAATGTTTCGGTGAGGCCCCAGTCGGCTCCGTAAATCATGGTGAGAATATTGCCAGCCGCCAGCGCCGCCGCCCAGAACCAACTCGAACGCCAGAACCTGCCAATTGCGGGAATACGAAACACCAAACCAACGAACAAGCCAACGACCACAGCCACGATGCTCGAAATCGCCGCAAGGATGGGTTGGAAGATCCACGACATGAGACCGTCGTAAACGGTGAGAGCCATGGCGATCATGTAGACCAGCCAACCGAGACACCAAGCGGCTAGGACGCGGATTAGACGGTGCATAACACTCGATCCTGACTAGTGACTTCCCAGGCCATGGCCTGATGGAGTGCTGGACTCGTCGTTCCAAACCGTGAACCTACCACGAAACAATCTGTGCAGGCCGAGCTGCCAGAGGCGAAGGAACAGACCGATGGCGACGAACCAACCGCCTAGGAAAAGAGCCGGGGAACCTTGGAAGATGGCGGCGACCATTTTCGCAATTCCTATTGTCAGCAGCGCCGTGGCCAGGACCGCCAGGTGGAGACTTGGACCAGTCTGCGGCGCAAAGGGACTTGCCCCGAACGGCGGGACGACCCAACCGCCGCGCTTGAGGCTGATCACGTCGTAGGAGAACCAGAGGGCGAGCTGGAATAGCCCCATGATCACTGCGCAACTGGCCAGCAGCATGCCGAGGGTATGGGCTGCGTCCAGCGAATCGACCGGATACAAGACCACCGACACCGTGAGTGCGACGACGACCGCCAGCTTCAACGCCGCCCAGCGCGTGACTTTCACGACACCCTACTTCTTCCCCTCATATCCCGCCTTTGCCTTCCCATTCTCTTCCAGCTTGTCACAGGCCCAGAGGAGGCCGCGGGCAACGAGGTCGAGATAGACGGGGTCTTGCATGGTGGCGTTGCCGTGGCCGAGGGTGGTGCCGAAGACCTTGGCTTTTCCATAAGTGTTCACCCAGATGACCATGTGGTCTTTCTTGGTGTCTTGGCCGTAGGCTTGGGCGAGGGGGATGGTGTTGGGCCAGATTTTTTCGTTTTTGTAGAGTTCGTCCTTGGGATTGAGCCAGGTGGCGGGAAAGCCAATCATCACGGGGTGCTCGGGCTTGAGAACTTTGACTTCGAGGTCGCGGTTTTTCTCGTGACTCATGGAGGTCTGGCCGATGAGTTTGCGCCACTCGTCAGTCTTGGCGGCGCGATAGCTGTGGGTGGAGCAATGGAGCATCACGGCGGGCAGGCCGTCGTAGTGCGCCTTGGCGATGCGCTCGACGAAGGGGACGTTGGTCACGGCACCGAAGCATTCGTTGTGAAGGACGACATCATAACCCTTCGCCCAGTCGGGGGAGTTGTAGAGAGGAATCATGGCTTCGCGTTTGTCGCCGCCGTCGTGGACGACGGTCCACTCGACGTTGGCGCGCTGGCTGAGGCCCTCGGTGAGGATTTTCTTCTGGCGCTCGTAGTCATGGCAGCAACCGCCGCAGACGAGCAAGGCCTTGATGGGTTTGGTCTCGGCGGCGCGGGCGGGCGCGGTCGGGAGCAGCGCGGTGGCAAGCAGGAGGGCGAACGTGAGGAGGGAGGCGGATTTCATTTTCATGGTGTGGGTAGGGTTGGTGTGCAATGCGGATAGTGGAAAAAAGATGAAGAGGAATGAACACAGCGTCGCCTGCAACTGACCGAAGCGATTGGGGTAGATACAAGGCTTTGAACCCGGCCTCTCCCTCCGAACCGGACGGGCGCATCTCCTGCAGCCGGCTCTCCCGTCAGTGGGTTTACGGTGGTGCGATTTTGCGCGTCCAGTCGAGTGCCGTGGCCAAGGGCCACCACCCAAAGCGGGCAAACCAGTGATTCGGCCAGCATCCGTGGGTGGCTGCGCTCCCGTTGTCCACGCATTCCAACCGCCATTGCAGCAGGCTGCGTGACCGGCACCGCACGCAACCATCCACCGCCGTAAACGTGTTCGCTTGGATGCGCTTGTCCAGCCGCGGGGTTTTCGCGCGCACCCGCTTCTGCAACTTTTCCAAATTCTTCATTCGCGGCCATTTCGTGCCACCTTCCAAGTGATGCCTGAGGAAGTCAAAACCTCCCGGCGCACTCGCGTTCACCAGGGCGCATTTAAGTTTCCTGCAACCTCGGCAGGCACGGGTGCCGTGCTCGAGGCGACCTGCGGCGGCACGTGCGCGGGCGCGGTGGGGCAGGCATCCTTGCCTGCCAGTTCGGGCGGCATCCCTGCCGCCCGTTGCCATGGCCGAGCACCCCCGCGGAACCGGGAACACGGGGCAGGGATGCCCCGCCAACTGGCAGGCGAGGATGCCTGCCCCACCCGGCTGACGCGGACGCCAAGCCGCGTGCAAGAAACTGCGATGCGCCCCGTTCACCCAGTGTGTCGTTTCAGGCCGAAGGGTCAGCCCCGGTTCGCTCACCGACACACTAAATTCCGCCAACGCCTTCCAGGCCTCGGCTTCCGTCCGGCACAGGATCACGAAAGCCCCGCGGAGCGCACCATCGCCCACCCCGCCGTCCCGGTGGCGGTTGACACGCTCCGTCCCGCAGTGGTTCGCGCAACCGCTGAAGCTTGGCTACCGCTCACCGCCGGGAGTGCGCCACAGTTTGCCCATCCGCCCCCCCGCTCCCAACCTTCTTCCCGAGCTTGTGAAAGGCACTGGCCAGATTGCCCGGCGCCAAGGACCGGTCCCGCAGTCGGAACCAGACCCGATCGTCTGACTTCAGAACGCGGAGCATGGGTGGCGGCACGTTGAAGACGGAAACAGCGTCGCTGCGTTCCTCCCCGTTTCCGTTCACATCGCTTACCTCGGTGCCAAGCAGGCGGCCAGTTTGCCGACCGACGGCCGAAATCTGCCAGCGTCCGCGGGAACCGCCTGGTCGGTAAGCCAGGCAACAGAACGGATGTCCGCGGTGAACTCGGGAGCAAGTCCGGCCCACCCGCGAGACATTCCGTTGGCTCCCCCGCAACAAGCCCTACGGACCAAGCAGAATGCGAAAGAAGCGGTTGGTGGGGATGGTGCGGGCACCAATGACATCAAGTTGGAAGGGGGTGGCCAGGGGATTGGTGGTGGTCAGACTTACCCACGGCTGACCGGGTGTGAGCGAGCCTCTAGTCTGGAGGGTATAGTCCGGACCGACGGGGCCGCTGATGTTCACGCGGAAGTTACTGCCGCTGAATCCCAGCGGGGTAAGTGTGACTGGGGTGAGGGATTGGACTGTGATGGTAAACGACCGGGTGTCACTCAGGGCCGGACTGCCATTGTCAGTCACGCGAACTTGGATGGTGTTGGTCGTATTGGCGTTGGTGATGCTGGGACGCCAGGTAAACTGACCGGTGCCGGGGTTCACGGTCGCACCAACGGGACCGGACAAGAGACTGAAGGTGAGGGTGTTCGCCGGGGTGTCCGCGTCCGTGGCGGTGTTGGTGAAGGTCACGGTCTCCCCCGGATTCACCGTGCGATTGGTCGAGGTCGTCAAAACCGGGGCGGTGTTGGCTTCGGTAACTACCACGAGGAAACTATTCGTCGCGCTCAGACTTGGAACCCCGTTGTCACTGACCTTGGATGTGACAGTATTGGTCGATGGCCCCTGTCCTTCCGTCGGGGTCCAGCTAATCACGCCCGAGGCGCTGTTGATGGCCATCCCCGCCGGCGACACGAGCAGCGAGTAAGTCAGGGAGTTGGCCGGGAGATCGGCGTCAGTCGCCGTGTTGGTCACGGTCAGCGTGACCAGTTCATTGATCGTCCGATTAGTCTGCACCGGCAACACTGGCTCGACGTTCACTTCGTTGACCACCACGAGAAAGGTGTTCGTCGCGCTCAGGCTGGGGACGCCGTTGTCCCTGACCTTGGTGGTGACGGTGTTGGTCGAGGGTCCCTGGGCTTCGGTCGGGGTCCAGGTGATCACACCCGAAGCGGTGTTAATGGTCATGCCAGCGGGTGACACGATCAGGGAGTAAGTCAGGGTGTTGGCCGGGAGATCGGCGTCGGTGGCCGTGTTGGTGACCAGCAGGGTGGTGAGTTCGTTGATCGTCCGATTGGCCTGCGCGGCCAGCACCGGGGCGACGTTCACTTCATTCACAATGATGGTGAAACTGCTGGTCACACTCAGTGACGTGGCGTTGACGGCGATGCCATTGGTGTCGGTGACTTTGATTGTAACCGTGTTGGTGGACGGGCCTTGAGCTTCGGTGGGAGTCCAGGTGAGCACGCCGTTGGTGGCATTCAAGACTACGCCCGCCGGCGCGCTGACCACGGCGAAGACCAGAGGGTTGACGGGCAGGTCCGAGTCAGTCGCAAGGTTGGTGACGGTCAGGGTGGTCAGTTCGTTGATGGTCTGGTTGGCGGGCACGGTGAGCACGGGAGCGACGTTCACTTCACTGACAGTCACCGTGAAGGTCTGATCGTCCAAGAGGCTCGGGGTGGCGCTGTCACTGACCCGCACGGTGATGGTATTCGTCCCGGGGCCTTGGGATTCGGAGGGGGTCCAGGAGAGTACTCCGGTAGCGGCTTCGATGGTCACGCCGGGAGGCGGAGATACCAGGCTGAAGGTGAGAGTCTGGGCGGGCCGGTCGGAGTCAGTCGCGACATTGGTAATGGAGAGCGAGGTCAGTTCACTCATGGTGACATTCGCGATGGGAGTGAGTTGCGGCGCGGCGTTGAGCACTTCGAGCACGACCGCATCGGCCGGGTAGTTCACCCGCCAGGTTGCCCTGGTGGTCGGGAGATTGTTGGTGGCAAAGGTGCCGGTGACGGTGGCGGCGTTCACGACGGTGTAGCGATTGGTCGCGCTGGGTCGATAGGTGCCGGCCAGGGTGACATCGAGAGTGCCGGCCAAGGTGGCCTGGCCGGTGACGGTCAATTGATCGTGATTGGTGCCGGCGTCCAGGCCGGCCAGTTCGATATGCAGTACGCCATTGGTAGTTTGCACGTAATCGCCCACCACGGTCAGTCGCCCGGGCGAGAGACCGGGGTTGACCTGGCCGTTGTTCGCGACCCAGGCATTCACACTGCCCACGCCGCCGAGGCTGCCGCCCTGCAGGTCGATGGGTTGGGTGGAGGTGAGATTGCCGCCGGACAACACGGTGCTGCCCGCGGTTTGCACATAAGGAAGGTTGGCCACCAACTCTCCGCTGAGGATTTCCACGAGGCCGCGATTGGTGAACAGGATGCCCGCCTGAAGCGTGGTCATGCCGGGGCCGCCGGATTTGCGGAGGGTGCCGGCGTTGTTGAAGACCGCGCCCGGACTGAAGGCGGCGTTGATTTCGTTGTCGCCCAGCGCCTGCCAGAGGCCGGCGTTCTGGATGCGGGTATCGGCGTCCGTGCGGAGCGTGCCGCGCAGCCACAGCACCGTGCCGGCATTGGTGAAGTTCAGGCCGAGCAGGTCGTAGTCGACCGCATTGGTCAGTTGCAGCGTGGCGCCGGGCGCGAGGGTCGTCACCGCCGGCCCGACGAACCGTCCGCCATTCCAGGTCAGCACGCCGGTGACGGTGTTGGTGCCGGAAAAATCGCCGCCCGCCAGTTGCACGCGGCCGGCGCCGTTGAAAGCGTTGGTGCCTTGGAAAATGTGGCCGGCGTTGAAGCTGACGACGGCATTCGTGTTTGCAGCGAACACGCCCGTGCTGGTGCCGCTGCTGCGAAAGTCGAGCCCGCCGGTCTGCGCATCCACCACGCCGGTGTTGTTGAACGCGACCCCGAATTGCAAGGTGTTGGTGCCGATGCCAAGCGATTTGAGAAACGTCCCGGTGTTGTTAAAAACCATGCCAAAACCGGTGTAGGCGGCATTCATCTCATCATTGCTCTGCGCGTCCCAGAGGCCGTTGTTTTGAATCACGCTGACGCCGTCGCCGCGGATTTGGCCGCCCGTCCACAGCACCGTCCCGGCGTTGATCAGCCGCCAACCGGGCAGGTCATGGAGACTGCCGCTGGCGATCGTAAGGGTCGCCCCGGACGCAATGGTGGTCTGCCCCGGTCCCACCAACGGGCCGGCGGTCCAGGTCACCGCACCGGTCAACGTGTTGGTCCCTTTGAGGGTCGCGCCCGCCAGTTCGAAATTGGAGGAGTTCACGGTGCCGTTGAGCGTCACCGTGCCGTCGGCGAGGCGGAACAAGCCGGTCCCCGTAAACGTATTGGTCCCCCCGAAGGAGCAGTCGCCATTGATCGAAATGGTCGTCCCGGCGGCCGCGTTGTAGGTGCCCGTGTTCGCGCCATTGCCGGCGATTAGCACCCTGCCGGTCAGCACGTCCACCAGGCCGGTGTTATTGAATGCCATGCCGGGTTGGATCGTGGTCGTGCCGGTGCCGGGGGTTTTGCGAAACGTTCCCGCGTTGTTGAAAACCATGCCGAAACCGCTGTAGGCGGCGTTGATCTCATTGTCGCTCTGCGCCAGCCACAGACCGATGTTTTGGATCACCGTGGCGTGGTCGCCGCGGATTTGACCGCCGGTCCACAGCACCGTGCCGGCATTCACCAACCGCCAGCCAGGCAGGTCATGCAAACTGCCGCCAGCGATCGTAAGGGTTGCCCCAGCCCCAATGGTGGTCTGCCCCGGTCCGGACAGCCGGCCGCCATTCCAATCGAGCGCGCCGGTAAAGGTGTTGGTGCCGGAAAAATCGCCGCCCTCCAGTTGCACGCGGCCGGCGCCGTTGAAGGCGTTGGTGCCTTGGAAAACGTGGCCGGCATTGAAGCTGACGACGGCATTGGTGTTTGCGACGAACACCCCCGTGCTGGTGCCGCCGGTGTTAAGATCGAGCACCCCGGTCTGCGCGTCCACCGTACCCGAGTTGTTGAACGCGACCCCGGATTGGAAGCGGGTTGTGCCCATGCCAACGGATTTGCGAAATGTTCCCCCATTATTAAAGATCAAACCGGGACCATAGTCGGCATTGATCATGTCATCGCTTTGCGCGTGCCACAGACCGCTGTTGTTCAGCACAGTGCCGCCGCTGCCCCGGACGGAACCGCCTGCCCACGCCACGGTGCCGGCGTTGTTCAGCCGCCAGTTGGGCAGATCATGGTTATTGCCGGAATCGATGTTCAACCGACCACCTGCGGCAATGACCAGCAACCCCGCCGTGGTTTGACCATCCATCATTCCCGCCGTCCAGTTGAACACGCCGCTCACCGTGTTCGTGCCCACCCCGTCCAGCGTGCCGCCCTCGAAATTGAACTGACCTTTCGTTGTCACGCTGCCCGTCCCGTTCAGCGTGAAGGTGAAGCCATTCACAACGAACGTCTGCGTGCTGCTGCCGCTGCTCGCGCCGAGCGTGAACCCGGCCACGGTGGCGGTGACATCCAACACGACCGTGTAGGTGCCGCTGTTCGTGATGCGCACGGTGTCGGCCGCGGCCGGCGACTGGTTGGGACTCCAATTTGCGGCGGTGCTCCACAGACCGCCCGCGGTGTTGGTCCAACTGATCGTCGCCGCCTCGCCGCGACCCGTGAGCAAGCCGCCGGTCAGGAGCAGGAGCAGCCACCAGCGCGCGGAGGAAAATGGTATCGCGGCCACCCGTCGCAGGCGCGCGCCGCACGCCCCGGCGACCAGGGAGGCCGGGGCCGTCCACCAGCTCGGCGCCACGAATTCAATGACACTGCCCACCACTGAGAACGAATGAGTCTTCATAAGTTTTAGGAGTTATGGGGATTGGAGAATCTGTCGTTGAATTGCGAGGCTGCACCTGCTCCCTATGAGTGACAAGCTGCCAGTTTCGGCGTCAGTTGCCACCGGTGGAACCAGAAGTGGTTGGTGGGGACGAGTACGGGAGAACGGATACCGTGACGTCTGATGCGCCGGTGGTGCTGCACTGCCAAAGCCTGTTTGAAAAGTCCCTTCAACCGCGAGGAGCTGGGTTTGGAGTTCCGCGTTTACGCGGCCCGCTGGTCGCACGCCGCCCGAACCGCGTAAACGCGGAACTCCAAACCCAGTTCCCGTGCTCCAATCAGCTCCAAGCTTGCTCCCTCCCCATCGCCCGGTACCCTGCCCCCGTTCGCCATTCGCCATTCAACCTTCACCCCGCATTCCCATGGGCCACGCCACTTTCAAACTCGGAGACCTCACCGCCGTCATCGGCGACAACTCCGCCGACGGCGAACATCGCGCCGGCTACAACGGTGTCTGGAGCCTGCGTCACGCCGCCAGCACCCGCAGCCTGTTCGTCCCTGCCTACGCCGGCTTGAACTTTGAACACATCTTCAACGGCGATGCGGTGACGGACTCGAAAATTTTATTCGAACCCCGCGTCGCGCCGATGACCTTCCGCCAGCTCTCCGACACCGCGGCCGAGTTGCACCAACCCCCGACGCCCACGTTTCAACTCGAAAGCTGGACGCGCTTTCAGCTCGTCGCGCCGCACTACCTTGACATGACCTTCCGCTGCGTCGCCCGCCAGCACCTGTTTCCGCGCGGCTACATCGGCCTCTTCTGGGCGAGCTACATGAACGCCCCGACGGACAAGAGCATGTACTTCCTCGGCGGCCTGGGCGGCCCCGGCGGTCCCGGCGGCACCGACCGCAGTCCGGCGCTCTGGACCCAGCTCTGCACCCAGCGCCACAACGACGCCAGCACCGTGCGCCCGCGCGACGACGCCCTCGAACTCACCTACGCCGCTGGCGGACGTGACACTCTTTTCAAAAGCCTCTCACCTCTCCGCTACACCGATCCCTTTTTCTACGGCCACCACGACGACCTCGTCTGGCAGGTGATGTTTGACCGCACTGACGGCGTGCGCCTGACTCATTCCCCCTCCGGCGGCGGCGTGAATGCGGAGTTACAAACCACCAATCCGGCGTGGGATTTTCAATTCCTCGTGCCGCGCTACGAAATCCTCCGCGAATACGGATTCAAAGCCCGCACCGTCCTCCGCCCCCGCTGCCCCCGCGCCGAACTCCTCGCCGAATACCGCCGCTGGCGCACCTCTTTGTAGGAGACGACGTGAGGAGACTCTTACCTTTTCCATGGGAGGGCCGCCCGAAACGCCCGCAGCCGCGCCTTGCAACCAAGTTCCGATCTCACGCGCCTCGCCCAAGTCGGCCACGAGACTCAGTCCCCTCCTCGCGCAGAAAAGGTCAGAGCCTCGTTACCTCGACTCCTACAACGGTGGGCAGTCCGACTCCTCCGCGCGTTGGTGACGGAAAACAAAACCCCCACACCATTCCATTGACCGCCGCCCCGGACCGGCGTAGCACCATCTCCAGCCCCATTCACCCACAGCAGGCCACCCGTCGAAAAGCCAGTTTCGAAACCAGACCCCAACCCAACCCATCACCCCGCACCCAAGGAAACTCCTATGATGACCACCCGCATCGAAGCCCTGATCAAAACCAAAGCTGGCACCCTCCTCACGATCAGTCCGGACGCCACCGTGATCGAAGGCTTGCGCCTCATGGCCGACCACAACATCGGCGCGCTCCTCGTCATGCGCGGCGACCAACTGCTCGGCGTCATGACCGAGCGCGAATACGCCCGCAACGTCGCCCTCAAAGGCCGCTCCTCCGCTGAGATGCGCGTCGCCGAACTCGTCACCACCGCCGCCGTCACCGTCGGACCCGCCCACACCGTCGCCGACTGCATGCGCCTGATGACTGAGCACCGCGTCCGCCACCTCCCCGTCGTCCGCGAAAACCGCGTCACCGGCATCGTCTCCATCGGCGACCTCGTCAACTGGATCATCTCGACCCAGAGCGAAACCATCCACCAACTCGAAAACTACATCGCCGGCCCCTACCGCTGACCCGCCCGGCCCCGGCGTGCGACACATGCTGTTCGACAATTCCGCCCCGAAACGCCAGGGCCGGAAGCTCCAAGGATAAAGCTCAAAGCTCAAGGGAAGCTCCACGATCCAAGTTTCAAATCAGGCCGCGCAAAGTAACTCGAACCCCGCGACTCACCCCCAGCGCGAGACAGAGAAATGCCACTCTCTTTCCGGAAATGTTGCGACTCGGTGCGTGGAATACTCGCGTGGCTTCGAACTTTGAGCTTTGAGCTTTGAACTTTGAGCTTTGCCTCCTCACTCCAGTCTCACCCTCACAAACCGCGGCCAATACAACCGCGCATCCCGCACCACCTCCCAGAAATCGTGCGAGTTGAACGCGTGACTCACCAGCAGCTCCCCTGCCCCGTCCAGCAACGCGTGCGCCTTCCCCGCGTAACAAAACACCCGTCGCGTCAGCGCCACCTCGGGACACTCGTAAATCACCCGCGCCTCCGACCACGGCCCCCACGGCTGCTCCGCCGCGCGCGCCACAATCTTGTCTGACAGCCCGTTCTCCGTCGTCACCGCCACATACCGCCGCAGTGACGCCACATAATTCACCGAATACTCCGACCCCATCCCGCCCACCACGCCCCGGACCTGTCCGAAATCCGCGACCCACTCTTCGCCATTCCAAAACCGCCACGCCGCAAACGCGTCCACCTTCCCTGTCGGCGCGCGCGCCACCAACATCCGCCGTGCGGCCCCGATCCCCTTCACCGGCTCCTCGATGCCGTAGATGTAATTCCATCCGTCCGCCCGCAACACCGCCGAGCCGAACAACCGCCGCCGCTCGCCCGCCAGCTCCGTGAACGGAATCTTCACCTGCGAAATCCGCCACGCCGCCGGGGCCGCCAACGGATTCTCTATCCGCGCCAGCCACACCGCGACATTGCGAAACGCAAATGCCCCGCCCCCCGCCGTCTTCTCCATCTGCCACAAAAACAGCCACGCCTGCCCATCCTCGAACCCGCCGCCAAACGGCCACAACCACCCGCCTCCCGCCGCCGGTTCCAGCCACGCCGCCGCCTTGCCATCCGCCTTCCGCTGATAAAAAAACTCCACGCCCGCCGTCGCGCCGCGCCCCGTCTGCCCGCCGACCGAATTGTTGATCATCGTCACATTCGTCCGCCGCCCGTCCGCCACGCGCCCCACAAACGTGTCGCCAAAAAACCACAGCGTTCGCTCCGCACTGATTGGAATCGAGTAAATCGCATCCGCCCCCACCCAGCCATTGGTCCGCTGAAACAACTGATTAAACCCCGCCTCCGCCTGCGCCGCCCCAACGCGCACCGGCTCCACCGCCGCCGCCGCCACAGCGAACGCCACCGCGCATCCCAGCATCACCGCACAAATCCCCAGTCGCATAAGTGCTTGGAAGAATTCCCGCCCGCGCCCGCCGACGCGAGCACCGACCGCACCCTTTTCGCAACGGCCGGCGGGAAGGTAGCGACGCGCCCGGAGCGCGACCGTCCCGGTCGCTCGGTACGAACTCCGGAATGGATGGTGGATTTGGCACGTTCGCGTGGGCGGGCGTCCTGAGCGGGTGGGACGCCCGCGCGCCGCGCACAGGTGGGGCAGGCATCCCTGCCTGCCGGTTCACGGGGCATCCCTGCCCCGTGTTCCCAGTTCCGCCGGCGGAACGGGCGGCATGGATGCCGTCCGAACCGGCAGGCTGGAACCCGGCCCACAGGACCACCGCTCCGCGCGGCTTTGCGGGGTTGCCAAGCGCATGTGCCTTCCGTACGATCCGCCCGCAATGCCAACCGTCGCCGAACAACTGCGCGTGGCTCGCGAGACGCAGAATCTCCCCATCAGCCGCGTCGCCGAAGCCACCAACATCAAGACCGACTACCTCCGCGCCCTGGAGTCCGGTCAGTACGAAACCTTCCCCGCGACGATCTACGTCAAGGGCTTCGTGCGCACCTACGCCACCCACCTGCGCCTAAAGGTTCCCGAACTCCTCGCCCAGCTCGAGACCGACCTCGCCCAATCCAAAAAGTTCGACGCCGCACCGCGCCTCGCCTCCGGCTCCAAGAACCCCATCGACTTCGCCGCGCTCCAACTCTCGAAAGTCAACTGGCAGGTCGCCCTCCCCATCCTCGGCATCCTCCTGCTGCTCGTCGGCATCGTCTGGGGCATCAGCGCCTGCCGCTCCCGCGCCACCGAAGACCCGCTCTCCCGCCTCGGCAAAGGCATCTACCAACCCGCCAACTCCGGCGAGTCCCTCCCGCTCCCCGGTAATCAGCCGCCGCGGCGCTGAGCGGGACGGGGGAAAGCTCAAAGCTTAAAGCTCAAAGCTCAAGGGAAACACCAAGCGCCAAGCACCACCGCGACTCCGTTGGCATTGGCATTTCCCGGTTTCATCCGCACTTACAAATCCCTCCCCGCCCACGCGCGCTGTTTTCCGCCTCGCCCGTACCGCCCTGATTCTTCCATCCAATTGCCGCTTGGCCCTTGGCGCTTGAACCTTCCCTTGAGCTTTGAGCTTTAAGCTTTGAGCTTGCCCCCCGCTGCCCTACCTTCCGCGCCACTTGTGAAAAAAGGCTCTGAACTCAACCGCCCCCTGCGCGTGGGCATGATCTCGCTCGGCTGCGCCAAAAACCTCGTCGATGCCGAGATCATGCTCGGCTCGCTCCTGCGCCACGGCGTCGAGATCACCAACGACGCCACCCACGCCGACGCCGTCATCGTCAACACCTGCTCCTTCATCGACGCCGCGCAGGAAGAGAGCGTCGATACGATCCTCGAATCCGTCGAACTGCGCGACGCCCAGCAGCGCGGCCAGGCCGTCATCGTCTCCGGCTGTCTCCCCCAGCGTTTCCGCGACGAACTGCCGAAACTCCTCCCCGAAGTGGACGCCTTCATGGGCATCGACCAGGTCGCGCAAGTCGGCGACATCGTCACGCAAGCCCTCACCCACCGCGCCCAACGCCTCGAACAAAAAGCCGCGCCGAAATCGCGCAAAAAATCCGTCGTCTCGAAACTCAACGCCCTCGAAAAAGCGCGCCCGCTCGACTCCGCCGCCGCCGATGAATCCCTGCGCGGCACCGACCGCTTCGGCCAGACCCGCACCGTCGTCACCCCCTCCACGCCCCCATCCACCGCCGCTCCCGACACAGCGCCCGACGCCAACGCTCCCATCGTCGATGTCCACGCGCGCCCCAACTTCATCCCCGACTTCGACACGCCGCGCTTCCGCCTCACGCCAAAACATTTTGCGTACGTGAAAATCGCCGAGGGCTGCAATCACCCGTGCAGCTTCTGCATCATCCCGCGGATGCGCGGCGCACACCGCAGCCGCACGCAGGCCGACATCGTCGAGGAAGCCCGCCGCCTCCTCGCCGACGGCGTGAAAGAGTTGAACCTCATCTCGCAGGACTCGACCTATTACGGCCTCGACCTGCGCCCCAACCACAGCCGCGCCATTTCTTCGCCCGAGAAATTCACCACCGCCGCGCGCGCCCTGCCCGCGGACGCCACGACGCTCTGCACGCTGTTGCGCGCACTCAACGCGCTCCCCGGCGACTTCTGGATTCGCCTCCTCTACACGCATCCCGCGCACTGGACCGACGAACTCATCGCCACCATCGCCGCGTGCCCGAAGGTCGCGCGCTACGTCGATATGCCGCTCCAGCACATCCACGAGCCGATGCTCGAGCGCATGCGCCGCGAGACCTCGCAAGCCTACATCGTGGACCTCATCCGCCGCCTCCGCGCGGGCATTCCCGGCATCGCGCTGCGCACGACTTTCATCGTCGGCTTCCCCGGCGAAACCGAGGCGAGCTTCGAGGTCCTCCGCGACTTCATCCGCGAGACGCGCTTCGAGCGCCTCGGCATTTTCACCTACTCGCGCGAAGACGGCACCCGCGCCGCCAAGATGGAACACCAGGTTACCGACCGCGTGAAACAACGCCGCCGCGAACACGCCATGGCCGAGCAACTCCTCGTCGCCCGCGCCGTCGCCCAAGGCCAGGTCGGCCGCACCATGACCGTGCTCGTCGAGGGCGAGGCCTCCGGCAAGCAACTCGAAAAAGCCAGCGTCAGCTCGTGGGAACACGGCCTCATCCGCTCCGATGATGAACATCAAACGCGGCTCCGTGGCCACTTCCTCGTCGCCCGCGGCGAAGCCGACGCCCCCGACATCGACGGCCGCGTCTTCATCCGCGCCAAGCCGCACCAGCTTCCCGTCGGTGAATTCACCCGCGTCCGCATCCTCGGTCACACCGACTACGACCTCATTGCCGAGCCGGCGGCGTAAGCCGAATCCCGGTAGGGACGCGCTGCCGCGCGTCCGTAACCTTCGCCCGAACCGCCCGCCACGTCGGGCGTGGTCGCCCTCGGATGTGATTAAAAGCGAGTGAGTTCATCCTGCTGGTAGGGCGCGTCTGTCCCCAGCGCGCCGTCGTGCTGCAACGAGGCGCATCGGCTGGTCAGCCGCGGCGCGCTGGGGACAGACGCGCCCTACCTTGGCGTGGGTTGCAGCAACGTCCCCGCCCGGCACGCTCGCCCACTTTTAATCACCCCGCGCCCGCCCTCGCCCCCAGCCCGAAAATCTTTACTCTCTCCCCGTTTCCGCCCCACAGTTTCCCCATCTCAAACCACCACGACCTTATGCAACTCGGCCTCGTCTCCGCGATCTTCCCTGAACTAAATCTCGACCAAGTCCTCACCCGCGCGCGCGCCGACGGCTTCGCGTGCGTCGAGGCCATGTGCTGGCCCGTCGGTCGCGCCGAACGCAAATTCGCCGGCGTCACCCACGTCGATGTCACCGCCTTCACCCAAGCCCAGGCCGACGACGTGAACGCCCTCTGCGCCGCGCGCGGCGTCAGCCTCTCCGCCCTCGGCTATTATCCGAACCCGCTCGACCCCGACCCCCCCGCCGCCAAACGCTGCACCGACCACCTCAAACGCGTGATCCTCGCCGCCGAAAAGCTCGGCCTGAAAACCATCAACACCTTCGTTGGCCGCGATTGGACCCGCAGCGTGGACGACAACTGGCCGCGCTTCCTCAAAACCTGGAAACCCCTGCTCGCCCACGCCGCCGACCACGGCATCCGCATCGGCATCGAGAACTGCCCGATGCTCTTCACGCGCGACGAATGGCCCGGCGGCAAGAACCTCATGACCACGCCGGCCATCTGGCGGCGCGCCTTCCACGACCTCGATGCCCCGAACTTCGGCCTCAACTACGACCCCTCGCATTTCGTGCTCCAGCAGATGGACCCCGCCAGCCCGCTGCGGGAATTTCAGGACAAACTTTTCCACCTCCACGCCAAGGACGTGAAACTCCGCCACGACCGCCTCAACGATGTCGGCCGCTTCGCCCCTCCCCTCGAATGGCATCAGCCGCGCATCCCCGGCTACGGCGAAATGGACTGGGGAAAATTCCTCGGCGCCCTCATGGAAACCACCTACCGCGGCCCGGTCTGCATCGAAGTCGAAGACGACACCTTCGGCAAAACCCTCGAGAACCGCGCCACCGCCGTCCGCGTGGCCGCGCAAATCCTCCGGCCCTATTTCGCGTGCGCCGATACGGAGGCGTGTGGCGTTCCGTGGTAGCGCAGGTTTCCAAACCTGCTGTGTCGCGGGTTTCCAAACCCGCGAGCCGTCCGACTGGCGGACCGTCCTCGCAGTTTCGACGCGCTGCCGATTTAGAAATCGGCGATACAGCAGGCTTGGAAGCCTGCGCTACAGCGCAACGTCCGCCGCAGCAGCAGCTTTCCCCCGCCCCATCGCTTGACCCGCGAATATTCCCAACCGCAAACCCACGCCCACAAAACCATCCTCCCATGAAACCCAACCTCGTCCCCCACCCTCCCCTGCCCTCGCGCCTGATCGCCTGCCTGCTGGCCTTCCTCGCCATCGCGCACACCACCACCGCCAGCGACGCCGAGATCGCGGCCAAGCTCCGCGCCCTCGGCGCGCAAATCACCGAGACCGCCGGGGCCGTGACGAAAGTGAGTTTCAAAGACTGCTCCAAACTCGGCGACGCCGAGTTCCGCGACCTCGGCCAGTTCAAGTCACTCAAAGCCCTCACGCTCTACGGCAAATGCCACGGCCTGACCGACCAAACCCTCCCGCTCCTCGCCGGCCTGGGCGCGCTCGAGGAACTCGGCACCGACGGCATCCAAGTCACCGACGCCGGCCTGACCGCGCTCACCACGCTCACCAACCTGCGCTCGGCCTCCTTCTTCCACATCGCCTACCCCGACAAAGGTTTTACCGGCGCGGGTTTCGCCGCCTTCAAAGCACTGCCAAAACTCGAGCGCCTCACCGTCGCCGGAACTCCCTTCAACGACCGCGGCATGGCGGCCATCGGCCAGCTCACGCAACTCAAGGAATTCAGCACCTGGCACACCTACCAAACGCAGGCCGGCAACGAGCAATTGCTCCCGCTCAAGAACCTCCGCTCGCTCAAACTCGGCCAGCGCCTCCGCCGCTACGACGGCAAGCCCAACCTCCTCAGCCTCGACGACACCACGCTCGCCACCGTCGCCAAACTCACCTCCCTCGAAAACCTCTCCCTCGATGAGGTGCGCCTCACCCACGCCGGCCTCAGCACGTTAAAAGCCCTGCCCGCATTGAAAAAACTCACCCTCCTCCGCACCGACCTCGCCGCAGCCGACCTCGCCAAACTCCGCGCCGACCTGCCCGCCGTCACCATCGACTGGAAGCCCCTCACCGACCCCGAGCGCAAAGCCCTCGACGGCTTCCTCAAGCCCTGACCATGCAGTCACCGGAGCGCGGCCGTCCCGGACGCAGCAGCAGCATCGGAGCCGGGGTGGTGCGAATTTCCGGCGTTGTCGCAGATGCGGAGCCGCTGCGGGCGGGGACCGCCCGCGCTCCGGGAGAAATCCTCGCGGCACGCGAGGATTTTGGAGCGCGGCATTTATGCCGCTTCAGCGTGAGAGTTACGGACAGGGTCGGCCCCGCGGCGACGCTCGAACGGTGAACCTAGAAAAAGCAGTCGGAACCACGAACGACACGAAAGGTACGAAAGGAGAAGGGCTTGCGGAATCGAAGCTTGTCACCGGGCGGGTGAGTTATTCGGATGTCGAGCCACCACGCTTCCGCCCTTTGTTTTCGGGCTTTACGTGCCTTTTGTGTCTTTCGTGGCTTTCGTGGCTTTCGTGGCTCAAACCGACTGCCGTTTCCAGGTTTAATGTTTCTCAGAGCTATGTCCTGGCCTCGACCAACAGCTACCCATCGCCACTTTTGCTGCCAGTTGTGCCATTTGTGGTGGCCAGATCAACGTGAGCTGAGTCAAGCGGATAGCCCTAGTCAAAAATTTGCCGGGCAACCCGACGGCTACTGAGTCTGTTCCAAAACGTACACCGGGCCGACCAGGCCGCCCAGATACATTTCCGGGAGCGGAATGTGCCGCACCATGACGGTGATCTGATTGTCCCGACCGGGCTGCAAATGCCCGCTGACATCAATGGTCGCGCCGGCGAACGCTTCGACCTCGGTCGCATTGACCCGGGCACCATTGACATACAACACCACTTTGCGGTCGGCCTTGGCGAAGTGCAGCACGAGATTGGTGGAACTCTGCGCCGCCTTGAAATTCGTGCGATACCACATTTCACCGAAATATTCCGGCAATCCCTGCGCGTTGCGGGTGTCGGTGAACGTCTTGATGGCCTTCCAACTTGTGTCAGGGAATTTCACGTCGAACGGATTGCCGGCGGCGCCCGACTTCTCGATCTCCTCCTTGGTCGCGGTCCGCCATTCGTCGGGGAGGACGCCAATCGGTTTGCGGGGCTTGCCCTGCTTGGGATGAACGGCTCCCCACGCGGACCAGGTGTTCTTGCCCACGAAGCGCTGGAGATAGGTGTCGGCGTATTTGTTGGCGTTCCGGGAGGCGATGGATTCCTTCACGAACGCACCCCACTTGGTAACCGTCTCCGCCGCGCCATCGATGTTGCCGCTGTTCACGGCGTCATACCACGACCGCCAGAAGTTGGCGCGCGTGAGTCCACGCCGGGCGAGACTCACCCGGTGGGCGTCGCCTTTGGAACCCGTGGCAAGACGTTCCGCTTCCGTGAGGTAGCCAGCGAGGGTCTTCAGTCTCTCGGGCGTATAGACATGGTGCAGGGCATGAATCGAACCGGTATCCGTCTTGAGGTTGATGAATGCCGCGTCCACCTCCATCCAATATTTCTCCATGACTGCCGCGGCCGGGCCGTAAGCCTTGTCCCAATAGTCGGCCATGATTTCCCACGGATCGAGCCGGGGATCATAGGCGAGCCGGATCGAAAGGTAGAGATGGGGAGCGTAGATTTCCCAGTCATTGAACGACTCAAGGCTTGCGCCGATAAAACCGCGCTGCCGCAGGTAGGGCAGATCATGAGCCCAGGTGGAGATTTTGGAGAAGGGCGTCAGCACCTCGGCCAGATTGTAGTTGTAGGTACGCAACCCCATCGACGTCGCATGGCCGCTCCAGTCGTCGATGATCTGCTTCAACTGCTGGATGGAGGCCGAGTTCGGATGTCCGAGGGGATGGTAGCGACTGTACCGGATGGGGGCGACCCAGACACACAACGCCGGGGACAGCTTCGCCAGCTCGGGCTTGGTCGGCGGCAGCGTGTAGTCGGAATAGGCATAGAAACCGCAGAGGATGGACGGGTTCAGCTTGTGAAGCGCCGTCGCAGCCTCATTGGCAATGCCTACAAACCGGTCGGTCATCGAGACCCGCCCGGACGAAGGATCGACCATGGCCGGATTGTCATAACGCCTGGCCTCGGGACTGAAATCCTCCCGGTGATCATCCGGCGGCGACAGCGAAATGCTTTTCCGCCCTCCATCGCTCGCCTTCAACGCCCATTCGAGGAACCGTTTGCGGACCTCCGGATGACCGAGATTGTACCACGGGCCGTTGATGCGCTTGCCGGTTTCGTCCAGGCGGAACCACTCCGGATGCAGCTTGAAGTCTTCTTTGCCGAGAATGCTCCAACTGTGGCTCATCGGGATGCCCAGGCCGCCGTCGCCGTTCCAGAGATTCCACGGCACGTTGTGAAATGCGCCCTCAGGCCCCCAGATGCGCCGGTAAACAAATCCCGGAGTTTCCCGAAATTCACCGGTCCGGACGCGCAGGGTTTTCAGTTCGGGATAAACCCGGCCCCACTCAGTATCGGCCAGCCAGCGGCACCCGAATTCCTCCTCCAAAAACCGCCCCACCGCGCGCACCGTCGCGGCATCGGACTGGCCGGCGATATAGACACTCTTGCCATCGCACTTCACGCGCAGCCCTTCCTGCGAGCGACTTTCTAGATCGGCAAGGCCAAGCCCCGCTGCCAGCGCCGCCTTGCCCAAATAAATGCTGACGCGCCCCGCCACCGGTTGGTCCACGATGGGCAGCTCGGCGCCACTCATCCGCTTGACCCAGTCCTGCAACAATTTGCCGGCGGGCAGGTTTTCGACCCCGACGATCACCGCCGTCGGCTGGCCATTGTCCACCAAGGTCGTACCGGCCACTCTCGGTGCGATGCGCTCCTGATTGCGGGTATGCGCCGCGGCCAGCAATTTCGCACGGCGTTCGGGCGACGCGGTAAACTCGTCACTCGCGCCGGCCAGCGCCGACGCGCCGGTAGCCGCCAGGGCAACCCAGAGCGTCAATGCCAGTTCGGGAATTCTGTTTTTCATGGGTTGGGTGGGGAATTTCATTTGGGTAGGGAGTCTCATTTAGTCAGGGAGTTTCAGGGGGTGTTTGAAAAGTCACATGAGCAGCGCAGGCCCGGGTTTGGAGTTCCGCGTTTACGCGGTCCGCTGCCCCGCAACGCCCGATCGGCGTAAACGCGGAACTCCCAACCGGAGTTTTGAAACAGGCTCTCATTAATTCATTGGTTCAGAGTGACGGGGCGTTCCTCCATTCGCCATTCCGTGTTCCCCGCTGCCTTGGTGTTCGCCCCAAGTATCACAATGCTGGTCTCGTCCTTAGTTGCGCGAGCAGACTGGTTGTTGACTATCTGATTACGGTCGCTTCTGCCGGTCTCGCGAATGCCCATGAGTTGAGTTGGAGTCTTCTGATCGTCGCCACAACGGTTACCCTCGACCAGACTGTCCTTGGTGTCCGAGAGGAGGATGCCCGGATACGCGCCGGGCTTGGAGCGGGAGTTGTTCAGGCAGATATTGTTGATGACGGAGTTATTCCTGCCATCCGTGTTTCTGTATCCATTCATATGGATGCCCGCTCGGCCATTATCCGTGCAGGTGTTTCCAATGCAGGTATTCAACGTGTCACCGGCACAACCCAGGTCACCGATGCCGCTGGCGGAGTTGCCGCTGAAAATGCTTTTGCTGACGGTGATATTCCGCACTCCGAGGCAGAAGAACAACCCGTCGCCTTTGTTGCCGCGGGCGATATTCTCCGTAAATACCGAGTCGTGAATCTTGGTTCCGGGATGAAATCCATGTCCGCCACACTTGGTGACCCGGCAACCGGTGACCAGCGCCTCGGACCCTCCCTGCACACTGATGCCGTCCGAAGGCCAACCGGTCACGGATACATTACGGATGAGGACTCGATGGCACTTTTCCAACTCAATGGCCGAAAAGGTGAAATCCACCCTGCCCACCCGACTGCCCGCAACGGGTGAAGTGTGGTCGATGGCCAGGTTCTCGATGGCCACGTTGGTCTGTCCGTTGGCGAAGATGGCCGGGTGGATGCCCAAGGCGGTTGGTTTGATCCCGAGCGAATACCGGCACTTGGCCGCTCCCTCCAGGATAATGCGGCCACCTTGGATGTCCTTGACGAACGTGTGGGTGGAGTTCCAGGCGCCCCCTTCCGGGTATGGGGAGGTAATGCCGATCGCCTGGCCGATTCGGAAAGGCGAACCTTTGCCGACCCGGATGACCACCTCACCTGCTCCCTTTGGGGCTTCCACCGCCAGCAGACCTCCGGGGATGCCTTCCTTGCGCAGCACCGTGGACTCGCCGCTGCCGCGCAAGATGACATTGCTCCGCAATATCAACGCCCGGTGCAATGGATAAATTCCCGGTGGTATCAGGACGATGGCTCCGTCCGGCCCGGCCGCGTCGATGGCGGCTTGCAGTCCGCAGTCAAGCGCTGCCATGTTCACAAATTCCGCGGCCTTGATGGTCTGCTTTGCTACCGCGGGTGGCAGCGGGGGCACCGCTGCCGGTTCGATGGCAAACGCAAGGCCACTCAATATCGACAGGATGAGGCAAAGCGCCAGCGTCACAGATGGTATTTGGTTTTTCATGTGATGGGTAGGAATTGCGGATTTCGTGTTTTTACGCGTGGTTAAACCATCCGCATGGATACGGTTCTGTCATTTAATGTTCTTTTTTCCTCATTCGGCGACCGAGGCACGGGCTGGAGAAATCCTCATGGCTCGCGTTCGGCGGCCGGGATGTGAACTACGGATAGCCCGACCGTGTCCCATGCTCGCCCCACGCCGTCGCGCGCGCAGTTCCAAGTGACGAAGACCGTCTCCCCCTTCTCATCGACCGAGATGCTGAAGGAACCCACTGGCGTGACACCATACCTTTTTTGGATGAAGGGTGACAGGAAGGCTATGACTTTCTTCTTTCTGGTCTTGGTGTCGAACTGCACGATGGCCGAACCAACAGCCTGGCTGCCACCGTGAGCGCCCAAAGTATAGTAAACATAGCGTCCTCCCGGATCAGCCTCCACGGCAGCGACGTAATCCGGCCCCTTGCCAATGGCGAGCGGAGCCAGCATTTCGGCTTTCTCGGTTTTGGTGTTGAAGGAATACATGGCGGAGTTGCTTCCCGCCTGTGAAGTGGTGTAAACCATCCCACTGGGAGTCTCGCGCGTGGCTGTGCGGTTCCCGATCACTCCCGGAATCTGCTTCGGTGGCTGGCCGGGGGTGGACGGGTCGTAGCACATGATTGGAGATAACGACGTGCCCGGAGTGTAATAGACTTTTCCTGTGGACGAAGCCAGGATCATGCCGCGCGCCGGACCGTTATTCCCCGAATAAAGCAGCTTATGGTTTACCACGTCATAGGCGAAGAACATGATGGCACCTTCCGCATTGGCACTGTCCTTTTTATCGCCGACCGCAGTGCCGCCGTAGAAAATCATTCGCTTCGCATCCAGCGCACTGTTGGGAATGCAATGCTTGGGAACCGGCCCCTGAACGACCACCCCGGACTTGCCCGTGGCGGGATTGCAGCGCAGGATCCAGTCGCCTTTGTAATTCAATGATGGATTTGCCGTTGCCTTTTCTGAACCCCGATGAGTGCCGCAATACAACCAGCCGTCACTCCCCATGTCCAGCCGGCTGTGAATCTTGCCCGGCATATACTCCCCTTCCGGCAGCTTGAGCACGTCGCTGGTGTTCATGAGCAGGCGGAAGGTTTTGGCGGCGGGGTCGTATTCGTAAACATAGGCCGCCCCGTGATGATCGGGAGACTCGGGGTATTTTTTGCCCGGATACATGTGATCGCCCAGCGAGGCATAATATTTGCCGTGGGCGCACACGCTGTCTCCCCAGGTTGACCAGATTTCCGCCCGGTATGTCTGCCCCGGAAAATAGGCGAAATCGACGGTCGGCACCGCCTTGGCAATTTGCACTTCCGGATCGATGGTGGCTGGTGGCGTGAGAAAGTCAGGCGATGTGTCTGTAACCACCAATTTGCCACCTGGCAGCACAGGTGGAACCCAGGCCTTTGGAGAATCAGGCGCAGGCTTGGCCTTGGCGGCATTTTTAGCAGCAGGGACAGCCTTGTTAGTTGGAGGAGGGGCGGATACGGCGGGCACCACCAGCGCGAAGACGGCCAGCCAAACCCCAATCACATGGTTTTTGCGGCCAGACGACTGTGACGCCGGAGTGGTCCGCTGCCAAGTGCCCTGGCGGCTGTTTTGTGATTTATGAAATGTTGTCTTCATGGAACTTGAGTTTCGGGATATTTTTTAGCAGGTTCAGCCGTTGTCGGCTTAAGGCCGGATCACCAGTCGTTGACCGGCTTTGACTCCCTGGTTCAACACCCTGCCCCTGCCGTGCGGAAGGATGACTTCCACGTCAACCTGCTCTTCCTTGCCCAATCCGAAATGGGCGACGGCTTCCTGACCGGAACACCATCCATAGCCTATGGCTATTTCCCTGCTGCCAAGGAGGCTTGCCTTGTCACCGGTTTTTCCGAGGCGGTAGATGTTGATAACGGAGCCAATTCCCATGCGATTCACCTTGCCGCTGCCCTGGACTTGAATTTCAAGCCAGTTACCGCCGGGGGTATCGTTGCGCAGAAGGACAGGGCGGGAATCGACCCACCAAGTGGCCATGAAGATGTCGAGCTTGCCATCGCGATCGTAATCGGCGCTCGGGGCGGCGGCGGCATACAAGATCTTTTTGCTGGCGAGCATCTGGCGAAAAAAACCATCCGATCCACCGCCCGTATGCGTGTCCTGGTAGGTCGGAAAATCGTTGACGCCCCAAACGTCCTCGCGGAAGCGCGGGATGCCATTTTGCAGACCGATGTTCTTGTAGATCAGTGGATACGGCTTGTTGTCCTTGAATTTAACCACGCTCGCGAAGATATCGGGCCAGCCGTCATTGTCGAAGTCCTGAATTTCGACATGCGGCGCCTTCATCCCAAGGGGCGTAATGCCCGCAGCCTGGGTGATGTCTTCAAAATTGGGACTGCCGTTTTTGATTCCACGATTAAGGTAGAAACGGATGGAGACGGGTTTCTGCCAGGGAGCCTTGAAGTGGTGGCCGATGACGATGTCGGGAAGGCCGTCGCGATTCAGGTCGGTTATGCAGACTCCGGTGGGAAAATCGTTGGCAGGGAGGTTCTTCCAGGCGAGGACGTTTTGGGCATCCGCCGCTTTGCTAAATTTGCCGTGGCCGTCGTTCAAGAAGATGCGGTTGTTGCCGTCGGCACTGACGAGGACAAGATCGGGCCAGCCATCGTCGTTGAGGTCGGCGACAGCTGCGCCGGCGATGGATGCGCCCTGCGGGAGCCCGACAGCTCCGGCGACTTCTTCAAAATGATAGTCGCCCTTGTTGTGAAAAAGTGCCAGGCCTTTGGGTGACCTGCTCGAGTAGTAAAAATCGCAGACAATGAGATCCAGCAGTCCGTCGCCGTCGTAATCAAGCGCGGCAACCGTCCGCCCCAGGAGCCCGGGTGGACACGCGCCGCTGTTTTTGGAGACATCGGTGAAGCGGCCCGTACCATCGCCACGGAAAAGGGCGCTGGGAGCGCCTTTGGTACCCTCGCTCTCGCGGGCGTTGTTGGAAACATAGAGATCAAGATGACCACTATTCGTCAGGTCAACAAAGATAGCTCCACTGGCGCAACTGGAGAGGGAGATTGCTGTCTGATCGCCGAGTTGAAAGTGGCCCTGCTTGTTGCGGAGGAAGAGGCTGGTTCTCGAGTTGGAGTAGTGGAACACGCCGATAAAGAGAGAAGGGAAGCCGCTGCCATCGACGTCGCCCCAGGCGGCAGCGTGGCCTCGAGTGCCGGCGGCGTGCGGGAAAATCCCTGCGGCTTCGCCAGCATCACTGAAGGTAAAGGCATGGGCAGTGGAGTTTGGGGATGGCTTGGCGCTTTGTCCGCAGACAGTGACCACCCGCACGAGGAGAAGGGTCAGCATTAACAATCCAGCTTTTACAGTCGAAAGGGAGGTCATCATTGCACTGCTCCGCGGTGGATTGTCATGCTCATCGGGATGATTACGGTTGGTTGGCTGTTCAAAATATTGCAAGCGAACTTGTGATGCAAAGTCCCGGAGTGTTGAGCAGTCGGATCACTCGCTGAGCGCCTGCAACAATTCCTTCCTTGCCGCCCGCAACGTCTCAACGCTGTCACGACGCGGCCCGGTGGTCTCTTTGGATTTCGCATTATGCCGGCCGGGCATTTTGCCAATCCGCTCGGCCGCCGTGGCGTCCCGCGCGGCCAGCGTGACGAGCAATTCGTGATCCTGCAGCCCCTCGAGGATCGCCTCCGACCGGATGGAATCCAGCACCCCACCCGGCTTGGGATACACCAGCCATTCGTCGCCGGGCCGAAGTTTCCACCTGCCTTGGAGCGGATCCTTCCGCTCTATCCACCAATTATACCCCCAATGCAGATAGCCGGTGGTATGGGTGGTGAAATTCGCCCAATGCAGCAACCGGGGATGGGTCGGGGGTTCGGAGATAAAGCGATTCAAAGGACTGGGGGCGATGCAGGTGTAGAACCACAGCTCTTTGTCTTTCGCACGCACCCGCTCCGCCACGGCCTTCGGCGTGAAGGCCGCGCCGTAGAGCGGCACCATGATGTCAACCGATGCGAGCACCTTGTCCGTCGAGACCGCGTCGATGATCCTAATCCAGGGAGCGTACTGCTTGACCCGTTTAACGAACAGATTGTAGGTCTCAGCGTGGCTCGGCTGTGGTTCATCATAAATGTGCTGGACATAGCTCTTCAGCCAACCCTTCGCTTCAAGATGCTTCTGCAGTGCCGGGAGATAGAGCGCAAGATACTGGTCATATTCCTCGCTCATCGAGCCGAGCCACACGCGCACCGCTTTGCCTTCTTCGATTTTCCACGCCACAGATTTGAAGTGTCCCCCATCTGCGATGTAGTTTTTTCCTCCTCTTTTGTTCGGGCGGGCCAGTTGGACCCCTTCGATCAGACCGTCCACTCCGGCCGCTCGGAATATGGTCACCCAGCGATCGAACAGGGTAAAGTCAATTTCCAGCTTCCCTTGCGGGTTCACTTTGGCAGTGATCAGATCGTTCTGCGACCACCCGCCCTGCAGCGGTGTGAAGATGACGTTCTGGCGGTGAGCCGCCATGTTTTGTGCCACCACTTCCATCAGTTTCCAGAACGGCTCGCTGTAAACTTCCTCCACGCCGCACAGTTTGGCTACGCCACTGTTGTCAAACCATGTCCAGTTGCTGACCTTGAGCGTGCGCGTGTCCGGCAGCTTCGCGGCATACACCTGAATCCGCAGCGGAAATTTCATCGCCCGAACCTTTCCCTGGATGGTCGCCTCGACCTCCACCTCTCCCTGATACAGTCCCGGCGCTGAATCAGCCGGGATCTTATAGGTCAACCAGATCGGTTGCGCCATTCCAGGTTCGATCTTTTCGGGAGCATTCTCCATCAGCGGATCAGGGAAAGGCTTAAAGGGGCCACTGATCTGTTTCCAGTCCGTTCCCACCGGCACGTAACCGACCCATCTGACCCGCGGCGCGGGGATGGGCTGACCTGCCCCCAGCTTGAGAGTGCCTGCCCGGCAAGCCACTTTTTCCATCGGTTCCTTGCACCAGACGACGACTTGGGCAGAGATGACTTCGTTACGTGCGGCGTCGATGGTTAGGTCGCCACGAGGCAGGTTTGGCAGGGCTGCCTCCCGGAAAACCTTCTCCATGGAATCGACCTGCCACACGGAGAAGTCCGCCGACTCCTTTGTCACCTGGCCAGGCGCCGCATTGACCGCCAGCAATGGGACCGGGGTGGTCCTTGCTACCGGGTCGCTGCGCAACGGTGCGGCGGCCTGCCGGGATTCCGGTACTCGCGCTGGCTCGGAGGCCATCGCCCAACAACTCACCATCACCGCGCACAGCGGCAAACATAACTTCATTAGTAATTTCAAAAGTAAAAGGACGCCGCGGCACCAGTGTCATCCTCCGGGGAACGGCCCGCGGTCTCAGGGCATTGTGTCTGCTGCCCCGCTTTGCAAAACCCGTCAGGCTATTTGTCCACCAGCACGACCACACCGCGAGTGCGATCGATGGCAAACTCTTTGCCAACTGGCGGGGTCGGCAGCCGCGGCAGGACGCGGGCCGTGACGAATTCCTGCACAGTTTTCGGGTAATCGGGGCGCCGGATGAGCCAATCTTTCATCGTCTCGTTCAACAGGTCCAACGCGGCCTCGGGGGACTTGTCTGCGGCGTCGAGAATTTGCCGGGCTTCCGGCGTGAGCGGCAAGGGTCCCGGCGGCCCGCTATTATTCTTGCCACCGCAACCGGAGACACCCAGCAGGCTGCCGGCGACCAACCAGAGAATAAAACGCGACGGTTTCACTTGGCTTCACTTGGTATCCCACCAACTCAGCAGGTCACCCGCGGGGTATTGGAAGCCGACCTTGCTGACTGAGAAGTATTCGGTCCGTCCGTCCATCAGGGCGACGTTCACCCGTCCGTCATGACGATTGAACATCCGTTCGGTTCTCGCCCCCCACGATCCCCAACCGGCAACCACCGCCCCGGGATCGGGAATGCGAAAGAACTGGGTGCCCGCTCCAGCGGGATCCCCGACCCATTGGTCCGGGGCCAAACCCAGGGTCGCCGGCGTCACATCTCCGGCGTCCCCGAAAAATACCGTCTCACTCGGGCGAGCAATCATCGACTCGCGCTTGAGCTGACCGGCATTGGAGGGATCGAGAATCCCAATCGTGCCCGCGAGCACCTGGCAATAGGTCATCCCAATTCCCAGTTTCGCGGAGTCGGTCACCGTCGGACAGGTGATAATGGAGCGGGTTCCCAGATAGGGCCGCATGATGTCCGGCCAATAATAGTAGGCCATGTTGGTGATCCACAGCGTGCCACTTGGCGCAGCATTTTGAAGGCCTGGAAAAGACACCACCTTGTCCATCCCCATGGGAGGAATGTAACCGTTACAGTCCTCGATATACTGGGTGGTGCCCATCATGACCTGCCTCATGTTGCTGTTGCATTGGGTGCCTTTGGCTCTGGCCTTGGCCTTGCCAAGGGCGGGCAACAACATGCTGGCCAGGATGCCAATGATGGCAATGACCACCAGCAATTCGATCAACGTAAATGCGCCGCCAGGGCGCGTACTAAAACGGGTCATGCGGCGAACATGGCGAGCACCGCAGGTGGGGTCAACCGCAATCAAACGAACACGTGGGCGCGCGGGGGCATCTCAGTTTCCTGCAACCTTCGGCAGGCACGGGTGCCGTTCTCGAGGAAACCTGCGGCGGCACGCGCGCGGGCGGGGTGGGGCAGGCATCCTTGCCTGCCAGTTCGGGCGGCATCCCTGCCGCCCGTTTCCATGGTCGAGCATCCCACGCGGAACCGGGAACACGGGGCAGGGATGCCCCGCCAACTGGCAGGCAAGGATGCCTGCCCCACCCGGCTGGCGCGGACGCCAAGCCGCGTGCAAGAAACTGCGATGCGCCTGCGTGGCCGCGCGCGGGCACCTGCGTGTCGCGCGAACGTCGTGGTTCACGCAGGTCCGCGCCCGCATGCCGATTTCAATACCACCGCTGATGACGGTGCGCGACGGCAGGCGATGGGCAATGAGGGATCGATTCCGTGATTCCGACCGGCAGAAAACCATGGCGAATCCGAGCCCAGTCATGACAACCGCTTCTCCCGCCCCGGAACAGTCCGGTCTGCTACGCCTGTCGGACCTGCCAACCGAGGCCGGACGGGGTGTCAAGCCGTGCCAGCATGAACTCCCGGGGCAATTGCCGGGGAACAGAGTCCATACCGCGCTGAATTGCATCTGCTGTTCAAGGCCATGAACGCGGCGCGTGCGATTTGGTTTTGACGCCACCGGGATGAGTCACAAAGCTCACAGCTCTAATGAAACTCCCGCTCGTTCCCCTGTTGTCCACCCTCGCCGGAGCGCTCGTGTTTGCCTGCACCGCTGCCGCGCGGGACGCCGAGTTCCAGGTGATCGTCCGCACCAACATCGTGGTTGCCATGCGTGACGGCGTGAAACTCACGACCGACCTTTACCTGCCCGCGAAGGATGGACAGGCCGTGACAGGGCGTTTCCCCGTGATTCTCACGCGCACGCCTTACAACAAAACGGGTGGCACGATCCCGGGCAAATACTACGCGGCGCACGGCTATGTTTTCGTGGCGCAGGACACGCGCGGGCGCTACGGCTCGGAAGGTGTCTGGCATTGGTTGACGGATGACGGCAAGGACGGGGCCGACTGCGCCGCGTGGATCGCCGCGCAGCCGTGGTCCGACGGTAAGATCGGGATGATCGGGACCAGTTACGTCGGCGGCACGCAGCACGCGATGGCGATGGAGGGCGTGCCGCAGCTCAAGACGGTCATTCCCGTGGACGCGGTGGCGAACATGGGCCGGCAAAGCATGCGGAACGCCGGCGCGTTCGAGCTGCGGTTTTGGAACTGGATCATGCTCAACGCCGGCCGCGGCAGCCGCGCCGCCCGCGACCCGGCCACGGCGGCCGTGCTCAAGGAAATGGCCGACCATCGCCACGAGTATCTTCGCCAGCTCCCGCTGCGCCGCGGCACCACGCCGCTGAAGCTCGCGCCCGAATTCGAGGAATGGCTGGTCGATGCCATGGAGCACGGGGCGAACGATTCCTTCTGGGAGCAAAACAACATCGTGGACTTCCCCGGACGCTACCAGGACTTGCCGGTCTATCTGGTCGGCGGCTGGTATGACTCGTGGGCCGGGAACACCACGGCCAATTTCACGGCATTGACCAAGGCAATCCGCAGCCCGGTGTATCTGATCATGGGGCCTTGGATTCATGGCGCGCAGGATAAGTCCGCACATGGTCAGGTGTCATTCGGGCCGTCGGCAGCCGTGCCCGACCAATGGGCGTGGCGACTGGAGTGGTATGACAAATGGCTCAAGGGGCTCGACAACTCGGTAGGCAGAGCCGCGCCCTTTGCCACGAAGGTGCGACTGTTCGTCATGGGCACCGGCGACGGGCGCAAGACGGAAGCGGGCCTGCTCCACCACGGCGGCTACTGGCGCGACGAGCAGGAGTGGCCGCTGGCACGCACGCGGACGACGGCGTTTTACCTGCAACCGGGCGGCGGTTTGAGCCCGCAGAAACCCTCCGCCCCCGGCGCCACCACGAGCTTCGAGTTCGACCCACGCCATCCCGTGCCCACGCTGGGCGGCAACATTTCCTCCGGCGATGGCATCATGCAGCAGGGCGCGTGGGATCAACGGGGCGGCACCAACTTCTGGAACTGGCCGAAACCCCTCCCCCTCTCCGCGCGCAACGACGTGCTCGTTTTCCAGACTGAGCCGCTGCCCCAGGACACCGAGGTCACGGGAGAACTCGAAGTGCGGCTGTGGGCAAGTTCTTTGGCCGTGGACACCGATTTCACCGCGAAGTTGATCGACGTGTATCCGCCCGGCGCGGATTTCCCGGGTGGATTCGACCTGAACATCGCCGACGGCATTGTGCGGGCGCGCTTCCGTGACTCGCTCAAGCAGGAGAAACTGATGCAGCCGGGCACCGTGTATCCCATCACGATCAAGCTCTACCCCACCTCAAACGTCTTCAAGCGGGGCCACCGCATCCGGGTGGACATTTCGAGCAGCAACTTCCCGCGCTTCGATGTGAACCCGAACACCGGCGAACCGCTCAACCGGCACCGAAGCATGGTCACGGCCAAGAATACGCTGCATCACAATCCCGAGCGCCCGTCGCACATCCTGCTGCCGGTGATTCCCTGACGGCGCGATGCCGGCCGGCGCGGGAGCAGCCATCGGCAGGAGCGCTTCCAAAACTTCCCCGTCGAGACGGCGGGAGTCCCGCGATGACCGCGCCCGTGACCCAGTAGAGGTTCTTGTCGCACCCGGAAAACCGTCCCCGCTGGTTCCGCTTCCAGGACTGGAACAGGCAAAGAAATTCCGCCGGCGGCCGGGAATGAGCCACGCTGTTGCGCACGAACCGGCTGCCGGTCAGGTCCGGTCCCTCGGGGTGGAGATGCACCTGCCGGTCCCGTCCGTCCACCAGAAGGTTGTTCGCGACCAGATTGTTCTTTCCCGCGTGAAGACAGATCCCTCCGGTCACGGTCCGGGCGACGATGTTGCCAGAGATCAGGATGTCTGAGACTTGGAACTCTGCGCCACACGGAGGCCGCGCGCAGATGCGCCGGGCGCATCTCAGTTTCTTGCCACGATCGGTGCGCGTTGGCGCCGTCCCGTAAAGAGGCCAAGGCGTGCGGAGGTTCCGGTGCCGTGGGGCAGGCTTCCAGCCTGCCAGTTCGGGCGGCATCCTGCCGCCCGTTCCCAACGGCCGACGGCGGGGCAGGTCACCGGGCAGGAACACGGGGCAAGGATGCCCCGTGAACTGGCAGGCAAGGATGCCTGCCCCACACGCGCGGTGCGGGAGCCAGACCGTCTGCCAGAAATTGAGATGCGCCCAGCTGCGCCCCTGAACCTGTCGTCTGCTTGCAATGTCCGACCCCGTGCCCAAACTCATTCCCATGAATCTTGTCGCCGCCCTCCGTGCGCTCCTCTGCGCCGCCGTCCTCACCACCCCGGCCCACGCCGCCGCGCCGTTCCTCGAGAAGGTCGATCTCTTCACGGCAAGCCAGGAGGGCTACAAACTTTACCGCATCCCCGGCATCGTCGTGACGAAGCGCGGCACCGTGCTGGCGTACTGCGAAGCGCGCAAAAACGACCGCGGCGATTGGGGCCAGATCGACATCCTCCTGCGTCGCTCGGCCGATGGCGGCAAGACCTGGGGACCACGCACCACGCTCGCCAACGTCCCCGGACCGAAAGCCAAAAACCCCGTCGCGCTCGCCCAGAAACTCGCGACGCCCGGCGAGGTCACCTACAACAACCCGCTCGCCATCGCCGACGCGAACGGCGCGGTCCACTTCCTCTTCTGTCTCGAATACGCCCGCTGCTTCTATTTGCGCAGCGACGATGACGGCCTCACCTGGACGCCGCCCGTCGAGATCACCGCATCCTTCGACAAGTTCCGCCCCGAGTACGATTGGAAAGTCCTCGCCACCGGCCCCGGCCACGGCATCCAGCTCCAGAACGGCCGGCTCGTCGTGCCCGTCTGGCTCTCGCTCGGCACGGGCGGCCACGCCCACCGGCCCTCGGTCACGTCGGTCATTTACAGCGACGACCACGGGCGCACCTGGCTGCGCGGCGAGATCGCCGGACCCAACACCGGCGACTGGAACATCCCGAACGAAACCTGCGCCGCGCAACTCGCCGACGGCCGTGTGCTCCTGAACATGCGCAGTGAATCCAAGGCCAACCGCCGTCTCCTCACCACCAGCCGCGACGGCGCGACCGGCTGGAGCCAGCCCCAGTTTCACGACCAACTGCTCGAACCGATCTGCATGGCGAGCATGGTCCGCCTGAGCGAAGCCCCCGCGAGCGACAAGCACCGCCTCCTGTTCTCCAACCCCCACAACCTCTCCCGCACTGATGGCAAGGAAGCCCCTGGCAAAGGCCGCGACCGCAAAAACGTCTCTGTGAAACTCAGCTACGACGAGTCGGTGACCTGGCCCGTGACCAAGACCATCGAGCCTGGTTTCAGCGGCTACAGCGACCTCGCCGTCGCCAACGACGGAACCATCCTCCTCTTCTACGAACGCGGCAGCACCGATGGAAAAGACATCTACCGCACCGGCCTCCTCACCGTCGCCCGCTTCAATCTTGAGTGGCTCACCGACGGCAAAGACGCCCTGCCCGCCGCTGGGGCCGGGCGAAAATAATCCCTTGTAGGAGACGACGTGAGGAGACTCTAGCCTCCTTCTGCGCGACGGTGCCGCACTTGGGGAAAAGGTCAGAGTCTCCTTACGTCGTCTCCTACAAAACCAAGATCTGCGAACGGCGCGTCACCGACTGCCCGGCTGCGTTGCCCGCCGCAGCCGTCGTTCCAAAGCCGCCGCGTGCTTGCGGGCCAGCGCATGTTCCCAGATGCGCAACACCCGCCAGCCCGTCCGCCGCAGGGTGCGAGTCACGAGCCGGTCGCGCGCCTGGTTCGCCGCGAACTTCTTCCGCCAAAATGCCGCATTACCTTTCGGCTGCGTCGCGTGCTGCGGACAGCCGTGCCAAAAGCACCCGTCCACAAACACCGCCAGCCGGAGCTTGGGAAAAACGAAATCCGGACGAACCTGGAAACTGCGAATGGCGAATGGCGAATGCCGAATTGGAATATGCCGCCGCCACCCCGTAATCCGCAGCGTCCGGAACACCCGCACCAGCGCCAGTTCCGTGGCCTTGTTCCCCCGCGAGCGGATGCGCGCCATCACCGCCGACCGCTTGGTTTTCGTGAAAACGTCAGGCATCGCCAGCGCTCCGGCCCGAGTCTCCTACGCCGCTTCCGGCGTGGCGGCGCGCCGCCGGCAGATACCCCAGGCCTCCGTCAGCCGTGCCCGCAGCGCGGCGTCGGGCGTGCCGGCGAACTGCTTCTCCATCGCCGCGGGCCGGATCATTTTGTGCCGCACCAGCGCCGCCACGTACGCCAGGTCCTTCTCCCGCCGCGCCGCCAGCTTGCTGTAGGCGATGTCGTGCGGATCGAGACACCAGCCGATGGCCCCCGCGGTGTTTTCATTGCACACCTTCACCAAGCGCGCCTCCCAACCGGCGGGCAGCGTCGCCGTGGTCGTGGAGACACCGTCCACCCAAAGGCCGTGGGTCTGATGGAACAGGGAAAGCTCGCCGAGATTCCCGTCGAGAAAGGGAGCCAGGTCGGGACGCAGCTTGGGATAAACATCGGCCTCCATGGACTCCCGCAGCACGCGCGGCGCATCGGGAAATTTTCCGAGGATTGCCTGGCTGCCGACGACGATAAACTCCGTCTCGCCGGTCGTGCCCTTACACGCCCGCAAGATGTGTTCGAGGTCGGCGCGCTTCATACTTCGCAAAAATCTCCGCCCGTTCGTCCTGCGGCATGATCACCGCGAAGGGGCTGCTCTGGCGCATCCGTTGGCCCTCGTCGCTGTCATCCGCCAGCGCCGCCAGCACCCGCGGCAAGCCCTGCTGGATGATCTTCCGCCATTCCTGCAACGCATCTTTGGATTGGATCGAGTACTCGGGATCGCTGAGAAACCGCTCCATCCACGCCACGACGCGGTCCAGTTTGGCCGGATCGGCCCGCAGTTCGCGGGCAATCACCTGATGCAATTCCAGACTCCGCTCATCCATGACCTCGTGCCAGTTCATGTCGTTTTTCTAACCCGCACGCCCGCCGCACGCAACGCCCGCCGCAGTCGCGGGCGCAGCTCAGTTTCCTGCACGCGGCGTCGCGACCGCGCCAGCCGGGTGGGGCAGGCATCCTTGCCTGCCAGTTGGCGGGGCATCCCTGCCCCGTGTTCCCAGTTCGGCGAAGGTGCTCGGCCATGGAAACGGGCGGCAGGGATGCCGCCCGAACTGGCAGGCAAGGATGCCTGCCCCACCCCGCCCGCGTGCGTGCCGCCGCAAGTTTCCGCGAGCACGGCACCCGTGCCTGCCCAAGGTTGCAGGAAACTGGAATGCGCCCCGAGGCGCGCACCCGGACCGCGGCTGCGTCGCCGCGACCAGCCGCAGCGGCTCGACTCGCGAGGTGGCCAGGAGAATTTCGAGGTGCCTTCCCATCGCGGCGTGCTGCGGCTGATCCCGCGCGACGCGGGACACAGCCGCGCTCCGGGGCACCCATCGCTAGCCGGATTTCTCCACCAGTCCCTCGTTCCGCCGCCGCAACTGCCCGCACGCCGCGTCGATGTCCGGGCCGCGCGAACGCCGGAAATGCGCGACCAATCCGCGCCCGCGCAACCCTGCGGCGAACGCCTCGGCGGTCTCATCGGACGAGCGTTCGTAGGCGATGCCGCGCAGGCTCAGGCCGGTGGGATTGTAGCGCAGCAGATTGATGTGCATCCGGCGCGAGCCGAGCACTTCGGCGAGCAGCCGCGCGTGCTCGGGCGAGTCATTCACTCCCGCCAGCAGGCAATACTGGATCGTCACGGGCCGGCCGCGACGGGCTTGAAAACGGTCCGCCGCCGCGAGGATGTCCGCGATGGGAAAGCGCCGCCCCATCGGCAGCAACCGGGCGCGCGTGGCGTCGTCGGGCGCGTGCAGAGAGACGGCGAGGTGAAAGTTCAGCCCCGTGGCCGTGAGCGCGTCGATGCCCGGCACGATGCCCACCGTCGAGACCGTGATCTGCCGCCACCCCAGCGCGCCGAGCGAATTGTCCGCCAGCCGCCGCACCGCCGCGAGGACCGCGTCGAGATTGAGCAGCGGCTCGCCCATGCCCATGAACACGATGGTTTGCAGCCGGCGCCCGACCGCGTGCGCCTCGCGGCGCAGCGCCAGAAACTGCTCCACGATTTCTCCCGCCGTGAGGTTCCGCTCGAAGCCCGTCTTGGTCGTCGCACAAAAATCACATCCCATGGCGCACCCCACCTGCGACGACAGACAACCCGCCGCCCGATCCGCGCGAAAATCCGGCATCAGCACCGACTCCACCGTGCTCCCGTCGCCGAGCCGGAGCAGCAGTTTCGTCGTGCCATCGCCCGCCACCTGCCGCGCCGCCAGCGTCGCCGCGCCCGCAGCGAACTCGCTGCGCACCCGCTCGCCCAGTCCCGCAGGCAAGCCCGCCGCGGCCGGATGCCCCCGTCCGTCGCCATCGTAAAACGCCCGCAGCACCCGCGCCGCATGGCTGGGTTTGTAGCCCCAGCCCGCGAACAACTGCGCGAGTCCGGCGGGATCGAAGTCAGCGAGCGCGGCGGGACCTGTGGGTGGCAGGGAAGAAGCTGGTGCGAACATGCCGCGGCACCCTGACAGCGGCCCAAGCGCGGAGAAGAAAAATCATGGCGCTGGCTTCACGCGGGGCGCATTTCAGTTAAACGCACACCCTCTGGTTCCCCTGCCCAGCCCAGCGGGCGAAAGCCAATAGCCCAGCACTTCCGTGCTGGTCGATTTTCAGTCGTCGCTGCGGGACGGCGCCACAGCGCCCTGCTCGTTGCAGAAAACCGCGATCCGCCCCTTCTTCCGGGCAGCAGATTGGGCCACCTTCGGCGACACCCCGGCGACCTGCGGTTTGGCCCTTTGTTCTTGGCCCTTCCCTTGAACTTTGAACTTTGAGCTTTGAGCTTCCCCCCCGCGTTCTACTTCTGCTGCCACCGCTGCCACGCGAGGCCCGGACGATCCACGCGGAACTGCACCAGGCGCTGGTGTTTCACCTCGGTGACATAAACCGTGCGGCCATCCGGTCCGCCGAAGCAGAGGTTGCTCGGGAAGGGGCCGAGCACATCGATCTCCTGCAAGATTTCGCCGGCGGGCGACATTTTCACGACCGTGCCTTTGCCGTGGCGCGTGAGGTAGAGATTGCCGTCCACGTCCGCGCGCATGCCGTCGAAGCCGTGGTCGGGGAATTTTTTCACCAGCCGCTTCTCCCCGAGCGAGCCGTCCGCCTGGATCGGAAACGCCCACACGTTGCGCTGCACGCTTTCGTTGACGAAGAGCGTCTTGCCGTCGGGGCTGACCTCGATGCCGTTGGTCGTGCCCAGGTCCTTGGCGACGCGCGTGGTTTTGCCGGCGCGGTCGATGCGCCACAACTGGCCGGTGCCGTCCTTCCAGCTTGGATCGCTCGCGTACAACGTTTCGTCCGGCGCGATGGCCAGGTCGTTCGGCTGGTTCATCCCCGCCTCATGCGCGAAGATCGAGATCGCCTTCGTCTTCACGTCGATCTTGAGCACGTTGTGGCCGACGTAATCGGCGACATACATCGCGCCCGCGCGGTCGAACACAATGCCGTTGCCAGTGCTCTTGCCGGGCAACGTGACCCACAGCTCGGACTTTCCGTCCGACGTCGTCCTCCCGATCGTCTGCTGCTTGGCGTAGTTCACCGCGTAAATGTTTCCGTCGCGGTCGCAATTGGGGCCTTCAATGCCCGGCGTGAACGCCTTCTCCTCGGTCAGCGGTTTTGCGACAAAGAGCTTCTCGGCCGCGTGCGGCGGCGTGGTGCAGCCGAGCAGAACGGCGGCGGTGACGAGTGGGAGCAGAACGGGAGAAAGGACAGATGTTTTCATAAATGAGTTGGGCAACGCGGGACGCTGAACCACTCCACCCCTCGTTGGCAAAGCGAAAGTCGGAAGGAATGGGTGCCGGGCGCATCTCAGTTTCTTGCAATCTGGTTGGGAGCTTGCAGGCCGTGACCCGGGGAGCGCTTTCACCCGCGGCCCAACGGGCCGCCAGAACTCAGCCCAGGGCTGAGCGCCGCGATGCCCTGGGAAAACCGTCGCCCCACGACCAGCGCCCTGAAGGGGCGCGCGAGATGTCTTTACGAAGCCGCGCAGTCGTAGGCTCTCTGGCGCCATCTGTCCCGAAACCTTCTCGCGCCCTTTCAGGGCGCGTTCATCCGTTCGCGCGTGGTAACCCAGGGCATCGTGCTAACGCACTCAGCCCTAGGCTGGGTTCTGACGGCCTTTCAGGCCGGGGGGCGCTGACACCAGCGTCTGCCAGCCACCCTGCAAGAAACTGAAATACGCCCAGGGTGCCGCGAGATTTTCGAGCAGCCCGGCGGGTGCGAGGTCGCTGCGACCGGGGACCGGTCACGGTCCGCTGGTGCGAGCGGTCCGCTTCCTCACGTCAGCGGCTACGGATCGGACCACCGCCGTGCCGCCGCGGTCCAACCGCGGACCAGCGGACCACGGACCGCCGCTCGATTCCAGCAAACACCCCCCCATTTCACCCGAATCCGCCGCCGCACCGAGTGGCATCGCCGCTGCTACCTTCCCGGTGTCGGCTGGTTTGCGGACCAGCGGATAGATGGAGCAGTAAAGTCACGGTCAATTATTGTCGGGGCAGCGTTAGCAAGGGTCATTCGAGTTATGAAAACAACGAGGGAAACTATCACCAGCAGGGTCAGGTTTTATCTCACTTTCGCCGTGCTGGCGGGAGTGTTGAGTTCACGGGGTTTCGCGGGCGACGGAGCGGCGATCACCTCCAATCCGGTCAGCGCAACGGTCAATCCCGGCGCCACCGTCACGTTCACCGTTGCCGCGAGCGGTTCGCCCGCGCCGACGTTTCAATGGCTTCTCCAAGACATTCCGATTCCCGGGGCGACCAGCGCCAGCCTCACGTTGACCAATGTGCAGCCGGCCGACGCGGGGTTGTATTCGGTCCGCGCCCAGAACGACATCGGCAGCGATCACAGCAACCCGGCGAGCCTGACCGTGAGCGTGCCCGCGCTGCCGTTCGCCAACGCGTTTGCGTCCCGCGGCGAAATCGTGGGACTCACCGGCGTCGGTTCGGGGAACAACAGTTCCGCCAACACGGAACCCTACGAACCGCGCCATCATCCCGGCGCGCGGAACCGCCGCACGGTGTGGCTGAAATGGACCGCGCCGGACTATGGCCGGATGACCGTGAACACCGCTGGCAGCGCCTTTGATAGCATTCTGGCCGCCTACACCGGTGCCAGTCTGAACGCCCTCCAACTCGTGGCCAACGACGACGACAACGGCGGCTACGAGAACGCTCGCATCACCTTCTACGCCCACGCGGGGACGACCTATTCGTTCGTGGTCTCCAGCGCGAATCGTGACGGCGGCAGCATTGTCTTCGCATGGGACTTCGTCCCCAGCACGGTCGTCCTGACGGGCATCGCCGGCCAGCCCGCGCATACGTCCTTGAATCGCGGCGAGGCCCTGTCGCTCGCGGTGTCGCTCTCCGAGACCAACGCCATCGCCACGGTCCAGTGGCTCTTCGAGACGGCCCCCATCCCCGGCGCCACCAACACCGCTCTGGTGATTCCGAATTTTCAGGATTCCGGCGTGGGCGTTTACCGCGCGGTCGTGACCTCGGCCGGCGAGAGCATCACGTCGCAAGCCGCCGAAGTGCAGATCAACACCGAGGGGGCGCTCAACGTAGTCCTGCGCAACCGCCAGGATGACGCCGATGCCACCGGCCTGCGCAGCGGCCCGATCAATACCGGCGGTCTGCGCCGCCGCATCACCTCCGTGACCGGCTACTCCGGCACCCAGGTCTTCGCCTCCCACTTCGGCAAAGACCCCGGCGAACCCAACCACTGCGGCGTGGTGGGCGGTTCCTCCTACTGGCTCAGCTACGTGCCCGGCTCGACCGGCGTCATGACCCTCAACACCGACGGCAGCAGCTACGACACGATCCTCGCCGTGTATCTCGACGACGGGCTGGGCAACGGCTACGCCAGCCTCATCTCCGTGGCCTGTGACAACAACAGCGGCCTGGATGGGCTGGACAGCCGCCTCACCTTCGCCGCCACCGCCGGCCTCACCTACTACATCGTCGTGGACGGCGTGAACGGCGCTTACGGCACGGCCTACTTGAACTACAACCTCAAGGTGCCCCCGACCATCACGACCATCCCCGCGAAGACCATTGCGGAAGACAGCAACACCGGCGCGATGACATTCATCATTGGCGATTTTGAATCAGCGGCCACCAACCTCACCGTCACCGCCACCTCCTCGAACACCAACCTGGTCCGCAGCACGGGCTTCACGTTCGGCGGCTCGGGCTCCAGCCGCACCCTGCTCGTCAGCCCGCTGGCCAATTCCAACGGCGTCGCCAACATCACCGTCACCGTCACCGATCCCGACGGCCTGAGCGCCAGCACCACGTTCGCCCTCACCGTGACTGCGGTGAACGATGCCCCGACCGTCACCACCGACACACTCTACCGCCCCGTCAACGTCTCGGTCTCGGTCCTGATCTCCACGCTCCTGAACAATGACAAGGACGTCGATGGCAACACGCTCACGCTCACCAGCACCGCGAGCTTGAGCTTCCTCGGGGCGACCATCACCAAGGATTCCACCCGGGTCTATTACACGGCGCGCGTCGGCTACAACACGCCCGACTACTTCACCTACACCATCAGCGACGGCAATGGCGGCACCGCCACCGGCCGGGTCAATGTGTACACCTATTGAACGGCACCACCTCTGCCGCGT
This sequence comes from Akkermansia muciniphila, assembly GCA_945861535.1. Lineage (GTDB taxonomy): Bacteria > Verrucomicrobiota > Verrucomicrobiia > Limisphaerales > BJHT01 > BJHT01. Next base: position 42,181 of record CAMAUZ010000028.1, on the reverse strand, counting down.
GATGTAACCGCAACCCTTCCAATCATCGGCCCCCGACAGCGCGGCCCGGACGAGTGTCCGGGCCGCGTTTTTTTCTTTGCCGAGCGCGGGCTCCCCGCCCGCCACAGGTCCGACAGCGCCAAACCTCGATGGGAGATTCCGATCCCCTTAATCGTAACCATGCAATGGAAACCGCTGTGAGCACCACAGAGACACTCTGAACACAGAGCGGCGGGGCCGCAACCGACGGAGCGCGGCTGTGTCCGCCGAGGACCAGCCGCAGCAGCCCCGAAACGTCGTGGGCACCCGTGGAAATCAGACGCTCCCCGTGCAGCCAACCTGCTGCGGCTGGTGCTCCGCGCACACAGCCGCGCTCCGGGAGAAATCCTCGCGGGCCGCGAGGAGTTCCGGAGCGCGGGCGTCCCGCCCGCGGCAGCTACGCACCTGCGAGGGCGGAACAAATTTCCAACGCCCGGGCTTCGGTGTTGCCGCTGCGGTCGGGACGCCCGCACTCCTTTGGTTGCGGCTTCGCCGCCCTGTACTACAACCCGGCAGAATTTTTGCGTGCCGCGATGATTTTCCATGCCGCGCCCACCCCGTCCCCGCTTCGTCACCTCCCCATTCCCCTGCCCCATATTCCCCAGCCAAACTCGGCTGCATCCCCCCGAAGGCGGCGGCGCGCTCCGGCAGCCAGATCATCCGTTTCCTTTTGCGCCCGCCGCACGAAAGCGGTCGGAAAATTCCGCGCGCTTCTCCCGCATCCCGCGCTGCGACCGGGGACCGGACGCGCTCCTGCGGTTGCGGTGCTGCCGCGCGGAGCGGCTCCGCACCTGCGACAACACCAGCAATTCCCAGCGCCCCGGCTCCGGTGTTGCCGCTGCGGCCGGGACGGCCGCGCTCCGCTTGGGTTGCGGCGCTGCCGCCCTGTGCTCATCACGTCTCTGTGGTCAAAGAATTCGGTTCGCCTGAATAGGCACGGCTTATTGATGGCGTGGCGGCAAAAAAAAGCCGCCCCGGTTTCCCGGAGCGGCCTGGTGGGCGCTCACCACGAGGGCGAGCTAACCCTGCGTGCTCCCCGCCGAAGCGGTGGCACAAGGTCCCCTTGCGGGGACAAACTTACTTCTTCTTCGCTGCCGGCTTGGCGGCCTTGCGCTTTTCCTCGATGGCAGCTTGCGCGGCGGCGAGGCGGGCGACGGGGACGCGGAAGGGCGAGCAGCTCACATAGGTCAGGCCCGCGCGATGACAGAACTTGACCGAGTCGGGGTCGCCGCCGTGTTCGCCACAGATGCCCAGCTTGATGTCGGGCCGGGTCTGGCGGCCCTTGGTGATCGCGATTTCCATGAGCTGACCGACGCCGGTCTGGTCAATGGTGGCGAACGGATTCTTCTTCACGATTTCCATTTCCGCATAGTGCGGGAGGAACGTGCCGGAGTCGTCGCGGCTCATGCCGAGCGTGGTCTGCGTGAGGTCGTTGGTGCCGAAGCTGAAGAACTCGGCGGTGTGGGCGATCTCGTCCGCCGTGAGCGCGCCGCGGGGGACTTCGATCATGGTGCCGACCATGTAGCTGAGTTTGACCTTCTTTTCCTTCTGCACCTGCGCGGCGACTTCGTGGACGAGGGCGACCTGAAGATCGAGTTCCTTCTTGAACCCGACGAGCGGGATCATGATCTCGGGCTTGCACTTGATCTTGGCCTTCTGGCATTCGGCGGCGGCTTCAAACACGGCGCGCGCCTGCATGGCGGAGATTTCCGGATAGGCGATGCCGAGCCGGCAGCCGCGGTGACCGAGCATGGGGTTGAACTCGTGGAGTTCGTGGACGCGCTTGGCGATGAGGTCCGTGCTGATGCCCATCTTGTTGGCCAGCGCGCTCTGGGCCGCGTGATCGTGCGGGAGGAACTCATGCAGCGGCGGGTCGAGGAACCGGATCGTGGCCGGAAAGCCTTTCAATTCCTTGAACATGCCCAGGAAGTCGGAGCGCTGATACGGCAGCAGCTTGGCGAGGGCCTTCTGCCGGTCCTCGGTTTTCTCCGCGAGGATCATTTCACGCATCGCGTCGATGCGGTCGCCCTCGAAGAACATGTGCTCGGTGCGGCACAGGCCGATGCCCGTCGCGCCGAACGCGACGGCGTTGGCCGTCTGCTCCGGGTTGTCGGCATTGGTGCGGACCGACATGCGCGTGGCCTGCGAGCACCACTTCATGAGCTGCGTGAAGTTTTTGTAGGTCGGGCTGGCCTTGGCTTCCGCCTTGCCTTCGAGCAGACCCTGGATGACTTCGGAAGCCGCCGTCTTGATCTGGCCGGCATAGACTTCGCCGGCGGTGCCGTCGATGGAGAGGAAGTCGCCCTCGGCGAAAACCCGCCCGTCCACGGTCAGCGTTTTGGCGTGATAATCGACGTGCAGCGCCGCAGCGCCGCAGACGCAGACTTTGCCCATCTGGCGGGCGACCAGCGCGGCGTGCGAACTGACGCCACCGCGCGCGGTGAGGATGCCTTCCGCCGCGATCATGCCGCGGAGATCTTCGGGCGAAGTCTCGACGCGCACGAGGAGCACCTTCTGCCCCTTGGCAGCGGCTTCGACCGAGCGTTCGGCATTGAAGTAAATCTGGCCGGAAGCCGCCCCGGGGCCGGCGGGCAGGCCCTTGGCGATGACCTTGGCGGCCTTCACCGCCGAGCGATCAAAGATCGGCGCGAGGACTTGTTCGAGCTGTTCGGCGGGGACGCGCGTGACGGCGGTTTCCCAGTCGATGAGCTTTTCCTTCACCATCTCGCAGGCGATGCGCACGGCGGCGAGGCCGGTGCGTTTGCCATTGCGCGTCTGGAGCATGAACAGCTTGCCGTCCTGGATCGTGAACTCGAAATCCTGCATGTCCTTGAAGTGCGTCTCCAGCGACTTGCGGACGACTTCCAGTTCCTTGTAGGCGTGCGGCATGACGGCGTGGAGCTTGGCCACCGGGTCCGGCGTGCGGACCCCGGCGACCACGTCCTCGCCCTGCGCGTTCATCAAAAATTCGCCGTAGAACACCTTCTCGCCCGAGGCGGGATCGCGCGTGAACGCGACGCCGGACCCAGACTTCTCACCGGTGTTGCCGAAGACCATCGCCTGCACGTTGACGGCCGTTCCCCACTCCGAGGGGATGTTGTATTTGCGGCGATAAACAATCGCGCGATCATTCATCCACGAGCCGAAGACTGCGCCAACCGCGCCCTTCAACTGGTCCCACGGATTCTGCGGAAACTCCTTGTTGGTGCGTTCCTTGATCAGCCCCTTGAAGCGGATGACCAGGCGTTGCAAACCGGCGGCATCGATGCGCGTGTCTTCCACATCCTTCTCGCCCGGGAACAACTCTTCCTTGATGCCGTCGATGACCGTTTCAAACGGCTCATGGTCTTCGCCCGCGCGCTTCTGCACGCCCATCACCACGTCGCCGTACATCTGGATGAAGCGGCGATAGCAATCCCACGCGAACCGTTCATTGCCCGTGGCCTGCACCAGGGCGACGACCGACTTGTCGTTCAAGCCGAGATTCAAAATCGTGTCCATCATGCCCGGCATGGAATCGCGCGCGCCCGAGCGCACGGCCACGAGCATCGGCATCGCCTCAGTGTTGCCGAACTTCGTGCCCATGATTTTTTCCATCGCGGCAATGCCCGCGGAAATCTGCCCGTCCAGCGCGGCCGGATAGGTCCGCTTGTTGTCGTAGTAATAAGTGCAGACCTCAGTGGAAATCGTGAATCCGGGAGGGACCGGCAGGCCGATGCGGGTCATCTCCGCGAGGTTCGCGCCCTTGCCGCCGAGCAGGGCCTTCATCGAGCCGTCGCCATCGGCCTTCTTGTTGCCAAACGAATAAACGTACTTAGTTGCTTTCACTGTTTTTGCCATATAACCAGGGTGGATTGGGTCAATTCCGATAGTTCTCTGCCGCCGAAATGAGGCGGGACGGTGGCAAAGCGCCCGGGGGGTGTCAACGGCTGATTCCGGTGCAAACAAACGCGGGGCGCAGCTCAGTTTTTTGCCCGTGGCATGGCGTCCGCGCCAGCCGGGTGGCGCAGGCATCCTTGCCTGCCAGTTGGCGGGGCATCCCTGCCCCGTGTTCCCAGTTCGGCGGGGGTGGTCGACCTTGGAAACGGGCGGCGAGACGCCGCCCGAACTCGCAGGATGGACGCCTGCGGTACCAAGCCAGCGCTCGCGCGCTGTCCCCAGGCGCGCGGCGTTTACGCCGCTAAAACGTGGACCGATCGCGGACGGTAGAATGTTTCCAACAGCTCCCTCCATGGTGACGCTGAAGCGGCGTAAACGCCGCGCTCCGGCGCCCGTCAATCTTCCGCCGGCTCGGCATTCTCCGCTTCCGCTTTCGCCTCTTCGTCCGCCGTCGCGTCTCCCTTTTCGCCGTCCCCCTCCCCTGCGCCTGCCACCAGCACGACGAACTCACCCTTCCGCGGACGCCGCTCCAATTCCGCCAGCAGTTCCGCCGGCGTGCCGCGCAAAAACTCCTCGAACCGCTTCGTCAGTTCGCGCGCCAGCACGACGCGCCGCTGCGGAAACGCCGCCTGCAATTCGCCCAGCAGCTTGCCGATGCGAAACGGCGACTCGTAGAAAACCAGCGTGCATTCCAGCGGCGCGAGCGCGGCGAGACGATTACGGCGCTGCCCCGACTTGTGCGGCAGAAACCCGATGAAATGAAACTCGCGCGTCGGCAACCCGCTCGCCGTCAGCGCCGCCACCAGCGCGCTCGCGCCCGGCACCGGCTCGACGCGCTGCCCCGCCGCCAGCGCCGCGCGCACCACGCGCTCGCCCGGATCGCTGATGCCCGGACTGCCCGCATCCGTGACCAGCGCCACAATTTCGCCGCGCGCCAGCCGCTCGACGATCTCGACCGTGCGGCGCGCCTCGTTGTGCTGGTGATAGCTCACCATCGGTTTCGCGAGGCCGAAATGTTTCAGCAACTGCCCGGTGCGCCGCGTGTCCTCGGCGGCGATGACGCCGCATTCCTTCAACACCCGCAGCGCCCGCAGCGTGATGTCCTCGAGGTTGCCGATGGGCGTGGCCACCAGATACAGCGTGCCCGCCTGCAAGGGCGGCAGTGGATTTTCCATCGCGCCATTCTGCCCGACACGTCCCGTGCGTAAACGGCAAATGCCGCTGCCGTTGTAGCGCAGGTTTCCAAACCTGCTGTATCGCGGGTTTCTAAACCCGCGGGTCGCCGAATCGTCCGAACGCGCTCGCGTTTTTCACGCGCTGCCGATTTGGAAATCGGCGACACAGCAGGCTTGGAAGCCTGCGCTACATCTTGGATGCCCGCCGACGATTTCGCATCCCTCCCTCAACATCACCGCCCAACGCACCGCTTGCCCCTGCTCGGGCGCGACTAGTAGTTTCCCCGGCACGCCGCCAACGCGGTCGCACCTTTTGCCCATGAAACCACACGACTCCCAACCGTCCGGCCTGCCGCAGAAAATTCCGCTCATCGTCGGCGGCATTTTTCTCGCCGGCTTCATTCTCGCGATTCTCTGGATGCTCCCGCTCATCCGCAAGGTGCAGCGGGAAAAAGCCCAGCAGAAGGAGATGCTGCCCACCTACGGCCTGAGCCAATCTGGCCAGACTGGCCAGAACGCGCCGGTCGCGCGCGATCCGCTCACGCTCACCAACGGCATGGTGTGGATTCCTCCCGGCACGTTCCTGCGCGGCTCGACCAACGGCCAGGTCGATGAAAAGCCCGTCCGCGAGCTGGCCCTCGACGGCTTCTGGATCGACGCGACCGAGGTGACCAACGAGCAGTTCGAGCGGTTCGTGAAGGAGACCGGCTACGTCACCACGGCCGAGCGCAAACCCGACCCGCGCGATTTCCCCGGCGCGCCGCCGGAGAATCTCGTGGCCGGTTCGATTGTCTTTTCGCCGCCGCCGGGCGAAGTGCCGCTGACCGATCATTTCATCTGGTGGCGTTACCAGCGCGGCGCGAACTGGCGGCATCCCGAAGGCCCCGAGTCCGATCTCAAGGGCCGCGAGCAACATCCCGTGGTGCAGGTGAGCTGGTTCGATGCGATGGCGTTTTGCAAATGGGCGGGCAAGCGTTTGCCCACCGAAGCGGAGTGGGAATACGCCGCGCGCGGCCGTCTCGCCGGCAAGGAATACATGTGGGGCGACGAGCTGAGTCCCGGCGGCAAATGGCAGGCGAACATCTGGCAGGGCCGATTCCCGCACGAGAATCTCGCCTCCGACGGCTACCGGGGCACCGCGCCGGTGAAGTCATTTCCGCCCAATGGCCACGGGCTTTTCGACCTGGCGGGCAACGCCTGGGAATGGTGCGCCGACCTGTATCTCCCCGACTACTACGCCAATTGTCCGGCAAAGAATCCGCCCGGCCCCGACACCAGTTTCGATCCCAACGAACCCGGCGTGGCCAAGCGCGTGCAACGCGGCGGCTCGTTCCTCTGCACCGATCTCTACTGCGGCGCGTATCGCCCGAGCACGCGCATGAAGACCTCGCCCGACACCGGCCTGCAACACGCCGGCTTCCGCTGCGCGCTGACGGCACCAGGTCCCGTGCCCGCGCGGAACTGATTTTTCGCTTCCGAAAATTCCGCCATCCAATCGCCGCGGCACCGGCCAATCCAGCCCGCAGCGGTGCCGAGATGTTCCAGAATAACGAGCCGCTCACTGCCCCCCGAGCACGCGCAGACGCGCTCGGTCGCAGTAGCAGCGCAGGATTATCTGGACCGCAATGCCGCTCACCGGCACGATGCTCAGGAATCCACACTGGCTTATGAGCGAACAACCCACGCCCAAACCACCCTTTGTCTCACCACTCTGCATCAAACTGGTTTTTGCCCTGGGCTGTGTGGAAATCATCGCCGGGGTGGCGTTGATTCTGTTCGCCAGAGGCCAAACGGGATGGACGCTTCTTTCGGTTGGGGTGGGGGGCATCATTTTTGCCGAGAGCGAGCGGCAAAAGGAATCTGCGTTGAGACGATCGCAACTGGAGTTTGCCGCGACGTTGTTGGCTAACGAGATTGAGAAGGCAAAGCCCGAGCCAGCCAAGCCCCGGTTATCTCCGGCACCGTATTCCGCCCCTCGTCGTTGATCGGCCAGATACTGAACGCCGCTCCGATCTTCCCTCGCCCCGCGCAATCGCCCCTCGCCAGCCCCCCGCTTCCCGCCCTACATTCCGCGCCATGAAACTACAGCAAGGCCAGGTCTGGCAGCGCGCCGGCGAATACCTCCGCATCGTCGATCTCCAGCGCCTCGAGGTCGAATACAAGTCCCAGCTCGACCTCACCAGCAAGGACGGCACCCACCACCGCACCTCGAAGAAAGAATTCTGCCGCCTGCTGAAGGGGGCGAAGCTGCTGACCGACTCCGAGATTCCGCGGCCGCTGCCGGCGAAGAGGGGGGAAAAGTAATTAGTGATTAGTGATTAGTAATTAGTAATTAGTCGGGGCGGCAACCAGTCGGGCGACCTCGGCAACCCCGTGACCACTTCCCCCAACCAAACGCCGAGCCATTCCCAGAAATCCAGGAACTCCCGCCCGCCCATTAATCACTAATTACTAATCACTTTCCCGCCCCCTTCCCCTTCTGCCACCATCCCTCCACGTGCTCACGCCAACCATACTTGCCCTGCTGGGAGTGTCGCTGCTGGCCGCCTTGAGCTTCTTCTTTGCCGTGGCGGAGTCGGCGCTCTTTTCCCTCGGCAAATGGCGCGCCCGCCGCCTCGAGGAACAATCCCCGATCGACGGCCGCCTCGTGGTCAAACTCCTCAGCGCGCCCGAGGACCTCCTCGCCACGCTCGTCCTTGGCAACACCTTCGCCAACGCCGCCCTCATCGCGCTCGGCCTCTGGATGTCCCTGCACGAGCGCCACTGGTCCCTGCCCGCCACCATCGTGTTCCTGCTCGGCCTGGTCCTGATCGTCGGCGAAGTCGTGCCCAAGGCGCTGGCCGTGCGCGCGCCCGACCCGTGGGCGCTGCGCGTCGCCTCGCCGCTGTGGCTGCTCATGCGCGTCATGCGCCCACTGCGCCAGATCGCCCAGCGCCTGAACACCGCGATTCTCCGCGTCACCATTCCCAAATCCGTCCGCCCCCAGAGCCGCCTGACCGAGGAGGATTATCAGGAGTTGCTCGAACTGGCCGTCCAGCAGGGCACGCTCGCGAAGTCCGAGCTGGAAATCATTTTGGAAATCATCCGCCTCGACCGCCGCACCGTGCGCGAAGTGATGAAGCCCCGCTCCCAGATGGCCTGCGTCCCCGACGACCTCAGCGTCGAGGACATGATCGCCGCCGCGCGCAAACATCAGCACCGCCGCCTCCCGATTTACGACGACACGCCCGACACTATCGTCGGCATTCTCAACACCCGCCGCCTCTTGCTTGATCCGCAAATCGACCTCGCCGAGGTGATCGAGTTCCCGTCCTTCGTGCCCGCCAGCATGAATCTCCTGCAATTGTTCCAGAGCTTTCAGCGCCAGCAACGCGGCCTGGCCATCGTGGTGGACGAGTTCGGCGGCACGGCGGGTGTCGTCACCATCGAGGACATCCTTGAGGAAATCATCGGCGAAATCCGCAGCGAGGGCGCACCCGCGGGCTTCGTGATGGAGAAGCTCGGCCCCGGCCGCTGGCGCGTGAACGGCACCATGCGCATCGACGATTTCCGCCGCGAGTTCCCCGAACTCGGCGAAGTCCCGCCCGTGGAAACCATGGGCGGCCTGCTCGTGGCGCTTTGCGAGGTCGTGCCCGCCGTCAACCAGGCGGTGCATTTCAACGGACTGAAACTCGCCGCCACCGTGGCCGACGAGCGCCGCGTGCGCGAACTCCTCGTCACCGCCACGCGCAAGAAAGGGGGCGCCTGACATGGACTACCCCGGCCTCACCGCGCTGATCATGGCCGCCTGCCTCGCCGCGTCCTTTCTCTTCTCGGGAATGGAGGCCGGCGTGTTCGCGCTCAGCCGCCTGCGCATCCGCCAGATGATGCGCAAAGGCCACGCCCGCGCGCGCGTCCTGCACGGCTACCTTGAACAGCCCGAGAATTTTCTCTGGGCCATCCTCATCGGCAACACGCTCGCCAACTTCGTCATCGTCTCCCTCAGCGTCATCGCGTTGCACCACTGGCTCGAAACGCATCCGGTGGCCTTTTTCGCCGCGTTCGTGCTCGCCGTGTTCCTCTTCTATGCCCTCTTTGATCTGCTGCCGAAAATGCTCTTCCAGCAGTTTCCCAACCGCCTCTGCCTGCTGGCCGTCACGCCCTTCCGCCTGCTCCACTGGCTGCTCGCCCCGGCCGTCGCGATCCTCACGCGCCTCACCAATCGCCTCCTGCGCTGGACCGGCGGCCAAATTTTCACCGGCCATCTCTTCGGCAACCGCGCCGAGCTCCGCTCGCTCATGCAGGACTCCGCGCAAACCCTGAGCACCGCGGAACACCAGCTCATCAACCGCGTCCTCGACCTGCAAAACACCACGCTCCGCCACATCACCCACCCGTGGGCGAAGGTCGTCACCGTCACCTCCAAGACGCCCATGACCGAGGTGCTCCAGCTCTGCCGCGACCGCCAGCTCACGCGCCTGCCCGTCTGGCACGAACAGGGCGGACGCCGCCGCGTCATCGGCGTCGTCAGCCTCAAGCACCTGCTCTACGAGGCCGAACCCGCGCCCGGCCGCACCGCCGGCCAGAGCCTTCAGCCCGCGCTCTACCTGAACGAAAACCTCCGTCTCGAGGACGCCCTCAAGCGCATGCAACGCAGCGGCCAGCGCCTCGCCATCGTCCTCGGCAACGCCAACGAGGAAATCGGCATCATCACCCTCCAGGACATCCTCCGCGCCATCTTCGGCGAGGTGAATCTGTAGCACATGGACACCACCGCCACCCTCCTGCTGCTGCTCAAGGTCGTCGCGGTCATCGCCCTGGTCCTGACAAACGGCTTCTTCGTCGCCACCGAGTTCGCGCTCGTCAAAATCCGCGACACCCAGCTCGACCCGCTCATCGCCAAGGGCAATCGCCGCGCGAAACTGCTGCGCCACATCATCGCCCACCTCGACGCCTACCTCAGTGCCGCCCAGCTCGGCATCACCCTCGCCAGCCTCGCTCTCGGCTGGATCGGTGAGCCGATCTTTGAGGCCCTGCTCCAGCCCGTCTTCCACTGGCTCAAGATCGACTCCGCACGCGTCCAGCATTCCATCGCCTTCGCCGTGGGTTTCAGCGCCATCACGTTTCTCCACATCGTCGCCGGCGAGCAGGCCCCGAAATCTTTCGGCATCCGCAACCCGCTCATCACCGCGCTCTGGGTCGCCTATCCGCTGCAATGGTTTTACAAGATCGCGTACCCGTTCATCTGGTTGTTGAACGAAAGCTCGCTCGCTCTGCTCCGCCTCCTCGGCATCCAGCCCGCCGGCGAATCCGCGTCGCATTCCGAGGACGAACTCCGCCTCATGCTCACCACCGGCCAGATGCACGCCGGCGCCACCGCCCTCGGCCGCGACATCGTCCTCAACGCCCTCGACCTCCGCCACCGCATCGCCCGCGACGTCATGCGGCCCCGGCGCGAAATCGTGGTGCTCGACACCCACGCGAGCCTCACCGAATGCCTCAACATCGCCGAGAGCACGCGCTACTCGCGCTTCCCGTTGTGCGAAGACGGCGACATCAACCGCACGCTCGGCGTCGTTCACATCAAAGACCTCTTTGCCCAACGCCACCGCGCCCGCAGCGGTGCTGATCTCGCCAGCGTCACGCGCAAGATCATCTACATCCCCGAAACCGCCCGCCTGGAAAAAGTCCTGCAACTCCTGCAGGAACGGCAGCTCCACTTCGCCCTCGTCGTGGACGAATACGGCGACACCCTCGGTCTCGTCACCCTCGAGAATGTCCTCGAAGAAATCGTCGGCCAGATTCAGGACGAGTTCGATCAGGAGAAACCACTCCTCGTGAAAACCGGCGAAACCACCTGGGAAATCGACGGCGCGCTGCCCTTGCACGAACTCTCCGACCTCGTCGGCGAACCCCTCGCGCAAGAAGGCATCACCACCACCAGCGGACTCGTCACCGGCCGGCTCGGCGGCTTTCCGAAAGAAGGCGATGTCATCACTCTCGGGGCCTTCACCCTCCGCGTCGAAGAGATGGCCGGCCCCCGCGTCGCCCGCCTCAAGCTCGAAAAGCCCGCCCAGCCCAGCCCTTCGCTGTAAGAACGCGCTGCGCGCGTCCGTGACCTTTCCCCTCCCGGCTGCGCACACCTGCAATCGCCGGTGTCGGAAATTCCCAAGCGCGGGGACGGGGAAATTGCAGGGCCGCGCGCAGCACGGCCCAACCACGCCACCGGCGCGCGGGCGGTCCCCGCCCGCAGCGGCCCCAAATCTGCGGCGGTGCTGGAAAACTCCAAACCTCCCAGCGCGGGTGCTGCCGGTGCGACCGTGGACCGGACGCGCGCCGAAGGCGGCACACCCCTCCCGCTCAGCTCGAAAAAATCCGGTCCCCCGCATCACCCAAGCCCGGCACGATGTAGCCGCGGGCGTTGAGCTTTTGATCAATGGACGCCGTGTAAATCTGCGTGTCGGGATGGCGCGCGAGCACGGCTTTGATTCCCTCGGGCGCGGCCAGGAGATTCACCATCCGCACGTTTTTGGCGCCGCGCGCTTTGACCAAATCCAGCGCCGCGATGGCGCTGCCGCCGGTCGCGAGCATCGGGTCGAGAATGATGACTTCGTAACCCGCCGCCGACGCCGGCAAGGACTGATGATAGGTGAGGGCCTCGAGCGTGGCCTCGTCGCGTTTCAATCCGATGAAGCCGACGCGCGCGTCCGGGATGAGTTGCAGGATCGAGTCGAGCATCCCGAGGCCGGCCCGCAGAATCGGCACGAGCAGCACGCGGCTGGTGAGTTTCGTTCCGCGCGCCTTGCCCACCGGCGTGACCACATTGCGAGGACCGACCGCCAGCGAGCGCGTGGCTTCGTAAATCATCAGCGTCGCCACCTCGCCCACCAGGCGGCGGAACTCGGTGGAGCTGGTCTCGCGATCACGCAAGCGCGTGAGATTGTGCTGCACCAGCGGATGATCGATGACGGTGACGTTTTTCATGTTGGGAAAAGGCGCTGAAATTTAGGAGCCACGGATAACCACGGATGCACATGGATTAACACGGAGCAGAACCGACTTCTGATGGCTTACTCGCTGGATAAACCCGGGCGTTGGCACTTTGCCATTCCCATCCGTGTCTATCTGTGTCCATCCATGGTTGTAAACCCGCCCTCAGTCCCCAGGCCTCACAGTGCGGCGGGGAAGAGGAAATACATCCGGCCGGGCAGCAACTTCGGCAGTTCGACCCCGAGATCGATCTTCACCCCGCGCGCCTCGGTCTGGCCGAAGAGGCGGAACATCCGCAGAAAATCCATCGGCTGCTCGTACTGAACGAGGTTGGCGCGGCTGATGCCGGCGAGCTTTTGCGCGCGCTCGGCAGCGGTCTCGAAATTGCCGAGTTCATCCACGAAGCCGCTCTCGAAGGCCTGTTTACCGGACATGATCCGGCCGTCGGCGAGGTCCTTCCAGCCCGCTTGCAACACACGGCCCTGCGCGTCCTTGGCCTTGCTGGCATTGGCTTTGTTGGCCGCCTGCCGGCCCTCCTCCACCACCGTTTGGAAGCGTCCGTAGGTCTCGTCGATCATCGCCTGGATCATGCGCTTCTCCTCGGGCGTGACCTCCTCGGGCAGCTTGTCCGAGCTGAGCATGTCCTTGAACTTGCCGCTCTTGAACACCATCGGCTGCACGCCGATTTTGTTCATCAACCCGCGGAAATTGTAGCCGTGCATGATCACGCCGATGCTCCCCGTGATGGTCAGTTCGTTGGCCACAATCCACCGGCACGGTGCGCTCACGTAGTACCCGCCCGACGCCGCCAGCGAACCCATCGACGCCACGACGGGTTTGTCATGCGTCTCCTGAAAATCCACGATGGCGCGATAAATCTCATCCGAGGCCAGCACTTCGCCGCCGGGTGAATCCACCTTCAACAGTACCGCCTTCACGGCCTTGTCCTCGGCGGCCAGCTCAAGCTGATCCTTGATCGACTGCACCAGTCCGTCGCCGCCGCGGTCGAGCGAGTGGCCGGTGATGATGCCGGTGACCGAAATTACGGCGATCTTGTCCTTGGAGTCGTGGTCTTCGAGCACCGTTTCCTCATACATCCGATCGCCCAGCCGATTCGCATGTCCGCGGTGCGCGCGGTGGCCGAGCGTGCCCCCGCTCTTGAGCGAACTCGTGAAATTCGAGAGCATGCTGACCACCAGCAGCACAAACAGAATCGTCGCCACAATCATCCACCCGCCCCCCCGTCGCGGCGGCGGCATGACGGGCGGCAGTGACAAGGGCGGCGGATTTTCCGGCTGGTAAGGCGAGTAGCTCATGGGGGCGGACGGTAGCGACGCGCCGGGGGAGGGGAAAGAAATTAGTAATTGGACGGCTCGCCCGGCTGGTCCTTGGTTGCGGCGACTGGGTGCATCGGCGCATGGTCCCCGTAGCGCAGGTTTCCCAACCTGTTGTTTCGCCAATTTCCAAATCGGCAGGGGCTACGGCGCTCGAGGCGTGTGCGTCGAGCCGAGGCGTCGCCGGTGGCCGAACGGCCAGCGGGTTTGGAAACCCGCGATACCGCAAACTTGGAAGCCTGCGCTACCCTGACCGAAGGTGCGGCTCCGGCAGCTCGCGGCCGACTGGGAGCAGCGCTGGGGCCCTCCGCTTGCCTTGGGGAGACCTTCGACGATCCCCGCTTTTATCAAGGCACCGGCTACAAAGTCAGCGGCTGGTCCCAGCTCGGCCGCACGGCCGGGTGACGGCGCGCTGCGGTCGATTATTACGAAAAAAACGACGCGCCCAACCAAATCTGGGGGCGCGAACTCGTGAAGAAAGAGTGCGTCAACTTGCGCGCCGCCGAACAGCCGCCAGCCTGGCCGCATGTGGCGGCGGCGGTGGCCCCGCGCTGCCCCGCCAAGACAGGCGAAATCCGCAGCCTGCTGGCGGCGGTGCGCGCCGACGTGCCGGAGTTTCGGCGGGCCGAGTCGCTGGCCTATCCGCTGGCGGGGAGGATCGGTCTAATCGTCATGGCCATGGCGCAAGGGGTGATGCGCGGGCCGCAGGATCTCGCCGATTACGCCGCGACGCTCAGGCAAGGCCAGTTGGGGCGCCGCGGTTTCACGCCGACCGCCAGAGCGGCGCGCGGCGCTGTCCCGGCAAGACGACCTTCGACCGGGTCCTGACGGCCGTCGCGGACGACGCGCTGGAGCGGGTGCTGCGGCGGTGACAGGAACAGGTTTGGGGACCGACGCAGGACCGGATCGTCATCGTCGATGGCAAAAAAATCCGGCACGCCGGCGTGGAAACCGTCAACGCCGTAAACGCGGCGGGCCGGTTTCTGGGCAGCGTCGTAACGGCCGCGCAGAGCAACGAAATCCCGGCCGCGCGCCGGCTGCTGCAGCAACTGGATTTGACGGGCAAACTCGTGCTGGCCGACGCGCTCCACACCCAGACGGACACCGCGGGGCAGATTCTCAACCACCAAGGCGGCCACGACCTGTTCACGGTCAAACGCAACCAGTTGACCCTCCAGAAAACCCTTGAACGCCGGTTCACCCAACAGGCTTTTTCCCCCTCGCCCCACACCGTGGACGCGGGTGCGCAAACGCGAGCGCAACTGCGGACGGCTGGAAATCCGCCTGCCGGACTGCCAGGAAGTGACGCCCAGCCAAGTGGGCTTTCCGGGCGCGCGCCTGGCCGCCCGCATGGCGACGCAGGTCAGGCGTAACCGCAAATGGTGCCGGGAGATCATCTATCTGCTGTACAGCCTGACGCTGGCCGAGGTGCACGCCCAGGGGCTGCTGCAACTCAAGCGGGGTTACTGGGTCATCGAAAGCCGCCTGCACCATTGCCTGGACCTCACGCTGGGGGAGGACCAGAGCCGGGTGCGTAACCCGCGTGCCGCCCGCGCGCTGGGCAAGATCCGGCGCGTGGTCGTGAGCCTGGCCAACGCGGCCGTGGACCGGGCGCGCCGGCGTCATCCCAAAACCAAACACAACACCCGCAGCTTCCAGCAACGCTTCCGCCCCGCTCGCGGCGGCCGGGAGCGGCTCCACGCGCTGATTCATTCCAAGTTCCCCAAGGTGCTGGACTTATGAAACTCGAAGGACGCGTCCAGCCGGAAGAGCCTCGACCGAAAATAGCTTTTGACTGGCGAACCGTCGGCGTGCAACGGTGCCACCCGGTTTTGGTTCCCCCCCTCAGGGTAAATTAGTTTGAAAAGAAATGGTTGACTCGGGGCGCTGGTTTGAGAGAAAACCGGGGAAACAATTCCGGTGTCGCTATAAATGTAAAAAAGCCCATATGAAAAAAACTCCAAAAGCCTCGCTCCTCAAAAAAACTATCGCTGTCTCTCTTGCATTCCCGGTGCTAACTCCTTTTGGCTTTGCTCAGGAGGGCGAGGGGTTGTCGGCACTGGCAAGTTTTGGACCGTTCGATGTTAACGCCTCGCTGTTTGTCCGGAGCGTTTATGACGACAACATTTTCCTTGCTCCTTCCAACGTGAAAACCCGCGACGTGGTGACGTCGGTATCCCCGAGCATGCAGGTGCGGTACGGCGAACAGGGATACTCCAGTGCAAAGTTGGACTACACGCCAACTTTCCAGTTCTTCAAGGACAACGGCAATAACGACGCGATCAACCATGACGCTCGTTTGCAAGTGGAGAAGACCTTCACGCGGCTCACGGTTGGGTTGAGCCAGAGCTTCACCCGAATTTCGGACAGTGCGATTGGTGTCACCACCGGCCAATTTTCCCCGACGCGGCTGGAGCAGGACACATTCGCCACCCGCCTGCTGACGAAATATGACTACAGCGACAAGACCTCATTCGAGGCCAACGGGCAGTTCAATGTCCTCGACTTTGCCGCCGCGGGTCTCATCAGTTCGAAGGAGTATGTCAGTGACAATTGGATTAATTACAAGGCGACCGGAAAAATCACCACCAGCGCCGGTCTCACCTTTGGTTACCTTGACCTGAGCGGCGGTCAGCCGAGCCAAACCTATGAACGCGGCTTGGTCAGAATGACCTATGACGCGGCCGGCAAGCTGCAATTTAGGGCGACGGGTGGTGTCGAGTTCCGGCAGATGGGTGGCGGCAAAAGCGATCAGGTTCTTCCGATTTTCTCCATTGGTGCCACCTACAGGCCGTTGGACAGCACAACGATCACTTTGGACGCATCGCGAGCGCAAACATACGCCATCCAAAACGTCGGGCAGAACTTGACCACAACTGGCGTGTCGGCGGAAATCCGCCAAGAAGTCATGCGCAAGCTGACGGTTTACTTCGGTGGCGGTTTCTACAACACCGAATATACGCCCGGTGATCGTAGCGACGACTATTACACGTTGAAATACGGGGTTGATTTCAAGGCTACCTCGCGGATTACCGTTGGAGCGTTCCATCTGTATCGAGACAATGCTGCGACCGGCAACGGCATCGTATCTTCATTTAGGAATCATCAGTTCGGAGTGCAGGCCTCGGCCGCATTTTAAGAATTGGCGCTTTAGCTAGGTGTCATGGGGCGTCGCAAGACGCCCCAAACTAATTTTATGGCAACAATTCCAATCGCAAAGGACTGGGCTAGGATGCGTCGGTATTGGGCAAGAATCTGGTTCGTCGGTCAGGTCATACTGCTGTTGTCAGGCGAACTGCAGGCCCAGGGGAACAACCCCTCCTCCGAGGCGATTGGATCGGTGTACCGAATCAGCCCGAATGACCTGATTCATATCAAGGTGTATCAAGAGGATGATTTGGAGACCAAACTGCGGGTTTCAGCGGATGGCAGTGCGACCTTCCCGTTGTTGGGAGCGGTTCAATTAGGGGGCAAGTCTGTGGACGAGGCTACGGCCTTGATTCGGAGGGAGTTGGCGCGTGATTATCTGGTCAATCCCCAAGTAACGCTGGTGGTGCTCGAATATAGCAAGAAGCGCTTCACCGTTCTCGGACAGGTTCAGAAGCCCGGTTCATTTGAGATACCGAGCGAGGAAGTGGTTTATTTTCCGCAAGCGATCGCCTTGGCCGGGGGATTTACGAGAATCGCCAAGAAAAGTAAAGTCTCGGTCACTCGCCAGTTTGGTGGCAAGGCTACCACCATCTACATCGACGCCACGAGCCGCTCAGCGAGCGGCGATCCCCAAACCTTCCAAGTGCTTCCAGGCGACACCATCACGGTTGAAGAGGGCTTATTCTAACATGATCCAGAACCGATCCGAGTCGGAGTTTGATCAAGATGTTGGCAGTTCTGTTGACCTTCGTCAGATATATCACGTCTTCTTGGAGCGGATTTGGGCAATTTTGTTGGTACTGGCGCTCACCAGCTTCTTGGGTGGGCTTTATGTCGTTCGGTCGCCAAAGATCTATTCCGCAACACTCACCCTGCAGGTCGATCAGGAATCAAAAATATTCGAGAAATTTAAGCAGGATGATCAGAATACAACCGAGGTTCTCAAGACTTTTGAACAGACCATCATCAGCCGCCCGGTTCTTGAGCGGGTGACTTCGACGAATCAACTGACTCGAAACAGCAAGTTTCTGTCGATCTATGAAAAGAAAAAGGGGTTGTTTGATGCCGTTGCGGGAATTGCAGCACCCGAAAAGGAATTATCCACTGAAGGGGTCACTGCAACGCTGACACGGATCACTGAGTCGAGGATGCGACGGGGAACACGCCTGATCGACTTGTCAGTCGAGCATCCCAATCCAGAGATGGCCGCCCTCCTGGCCAATTCGATCTTCAGAGAATATGTGCAACTCTCCTTTGAACAATATGTGTCGAGCGGACTAACAGCCAACCGATTCTTGGTGGAGGAGGCGGAAAAGCTGAAGCAGAAAATGCGAGCATCGGAACAGGCGCTCCAGGCGTATCGCGAGAAAGTTGCTAACATCTCGCTGGACGATAAGAAGGATCTTATTGGACAGAAACTCAAGGAACTCACCGCGAAGGTAACGGAGGCACAATCCGCTCGAATTCGATTGGAGTCGGATTTGGCACAGATCAAACAATTAGGGGCGAACATTGGCGCATTGCTGGGAATTACCAGCGTTGCAAATGATCTTAGCGTGCGGGAAATCCAATCGAATTTATCAAAGTTTGACAGTGAATTCTCAACCATCAAGCAGCGATACCTCCCAAAGCATCCCAAGTATATTGGCACTCTCAGCGCCCTGAACGAGTGGCGGGCTTCGCTGACTAATGCTGTGTTGAAAATTCCCAAGACCATTGAGACTGCCTACATGGGAGCCAAGGCTTCCGAGGAAACATTAGAAGCTGCACTGAAAGATGCTAAGACCGAGGCGCTGGCCCTGAACAAACAGAGGATCGAATTCGATGTGTTGACCCGCGAAGTCGAGTCCGACCGCGGTTTGTACGATAACGTTTTGAAAAAAATGAAGGAGGGTCAGGTGACCAAGGAATTGCAATCCGACAAATTGCGGCTCATTCAACCAGCTATAGCTCCAGAGAAGCCATCCAAACCTCAGAAGGTCAAGATCATGGCGGCGGCGGTTTTGGTGGGTTTAATGGGTGGGTTTATGCTGGCGCTGCTCTTGAACCAGATCGACAGTTCGATCAAGTCTGTTGATCAGGCCGAGGAATTCATCCAATTACCGGTGCTTAGCGCCATTCCCCAGATCACCGCCTTTGGAAATAATCGTGGACTGGTCGTGGTGGACGATGCGAAGTCGATTGGTGCCGAGGCGATCCGAACGTTAAGAACCTCCCTGTCGATGCTTGGGAAGGCGGAGGACCGACGGGTCTATTTGTTTACGAGTGCGATTCCGGCGGAAGGGAAGACTTTTTGTTCGCTGAACTATGCTGTCAGTCTGGCCCAACAGGGTTCCAAAACGCTGCTGATCGACGGGGATTTGCGACGGCCGACGGTGGAAAAGGCAATTTCGGGCAAGGATAAGAAGGCGATTGGGGTGACGGATTACATTCTTGGACAAAAGACGTTGAAGGAAATTGTTCAGCAGACCGGCATCGAGAATTTTTCCTTTATTCCGTCCGGCACGACGGCCCCAAATCCGGCGGAATTGCTGGGCCAACACGGGATTGATGGATTGGTGGCGGAGGCATTGCTAAGCTACGACCGGGTGGTGATCGATTCAGCTCCGGTCCACGCGGTCAGTGACACCCTTTTGATGATGAAACGAGTGCAGACTGTCTGCCTCGTCTGCCGCGCCAACAAGACTCCGCGCAAAGCCACGTTGCGGGCGGTGCAAATGTTGCGCCAGGCAGAAGCGCCACTGGCCGGACTGATTTTGAACCGTCTGCCGCGCCGGGTTGGTTTGGGAGGCTATTACTACGACTCCTACTACAACTATAGCTACTACGGGAAGTATGGAGCCAAAGGGGTTTACGGAGCGAAGAGTTAGGTTGACGACAGGCCATTCCCCCTTTGCTATTTGGCATCAGGGAAGCGGGGCGGGGGGGGTGATTTGGTCGGAGGCCACGTTGGCTCTGCGAAATTTCTGCTGCCCGTACATGTTCACAATTGACCCGTCATGTTCCTCCGCTAGTGTTCCTCCGCCCCAGTAAAAACTGATACATCACAACCAATGAACACCTCATCCGCTCCTCCCTCCGCAGCTGCCGACAGCCGCCGCGGTTTCCTTAAAAAGGCCGGCACTGCCGCCGCCGCAGTCGCCACGGTAAACCTCTTCAAGACTCCCGTTTACGGCCAAAATCAGGCGCCCTCGGTAAACGTCACCGGTGCCAACAACCGCCTCACCATCGCCCACATTGGCGTCGGCGGTCAGGGCACCAACGCCCACGTCCGCAACGTCGTTAAGTACGGCAAGGAGAACAACGTCGTTCCCGTGGCCGTCTGCGACGTTTCCAAAACCCGCATCGAAACCGCCAGCAAGATCATCGCGGACGGCGGCTTCGACCAGCCCAAGAGCTACGCAGATTACCGTCAGGTTCTCGAACGCAAAGACATCGACGCCATCTACTGCGCCACCGTCGATCACTGGCACACCAAGATTTCCGTCGCCGCACTGCAATCCGGCAAACACGTCTATGTCGAGAAGCCGATGACCCGCTACCTCGGCGAGGCCTTTGAGATTTACGACGCCGTGAAAGCCACGGGCAAGATTCTCCAGGTCGGCTCGCAAGGCTGCTCCGATCAAAAATGGCATAAGGCCGCCGAACTCATTCGCGCGGGCAAGATCGGTCCCGTCGTCATGTCCCAAGGCTCCTACATGCGCAACAGCCCCAAGGGCGAATGGAACTACGCCATCCAGAAATGGTGTACGCCCGAGGACCTCAACTGGACCGCGTGGGTCGGCGACCAGATCAAGAACAAGAAGCCGTTCGATCCCGATCACTACTTCCGCTGGCGCAAATATTATCCGTATTGCGCCGGGCTGCTGGGCGACCTCATGCCGCACAAGCTGCATCCTTACATGCTCGCCACGGGCAACCCCGAGTTCCCGCTCCGCGTCTCGTCGCTCGGCAACAAGAAGCTCAACACCGACAAGAACACGCCCAACACCTACGAGCGCGACGTGCCGGAAATCGTCCAGATCATCGCCGAATTCCCCAGCGGCATGGTCATGCACATGACCTCGAGCACCGTGAACGAAGTCGGCACGCAGGAGTTGATCCGCGGCCACAAGGCCACGCTCACCATGGCCGGCAACAAGGTGGAGCTGACCCCAGGCCGCCCATTCACCGAGGAGATTGATCCCTACATCAGCGAGGCTTTCCCCGCCGAGAGCGTGCCCGCGCACCACAAAAACTGGTTCGACTCGATCCGCGCCAACAAGCAACCCAACGCCGGCATCGATCTCGCCGTGCGCGTGCAGACCGTCATCTCCCTCGCCGAAATGTCCGAGCGCCTGAACATCATGTGCCTCTTCGACGAGAAGACCCGCAAGATCACCACCGGCGACGGCCGCGAGGTCAAGCCCATCACCTACGGCACGCTCGACGTTTCCTAAGCCGCACCGACTCTCACGAAACGGGTTTCGCGTTTCCCGCGGAACCCGTTTTCTTTTTTGTGGAGCAAAGCGATAGCCGCAAAGAACGCCAAGAGGCGCAAAAATAAATCCTCGGTGAGGCACCGACATGGTTGACCCGCAAAGCTAATTCCACCGCCGTAGCCAACGCGTTCAACGCCCGCAACCCGATCGTTCTCCCCCTTTTGCGCTCTCCTGCGTTTTTCGGGGCAGTCCCCTCCACCGTCCAGCGTGAAGCCCGCCCTGAAAAACACTCCCGTCGCCGTCGCTGTCGCCCGCAACGCGATGGCGACGCGCTTCGAGATTCTCCTCCACGGCCCCAACCCCATCGCCCTCCGCGCCGCCGCCGAGGAAGCCCTCGCGGAGATCGAACGCCTCGACCGTGAACTGAGCTTCTACAACCCCGCCAGCCAAATCAGCCGCCTCAACACCCGCGCCGCGCACGAACCCGTCACCGTCGAACCCGCCGTCTTCCACCTGCTCCACCGCGCCACCCAACTCCACCGCGACACCGCTGGTGCCTTCGATATTTCCATCGCCCCTCTCCTGCGCGCCTGGGGCCTCACCGGGGCTGGTGGACGCGTTCCCACCGCGGCTCAACTAGCCGCCGCCCGCCACTGCGTCGGCATGGGACACGTCAACTTCGACCCCGACAATTACACGGTGCGTTTCCTCCGCCCCGGCGTGCAGCTCGACCTGGGAGCCATCGGCAAAGGCTTCGCCCTCGAACGCGCCACGCGGATCCTGCGCGACCTCGGCGTCACCAGCGGTCTCCTCCACGGCGGCACCAGTACGGTCTGCGCCCTCGGCCATCCGCCGGACGCCGCCGCATGGAACATCGCCATCGAACATCCTGAGAATGCACTTGGCCAAAGTCGGAGCGCCGAGCATTGCTCGGCAAGCTCCACGGAAATCGCCCCCCGCCGAGCAATGCGCGGCGCGCCGACGGAATCTACAGCTTCCGCCCGTGCAGAAATGGCGCGCCGAAAACTCACCCCCGCGCCCGTCCTCGGCATCGTTCCCCTCTGCGACACCACGCTCTCCGTCTCCGCCGTCTGGGGAAAATCCTTCACCGCCAACGGCCGCACTTACGGGCACGTCATTGATCCCCGCACCGGCCGCCCCACCCGCCGAGCCCAACTCGCCGCCGTCGTGCTCCCCTCCGCGATCGACAGCGACGCCATCTCGACCGCGCTGCTCACCCTCGGCCGTCCCGGATTGAAGCAACTCGTCGCGCTCCGCCCAGAAATCAAAGCGCTCGTCGCCTGCGAAGGCCGCGCCGGAAAACGTCTGCGCATCGCGGCCCACAGTCTCGATCTCTTCGGCACGTAGCGCAGGTTTCCAAACCTGGTCCCTGAAGTATGGACATCCTCGCCGGACGGCCGCGAGAGCGCGGGTGCGGCGAGACTAGGCGGGGACACGCGGACGCACGATGGTCGGGACTCTTGGCGCCGCCATTCCTGCGCGGAAGGATACGCCCAATGTGGGAAAGCGCGCCCCACACTCCAGCGGCACGGAACAACCCTCGCAGTGATTGTCCGCGAGGCGACGGCGATCAACCAGCCATGGCTTGCGTAAGAACCCGACGGACTCCGACCTGTAGAATGCCGGTCAGGATGCTGGCGTGAACGCAGGCTTCGTATTCGCCCTGCTTCTCCAGCGTGAGCTGGGCCTCGTCGCGCTTGCCGGCTAGTTTCTCCACCCGCGCCTGAGCGCGTTCACCTACCTGCGTGCCGATCGGCGCGCGCCACTTCGCGGTTGAAGCAACGGCTGACGGGTTCCAGCAACCCGTCCAGAATCGAGCTGCTGCGTTCGTTTTTCATGGCCGCACCTGATCCCGGCGGGAGCGATTGCCAGTCCTTCGATGCCGTGCTGTGGGGGCCTACCCATCTCGTAGCCGAGGCCGTGCGGAGCGCGGCCTCCGGCCCGCGCCGTCCGATCCGCCTCGGTACCTCGGCGGTTACGGCTCACATATGCGCGATCATGTTATCACCAAACGCGGAACATTTGATCTCGGTCGCGCCGTCCATCTGGCGGGCGAAGTCATAGGTGACGCGCTTGCTGGCGATCGCGCCATTGAGGCCCTTGAGGATGAGGTCGGCGGCTTCGATCCAGCCGAGGTGGCGCAGCATCATCTCGCCGGAGAGCACGACGGAGCCGGGGTTGACCTGGTCTTTGCCGGCATACTTGGGGGCGGTGCCGTGCGTGGCCTCGAAGATGGCGTGGCCGGTGACGTAGTTGATGTTGCCGCCGGGTGCGATGCCGATGCCGCCGACCTGCGCGGCGAGGGCGTCGCTGAGGTAGTCGCCGTTGAGATTCAGCGTGGCGATGACATCAAAGTCGGTCGGGCGCGTGAGCACCTGCTGGAGCGCGATGTCGGCGATGGCGTCCTTGATGAGGACGGCGCCGCCGGCGAGCGCGGCCTTCTGCTCGGCGTTCGCGGCGTCCTCGCCTTTTTCCTTCTTGGTGCGCTCCCATTTGGACCAGGTGTAAACCTTGTCGCCGTAGATGCGCTCGGAGGCGTTGTAGGCCCAGTCGCGGAAGGCGCCCTCGGTGAACTTCATGATGTTGCCCTTGTGAACAATGGTGACGCTCTTGCGCTTAAAGCGGAGGGCGTAGTCCACGGCGGCCTTCATCAGGCGGATGGTGCCCATCGCCGAGACGGGCTTGATGCCGATGCCGACGCAGACTTCCGCGCTCCTCGGGCTGTGATCGGGCGCGGCGAGCTTCATGTAGTCAATGCCCGCCTGCTGCGTGCCGAAGCGGATTTTTTTGAAGTCCTTCGGAAATTCCTTTTCGAGAAACGCGAGGACCTTCTGCGCCTCGGGCGTGCCGCCGGCGAATTCGATGCCGGCATAAATGTCCTCGGTGTTCTCGCGGAAGATGGTCATGTCCACCAACTCGGGGCGCTTCACCGGGCTGGGCACGCCGGTGAAATACTGCACCGGACGCAGGCAGACGTAGAGGTCGAGCATCTGGCGCAGCGCGACGTTGAGCGAGCGGATGCCGCCGCCGACGGGCGTGGTGAGCGGGCCTTTGATGCCGACGAGAAATTCACGGAACGCCTCGACCGTGTCGTCGGGCAGCCAGTTGTTGAACTTCTTGAAAGACTCCTCGCCGGCGAAGACTTCCATCCACGAGATTTTGCGCTGGCCGGCGTAGGCCTTTTCCACGGCCGCATCCATCACGCGCACCGAGGAAGCCCAGATGTCCGGACCGGTGCCATCACCGCGGATGAAGGGGATGATCGGGTTGTTCGGGACGGAGAGCTTGCCGTTGGCGATGGAGATTTTGCCGCCGGTGGGGACGGTGCAGGTGGAGTAGGGCATGGAGAATTTTCAGTTGAATTTCAAAAACGTCGGAAGGGTTTAGCGGGCCGGGGCGAAGGGGGCAAGCGGTTTGAAAAAAAATGGCAGCGGGCGACGTGAATTGTGGTGCAGCCCGTGGTTCGCCGGCGGTTTTCGATCAACGCCTTCTGGTCCGGGCGGGCTGGCGCTTGGCGGGAAGCACGATTTGTGGAACCAGCTTCACCGGGATCAGGGCGAGATGCGGGTCACGATGGACCGGCGTGGCTCCCTTCAGGCGGGCAGTGGCGGCGATGAGCGCATCGGCGTTGGGAATACGTTCGGTAATCTGGTCGCGAAGGTCGAACGCAGCTTGGGCAACTTCGCGAGTCACCGGCAGACAGTCCGCCAGCAGTTCACCATAGATGGCCAGCGCCTCGGCACGCATCCGGCTGTCGGGGATAAGCGCTTTGAGGCGAACGTGAAACTCCAGCCAGGTGATGGCGCTGATGAAAACCTCGCCGCCGCGTTCTTCCAGGAGACGGTCCACGATCTCATGCCCCGGCTCCTCCTGATAATGGGCCAGCAGGGCCGACGTATCGAGCAGGCAGGTGTCGCTCATCACAGGGTCTTTTCTCGCAAACGCTCATCTTCCTCACGCGCGCGGATCAAGTCGGCGACCGGGTCCTGACCGGGCTTCCGGAATTTCCGACCGATGGCCCGCACCCGGTCGAGCAGTTGTTTGCGGGAGGGCTTGATGGTGATGGTGATTTGGTCCGGCTGATCACCCACCGCCCAGTCGAACTGCGCTCCCGCCGCCAAGCCCAGGTGGCGGGTGATTTCGGCGGGCACCGTGATTTGGTTTTTGCCGGTCAAGGTCGTGGTCATAGTCTTGGGCGACAATCGGACAACGGAACCTGGCTTTAAAGGCGCAACCACGCTCCGGGAAATGTAACCGCTACTGCCAATTCCGCAGCCTGCCTGACGGCCTGAAACACCCGAGGCAGCCATTCTGCCCGCGCATCGCGGTATCGTAGGCGGGCACCTCCCTCAGCCCCGCAGTGACCAAAACCTCCACTGATCGAGCGACCAAGTTCGTGTTGCATATGCAACACGAACTTGGCACGGCTGGGTCAGCGCATTCCTCGAGATTCAGTTCCGCAGAATTGGAGCCGGAGGGGAGCAGGCCGGCGCGGTTTACTTCTGCACCGTCCCCGTGAACAGCGGCTGAAACTAAATCCGGCACGGTCGCACGGTCCTTGCCAGCTGACTGAAAACCACTAACCGGCACTAACCGGCACCAATGAAAACCAAGCCACGCTCCATCCGGGGAATGAAATCAGCCGGGCCGTCTTATTAGTGCCAGTTAGTGCCGGTTAGTGGTTTTGACCTGTTCGTGTTTCAGCAGCCGCCGGATCACGGCTGAAATCACGCCGCGATGACGAGCCGCGACGACGCAGGTGCCTCGCGGAATTTTGATTTCACCTGCGCCACCGCGTTGGCGGCGGTGAGGCCGTGTTTCTCGCGGAGGTAGTCCACGGTCGAGGCGTGTTCGATGAATTTGTCCGGCCAGCCGATGCGCACGACGGGCGTGGTGACGGCTTTCTCGGAGAACAATTCCAGCACGGTGCTGCCGAAGCCGCCCATCATTTGATGATCCTCGAAGGTGACGACGAGGTCGGCGGCGCGGCCGAAGAATTCGAGCAGGCCGGCATCAAGGGGCTTGTAGAAACGCGGGTTGATCACGGCGCAGTCGAAGCCTTCCTTGGCGAGCAATTCCGCGGTCTTGGTGGCCATGGAGTGGAGGTTGCCGAGACCGAAGAGGGCGACTTTGCGGCCGCTGTTTTGCGAGAAGTTGCGCGTGACCTCGGCCTTGCCGATCTCGAGCACGGCGGGCATTTCCTTGACCGGCACGCCTTCGCCGGGACCGCGCGGATAGCGGATGGCGACCGGATGTTTTTGCAACGTGGCGGTGAACATCATGTCCTGGAGTTCATCCTCGTTCTTCGGCGACATGCCGATGATACCGGGCAGGCAGCGGAGGTAGGCGATGTCGAAGAGGCCGTGGTGGGTCGGGCCGTCGTTGGCGGAAAGGCCCGCGCGGTCCATGCAGAAAATCACCGGCAAATCCTGGAGGCACACGTCGTGGTGAATGCAGTCGTAAGCGCGCTGGAGGAAAGTGCTGTAGATCGCGACGACCGGATGGAAGCCCATCGTGGCCATGCCGGCGGCGAAGATCACGGCGTGCTCCTCGGCGATGCCCACATCGTAGTAGCGCTGCGGCATGGCCTTTTCGAGCGCCTTGAGGCCGGTGCCGCTGGGCATCGCGGCGGTGATGCCGACGATGCTCGAGTCCTTCTGGCAGAGCTTGACCATCGTCTGGCCAAAGACGTCCTGATAGGCGGGCGCGGTGCCAGGCTTGGCCGCGGGGGTGTTGCCGGTGGTGATGTCGTAAGGTCCGAGGCCGTGGAATTTCTCGGGATGCTTCAGCGCGACATCGTAGCCTTTGCCCTTTTGCGTGAGGACGTGGAGCACGATCGGCTCCGGACATTGCTTGGCGAATTCGAGCGACTTGATGAGCAGCGGGAGATCGTGGCCGTCGATGGGGCCGAGATAGCGCAGGCCGAGTTCCTCGAAGATGAGGCTGCTGCCGAAACCACCGCGGCCCTCGTCGTCGGGAGTCCCGGGATTGTGGCGGAGCGTGACTTCCTTGACCACGCCTTTGACGGCTTCCTCGACCTTGTGACCGATTTTGTGGGTGATTTCGCCGCACGGCATCCGGCGCATGAAGGCCTCGAAATCGCGCTGGAGCTGGTTGTAGGTGGGGTTGGTGATCAGCTTGTTCAGGTAGCCGGCAATGGCCCCGACGTTCTTGGCGATGCTCCACTCGTTGTCGTTGAGGATGCCGATGAACTTCTTCGTGGTGTGCGCAATGTTGTTCAGCGCCTCGTAGCTCACGCCATTGGTCAGCGCGGCGTCGCCAAAGACGCAGACGACATTTTCATCGCTCTTGCGCTGGTCGCGCGCGGCGCACATGCCGAGCGCGGCAGACAAGGCCGTGCCCGCGTGGCCGGCGCCGTAGCAGTCGTGCTCGCTCTCCGTGCGGAGCGAGAAACCGTTCAGGCCGCCCGTGGTGCGGATGGTGGCGAAGCGGTCCTTGCGTCCGGTGAACAGCTTGTGGACGTAGCTCTGGTGGCTCACGTCCCAGACGAACTTGTCCTTGGGCGTCGCGAACACCGTGTGCATCGCGATGGTCAGCTCGACCACGCCGAGGTTGGGGCCGAGATGCCCGCCGTTGGTGGCGAGCTTGGTGATCAATTCCTGCCGGACCTCGGCGGCGAGCTGGGTCAGTTGCTCCAGATTGAGTTTTTTGATGTGGGACGGGTGATCCACCATTTCGAGATATCGGCTCATACTCACGGCTCCGTGTCGTCCACGGCCAGCGGCTTCAGGGTGAAGTCGCCGGCGGCGGATTGTTCCAGTTGTTTGATCTTCACTTCGGCTTCCGCCAGCTTGGCCTGACACATTTCGGCCAGTTGGGTGCCTTCCTCAAAGCGCGCCAGGAGCGTATCCAATGGCAATTCGTCCGATTCCATCGACGCAACGATGGCCTCGAGCTTTTGCAACGCATCTTCAAATGGTAACGGCGGCGCGGTAAAAACCGGCGCCGCCGTCCTGGCAGCCTTCGACATGCCGCGGACGATAGGGGAACGGAGCGGCGCGCGTCCAGAGGTACTATCGGGAACCGCCCCGCAGGATATGGAAAACCTGCGGCCTCCGCCCCCGGCCCACCCGCCCCGATGAAACCCACCGCCCATTCCCCATTCCCCTGCCCCAAATTCCCCTGCCAAACTCAGGCATTTCGAACTGCGGCCAACTCCCGCACCACCAAGGAAAGCCTCCGCCCCTGCCTGCCGTTCGGCATGCCCGATGCGTCCCGGCGCGCGCCACGAACCGACCGCCCCGCCAGCGAGGGTTTCTCCGAAGAGTTCGGGGTCAGCCTTCCCCATCGGAAATCACACCGCGCAACGCGCCACATCATTAATCAGGATTGCAACTCACACCCGTCCGCCCAACTCTCCCGCGTCCCACGTCGCAAACCATTGCTGAAAACCATCGCGCCATGAGCATCAGGCATCTCCTCCGCCATCTCACCACCGACACGCTTCTGCTGCTCCTCGCGCCCATCGCGTTCGCCGCCGCCCCCGCCGCGCCAGCCACACCGCCCCCGCCCATCGCCGCCGCCACCAACGCCCCCCCTGCCCCGCCCGTCTTCCAGCGCACCACGCTGCCCGAGCACCACGCCTTCCAGAAAACTCTCCGCCAATATCTCGCCTCCCTGAAACCCTCCGACTTCGAGCACGGCATCACGCAGAAGTTCAGCAACATCTCCGTCCCCACCGACCCGGAAACGCAATACCGCAACTTCCTCCTCACCCAGATGCTCCAGCCGCTCGTCGGCACCAAGCGCGGCTATCCCGCCGTCAACGCCCCGTCCCGCCTCTTCACGCTCCCCGAAATCGAAACCCCCACCGGCATCAAACGCCCCCCCGTCTGGGCCGAACCCGCCGCCTTCCTCACCACCTGGACCAACCAGCACAATCCCTACCTCCACTCGCGTCCGATGAAACTGCGCGCGTTCGTCACCATGTGCGTCCACCTCGCCATGCTCGACGCCCAACTCGAACACGCCCCCGAAATCGGCGGCATCGGTCGCAGCGACTGGCTCGCGCCGACGCTCATCCTGCTCGCCTATCCCTTCCCCATCGTCCGCGACGCCGTGCCGGAAAATGTGCGTGCCGCCTACCTCACCGGCCTACGCAAAATGGGCCAGCGCCTCCTTGATTGGGGACCGAAAGGCGAAGACCCGCAGATCGACGTCGTCGCGCCCGTGTCGCTTTGGTACATCAGCCAAGCCCTCGGCGACCCTGATTTTGCGAAGCAGACCGAATCCTACGCCCGCATACTTTTCACCGATCCACGCCACTTTCATCCCGCCGGTTATTTCGTGGACCGCGGTGGCCTCGACCTCGGCTTCGCGGGCCAGGCCAACTTCTTCACCACCTGGCTCGCACTCGCCACTAGCTGGCCGTTCGCCCGCGACGTCGTCGATCGCTGCCACCGACTCCGCGCGCACGTGACACTTCCCGAACCCGACGGACGCACCTTCGGCCCCAGCCACTTTCAAACCCGCTACAGCGCCGACGCCTGGCGCGACCAATGGGAATGGGGCCACTACCGCGACTACGCCGCATCGCTCGTCACCGACGAGGCCGCCTATCTCGTCCCCCTCCCCGCCCCGGCCGCCCTTACCAATGCCGCCGCCCAGCGCGGCGGATTCTTCAACGGACAAATCCAAGAAAACCCGGTCCTCACGGAACAGCGCCGCTTCGCCCGCAACGACGAACTCGGCAACCATCCCTGGACCTTCCGCCTCTGGCAGTCCTACAACTTCCCCGCCATGGTCAGCTTCGCCTACGAATACTACCCCGCCGGTGCCTTCGCCCATCGCCTCAAACTCGAACAGGAAAAATCCCCGCTCCTCCGCTCCCCGTTCCTCCGCGACGAAACCTTCCTCCGCGATTTTTCCCAAGCCTTCACCGTCGCGAAATTCACCAATTACGCCGCCATCCTCCACACCGGCCCCGTCGGCGCGCCCAACCTCGACGACGGCCACCTCCCCCTCGCCGGCCCCTACGGCTTCGGCGGCGGACAACTCTCCGCCTTCTGGACCCCCGCCACCGGCTCCGTCCTCCTCGGTCGCCGCGGCGGCATGACCAAGGACAAAAACATGGACCCCCTCGAAGAATGGCGCTCGTGCCCCATCCACGCCGTCTCGGGCATTCGTCCCGACGGAAAAATCTTCACCACCGCGCGCATCCAAAACCCGCACGTCACCAGCACTCTCACCGCCATCGACGGCACCGTCCGCGTCACCGGCACGATCCCGCGCGGCCAGCTTGGACAACCCAAAGCCCTCGACGGCCGCCTCGATTACACCCGCACCTTCACCCTCGCCGCCGACACCCTGCGCATCGAGACCACGCTGCAATCCACCGGCCAGGACGCCTTCGCCGAACTCTACGAAACCCTCCCCGTCTTCCTCCGCGATACCCAGCAACAAGCCAAAGCCCAGCCCACCACCATCGAACTCCAGCGCAACCAAACCTGGTCCGCCGCCACCACCAACTGGACCGAAGGAGTCACCGCCGCGCGCCTCACCCGCTTCACCGGCGCGGTCCTCGTCGAATTCGACCACCCCCGCCGCGTGAAACTGTCCCCCGCCGAATTCCAAGACACCTACCTCAGCCGCGCCGCCTGCCGCAACCTCCTCATCGACCTCCTCGAAAACCGCGACCAACCCCTCGTCCCCCGCACCGCCTCCATCTCCTACCGCCTCCGCCCGACAAAATGAAACCCGACGCCCCACACCCTCCTCACCCGCCTCGTTCCTTCCCATTCCCCTGCCCCAAATTCCCCTGCCAATTCCCATCCCCCTCTTTGCGCCTCTTTACGTTCTTTGCGGCCATCCTCCTCACATCGTCCCTTGCCACCGCCGAAACCCACCGCCTCTTCGACGGCCTCACCCTCTTCGTTCACAACCCTGACGGCCGCGCCTTCGACCTCTCCCTCGACGTCCGCGACATCAACCTCAGCGAAAACGGCCCCCGCGAAGTCCTCCTCAAAATCTACGACCCCGCCGGCGCCAACCCCGTCCGCGCCGTCATCCCCGACGACGGCGTCACCTCCCCCGCCGCGCTCCCCGCCAAAGGCGCGCTCGGCCACGACACCTGGTATCTCGCCCACCTCCGCATGATGGGCACCGAACCCCAATGGCGCTGGAGCGCCCCCTCGCAACCCGACCGCCTCGCCGCCACCCCCAAACGCACCTTCACCCACACCATTCCCAAGGGCCCTCCCGGCATCTGGCGCATCCTCCTCGTCGGCGCCACCGACCACTACGTCACCGTCCGCCTCGACCCCGCCCTCAAATACGGAATCGCCGGCCATCCCGACTGGCTCCACGGCCACGGCGCAATGTGGCGTCAGAGCCACCTCTACGTCCCGCGCGGAGCCACCGGCGCGCACCTCATGCTCGCCGAACTCGACCTCCCCCGCACCCGCCGCGCCACCCTCCGCGCCCCCGACGGCACCACGCTCGCCGAACTCACCACCCCCTCCGGCACCACCACCCACTTCCTCACCTTCACCAACGCCGCCGCCCTCCACGACCAACTCCTCACCCTCGACGTCTCCGCCGGCGACAACGATTTCATGGTGAATCTCAAGTTCACCTTCGACAAAGACCCCCTCGTGCAACAACGCGGCACCCGCGTCGTCCCCGCCGTCTTCGCCCCCGACGCCGCCACCGCCCGCGCCCTCCGCGGCGGCGCGCTCTACCACGACAACCAGCTCTTCTGGCAGCCCTACCAGATCGCCCTCCACGACTGGCTCAAAACCCTCACCCCCGAAGATTTCACCATCCAAGACGCCGCCGGCAAACCCCTCGAACCCGCGCCCTTACCCGCCAAACCCGCCGCCGCCCAAACCCTCCCCACCCGCCCTGGTTTTCTCCCCGTCAACGGCCGCTACTGGCAGCCCCCCGCCTGCGACCGCATCCTGCACCACTGGCCCGCGCACAAAAATCGCCCCGCCCTCAACGTTGCCCTCCGCGACCTCGCCGCCGGCCTCCGCAGCATCGGCCCCAACGACCACGTCACCGTCGCCACCGGCGGACCCTACGGAAATATGGCCTACGAATTCGGCAACTACGCCTTCCACTACTGGCGGCCCTCCTGGCGCGTCCTCCAAGAATCCGACGCCCCTCCCAACGTCAAGCAGGCCGTGCGCGACGCCCTGCTCGTCTGCGGCGACCGCCTCGCCTTCTGCCGCAGTTGGGAACGCGTCAACGGCAACGCTTTCGCCCAGATCCTCTCCGCCCTCCGCTACTGCGCCGCCGCCACCGGCGACCCGCTTCAGCAGCAACTCTTCGACACCTACTGGCAGCGCTTCGCCACCGGCGGCTGGGGCGAACGCGTCGGCCTCGGCCCCTCCGGCCCCGTGCAGGAAGGCTTCGCCTACGCCTACCACTACGCCTCCTACATTCTCGAAACCTGGCAATCCGTCCTCACCGACCTCCCCGACCCGCGCATGCAAACCGCCTACGACCGCATCCGCACCTGGTTCAGCTACACCCTCGCCGACGAACAAATCCCCGCCGGCCCGTGGAGTTCGCGCACCCACCACTACCCGCACTGCGCCCTCGAACGCGACGGCCCCTTCGCCTGGAAAGGCCTCCCCGGCCCCGACTTCACGGTCAACGTCAACGACGCCGGCGAATGGTTCGCCGCGCGCCGCCCCACCTACTACGCCCTCACCTACCACGGGCGACTCTCCCCCAAATGGGAATCCAACGCCCACCAAGGCCAGTCCGGCTACGGCGGCGGCATGCTCTGCCAGCTCCACATCCCCGGCCGCGGCCCCGTCCTCGCCTCGACCCTCAACGGCGAATACGGCGACAAAATGAGCACCGCCCTCTGGCGCGATTTCCACCTCCACACCGTCGTCGGCCACACCGTCGATGGCGCGCCCCTCGTCACCGCCGACAGCGAACATTTCAACGCCCGCCTGACCAACACCACCGTCACCAGCAGCGCCGAAGTCCGCCAATCCACCGTCGGCTGCGCGCGCACCTACACCTTTGAACCCGCCGCCCTCCGCTGCGCCGTGCAACTCACCGAAACCCACTACAACGACCTCCTCAACCTCTGGGTCAAAAACCCCCGCCGCGGACACATCGCCGAAGCCTGGGAAATGATCCCCTTCGTCCCCCTCCAAGCCCGCACCGCCAAATCCGCCAAACCCGAACCCACCACCCTCACCCTCACCGCCGCCGACGGTGCGAACCTCGGCCCCCTCACCAAAACCCCCACCCTCTGCCAAACCATCACCCTCGACCGCGGCGGTTTCGGCCTCCGCCTCCAACTCGACCACCCCCGCCGCGTCCACCGCGGCGACAACCACACCCTCCTCATCGAACTCACCACCGTCCCCACCCCCGCCAGCAAACTCTCCCTCTCCTACCAGCTCATCCCCTTCAGTAAGGAATAAAACTGAAAGACACCGCCTGACGCCGATCTCATCTTCCCCCCATTACCCTGCCCAAAATTACCCTGCCAAATTATGAACCCCCTCCGATCTCTCGCCACCCTCCTCACCCTCACCGCGCTCACAACCCTGCCGACCTCGGCCGCCGCTCCCCCTGCCCGCACCAAACTCCCCGACCAGCACCCCCACCAAAAAACCCTGCGCCAATTCCTCGGCTCGCTCACCGAGAAAGACTTCGATCACGGCATCAAGGAACCCGTCGCCGCCGCCCATGTTAGCGACGCCGACGATCACTATCGCGCCTGGCTGCTCTCCCTCGAGTTCCCCCGCATCGGCCGCAAACGCAGCGCGCCCTCGATCAATCTGCCCCCGCAACAGTTCACCCTCGCCGCCATCGAGAACCCCGAGAAAGGCGTGATGCGCCCCTCCTGCTGGCCCGAACCCACCGCGTGGTTCGCCAACTGGGATTATCCCGGCAATCCCTACCACGGCTCGCGCGCCCTCAAGCTCCGCGCCTTCGCCACCGCCACCGTGCTCATGCTCATGACCGATGACTTGCAGGAAAACTCCGGCAGCCCCAAAGACACCCGCTCCGATTGGTTCGGCCCTCATTTCGTCAACTATGCCTACACCTACAACAACGTCCGCGACGTCCTCCCCGCCGACACCCGCGCCGCTTACGAAGCCTGTCTCCTGCGCATGATGCACCGCGTCACCAAATGGGGACCGAAAGGCGACGAAACCCACTTCGATCTCTCCGCCGTCCTCGGCATGCGACTCGCCGCCGACGCCATCCGAACTCCCGAAGCCAAAACCCTCGCCGAAAACTACGCCCGCCGCGTCTTCTCCGACCCTTGGTACTATCATCCCGCCGGTTACTTCACCGACCAGGGCTGCGTGGATGCCGGCTATCAGGGCATGAGTCTCTACTTCGCCACCTGGCTCGCGCTCGCCTCCCCCGACTGGCCGTTCGTGCAAGACGCCGTCAAAAAGGTGTTGCGCCTCCGCAATCACCTCACCCTCCCGGAACCCGACGGCGCCGTGGTGGGCCCCAGCCACTTCAACGCCCGCACTTCGAGTGATGTCGTCAAGGACCAGTGGGACTTTCCCTTCCGCAGCGTCGCCGCGTCCTTTTTGACCGATGACGTCGCCAGCGAAGTCCGTTTCCCCACCGAAGAACAACTCAAGGCCGCACCCGCCGCCGCCGCCGCGGAAGCCCGCGCGGAAATCCACGAAAACCCCGGCGGCCTCCCGAACGACAAGCTCGCCTCCAATCCCTGGCGCTGGAGCCTCTGGCCCAATGCGCCCGCCTTCCCGATGAACAACTACGCCTACGACTACTACCGCAAAGGCCACCTCGCCCACCGGCAGGAACTGGAACGCACCCACTCGCCCCTGCTCAAATATCCCTTTGCCCGCGGCACTCCGTTCACCGAAGCCTACGAGAAAGCCTTCCTCATCTCGCGCAAACCCAAGTTCGGAGTCATCGTCCACACCGGCCCCGTCTCGGAATTCCAGGGCGAAGGTCACATCGAATTCGCCGGCCCCTACGGTCTCTCCGGGGGCAGTCTCTCCGCCTTCTGGACGCCCGACGCCGGCACCGTCCTGCTCGGTCGCCGCGGCGGCATGCCCTTCCCCAACCAAAACCCGCCCAACTTCGACACCCCCGAAACCTGGCGCTCCTGGCCCGTCCACGCCGTCACCGGCACCACCGCCGCCGGGAAAGTCTTCACCTCCGCGCGCATCCAGAAACCCGATGTCACCTACGAATCCCAAGGCGCCACCTTCCGCGCCACGGCCTCCGGCGTCATCCCCGCCATCACCATGGGCAAAGAGAAGTCACTCGACGGAAGTATCAGCTACTCCCGCACCTTCACCCTGAGTGACAACTCACTCCGCATCGAGACGCGTCTCAACGGCGATGGCAAAGACACCGTCGCCGAACTCTACGAAGTCCTCCCCGTCTTCCTCCGCGACCTCGAACGCCAGCGCACCGCCACACCGACCAAGATCGAATTCCAGACCGGGGGGCAATGGGCCGCCGCCACCGATCAATTCACCGCGGCTGTGCAAGCCGTGCGCCTCACCCGCTTCACCGGTGCCGTGGAAATCCGCCTCACCCGCCCCTGCCGCGCCAAACTCTCCCCCGCCGACTGGACCGACAAGTACCTGAGCAAAGCCTCCTGCCGCAACGTGCTCATCGACCTCCTCGACGGCGCGACCGCCCCCGGCGCCTTCAAAGGCGAACGCACCCTCGCCTACGAAATCACCGCCGCCGCCAAGTGACCCACCCACTCGTAGCCGCCGACGTGAGGAGGCGGATCGTCCGCCGTGCGACGCCCTCCGCCTCCTCACGTCGGCGCCTACGCCCCCCGGGTACCGCAGGCGTCCCGCCTGCGAGTTCTCGGGGCGTCTCGCCCCGAGTTGCTACGGGCGGCGAGACGCCGCCCAAACTCGCAGGCGAGACGCCTGCGGTACGCGCGTCCTCCCCCATCCCAAAGCACCCCGCCACCACCTCTCCCTTCCCATGATTTCTCCCCAACATTTTCCGCCGAAAACTTAAACATCCCCGCCCCTCCCGCGTCCGACAAAGCCAACAGCACCAAAATGAAAACCAATCGCCTCCTCCTCCTGCTCGCCCTCGCCAGCACCTTCCTCGCCCCCGCGCCAGCCTCCGCCCAGGCTCCCACCTCCGCCCAAACCTTCCGCCTCCACGAAGGTATCACCGCCTACGTGGTCAATCCCGATGGTAAGGACTTCTCCGTCGGCCTCGACGTGCGCGACCTCAATCTCTACGCCAACGGCCCGCGCGAGATACTCTTCAAAGTCTATGACCCCGACGGCACGCCCGTCGTGCGCGAGTTCATCCCCGACGACGGCTGCGCCACCGCCAACCACCCCGACCGCCTCGGCGGCTGGGACCATGAGTTACAATCCTACATCAATCACTATGCCAAAGGCACCGTGCCTTCCTACCGCTGGAGCGCCTGGTCCGAACCTTCCCGTCTCAAAACCCAGGTTGCGCGCACCTTCGACCGCCCCATCAAAGGCGGCAAACGCGGCATCTATCGCGTCGTCCTCGCCGGCACGCCTGATCACTATGTCACGCTGCGACTGACTGCCGGTCTGAAATACGGTGTCGCCGGTCATCCTACCTTTGTCCACGGCCACGGAGATATGTTTAAGAAATCCTACGTCTATGTGCCGAAGGGAACCTCGGGCATCTTCCTCGCCATCGCCGAACCCGACGAGCCGCGCAACCGCCAGTTCAAACTCACCGCCCCCGACGGCACCGTGCTCTTCGACGGCGTCGCCACCGGCGGCTATAACTCGAACGAAGGCAACCATTGGAAACCCCGCAACCAATCCTTCGCCGCCGCCAGCAAGACTGCACAGTTTGATGGCAAACTACTCACCCTCGAAGTCTCCAGCGGACCAAATGACTATCTCCTCAAAGTTACTCTCCAGCAGCCGCGCAAAGACGC
Organism: Akkermansia muciniphila; assembly: GCA_945861535.1. GTDB lineage: Bacteria > Verrucomicrobiota > Verrucomicrobiia > Limisphaerales > BJHT01 > BJHT01. The sequence continues at coordinate 5,322 of CAMAUZ010000028.1, read as the reverse complement.
CTTCGCCGATTACGTCGGCTTCGGTGCCAGCGCCATCTTCTGCCCCGACGAAGCTACCGCCAATGCCATCGCCGGCGGCACTCTCGTCGAGGATGACCTGGTCTTCTGGCACCCATTCCAAGTGCGCTTTCATCAGTGGCTGAAAAAGAACGCCGCCACCAATCCCGAACTCCTGAAAGAACTCCAGGCTCTCTACAACGGCTTCCGCCTCCTCGAAACCAGCGACGGCCGCGGCTCCGCCTCCTGGAGCAATTGGGCCTACGCCATGGGTTACTACGGTTGCCGCGTCTTCCAACCCGGCTGGCAACTCATGCAACGCAACGACGTCGCGCCCGAACTCAAAGCCATCATCAAGGAAGGACTCATCATGGCCGGCGACCGCCTGAGTTTCGCCACGCACATGGAAAAAGTGAACGGAAACGCTTTCTCCCAGATTAACGTCGCGCTCTGGTACTCCCACCGGGCCACCGGCGACGCCCTGCAAAAGGAACGCTTCGAGACCTTCTGGCAACGCTGGACCACGGAAGGCTGGGGCAGCGGCAGCGGCCTCAGCAAATCCGGTGACTCGCAGGAACACTTCGCCCATGACATGAACTACGGCTCCTACCTTCTCGACAACTGGATGGCCACCGGTAACCAGTGGGTTCGCACCGGCGGCATCCTCAAGGACGCCACCGACGATCCGCGCTTCCAGAAAGTCGTGGATCGCTACAAGGAACTCTACACCTACCTCCACTGCCGCGAACTCAGCGGCGCACCCGTCGCCGCCAATCCCTGGTCTTCCCGCACCTACTCCGCCGCCCACCTCGGCTCCAAAAACTGGGAATCCCCCGAGTTCAAATGGAAGGGCGAACCCGGCCCCGACCTGACGGTGAGTGTCAACGGTGGCAATGAATGGTTCGCCGCGCGCCGCAAAGGCTACTATGCCCTCACCTTCCACGGACGCCTCGCGCCCGAGTGGATGAATCAATGTTTCTCCGGCCAGCTTGGCTTCGGCGGCGGCATCCTCTGTCAGTTGAGCATTCCCGGCAAAGGCCCCGTCCTCGCCGCCACGCAGACTGACAGCTACGGCGGCGGCATGCACCCGAGCAACTGGCGCAACCTCCACATGCACTCCATCGTCGGCGAACGCTGGGACGGCGCGCCCATCATCTCCGGCATCAGCGAACACGCCGACGCCAAGCTCGAGAGCAACACCGTCACCAGCTCCGGCGAAATCCGCGGCGCGCACCTCCGTGTCGCCCGTTCCTACACCCACAACGCCGACGGCATCGACTGCTCCGTCGCCCTCGCCGAGTCCGACTACGCGCAGGTCATGTCCATTTGGAGCCACGACCGCCTCTGGTCCGAAGTGCGCCTCGCCTACGAAATGATTCCCTATCTCAACAAAGCCCCCGACGGCAAAACCCCCACCAAAGTCACCACCGCCGAAGGTGCCGCCCTCACCACCGAACCCGTCTCTACTCAAAAGGTCCGCATTGATCGCGGCGGCTTCGGCGTGGAGATACAACTCGAGAAACCCCTGAAAGTCCTCCTCGGTGCCAACCGCACCGTCCTCCTCCAACTTACCACCGACGGCCCCAAACCCACCCCCGCCAAAAACGTCACCCTGAAATACCGCCTCGTTCCGTTCGGCAGTTGAAAATCACCCCCAGCCGCAGCGTCGTCCGCACGCACGGAACTGGCAGCATCAACCCACCTCACGCTGCGCGATTTCGCCATCCCGTTCCCGGCGTCGCGAGCCACGGGACTGCGCCCCGCACTCGGGCAGGACACGCGTTCGCAGCTTGCTACCCGGCAGTCGGCTACGTACGGTGGCGCGCTGAATTGCACCTGAGTCAGTCCATTGTCTCACCAACGAAACTATGCCCACGCCCGCCACCCGCCCGCCGCTGCTGTCGCACGCGGATTTGCTCAAACTCAAACGCTGGAACACGCCGACGATCTACAACGGCTGGGAACAGCTCACGCGCCGCAACCCGGCGCTGGAAGGGTTCAATGTCGAGGAGACGCGCGATTTCATGCCGCAGATGGGGCCGATGGTGGGCTATGCGGTGACGGTGGTGATCGAACCGAGCAACCCCGCGCATCGCACGGCCAATCCGCAGGCGTCGAGCGAGTACCGGCGCTATGTGGCGAGCGTGCCGGGACCGAAGATCGTGGTTGTGCAGGACCTCGACAAACCACGGGTGCTTGGCTCGCTGTGGGGCGAGGTGAACAGCAACACGCATCGCGCCCTCGGGTGCGTCGGGACGATCACTGACGGCGCGGTGCGGGACGTGGATGAGATGACCAACGCGGGGTTCAAGGCGCTGGCGCGGCGGCTCTGCGTCGGGCACGCGTTCGTGTGTCCGGTGCGATGGAATGTGCCGGTGGAAGTCTTCGGGCGCACGGTGCTGCCGGGGCAGCTCATCCACGCGGACAAGCATGGTTTCCTGGTGGTGCCGGACGAGGACACCCCCCAGTTGCTGGCGGCGGCGCGCTTCATGGACGAGAACGAATGCAATACGGTGATCGCCGCTGCGCGCGGCGGCGCGGGCGTCCCGACGGAGGAGTTGCTGGCGCGGATGGACGCAGCGGGAGCGGCATTCGGCGAGGCGGCGCGGCAACAGTTCGGCAAACGGGGAGAATGGTAAACGGCCGCGGACTGGGAGGATGGGGACGCGAAACAGACGGCAAAAAAGAAGACGCCCAAGCCTCCGCTGCCGGAGAGTTGGGCGATGCGAGGCAGGAGCTAAACTCCCGCCAGACCGAAACCGCCGACTACTTCTTCTTCTTGGCGGCGGGGGCGGCCGGAGGGGCGGCCTTGGCAGGAGCTGCTTTTGCGGGGGCCGCTTTCGCGGGAGCCGCTTTCGCGGGGGCTGCTTTTGCTGCCGGTTTTTTAGTGGTGGCCATAATACTGTCTTCTGTTGTTACGTTGGTTTTTGTTGAATTAATAGAAGCGCCAACCAACTGGGTGCTTCGGACCACACTCTACGAAACCCATAGACAGTCGAGCTTATTCGCCATTCTGCACGCAGTTGGCACGGTTGCAGAGGGTATTTCGGGTTGGAATGGGATACCAAGCGGGCGGGTTTTCCGCCGGGGCAACAATCGCTGAACCACAGTCGCAGGGCGGGTGAAAGTGAGATTGTGAGAGGCACGGCGCCAAGGGATTCTCGGGAACGAAGCGCGGCGGGAGGATGCCACGCTTTTATTTCATCCGAAAACAGAAACCAACAGCGGAAATCTACGGATAGCTTCAGAGAAACACGGTGGAAAACCGTTTTCCGCCGCACCCCTTATTGTAGAAATACGACCGCTCCGAACTGGCCATTCCTATCCGACTTCCTCCCTGGGTTAGCCGCGGGTATCCGTGGATGAACTGCGGTGTTCAGTGCCGAGCAAATTGGCATCACGGCCGGCCACCGCTGGTCCCGGTCTTGGGCGGAAGATTGGGCACCAGGCTGGGGTCGTAGGTCGCACCGGCGGACACCTGCACCGCCGTGATGCGGAGCTTGGTGGGGAAGAATTTCTGCGGGTCGGAACGCTTGTGAACGTGGCCACCACCGCCGCTGCCGTCCTTCATCACTAGGTCCATCCGCTTTATGCCGGCCGCCCAGACGATGGCGTCGTTCTGCCAGAAGGCGGTCATCGCGACGTCCTTTTCATAGACACCTTTTTCGCGATAGAGGTCCGTGCTGGTGCAGCCGTAGCCGTTGCCCTGGCCGCGATTGGGGATGTAACAAATGTTCCAGGTGGTGGGTTCACCGCCGGCGGGTTTCTCGATCACCTCCGTGCGGAGATGCACCGTCCCGCGGCGATAATCAATCGGCGCGGTCCAGTCCTTGGGCCGCTCCGGATTCAGCGCCGCGCCCGTGACGTAATAGTGCGACTGGCTGGGTTTGGAATTGTCCGCGTCTTCCTTCGTAAATGTGAAGGTGACATCAAACAGCACGAACTGCGCGGCGAAGCTCAAGACGGGCGTCAGGAGCAGCGCCAACAACGCGGCACCCTGAATGAGCCGCCGAACGCGAAGTGCGGGGAACAATCTGGCGACGGCAAGCGGGTTGGTAACGGCGGACCGAGTGAGGAATCGGTGAGTGAAGTGCATGGAGCGACCGTGGCGACGGTCGTTCTGGCTGTCGAGCGTGTTCGTCCGCACGGCGGGCGCGGCGGCGCAACTGCCGGTGGCGGTTGCACTACTTCGCCACCGCCGGCTTGCGTTCGAGCAACAGCGGCGCGAGGAACTTCGCCGTCTCGTCACCGATGACATGGTAGCCCGCGAGGTTGGGATGGCGGTCGCTGAACCACCCGGGGAGCTGGCCGAAATGCGCGTCGAGGCGGTTGTCCATCACCACGACCGTGGGCGGACTGCCGCTGACAAAGGGCTTCACAAACTCGTGATATTTCGCGGGAATCTTCGCGAGCGGAAAACGCCGGTAGTTGAGCATGTTCGGCCCGCGCTCCAGCTCGGCGGCGTAGCGCGGGTAAATGTCGAAGAGCCGCAGCTTCTCCGCGGTGGCGACCTGCCGGATAAGACCGTTGATGCGCTCGCTGGTGGCCGCATCCGAGAACGGGATCACCGTCATCGGAATCAACATCGCCGCCGGATGATCGGCCCGTAGGCGGGCAAGCAGGGCGTGGAAATCCTTCGGGAAATTATTCGTGAAATCCTCGCGCCGCGCGTGGTCGTTGAGTCCGTAGCGGACGAAGATGTAGTCCAGTCCGGGGAGCTTGGACGCGAGCTTTTCGTAGCGACCCGAGTCCACGAGCCGTTGAATGAATTCGCCGCTGAGACTGAGATTGATGACATTGCACGGCGGCAGGTTCGACTCGGCGGCGAGCAACTGGCGGATGACATCCTCGAGGTGCGGTCCTTCCTTCACAAGTTTGCGCGGGATGCTGCCCTCCGCCGTGCTGTCGCCGAGCAGGAGAATTTGCACCTTACCCTCGTGCTCCGCGCGCAGCGCCCCCGGCAGCAACAAAATCAGCGCAGCCAGCGCGAGGCGGCGATGGAAGCGGCGGAAGAAAAGTGTCATCCGGCAAAAGGTCGGGCGTGGGTGGGTGTCGTGGTGATGCGTGGTCATGCGCGCGAGCTTGGCGTCGAGGTGCGGAGCGTCAACGGCGGAGTTCCCCGCACGCGGCGCGCGAAGGGCGTATCTCAGTTTCTTGCAGCCGATTCCCCATCTCATTAGTGTAGTGTCTCTCAAAACTATACTCATAATTCTTTCGGCGCGGAATTTGCGGCGGCCCGCGCCCGCTGAATCTTGGCCAGGATTTCCTCCCCCGCGGCTTTCCAGACGTAGCGCTTGGGGCGGAGATTGCGTTCCCGCAGGTAGC
>CAMAUZ010000027.1 GCA_945861535.1 Akkermansia muciniphila | reverse complement strand
TCGAGGGCGAGCGAATTTCCGAACCCTTTATGGAACTCACCCAATGGTGAGTGGGAGGACGCGTCCGTAGCGTGTGACACGGTCGCTGCGGGCGGACGTTTCTGCGGCCTGAAGGCCGCGCTCCTGTCGCCCTCACTGAATCGTTACGGATAAGATATGCGGGCTGGCCGACGCTTCACCCGGATCCCGCGGGCGCTTTACCCATTGGCGCCGCCGCCTCCCGCCGCGCCGGCTCGATGTGGATGAGCACGTCATAGACATTCGGCAGCTTCTCCCGCACCGCGTCCTTCACCCGGTGCGCGACGGCGTGCGACCGCATGACGGTCATGTCGGGGTCCACGTGAACGTGCATGTCCACGAAGAAATGGCCGCCCATTTTGCGCAGCCGGCATTGCTCGATGTCCGCCACCTCCGGCACGGTGCGGGCGATTTCGCGCACGCGCATTTCGAGCGCCGGGTCGGGCATCGCATCCATCAATTCCGCCAGCGCCCCCCGCAGCAGCCGCCAGCCATTCCCCGCGATGATGAACGCCGCCACCAGCGCCGCCCAGTCATCCGCCGCCTCGTAGCCCTTGCCGCCGATCAGCGCCACCGTGATCCCAATCGCCGCGGCCGCCGACGTGATCGCGTCGCTGCGATGATGCCACGCGTCGGTCTGCACCACCGTGCTCTCCACCGAGATCGCCTCGCCCAGCACAAACCGGAACAGCGCTTCCTTGATCACGATCACCCCGAGCAACACCACCAGCGTGAACGCCGCCGGCGTGGTGTGCGGCGTGCGGATTTCGCGCACCGCCGTCGCGCCGATCCACACCGCCGCGACCAGCAGCAGCGTGGACACCAACGCCGCCGCGATGGGTTCCGCCTTGCCGTGGCCGTAAGGATGATCCTCGTCCGCCGGCGCCGCTGAGATCACCAACCCCCGCCACACGATCAGCGAACTGAACAGGTCGGCCAGCGACTCGACCGCATCGGCCACCAGCGCATGGGAATGCCCGAAAATGCCCGCCGCCAGCTTCCCGGCGACCAGCAGGGTGTTGACGATCATCCCGAGGAACGTCGCGCGGAGACTGCGTTGAAGCCGGGTGCGCTGCATGCGCGCAGTTAAGGCGGGCATGGGTGGAAACGCAATTTTTCCGCAAGGGAGTGAGGCAACCACGGATGGACACGGATGCACACGGATGGGGATGGGGAGGTGCGGAGGATTTCTCGCCGTGATGCTGTGGTCACTCGGGACGCGGGAATTAAAAACCACTAACCGGCACTAACTGGCACTAATGAAAACCAATACCAGCGGCACCCGCCGTGTGCATTCGGGGCCGGAGTCTTATTAGTGCCAGTTAGTGCCGGTTAGTGGTTTTACCTTGTTCCTAGTTCGGCAACCGCCGGATCAGGGTTGAACTCCGCGACGCCGACTGTGGCGCTCGGACTTACGGGTTCTTCGGCGGTGCTGACGGGAGGAGGGCGACGGGAACTCTTCAGCGCTGCATCGCTTCAGCGCTGTTCCGCCGTCACCCCAGTGTCAAAAAATTCCGCAGGATGGTGCGGCCGCTTTCGGTGAGGATGCTCTCGGGATGGAACTGCACGCCCCAGATGGGAAACTCGCGATGGCGCACGCCCATGATTTCGCCCTCGTCGGTTTCGGCGGTGATCTCGAGGCAGGCGGGCAGCGTGTCGCGCTTGATGACGAGCGAGTGGTAGCGCGTGGCGTTGAAGGGATTGGGCATCCCGGCGAAGAGATCCTTCCCGTTGTGTTTTATCGGCGAGGTTTTGCCGTGCATCATCCGGTAGTTCACCACGACCTCCGCGCCGAAGGTGTGCCCGATGCACTGGTGGCCGAGGCAGACGCCGAAGAGCGGCAGGTGCGGGCCGAAGGTGCGGATGACGTCGTTCGAAAGGCCGGATTCGCGCGGCGAGCAGGGGCCGGGGGAGATGAGAATGCGCTCGGGTTTCAGCGCGCGAATCTGCTCGAGGGTGATCTGGTCGTTGCGGAAAATGCGCAGGTCCACCTGCATCTCGCCCAAGTATTGGACCAGATTGTAGGTGAACGAATCGTAGTTATCGATGACCAGAACCATATAAACAGGCTGCCGAAAGCGGGCGCATCATTAGCGGCGGACCCGGTGGGCGCAAACGGAATTCGCGAACGCAGCGGTCAAACCGCACGGGCGACATGGGTGCCGTCGCGAAGGCGGTTGCGACGGCGCTGCGGAACCCTCCTCGCCGCGGCCCTCGCCGCCGTTCCGAATGGAGGTGGGAGTTCCGCACCCAGCCGCGCTTCCCGCCCGTCGCGTCCGAGCCGGTGTCCCGACTGCGCCATGAATCTCCGTCGCCGCGGCAAAGGCGAATGATGCGCGGACACCCTGCGTCAGTGAGCGCCAGTTCGGGCCGCCACGACGGCCCGTTTTTTGTCCGACCCCGCACATGAACCAACACTGGCTTGCCCATCCGCCCCGCCGCGTCTCGCGCCGCGAGATGCTGTGGCGCAGCAGCGCGGGCTTCGCCGGCGTGGCGATGGCGGGACTGCTCGGCCAGGAAGCGCGCGCCAGCGCCGGCACCAGCGCCAATCCGCTCACCAACCGCCCGCCGCTGTTCACTCCGAAAGCCAAGCGCGTCATTTTCCTCTTCATGCACGGCGGTCCGTCGCAAGTGGACACGTTCGATTACAAGCCGCTCCTCGCCCGCGACCACGGCAAGCCGCTGCCTTTCGCCAAGCCCCGCATCGTTTCCAGCGCGACGGGCAATCTGCTGAAGTCCCCGTGGGAGTTTCGCAACTACGGCCAGAGCGGCATCCCGGTCAGCGACCTCTTCCCCAATGTCGGCCGCTGCGCCGATGATATCTGCTTCATCAACGGCCTTTGGTGCTCGAACTCCCGCCACGGCGCGGCGCTCCTGGAATTGCACACCGGCAGCGACACCTTCATCCGCCCGAGCATGGGATCGTGGATCACCTACGGACTCGGCACGGAAAACCAGAATCTCCCCGGCTTCATCACCATCTGCCCGACGCTCGGCCACGGCGGCGTCAACGCGTGGAGCAGTTCGTTTCTCCCGGCGGTTTATCAGGGCACGCCCATCGGCTATTCGAGCGTCCCGTCCGACCAGGCGAAAATTCCGTTCATCGGCAACACCGACACGCCGCGCCAGATGCAGCGGCTGGAGCTCGACCTCCTGCGCGAACTGAACGAGGAGCGTCTCCGCACGACCGGCCCCGACAGCGCGCTCGAGGCCCGCATCAATTCCTTCGAACTCGCCTTCCGCATGCAGATGAGCGTGCCCGAAGTGCAGGACATCAGCGGCGAAAGCGAGGTCACGCAAAAGCTCTACGGCCTTGACGATCCCAAGACGCGCAACTTCGGCCGCCAATGCCTGATGGCGCGGCGCTTCGCCGAGCGCGGCGTGCGCTTCGTGCAGGTCACGCACAGCTACAAATGGGATCAGCACGGCAACCTCCAGAAAGACCACGCCAAGAACGCCGCCGAAGTCGATCAACCCATCGCCGCGCTCCTGCTCGATCTCAAACACCGCGGCCTCCTCGACGACACGCTCGTCATGTGGGGCGGCGAATTCGGCCGCACCCCGACCGCGCAGGGCGGCGATGGCCGCGATCATCATCCGCAGGGCTACACGATGTGGCTCGCGGGCGGCGGCGTGAAGCCGGGCATCCGCTACGGCGCGACCGACGACTACGGCTATTACGCCGTGAAGGACAAAGTCCACATGCACGACCTCCACGCGACGATTCTGCACCTCCTCGGTCTGGACCATGAACGACTCACCTACCGTTTCGCCGGCCGCGACTTCCGCCTCACCGACGTCGCCGGCCACGTCGTGAACGACATCATCGCGTAGGCAAAGCGATGCCCGGCCCGCTGAACCACAGGTAATTTCGTCGAGCCGATTCGGTGAACCACAGAGACACGATGAACACAGGGCGGCGCAGCCGCAACCCAAGGAGCGCGGCTGTGTCCGCAGCGGACCAGCCGCAGCAGCCCCGAATCCCCGCAGGCATCCGTTGGAACTCGAGACGCCACTACTGGCCAACCTGCTGCGGCTGGTCCTCGGCGGACACAGCCGCGCTCCGGGAAGTATCCTCGCGGCGCGCGAGGATTCTTCAGAGTTGTAGTACAGAGGAAAAAGTCCCTCCCCATTACCCTGCCCCAAATTCCCCTGCCAAAATTCCCCTGCGCAAAACTCCTTTGTCCCCATCCATAAACCAAACCAACCACAGTCAGTTCATCCCATGAAATCCCTGTTCCCCCAACTCCTCACCCGTCGCACCGCCGTCAGCCTGTTCACCGGCGCGGCCTTCGCCCTTGCCACCACCACCCTGCCGGCCACCGCCGACATCGCCATCAAAGACGGCCAGAAACTCGCCTTCATGGGCGACTCGATTACGCAGGGCGGCTGGGGCAATCCCGGCGGCTACGTGCGCCTGGTCATCGCCGGCCTCGAAGCCAACGGCGTCAAGACCACGCCCATCCCCGCCGGCATCAGCGGCCACAAATCCGATCAGATGCTCGCCCGCCTCAAGAAAGACGTGCTCGATAAAAAGCCCGACTTCATGACCCTGAGCTGCGGCGTCAACGACGTCTGGCACGGCGCGCGCGGCGTCCTGCTCGACCAATACAAGGTCAACATCACCGCCATCGTGGACCAATGCGCCGCCGCCGGCGTCAAGGTTGTGATCCTCACCGCCACCGTCATCGGCGAGGAACTCGGCAACGACAACAATAAGAAGCTCGCGCCGTACAACGAGTTCCTGCGCGGCCTCGCCAAGGAGAAAAACCTGCCCCTCGCCGACCTCTACGCGATGTTCGAGGAAGTCATCAAAACCAAGACCAAGCCCGGCAACGCCTACACCTCCGACGGCGTCCACATGAACGCCGCCGGCGACCAGATCATGGCCCGCGGCGTCCTCCAAGCCCTCGGCCTCGACGCCACCCAGATCAAGAAAGCCCAGGACGCGTGGCTCGATCTCCCCAATGCCGCGGGCTTCCGCGCGCGCTTCGATGCCGGCAAAGGCAAAGCCTTCCAAGCCTCCGCCCGCATCTCCCTCCGCCAGCAGGGCAAGCTCAAAGCCGACGCCGCCAAAGCCGGCAAATCGCTCGACGAAATCCTCAACGCCGCCTACGCCGCCGACGTGAAAGCCCTCCTCAAGCCCGCCGGCGAATACGAATCCGTCGAAGCCATCTTCACCGCCAAGAAGGACAAAGAAGTCCAGGCCGCCCTCGAGAAGAAATTCGCCGCCCACGTCGAAGCGCTGCTGAAGAAGTAGCCCCCACGACAGCACCGCCGCGCTGCGGGGGAATTCATCACCCCGCAGCGCGGCCCTTCCGCCGTTTCTTTCCCGGCGCGCGGGCTACCGAGCGTGTGTGGAAGGTAGCCGCCGAGGTGACGAGGCGGAGGCAACTCACGCAAACGGCGCGGAAATCCGCCTCCTCAGGTCGGCGGCTACGAACCGTCGGTGGTTTTCACACACCCTGTACCGCCCGCGTCACCGTCCGCACCTCCTGCCGCCTTCGCATCCGGCCCACCTACTTCTTCGGTTGATCCCTCCGCGGAAACAACGCCACCGGCTCACCGATCACAGCACCCGCCTTCAGCCCGCCCCACGCCGTGGCCGCGAGCGGAACGGTCGCCTCGGGGAGGCCCAGTTGCTGGAAAATTTTCGCCGACGTGCCCGGCAGGAAGGGCTGCAACAGCACGCCCAGCACGCGGCAGGTTTCCGCGAGATTGTAGAGCACCTCGTCCAGCCGAGCCGCCTGCGCCGGGTCTTTCGCCAGCTTGAACGGCGCGGTCTGGTCCACGTACTGGTTCGCCCGCGTCACCAGATGCCACACGCTCACCAGCGCGCCCTGGAGCTCGCACGCGCGCAGGTGCCCGAGCGTTTCCGTCACCGCGCGGCCCGCGTCCGCCGCCAGTTCGTCCGAGCGCGCCGGGACCACGCCGTTGCGATACCGCTTGAGCATCGAGAGCGAGCGGTTCACGAGATTGCCCAGCCCGTTGGCCAGCTCGGACTGATAGCGCCCGGCGAAACCCGCATCGGTCCAGTTGCCGTCCGGGCCGATGTCCAGTTCGCGCAGCACGTAAAAGCGGAACGCGTCCAGGCCCCAGTCATCAATCACCGCGACGGGGTCCACCACGTTGCCCGTCGTCTTGCTCATCTTCACGCCGTCCTTCTGCCACCAGCCATGCACGAGCAATTGGCGCGGCAACGCCAGCCCCGCCGCCTTGAGCATGATCGGCCAATAAACACAGTGAAATTTGAGAATGTCCTTCCCGATGATGTGCAAATCCGCCGGCCACAACTCCACGGCCGCCGCACCCGCCCCGGCGTCCGCACCCGCGCCCGCTGTCGCCGTCTGCCCGATCGCCGCTCGCACCGCCGCGTCGCCCCGCGCCGCCGGGACGCTGATGTAATTCACCAGCGCATCGAACCACACATACGTCACGTAACCCGCGTCGAACGGCACCGGGATGCCCCAGTTCAACCGCGCCGCCGGCCGCGTGATGCACAGGTCCTCGAGCGTGTGGTTCTTCAGAAAACCCAGCACCTCGTTGCGCCGGTAGCTCGGAGCGATGAACTCGGGATTCGCCTCGATGTAATCAATCAGCCACTGCTGCTGATCCTTCAGTTTGAAATAGTAATTTTCCTCCACCAGCTCGACCACGTCGCCGTACGAAGGATCAAAGGTCCCGTCCGGCCGCCGGTCCTTCTCGGTGAGAAACGTCTCCTCCTTCAGCGAATAGAACCCGGTGTACTGGGACTGGTAGAAGTGCCCCTCGCGATGTAACCGCGCGAGCAACGCCTGCACCGCCGTCTTGTGCCGCGCGTCCGTCGTGCGCACGAAATCATCGTTGGTGAGCTGGAGCTTCGTCGCGAACCGCCCCCAGATTGCCGCCAGCTCGTCGCAATACGCCTGCGGACTTTTGCCGTCGGCGATGGCCGCCTGCTGCACCTTCTGCCCGTGCTCATCCAGCCCCGTCAGGAAAAACACCTCGTCGCCCAGCAGCCGGTGCGCGCGGGCGATCACGTCGGCGATGATTTTTTCATACGCGTGGCCGAGGTGCGGCTGGCCGTTCACGTAATCAATCGCGGTGGTCAGGTAGAAACGTTTGCTCATGTGCCGCGCACTCTGCGGGAGCGAACCGGGCATTTCAACCACCGCCATCACGCCATCGCGAGCGGTGCGGCGAGGAGTGGGGAAAAGCTCAAAGGCTAAAGCTCAAAGCTCAAGGGAAGCACCAAGGAACAACTGCGGGTAGGGCGCGTCTGTCCTCAGCGCGCCGCACGACGTGCGGACACGCAACCGGCGCGCTGGGGACAGCCGCGCCCGACCATCGACGAGCCTCTCCCTTTTGCGCTCCTTGTGCCTCTTCGTGGCCAATCTCACCCACGTCCCACCGCGCTCACCCCGCCAACTGCAATTCCCGCACCGGCTCCGGCTCCGGCGCGGACTGTTGATAATTAAACAACTGCCGCGCCTTGATCATCAGCGCCACCACCGGCGGCACCATCTCCTCCCACGAATCATCCCCCGCGCGAATCCGCGCCAGCACATCGCGCGACATGATCGCCAGGCTCGACTCGTCGAAATCACGCATCCCTTCGATCAGCCGGTTCTCCAGCAGATACGCATACAAATGCCGCAGATGCGGCGCGACCCGCAGATTGCCCGCCGTGATCAGCGACCCCGTCTTGGCTTCCAGCAGCGGATATACGTACAGCTTCAGATCATTCTTAAACAGCCGCCCGAACGACTCGAGAATGCCGCCCTCGAGATCGAGATAATACTTCTCATCGAAAATGCTCTGCAGCGTCGGCACGCCCATCGAGATGCCGATCATCTTCTTCGTGCAGCGGAAGAGATACGCCGCCAGCCGGTGAAACTCGCCGAAGTTGGAGATCAACACCGTCTGCCCCAGCGCGCTGAGGATGTCCACGCGGTCCAGGAAATCCTTCGCATCAATCCCCGACTCGGTCGTGAGATTTCGCATGGTCATTTCCATCAAGACCATGATCTCCTCGTCCTTCACCTTCGGCTCCTGCACGAACTGCGCCTTCGCACACTTCAGCATGTCCAGGGTCACCTTCGTCACCGGCCGGAAGCTCCCACGCTCGACGAGAATGCACTTTTTGTACAACGCATCCGACGCCTGCACCACCTCGCCATCCGCGCGGAACATCGCCGCCTGCGTCAGCCCCAGTTGCACCAACCGCAGGCTCATCACGCGGTTGTCCACGTCGAAAAACGCCGGCCCCGTCAGCTTCACCATGTCCACCTCGACCCGCTCCGTCGTGAGATTGTCCAACAGCGATTCGAGCAATTCCTCCGGCTTCCGATGCAAATACAGCGCGCCGTAAACCAAGTTCACGCCCATGATCCCGAGCGCCCCCTGTTGCTGGAGATTCTCGCGGTCCAGCATCCGCACATGAATGATGATCTGCGACGCCTCGGCCCCCGGCTCCGCCTGAAACCGCAGCCCCAGCCAGCCGTGGCAGTCGCCGTTCCCCTTGAAACTCTTCGCCGCCACCGTGTCCGCGAAAACGAAGAAGCACGAACTGCTCCCGCGCTTCGTGTTCAGCCGCTCGATCAGCAGCCCGAACTCGCGCTCCAACATCGTGCTCAACCGCTGCCGGCTGACATAGCGGTCGCACTGCCCGTAGATCGCGTCGCTCACCGTCATGTCATACGCCGACATCGTCTTGGCGATCGTGCCCGCCGCGCCGCCCACCTGGAAAAACCAGCGCGCCACCTCCTGCCCCGCGCCGATCTCGGCGAAGGTCCCGTACGTGCAGGGGTCCAGATTGATCTTCAGCGCCTTCTGATGCGTGCCCAATATTTCTCGGCTCATGGTAATTAAAGCGTGTCCCGTGCCGTATCATCCGCCCAACGACGCGGAGCGGAAGCGCAGGTTTTTCATCACGACGATGCAGGAATTATCGGCAGCCTGCGGGAAAACTGTGGCCGGAGGGCTCGGCGGTGAAGCGGTGAAGCGGCGGAACTGCCCCGGTGGAACTGGTTCCTCACTCCAGCCGGGCGGCCGGTGCCGGACGGCACTGGCGGGGTGCCCGCGGGGTCCGGCGGCGGTGGAACGTTCGGGATCAGTGCCCGGCGGGCTTGATTTGGGGTATTAAGGGCGGGAGCGGCGGGCTGGCGGGCGTCCGCAACCCGATGGCGCGGCGGCGGCAGTTGGTGAAGATGGCCAGGTTGAGGAAGTGCATGACGCCAAGCACGAGCATCACGATGCCGATTTTGGTGCTCAGGCTTTCGAGCGCTTCCTGCAGGTCGGCCGCGGTCACGCCGAAGCGGAGGCCGAAGGTGACGAAGCCGACGTTGATGAGGTAGAAGCCGACCACCAGCAGGTGGTTGATCGAATCGGCCAGTTCGGTGTTGCCGTGGAAACAGTCCACGAGGAACACGCGGCCGTTGCGGTGCAGGGTGCGCGCCACCCAGATCGTCAGCGGGATGCTGATGGCGAGGTAAGCGAGGTGGGTCCAGACGGTGGGTGTCATATAGGGTGCCTTTCTTTTGTGGGTTTATGTTACAGACATTTCTGTTGCGACAGAAATGTCAGGCAACGCGGTTGTGCTGGCAAGCGGAAAGTGTGCGGCGGTGGTTGTGGTGCGGGCACGGAGTCCCGCCTGCAGGCGGCGGGGCGTGCGCCGCGAGGAGTGCTGCAGAGATTTTCCGTCGCCCGGCTTCCTTTGGGCGCGCCGCCGGTTGAAGTGCAGCAGTCCAACGCAAGTCCGTAGCCGCCGACGTGAGGAGGCGGTTTTCCCGCAATTCGCGTGCGTTCCATCCGCCTCCTCACGTCGGCGGCTACGTTGTCACACCGCCTGTGAAGTCGGCGATCCGGACCGTAGTTGCGCCTTGTCACCATGGTTTTCGGCGGCGTTCCTTGACGCTGCCGGGGGCGGTGGCTAGCGTCCGCCCGCGAATGGATATTCAGAGTGCCAACAGCGCGGAATACGGGCCGTATTCCTTTCTGGCTGTGTTTGCAGTGATCGCGCTGATCTTCCCGCTGGCCCCGCTGGTTCTCGCACGGTTGTGGGCGGTTTTCTTCAGTCCCCAAAAACCCGGACCGGACAAGAACGCCAATTACGAGTGCGGTCTGGAGGCCAAGAACGATGCGTGGATCAAGTTCCGCTCCGACTATTATCTCTACGCGATCATCTTCCTGATCTTCGATGTCGAGACGGTTTTCCTGCTGCCGTTTGCGGTGGCGTTCACGGGGCTGCCGGTGGGCGCGTTCATCGCGATGGTGGTTTTCATCCTGCTGTTGGTCGAGGGACTGGCGTGGGCCTGGGTGAAGGGCATTCTCACCTGGCGCTGAGCGGCGCAGGGTGGGGCGCGGACGCGAGGGCGCGCGCGGCGGTCCCGGGCGGGATGACGGACGGATGCGGAAGTTTGGCAAATTCGGTGACGGAACATTTTACCAGCCGCCTGCGGGCGGAATCACATGGACGAAGGGCTGCGAAGCGAGTTGAGCAAACAGGGCGTCTTCACGACGACCATGACCGACCTCTACAACTGGGGGCGGAAGAACTCCGTCTGGCCGCTGCAATTTGGCCTGGCGTGCTGCGCGATCGAGATGATCGCGACGTCGATGGCGCGGTATGATCTGGCGCGGTTTGGGGCGGAGGTGTTCCGGCCATCGCCGCGGCAGGCGGACCTGATGATCGTCGCGGGCACGGTGACGAAGAAAATGGCGCCGCAGGTGGTGCGGCTCTACAACCAGATGCCGGAGCCGAAGTGCGTGATCGCAATGGGCGCGTGCGCGATCTCGGGCGGGCCGTTCAAGCAGGGGTACAATGTTCTCAAGGGCATCGACCGGTTTATCCCGGTGGACGTGCATATCCCGGGCTGCCCGCCGCGGCCGGAGGCGCTGATTCACGCGTTCATGACGTTGCAGCGACAGATCGCGGCGCAGGAATTGGTTGGGCCGAATCGCGCGCGTTATTTTGTCGCCGGCGAGCCGAGCGAGTTTCCCGTGCCCCAGTTTGGCGAACACGATCTGGTGCCGCCGAGTAATCCGGCGGTGTGGAAGCCGGGGAAAGTGGTGCGGGCTTGATGTCGAGATGAAGACGGCGACCTATCCCCACATCACGCGAAACAAGGCGGTCCTTGGCGGGATACCCATCGTGGCCGGGACGCGGACCTCGGTCCGTTCCATCGCGGGTTATTACCAGATGGGCATGGGCATGGGCATGAGCGTGGATGAAATCCTCCAAAGCCTGGCGCACCTGAGCGCAGCGCAGGTCCACTCGGCGCTGGCCTATTACTTCGACCACCAGTCCGAGATGGACCGGGACATCGCCCGGAACAACGACGTGGCCTTCTGGAAAAAACAGGCGGAGAAATTCGCCCACCAGCCCGCCTGATGGCCGCCGAGATCAACTAGGCTTCGATCATGGCAGCACTGAATATCGAGTACCCGGATGAACTGGTGACCGCTTCCGGCAAGTCCCGGCAGGTGATCGAGCAGGAACTCAAGTTCCAGCTTGCGGTCCGCTTGTTTCAGGTGGGGCGGCTATCGATGGGTAAGGCCGCGGAAGTAGCGGGGATGAACAAGCTGCTTTTCATGGACGAGCTTGGGCGGTTGCAAATGCCGGTCCTGAATTGGGACGACGCGGAACTGGCTGCGGAAGTGTGGGCAATCTGCGGAGATGCAGGTCGCGAACAGCGAACGCGATTTTGAAAGAAGTTGGCGAATGATGGAAACGTTAGAACAAATCAAAACCCGCGCGGAAACCGCCGTCCCCGGCGCGCGGCTCGACCTGATTCCGAATGACAGCCCGTCGGGGCAGCGGTCGCTGCTTGTGGATGCGGCGCATGCGGTCGCGGTGGCGACTTTCTTGCGGGACGATCCGCAGCTTCATCTGGATTTCTGTTCGAATGCGACGGGCGTGGACTGGCCGGAGGCGGAACTGACGGAGAAGGTGAAGGTCAAAAAGGTCGTGGATGGCGTCGAGAAGGAGGTCGAGGAGGTGCGGAAGACCAAGCGGCCGGCGTATCTCGAAGCGGTTTATCATCTCTACTCGATGGTGCTGAAACAGGGGCCGGTGATCTTGCGGATGCGCACGGGGAACCGGACGGATGACGTGCGCGTGCCGTCGCTGACGCCGGTGTGGCGTGGGTGTGAGTTTCAGGAGCGGGAGATTTTCGATCTGTATGGCGTGGTGTTCGACGGGCACCCGGACCTGCGGCGCATTCTGATGTGGGATGAGTTCAAGGACTTCCCGATGCGCCGGGATTACGTCGAGCCGGATGATTACGAATACGAGCCAACGCCGCATGACGAAGTGCATGAGCGCGCGAAAGCCCATTATGCGACGGAGGTGAAATTGTGAGCCGCGAAATTCTGGCGGATGTCACGGCGGAACATGTCCTGCCGGGCAGCGGGATGGTGGCACCGCGAAATTTTGAGGTCCGCCCGAAGACCGGGACCGACGGCGCGGCTCTGGACAGCGATCTGCTCGAGGTTTCGATGGGGCCGCATCATCCGTCCACGCACGGCGTTTTCCGCATGGATGTGGTGCTGGATGGCGAGATCGTGGTGAAGCTCAAGCCGGTGTTCGGCTACCTGCATCGCAATCACGAGAAGATCGCCGAAGGCACGAGTTATCTGGCGTCGATGCCGTACACGGACCGGTTGGATTATTTCTGCTCGCTCACGAACAACTGGGCCTACGCGCTGGCGGTCGAGAAGCTCGCCGGGCTGACGGTGCCGGATCGCGCCGAGTATATTCGCGTCATCACCGCCGAGCTGACCCGCCTGCAGAATCACACCTGCCTCGTTGGTTTCCTGCTCATGGACATGGGTGCGCTGGGCACGCCGCTGATGTATGCGTTCCGCGAGCGCGAGAAGATTCTCGATCTGTTCGAGTCGCTGACGGGCGCGCGGATGATGTGCAATTACATGCGCTTCGGCGGGTGCCGCGTCGATCTGCCGCCCGGCTGGATCGAAGGTGCGCAGCAGATTGCCGACGAGTATCCGCGCTTCCTCGATGAGTTTGAAAATCTCCTGACGGGCAATGAAATCCTGCTCGCGCGCACGCAGGGCGTCGGGAAGTTGTCGGCCGAACTGGCGGTGAACGCCAGCATCACGGGGCCGATGCTGCGGGCGAGCGGCGTAGATTACGACCTGCGCAAGGTGGACAAATACGGCTTCTACGGGCGCTTCGATTTCCGCATTCCGCTGGGCGATCACGGCGATGTGTATGACCGCTACATGATCCGCATTTTGGAGATGCGCGAGTCGTTGAAGATTTTGCAGCAAGCGCTGAAGAGCATTCCCGCCGGACCGATCATTGATCCGAAAGCCAAGCTGCGCGGGTTCCGTCCGAAGGTGGGCGAGGCTTACGGGCGCATCGAGGGGCCGAAGGGCGAGCTTGGCTTTTATCTCATCAGCGATGGCTCGCCGAATCCGTATCGGTATCGCGTGCGCCCGCCCAGCTTGATCAATCTCACCGTCCTCGAAGACATGTGCCTCGGGCACAGCGTTTCGGACGTGGTGATCATCCTCGGCAGCGTGGACATCGTGCTCGGCGAGGTGGACCGGTGAAGGGGATGATCAGCGGGCGCGACGACGCACCGGCGCACTTGGAGCGCGGCGTTCACGCCGCAGAAACGTGGACACCGAAAGGCGCGCTGGATTATTCCGACGGTCTCGTTGCACGCGGACGTTTCTGCGGCCTGAAGGCCGCGCTCCCGGGCCGCGGTGCGGCGACACCCGTTTGCAGTCAGCCGCCGCGCAAAAAAACTTCGCGCCCCGCAAAACTTCGCTTCCTCCCGGCGCGGATTCTTCCTAACTTCCGCGCGCAAAAATCATGATCGGCGTTGGCATACTTCAGGGCATGGTCGAGACGGCGCGAAACTTCGTGGGCAGCTACCACGACGCGGCGCGGTTGACGACCGTCGAGTACCCCGAGCAGCGCATCCCGCTCAAGGAGGCCACGCGGCAGTTTCCCTTCCTCGTGTTCGACGGCACCGATCCCCAAGCCGGCCTGCGCTGCGTGGCGTGCCAGATCTGCGAGAAGGAGTGTCCGCCCAAGTGCATCTACATCGAGAAGAGCACGACCAAGAAGCCCGACTACATCGGCAAGCCGCAGTTGTTCCCGGCGATCTTCGACATCGACACGTCGGTGTGCATGAGCTGCCAGATTTGCGTCGAGGTCTGCCCCTTCGAGGCGATCAAGATGGACAACGAGTTCGAGCTTTCGACGACCGACCGGTTCGGCGCGCTGCTGCTGACGAAGAAGGAACTGGCCAAGCCGAACGCCCACTTCCACAAGATTCACCCCACCGACGCCGCCGAAGTGGATGCCCGTCTCGCCGCCGACAAAGCCAAAGCCGAAGCCAAGGCGAAGGCGGACGCAGAAGCCAAAATCAAGGCCGCCGCGGAGGCGAAAGCCAAAGCCGCTGCGGCTGCGCTGGCCGCCGCTGCCGTGGCTCCGATTGGGGCTGCCGCAACTCCTGCCGCACCTGCCGCACCCGCCGCCGTCGCGAAGCCAGCGCCGTCCCCCGCACCTGCCGCTTCATCCGTCGCATCTGTCCCATCCGCCGCTTCCGCCGCGCCCACCCCGAAACCCGAGGCCGCGAAATAGCCCATGGACGACTCGCTCGACCAGATTTTCGTCACGCTCAAGCACACCGTGGTCGGCCTGTGCCCCGAGTGCATTCAGCCGCTGGTGTCGATCTTGTTGAGTATCGTGCCGCTGGTCGCGGTGTTCCCGCTCATCTTCGCGCTCACCACGGTGGTCGAACGAAAAGGCCTCGGGCGCATCCAGAACCGGCTCGGGCCGAATCGCGTCGGGCCGTTTGGTTTTCTGCAATTTGCCGCCGACGGCATCAAGTCCCTGATCAAGGAAGACATCGTGCCGCGCGCGGCGGACAAACTGGTGCATTTCCTCGCGCCTATCTCGCTCGTCGTCCCGGTGCTGCTGCTTTACTCCGTGCTGCCTTACGGACGGAACATGGTGCCGATCGATCTGGATGCCGGGGTGCTCTTCTTCTTTGCGCTGGGGGCTTCCACCGAGCTGTCGCTCTTCATGGCCGGCTGGTCGAGCCGCAACAAATACTCGCTGCTCGGCGCGATGCGCTCGATCGCGCAGATGGTGTCCTACGAAATGCCACTCGTGCTCTCGTCGCTCAGCGTGGTGATGATCGTCGGGTCGCTGTCGCTGCCCAAGATCGTCGAGGCGCAGATGGGCCACACAGCGGGCATCACGCATTGGTTTGTGTTCACGCCGTGGGGACTGGCCGGATTCCTCCTCTTCCTCGTCGCGTCGCTGGCGGAGGCGAACCGCTCGCCGTTCGACCTGCCCGAGGCGGAATCGGAAATCATCGCGGGCTACTTCGTCGAGTATTCGGGTTTCAAGTTCGCGCTCTTTTTTCTCGGCGAATATCTCGGCCTGTTCGCTATGGCCGGCTTGGGGATCACGCTGTTCCTCGGCGGCTGGACGGCCCCGCTGGCGTGTCTGGATTTTGTGCCGTCGTGGGCGTGGTTCTTCCTGAAACTGTTCGCAATGATCGCGCTGTTCATCTGGATTCGCGGCACGGTCCCGCGGTTGCGCGCGGACCAACTGATGGGCCTCGCGTGGAAATTCATGCTGCCGATGGCGCTCATCAATCTGCTGGTCGCCGGGCTGTGGCATTTCATGCGTGTGGCGGAGTGGCCGTTCGGAGTGCGCTGGGTCGTGTGCGGATTCATCCTGATCGTGCCGTATGCGGTGTTCAGTTGGGTGTTCGCCGCGAAGGTCGGCAAGCGCACCTACCGCTATGCGAACTGAAGCCCGGCGAACTGAATTGATGCGAATCCAACCATGACGCCGAGCTTCACCATCCTCGCCTTCCTCATCCTCGCGAGCGCCCTCGCGGCGATGTCGCTGCGCAATCTGGTGCATTGCGCGCTGTGCCTGGTGGTGACGTTCGCCGGCATCGCCGGGCTGTTCCTCCAACTCAACGCCGAGTTCGTCGGCTTCGCCCAAATCCTTGTCTATGTCGGCGCGGTGATGATCCTGATTGTCTTCGCGATTCTGCTGACCCGCGGTGCCGAACCCGCCGCCCCGGCCGCCTTCACGCACTCAACATGGATTGGCGTGGCGCTGGCAGTCGTGGCCTTCCTCACCATCGCCGGTGCGGTCGTGACCAGCGTTGGCCCGACGCCCTTGGCCGCGGCCGCTCCCGATGTCAGCGTCCGCGCCATCGGCGTGAAACTGATGCACGACCACGTCCTGCCGCTCGAAGCGATCGGACTGCTGCTTACCGCGGCCATGATCGGCGCGGTCATCGTGGCAATGGAGGAAAAGCGGAAATGAAGCGCCCCCGAAAATCCCAAAGGCCCACGACGACTCCCGTCGGCAACGGTGCTTTCGTTTTCGCCGAGCCGTTCAGTGGAGCTTGGCCCTTGGCCCTTCCCTTGAGCTTTGAGCTTTATCCTTTGAGCTTTCCCCCCTCTCCTCGCGCATGAGTTCCCTCCCTCACTATCTGCTGCTCTCCGCGATGCTCTTCGCCATCGGCCTCGCGGGCACGCTCACGCGGCGCAACGCCATCATGATGCTCATCGGCATCGAGTTGATGCTGAACGCGGCGAACCTGAACTTCATCGCCTTCTGGCGTTTCAGCGAACACCCGGAGGCGCTCACCGGCGTGATGTTCGTGATCTTCTCCATCGGCATCGCCGCCGCCGAGGCCGCGGTCGGACTGGCGCTCATCATCGCGATCTACCGGCACTACAAGACGACCAATTTGGATGAGGTGAGGGGGCTGAAGGGATGAACGACCGGAGAGGAAAAACCCAATCACCGGGGAAGCGCGGTTGCAGGGGCGGCCGATGCTCAGAAACTGCCCGTGTCGATCACCGACAGCCCGGCGACTTTCTTGAAATCCACGGTATTCCGCGTGACGACTTCCGCGTGTTGCAGCAAGGCTGTCGCGGCGATGATGGCATCGGGAGTTTTCAGGCGGTGCTGTCGGCGAACGCGAATCGCCTCGTCGATCACGTCCGGTCCAATGGAGATTTCCTCGAACGACCCGAGCAGTTCGCGCAGCGCCAGATCGTCGTCGTCGGTCAAACCGGAATAGCCCAGAGCTTCGAGTTTTGTGATGGCGGAAAATCCGAGCCACGCTCCTTGCCCAGCACGGGCCTTGGCGAACACTCGGCACGCGTCGGGTGCGCCCGCATGGGCGTCAATCCAGACGTTGGTGTCCAACAGCCAGCGCATCAGCGATTGCCCCATTGTTGGCGCTCGCGTTCATCCCATTCTGCGCGCGCCGCGCGTTCCACCGTCAGCCCGTCCACTTTGTTCTGCATCTTGCCGAGCAGGCTCATGACCTTGTTCCAATCCGGCTGGCGCGCTGGCGCGTCCAGCACGGTCAGCAGCGCCTTTCCGGTTACCGGCAGCTTCTCCGGCTCGGCAACCGTGATGCGTCCGTGGTCAATGTCGGCTTCCAATGTGAGGTATGACATGCGGGCTAAGGCTATCACTTGGCGAAGCAGCGACAAGGTTGGATTCCGAATTGAGGAAGACCGGGCCGGCCAAATTCTAAGATGAACTGGATCGTGCAAAATCTCTGGCTGATTTCCGACCAGCCGTTGCTGGCGGCGGGATATGCGCTTGCGGGTGGACCGGTCGATGACCACGCTTTTGCCGTATGAGTCACACGATCACAGTCCGACTTAGCAAGGAACTAGCCGAGTGGCTTGCAGAGACTTCGAGACGCACGGGTTTGTCGCGAGGGGCGGTAGTTCGCAATCAGTTGGAAATGGCGAGGGCGGCCGAACGTACCCGACCCTATATGCGCTGGGCGGGCTGCTTTCGTGACCTGCCTCCTGATTTGTCCCAGCGCAAAGGTTTTGATTCTTCCCCGCCTATCGCCGCAACAAACGCGAGACCATCCCGCTGCTTTGTCCGCCGGAAAAATAAATGAACTGGATCGTGCAGAATCTCTGGCTGATACCCGGCCTGCCGTTGCTGGCGGCGGGGATGAGCGCGTTGCTCAAGCAGCGCGAGCGCACGGTCGCGGCGACGCTGGCGCTCGTTGACGCTCGGCAAAACAACCGCCCATGCCTGCGCCGTCCATGCCCATGAAAACCACCATTCAATACATCCTCCGGGCGGTTCCCAAACCCGTGGACCACGAACTGCGGCAGCGTTCGCGTCACTCGCATCGCAGCCTCAACGAGGAGGCCATTGACGCACTCTCGCGCGGGTTGGGATTGGCGGGCGGGAAAGTGGTGCATCACGATCTTGATGCGGTGGCGGGCACTTGGGAGAACGACCCGGCCTTTGATGCGGCCATCGCCGCACAGGACTGCGTGGACTCGAAACTGTGGCGCCGACGGAACTTGAGTCCGCCACTAATCCGACGAACTCAGCACGCAACAAGTTAGTCGAGCGCTCCGAACCCACATGAACTGGATCGTGCAAAATCTCTGGCTGATTCCCGGCCTGCCGTTGCTGGCAGCGGGGTTGAGCGCCTTGCTCAAGCAGCGCGAGCGCACGGCGGCGGCAACGCTGGCGATTGGTTCGATGGGGCTGGCGTTTGTGCTGTCGTGCGTGGCGTTTGCGCACACGCTCGGCGGGCATGGCGAGGAGACGCGGCACGTTTTCAATTTCGACTGGTTCCAGCTCGGCGCGACGTCGCTGAAGCTCGGCTGGGTGCTCGATCCGCTCACGGCGGCGATGCTGGTGATGGTCACGTTTGTCGGGACGCTGATCTTCATCTACAGCGTCGGCTACATGGCGCATGACGAGAACTTCACGCGCTTCTTCTGTTTTCTGTCGCTGTTCGCGGCGGCGATGCTCGGGTTGGTGATCGCGAACAATCTCCTGCTGCTCTTCATGAGCTGGGAGCTGGTCGGCCTCGCGTCGTATTTGCTCATCGGCTTCTGGTATCACAAGCCGAGCGCGGCGGCGGCGGCGAAGAAGGCGTTCATCACGACGCGCATCGGCGATGTGGGGTTCTTCCTGGGAATCGTGTGGCTCTATTCGGAAACGGGGACGCTGCTGTTTTATGACAACGGTCACGGCTGTCTCGAAGCGTCCGCGTTGACGAAGCTGGTCTCGATGACCGTGGGCGGCGGCGTGGTGGTGGCGACGGCGATTTCGCTGCTGATTTTCTGTGGCGCGGTGGGCAAGTCCGGCCAGGTGCCGCTGCATGTGTGGCTGCCGGATGCGATGGAAGGCCCGACGCCGGTGAGCGCGCTGATCCACGCGGCGACGATGGTGGCGGCGGGCGTGTTCCTGCTGGCGCGGGTGTATCCGCTGCTGGATGTCGATCCGCTGAACATCGCGGGGCGCTCGACGGCGTTGAGCGTGGTGACGTGGGTGGGGGCGGTGACGGCGCTGTTTGCGGCGCTGATCGCGGTCGCGCAGAACGACATCAAACGCATCCTCGCCTACTCCACGGTTTCGCAACTGGGCTTCATGATGGTGGGCATCGGCACGGGCGGCGTGGCGGTCGGGATGCTGCATTTGATCACGCACGCGTTTTTCAAGGCGCTGCTGTTCCTCGGCGCGGGGTCGGTGATTCACGGGTGTCACGAGGAGCAGGACATTCGGAAAATGGGCGGCCTGCGCGCGCACATGCCGAAGACGTTTGCGACCTACGCGATCGGCATGATGGCGCTCTCGGGGTTTCCGTTTGTGTTCTCGGGGTTTTGGAGCAAGGACGAGATTTTGCACGAGGCGCTGCATTGGGATGAATCGCACTGGCCCTTCTACATGGTGGCGCTCGGCGCAGTGCTGACGGCGTTCTATATGAGCCGGCAGATGTGCTACGTGTTTTTCGGAAAGTATCGCGGCACGGCGCACGCGGCGGCGGCGCACGACGCGCACCAGCCGGTGAAGCACGAGGCGAAACCTGCGAAGGGGAAAAAGGGACCGCAGGCAAAGGGGAATCACGCGCCCGCGAAGGCGTCGTCGCGCACGCCGCACGAAAGCCCGGACGTGATGACCATTCCGCTGGTGTTGCTGGCGGCGTTCACAATTCTGCTCGTGCTGGTGGCGACGCCGGTGTGGCCGTGGTTCCACGGGTATCTGAGCGGGCACGCGGCGGAGGTGCGGGTGAGCGAGCTGTTCGCGTGGGACAAACTGTCTGTGATCGGGCTCTCGATCATTCTCGTGAGCGTGGGCGTGGCGGCGGCGTGCTGGCTGTATTGGCTGAAGCCGGTGACGCGCGCGGACTCGGTGGATGCGCTTGAGCAATTGCGGCCGGACGTGATCGGGTTCCTGAAACAGCAGTGTCGGGTGGATGAGTTTTACGAGGCGACGGTGGTGCGGTTCAACGCGTGGGCGGCGGTGGCGAGTGATTTTCTGGATCGGTGGATTTGGGGAGGCGCAGTGAAAGCGGCGTCGCTGGCGGTGCTCGGCGTGGCGTGGGCGAGCCGGTTTTTTGATGAGTTCGGGATCAACCTCGGATTTCAAAAGGGCTGCGATGGGTTCGCGGGCGCGGGTGGTTTGCTGGCGCGGCTGCAATCGGGACGGATTCACGATTACCTGCGTGTCATTGGGCTTGCGCTGACGGTGCTGGTGCTGGCTTTAGTGTGGGGGTGCCGATCATGAGCCGCTTTTTTTCCGGTGACGCGCCGCTCAGTGCGGCGCGGGGCGGGCGCGTGGAGCGCGGCGTTCACGCCGCAGAAGCGTGGCAGGCGAAGGGAGCTTTGGAATATTCCGACGCACTCGTTCCATGCGGACGTCTCTGCGGCGTAAACGCCGCGCTCCGGGGGGCGGCGCTCCCCGCCGCATTGTGCGGGCACGGCCAGAGGGGGAGTCGCTAATGGCCGCGTCCCTCTACCTCACGCTGCTCGTCGCGATTCCGCTGTTTGGAGGCTTCATCATCCTCGGGATCGAGGAGGCGCGGCAGGCGCTGGCGCGGAAGCTCGCGCTCGTGTTCACGGCGCTGGCCGGGTTCGTGGCGCTGGCCGCGTGGGCGGCGTTCAATCCCGCTTCGGGGGAACTGCAATTCGTCGTGAAGCTGCCGTGGATTCCGGCGCTGGGCGTGGATTATTTCGTGGGCCTCGACGGCCTCGGGCTGGCGATGGTGTTGCTCACGGCGTTGCTGGTGCCGATGGCGCTGCTGACGGCTCCGCGCAACGCTCCTCCGCTGCAACTGGCGCTGATGCTTCTGCTCCAGGCCGGGCTGTTCGGCACGTTCACGGCGCTGAACTTCTTCCACTGGTTCCTGTTCTGGGAGTTGAGCCTGATTCCCGCATTCTTCCTCATCAAACTCTGGGGCGGACCCGAGCGCGGCGCGGCGGCGACGCAGTTCTTCGTGTACACGATGGTCGGCAGCGTGGCGTTGCTGCTGTCGTTCCTCGCGATCTTTCTGGCTACGGGCGTGCTCGACTTCATCAAGCTGGCGGACCTCGCGCAGAAGGGTGAACTCGCGGCGGACCTCGCGGCAAAGCTGGGCTGGCCGCAACTGAGCGCGGGCACGGTGTCGATGATCATCTTTGGCGGCGTGCTCCTCGGCTTCGCGGTGAAGGTGCCGCTCTTCCCGTTTCACACCTGGCTCCCGGCGACCTACGCCGAGGCCCCGACCTCGACGACGATGCTGCTGACCGGCGCGATGTCGAAGATGGGCGTCTATGGTTTCCTGCGAATCTTGGCCCCGATTTTTCCCGAGCAAATGCGGCAGGCGCAGACGCCGCTGCTGTGGCTGGCGGTCGGGACCATCGTGCTCTCGGCGGCGGCGGCCTTCGCGCAGCGCGATCTCAAGCGCATCCTCGCGTATTCCTCGATCAACCATCTGGGCTACTGCCTGCTGGGCGTGTTCGCGGCGGCGGGTGCGGGCGCCGGCGCGGTGGGGGTGAACAATGTCGAGCGCGCGGCGGCGTTGAGCGGCGTGATCGTGCAGATGTTCAACCACGGCGTGACGGCGGCGGTGTTGTTCTGCTTTGTGAGCTTCATCGAGAACCGTGCGGACGGTCTGCGCGGGCGGGACGACTTCGGCGGGTTGCGCAAGGTCGCGCCGGTGTTTTGCGGGCTGATGGGGATTGCGCTGTTCGCCTCGATTGGGCTGCCGGGCTTGAGTGGGTTCGTCGGCGAGTTCCTCATTTTCAAAGGCGCGTTTTCGCTGGCCCCGTGGGCGGCGGCAGGGTCCACGCTCGGGTTGCTGGTGACGGCGGTGTTCCTGCTGACGCTGATGCAGCGGGTCTTCCAAGGACCGCTGAACCCGCGCTGGGCAGGCTTTGCCGACCTTACGTTCCGCGAGCGGTTGCTGGTGCTGCCGGCGATCGTGCTGATCTTTGTGCTCGGGATTTATCCGCAGGCGCTGATCGGGCTGACGAATGCAACGGTCATCCGGATGGCCAGGGAGTTCGCGCTATGAGCTCGTTTTCCCGAATTCACCGCGACGATTTGTCCGCGACGGCGCGCACGGCGCGCCGGGGAGCGCACGCCGCTGGCGTGCTGTTTTCGGCGGCCCGCCGAAAACCTCGTTCCACCAACCTTCTCCCGCGAGGTGAATGGCAGACTTGGGAACGACGGATTGGGCGGGCCGCCCAATCCGGCACGCGGGCCGCGTGCGCTCCCCGGACGGCTCTGATTTTCTAACATGCTCGCCTGGACCATTTATCTTTCGTTCCTCGGCGCGCTCGGGGTGCTGCTGCTCCCGGCGGGGGCCGTGCGGGCGGCGCGCATCACCGCTTTGCTGTCGGCGGGGAGCGGGCTGGCGCTGGCGCTGGGCTACGCTCTGCAATTCAAACCGGGGCCGGAGATTCACACGCTGGTGCAGGTCCCGTGGGTGCGGTCGCTTGGGATCGAGTATCACCTCGCGGTCGATGGCATCAGCCTGACGCTGGTGCTGCTGACGGGCATCTCGGCGGTGGTGGGCGTGTTGTTTTCGTGGAATGTCGAGAAGCGGGCGAAGGAGTTTTTCGCGCTGTATCTCACGCTGATCGGCGCGGTGTACGGGGTGTTCCTCAGCTTCGATTTGTTCCTGCTCTTCGTGTTCTACGAGATCGCGATTGTGCCGAAGTATTTCCTGATCGCGATCTGGGGTTCCACGCGGCGCGAGTATGGGGCGATGAAGCTGGCGCTCTATTCCTTCCTCGGGAGCGCGCTGGTGCTGATCGGTTTGATCGGCGCGTATGTAGTGTCGGGAGCGCACACGACGAATCTGCTGGGGCTGGCGACGCACGCGTTTTCGCCGGAGTTCCAGCGCTGGGCGTTCCCGGTGGTCTTCATCGGCTTTGCGATTCTCGCGGGCCTGTGGCCGTTCCACACCTGGGCGCCGACCGGTCACGTCGCCGCGCCGACGCCGGCGTCGATGCTGCTGGCGGGGGTGATCATGAAGCTCGGGGCTTACGGCGCGTTCCGCGTGGCAATCATTTTGTTTCCGGCGGGCGCGCAGATGTGGCAGGGGACGATCGGCTTGCTCGCGGCCATCGGGATTGTCTATGGCGCGTCGGTGGCGCTGGTGCAGAAGGATTTTAAATTTGTCATCGGCTACTCGAGCGTGAGCCACATGGGGTTCGTGATGCTCGGCCTGATGACGCTGAACGCGAAGGGCCTGAGCGGCGCGGTGCTCCAGATGTTCTCGCACGGCATCATCGCGTCACTGCTGTTCGGCGTGGTGGGACGGATGATCTATGACCGGACGCACACGCGCGAGTTGACGCTGCTGGAGGGGATGCGCCTGAGCAAAACGATGCCCTTTGCGGCGGTGACATTTGTGGTGGCGGCGTTCGCGTCGATGGGGCTGCCGGGCTTCAGCGGGTTTGTGGCGGAATTGCAGGTGCTGGCGGGCGCCTGGGCGGCGTTTCCGAAGCTCACGCTGCTGGCGGGCGTGGGCGTGGTGATCGGGGTGGCGTTCACGCTGCGGGCGATGCAGATGGCGTTCTTCGGCGAGGGCGCGGCGACGGTGTCGGAGGCCGAGTCGGCGGCGCATCCGCTGGAACCGATCACGGTGCCGGAGCGGATGGGCGCGGTGGTGCTGATGGGGCTGGCGGTGTTGATCGGGCTGTGGCCGCGGCTGTTGCTGGATTGGATTATTCCGAGTTTTGATTCGCCGTTGTTTGCCGCGTTGAAGAAAGGGGGATTCCACTGAGCATGAATGCGCAATTGAATCCGTCGAGTGAACCACAGAGACGCGATGAACACAGAGGAAAAACCGTGTGTGCTTCTGGTGGCAGGCTCCGGATAGTTGATAAAGCGGCCGGCCAATCCCTTTTCTTCTCTGCACTACAACTCTGCAAAATCCTCTCGCGCTGCGAGGTTTTTTCCGCTGCCCTGGCCGCCAGCCGAAGACCAAGGATTTGTCGCCAACGCTTTGCTCTTCGTCCCGGAGGGACTCCGCAGGAAATTAACCGGGGGCAAGCCCGCGCAGCGGGCGCGGCCCCCGGTTGCGCCGCCGAACTGACCATGCCCCAGCGGGGCATCGAAGAAGTTTTTGGCGGCGGCTTCCTCCCAGCATTTCCGCCACCACTTGTCGCTTCGGGCCATTTTCTTCGATGCCCCGCTGGGGCACGGCGCCACTCGGCACGGTTTCCGGGGGCGGCGTCCGCTGGGGCGGACTTGCCCCCGGCTAATCTCCGCCGGCGTCCCTCCGGGACGGGAACCGGGCGGCCATGCACTCACCATGGGAAAACACCGGCGCGGGGATGCCGCTTCCCAAGTCGTTTGTTTGCGGCGTCGCTTCTCTGTGTTCATCGTGTCTCTGTGGTCCACCTGCTTCATCCCAACGGCCTAGTCACGACTCAGCCATGATGAGCTATCTGGAAATTCTCCGACTCGCGGCGCCCGAGGGCATCCTCGTGCTGGCGGCGCTCGCGGTGCTCGGTGTCGATGTGGGCGTGACGCGCACGGAACCGCGTGCGAGCCGCTTGTTCATCACGAATGCGCTGGCGCTGTTCGGCTGCGTGGTGGCGTTCATCTGGATGCTGCCGGGCGGGCATCCGGGGTCGGTGGGCGGTCTCTTCACGGTGACGCCGCTGACGCAACTGGTGAAACAGGCGCTCGTCGTACTCTCGATCCTCACGCTGCTGCTGTCGGTCGAGACGAGTTTCTCGGAGCATCTTGGCGAATATGTCGCGCTCGTGCTGCTGGCGACGGTGGGAATGATGCTCGTGGTCAGCGCCGAGGACACGCTGATGATTTTCGTGGCGCTCGAATTGACGAGCCTCTCGCTTTACACGCTGACCGCCTTCAACAAGTCGGACCCGCAGTCGGCGGAGGCGGCGCTGAAATATTTCCTGTTCGGCAGCGTGGCGGCGGCGTTCGCGCTGTTCGGTCTGAGCCTGCTTTACGGCGCGACGGGCGCGACGGCGCTGCCGGCCATCGCGGCGAAGCTCAAGGGCCACGCGCTCTCGCCCATGGTTGCGGTGGCGCTCGTGATGATCGTGATCGGCTTCGGGTTCAAGGTCGCGGCGGTGCCGTTTCATCTGTGGGCGCCGGATGCGTATCAGGGCGCGCCCGTGCCGGTGGCGGCGTTGATCGCGTCGGGATCGAAGGTCGCGGGCTTCTTCATTCTCGCGAAGGTCATGATGCTGGGGTTCGCGGGGCTGGAAGGGAGCGGGTCGTGGGGCCGTTACGCGCCGGGCTGGATTCCGCTGCTCGCGGTGCTCGCGGTCGCGTCGATGCTCCTGGGCAATCTGGCAGCGCTGGCGCAGACGAATGTGAAACGGCTGCTCGCCTACTCGGCCATCGCGCACGGCGGCTACGTGCTGCTCGGCGTGATGGCGAACACGCCGCAGGGTGTGGCGGCGGTGGTGTATTACGCGATGACCTACGGTCTCACGGTGATCGGCGCGTTCGGCGTCGTGGCCGTGGTCGAGGCGCGAACGGGGAGCTGCCGCATAGCAGATTTCGCGGGGTTGGGGAAACGCTCGCCGCTGCTGGCGGGTGCGCTGTTGATCTTCCTGCTGTCGCTGGCGGGGATTCCGCCACTGGCGGGCTTCTTCGGGAAGTTCTACGTGTTCGCCGCCGCCGCGAATGGCGCGAAGGAACTGGGCCTGCTCTGGACCGTGGTCGTGGCGCTCGCGATGAGCACGGTGTCGCTCTACTACTATTTGAAAGTGCTGAAACAGGTCTATGTGGTCGCGGCCCCGGACGGGGCAGGGGAGATAAACATTTCGCTGGTGACGCGCGTCGTGCTGGTGGTGATGGCGGTGGGGGTCGTGCTGCTGGGCGCGTTGCCGGATTTGATCTTGGGCCGGTTGGTGCCGGCACTCGCAGGCGTGGTGGCGGGGCACTGAGGAGCGGCAGAAAAATAGGGGCAGAAAGATGGGGACGGGAGGACTGATTTTGGTCGCCTGATTCTGGTGTCTTTGTCGAATCCGGGTGATGAGTGGCCCTCAGCCCGGCCGGATTGTTGGCAAAGGAATAGAATCTCGGGGCCTCATTCCTTTGCCAATTCTTGGTGAACTCACTGCGGTTGGAGACGGGGCCGGGATGCTTGGACTTGTTTCCGAACTTAGAGATCAGTGGCTTTGATCCTGGAAAAAGCAGTCGGAACCACGAAAGACACGAAACGCGAAGGGCGGATTTTGGGAAAGGGGAATGGGAAAGTGCCGAACTGGGAACGGGGGAAGCGTGACATGAAAAATTCTCGCGGCACGCAAAGATTACGCAGGGTGGTAGTACAGAGCGGCGAAGCCGCAGCCCAAGGAGCGCGGCGTTCACGCCGCTTCACCGTTCGAATGTCGCAGCGGGTTCGCCCCGGTCCGTGCCTCCCACGCTGAAGCGGCGTAAATGCCGCGCTCCGATCTCCTCGCGCGTCGCGAGGATTTCTCCCGGAGCGGGGCTGTGTGCTCGGAGCATCAGCCGCCGCAGGTTGACCGCAATGGACGCGATGGATTCCAACGGGTGCCTGCGAGGTTTCGAGGCCGCTGCGGCTGGACCGCGGCGGACACAGCCGCGCTCCTTGGGTTGCGGCTCCGCACTTGTGAAGACGCAGGAAAATCCAAGCACCATGGCTCCGATGTCGCCGCTGCGACCGGGATGGCCGCGCTCCGGTTTGGAGTTCCGCATTTATGCGGTTCGTGCGGCATTCGAGCAGCGGGCCGCGTAAACGCGGAACTCCGAACCCAAGCCGTCGCGGCTCAGGGAATTTTTCAAGCAGGCTCTAAACTCACAGTTCCTTCCGCACCGTACTCACGCCCGCGACCATGTTTTTGAGCTTCTGTTTGGCGGCCCAGCGGGCGGTTTGGCTGAGGCCGCAGTCGGGGGCGAAGGCGAGGCGGTCGGCGGGGGCGAAGTCGAGGCAGCGGCGGACGCGGCGGGCGATGTCGTCGGGGGTTTCGAGGTAGTAGCTTTTCACGTCGATGATGCCGATGGCGGCGTCGCAGTGGCGGGCGATGTGGGTGATGAGTTCGAGTTCGGCGAATTCGCGGCTGGCCATTTCGACGTGCATTTCGTCGCACTTGAAATCGAGGAAGGCGGGGAACATGGGGGCGAGCTGGCGGGGGCCGACGGCGCGGGCTTTGTAGTTGCCGAAGCAGAGGTGGGTGCAGACGCGGGTGCGGCCGGTGACGGTTTCGACGGTGCGGTTGAAGATGTCCACGAAGCGGCGTGGGTCTTCTTTGTGGGCGTAGCAGCTCATGCTGGGTTCATCGACGCTGATTTCGCGGCAGCCGGCGGCGACGAGGGCTTCGAGTTCGCGGCGGACGATGGGGAGGAGGGCTTCGGTCAAGGCCCAGCGGTCGGGGTAGCCGAGGTCGGGATTGGGGAGGAGGCGGCCGGAGAGGGTGTAGGGGCCGGGCACCGACGCTTTGAGCGTCGGTGCGGAAGTATGAGGGATGAGGGATGAAGTATGAATTGGGGAAGGGGGAACGGGGGATGTGGCGAGGCGTTGGAGGCGGAGGTAGTCGGGGACGGTGCCGAGGCCGCGGGGGGCGGTGAGGGGGGCGATGACACGGTGTTTGCCGCGCTGGTCGTGGGCGGGGGGGCCGAAGTGGCGGGGGGAGGCGCTCTCTAACTCGATGCCTTGGATGAAACCGTAGAAGGATAAATTGAAGTCGAGGCGGGTTTGTTCGCCATCGGTGACGACGTCGAGGCCGGCGTCGAGTTGGTCGCGGAGGGCGGTGGCGACGGCGTCGTCGATGAGTTCGGTGCGGTCGGCTTCACCGAATTGGTCGAGGTGGGCGCAGGCGAACTCGAGCCAGCCGGGGAAAGGGTAGGAACCGATGACGGTGGTGCGGAACATAAATTATGAAGGATGAATTATGAAGTATGAAAGGGGGGCGGAGGGGCAAGGATGAGGGATGAAGGATGAGGTATGAAATGGGGGTGGGGAAGGACTGAGTTATGAAGGGGATGATTTGGCGCGTTTGACGATGGTGGTGAGGATGGCGGTGAGTTCGTTGGTTTCTTGGAGGAGGGGCGCGAGTTTGGGTGGTGGAACGGTGCCGCTTTCTGTCAAGAGCTCAAGCCAGTACGTAGTTTCTTCGAGTTCCTTTAGGGAATCGCCGAGTTTGGAGATGAACTCGGGTTTGGACCGGGCGCGGTAGCCTTCACGGTAGTTTGCGCCAACGGAGGTGCCGGAACGGAGGACTTGCCGTCCTAGTATCTTTGCGACCTCGTTTTTGGGCAGATCCACGAACATTTCTATGATGCGCAAACTGAATTTCTTGGTTCGAATGCGCAGGTCTTGGTGCTTGGTTTCATCATTCATACTTCATCCTTCATAATTACTCTCGCGCGCCGAGGTTTTCGTAGAGCTTGGCCAGCCTCCGTGCGTGTTCGTCGTAGGCGGCTTCGAAGAGTTGGGTGGCTTTGTCGGGACCGACGAGGGCGCTGGCGGTGAGGACTTTTGGGGGATGGCCGGCGGCGGTGAGGCGGGCGGCGGTTTCGGCTTTGATGGAATTGACGAGGAGGCAGCCGCCGACGGTGGAGCCGGGGGCGACGGGGGTGTCGAGGCCGGGGATGGCGACCATGGCGTCGCCGACGGGCGCGCCGGTGTCGAGGACGAGGTCGGCGAAGTCCTGGAGTTTCTTGCCGGTGGGGTGGCGGCTGGGGCTGGCGTCGCTATGGGCGGTGGAGACGATGGCGACGACTTTGACGCCGCGCTGGCGGAAACCCGCGGCGATCTCGATGGGAACTACGTTGCAACCGCTGGAGGAGATGACGAGGGCGGTGTCGAGGGGGGAGAGGTCGAAGTTGCGGAGGATGCGTTCGGCGAGGCCGGAGACGTTTTCGAGGAACATGGCCTGGCGCTGCCCATTGGCACCGACGACGAGGTTGTGGAAGCTGAGGGAGAGTTCGACAATGGGGTTGAAGCCGGGGAAGGAGCCG
Source organism: Akkermansia muciniphila (assembly GCA_945861535.1). Taxonomy (GTDB): domain Bacteria; phylum Verrucomicrobiota; class Verrucomicrobiia; order Limisphaerales; family BJHT01; genus BJHT01. The sequence goes on along the minus strand of CAMAUZ010000027.1, from coordinate 54,189 downwards.
TAACGGGGCCACATTTCCTCCACGAGGATGCGGCTGTGGCCGGAGCCGAAGAGATGCACCATGCGGCCGGCAAGGATGGTCGCGGCGAACCAGTCGGCGGCGCGGTGGATGGTGGGGAGCTGGTGCTCGACGGCGGTGATGAGGTCGCGGCAGCGGTGGAGGTAGGTGGAGGAGGGAGACATAGGGTCTGGGGGCTAGGGTCTGGGGTCTGGGAAGGGAGGGGGAAGAAATTAGTGATTGGTAATTAGAGGCATTTGGAAAATCTTGGCTTCACAGTTCCGGCTTTCCATCTTTTACCGCTCATCTTTTACCAGATGCTTGGGTCTTGGACGAGGGGACGGGATACAGATGGTAAAAGATGGTGGGTAAAAGATAAACCAGCCGGGGTTTTGAAAGTGGCTCATTAGTGATTAGTCGTGAGTCGGAGTCGTTGGGAATAGGTGATTGGTAATTCGTGGTTTTTAAATGGGGGGCGATGTTGATCGACCGCTTCTGACTAATCACTAATTACTAATTACTTTTCCATCCCAGGCGGTCACTTCTTCTTCCGCGGTGTCAATGCGGCGGCGGGGAGTTTTTCAGAGGTCAGGAGCTTGAATTCGGCGCCCGGGGACCAGGCGATTTCCTTGCGGTTGAGGTAGAGGGTGCGGGGGAGGAGTTCGATTTCGTGGCCGTGGAGTTCGAAGGTGAGGGTGCCGGGGAGGAAGGTGAGGTCCATGAATTTGAGTTTGCCGAAGGGGACGGGGATGGGGGTTTGGCGGGGGTCTTTGAGGGCGAGGGTGACGGGGGAGTTGGTGAGGGTGGCGGTCTCTTCGACAAGGATGACACGGGCGTTGGTGATGCCGAGGGAGGGTTGGTTGATGGTGAGGGTGGGGTGGCCGGCGGGGTCGGTGGTGAAGGTGATTTGCCAGGGGCCGTGGACTTTGCGCTTGTGCTCGATCCAGGAGTAGGACGCGACATAGACGAGGAGGGCGACTAGGAAGACGGCAGCGAATTGTTTGAGGGGGTTGTCGGTGTTCATCCTAAGGGGGACCGGAGTAGGACAGAAAAATTAGGGACAGGAAAATGGGGAGAGGAGATGCCGTTAGTCTTAGATTTATTCGGAGCGGGGAAGTTTTGCCTCACGCAAAGGGCGCGAAGGGATGGGACGGAAACCGGCCGGCCGATTCTCAGTGGGTGTCCCGTTTTTCAAGCGCTTTGGCGATGCGTTCGAGGGAATCTTCGAGGCGGGCCATGTGGTGTTCCTGGCGCGCCATGTTCTGTTCGTGGCGAGTCATATAATCGGCCAGGCGTTTGGATTGAGGACTGGACTGGGTGCGGCGAAGGAACCAGTAGATGACTAGGGCGAAGAGGCCGAAAGGGAAGAGGGTTAAGAGGATGTTGTACAGCAGGGAGTTCGTGGGGCTGTGGGGAGCGCCTTGATCTTGGGCCACCGCCAGCACCGGCGCGAGGAGCACGGTGCTGGCGAGAAGGGTTAGCCGCGTGAGAGGCATGGGACGCGCGGGCATTCATGCCCGGGACGGCGGTTATTTGGCCTTGTCCTGGTTGGCTTTCTGCCAGTCGAGGACAAACTTAAGTTTGTGCTGGGTGGCTTTGTCGGTGGCGAGTTTCTGGGCCTGGGCGCGGTAGGTCTCGGTGGCTTGCCGCTGGGCGTCGGCGACCTGGCCGGGGTTCATGAGGCGCAGGATTTTGTCGCGGCTTTCGATGGCGCGCTTGTCACCGGCGGCGGCGGCCTGGTTATACCATTTGTACGCGGCGGCGTAGTCTTGGGTGACGCCTTTGGTCAGTTCGTAGCATTGACCGAGCCGGAACTGGGATTCGACGTGGCCCTTGTCGGCGGCGAGATGGTACCACTTGACGGCTTCGGCGTAGTCCTGGCCATAGACGGTGCCTTCGTCGTAATAGCGGCCGACGCGGGCTTGGGCGTCGATGACACCGGATTCGGCGGCGAGGCGGAGCCACATGGCGGCGGCGTTGAGGTCGCGTTCCACACCCAGGCCGCAGTCATAATAGCGACCGAGGCGGGCCTGGGCTTCGGGGACGCCCTGTTTGGCGGCGAGTTGGGTCCACTTAAAGGCGAGGGCGTGGTCTTGCGGGAGATTCAGGCCGGCATCGTAGTAGCGCCCGATGCGGTTCTGGGCTTCGGCATTGCCATGTTCGGCGGCTTTTTGGAAGCAAGCGACGGCTTCCTGGATGTTCGCGGCGACGCCGGTGCCGGTTTCGAGACAGTAGCCGAGCTGGAATTGCGCGCTGGGTTCGTCTTGGGCGGCGGCGAGGCGGTACCAATGGACGGCCTTCTTAATATCCTTCTCGAGGCTGTGTCCGTGTTCGTAGCAGACGCCGAGCTGATATTGGCCGCCGGGATGACCTTTCTCGGCAATTTCGCGGAAATGGTTGAGAGCTTCGGAATAATTCTGCGGAACGCCGAGACCTTGGAAGTAGAGTTGTCCCAGGGAGTACTTGGAATCCAAGTGGCCTTGTTCGGCTCCTTTGCGGAAACACTTGGCGGCTTCGAGATAGTTCTGCTTCACGCCCTGACCCAACTGATGACAGATGCCTAATTTGTAGTAGGCGCCCATGTGCCCTTGCTGGGCGGCCTTGATGAACCACTTGGCGGCTTCGGCGTAGTCTTCGGGGACGCCCTGACCTTTTTGGAAGAGCGTGCCGAGGGTGAACTGCGCGTTGGCGTGGTTGCTCTCGGCGGCGCGGCGATACCAATGGATGGCCTGGGCAATATCCTGCGGCACGCCCTGGCCGCGTTCGTAGGCCTGACCAATGCGGGCCTGGGCTTCGACGATGTTTTGCTCGGCGGCTTTTTGGAACCAATGCGCGGCCTGGGTGGAATCTTGCGGCAGACCGAGGCCCTGTTCGTAGAGAATGCCGAGGCGTGCCTGCGCGTCGGGGACGCCCTGGGCGGCGGCAAGCTGAAACCAGCGGGCGGCCTCGGGATAGTCCTGCGGCACGTTGAGTCCGCGGTCGTAGAAATTACCGAGGCGGCTCTGGGCTTCGGCGTTGCCGTGGAGCGCGGCCTTGCGGTACCACGCGATGGCGTCGGTGAGGGAATCGGGGACGCCTTTGCCGACCTCGAGACAGAGGCCGTATTTGAATTGGGCGTTCGGCTCGTCCTGTTCGGCGGCGAGGCGGAACCAGTGCGCGGCGCGCTTGGAATCCTGATCCACACCGAGGCCCTGCTCGTAGCAGAGGCCGAGGTGGTATTGGCCGCCGGCGTGGCCCTGGTCGGCCACGGTCTGGAAGAGGCGCGCGGCTTCGCTGGCATTTTTCGCGAGGCCCAGGCCTTCGTAGTGAAGCTGGCCGAGGGCGAATTTGGCGGAGAGATGGCCCTGTTCGGCGGCCTGCTGGAAGCTACGCGCGGCGGCGGCGGCGTCCTGCGACACGCCGCGTCCGTGCAACTGGCAGAGGCCCAGTTCGTATTGCGCAACCATGTGGCCCTGTTGCGCGGCGCGGCCAAACCACCGGGCGGCTTCGGTCGGGTCGCGTTCCACGCCGTCGCCCCGTTGGAGGATGGAACCGAGGGTGAATTGCGCGGCGGGATGCCCGCTCTCGGCGGCGCGGCGGTACCACTTCACGGCCTCCGCGTGATCCTGCGGAACGCCCTGACCGCGTTCGTGATATTGCGCGAGGCGGGCTTGCGCTTCGGGCACGCCTTGTTCGGCGGCTTTGAGGAAATTTTCCGCGGCGCGTTTGTAATCGCGACCGACGCCGAGGCCCTGGTCGTAGAAATTGCCGAGCCGCGCCTGGGCGTCGGGGATGCCGTGCTTGGCGGCTTCCTGCGTCCAGCGCAGGGCCTGCGCGTAATCCTGCTGAATGCCGAGGCCCTGCTCGAAGTAGAGGCCGAGCTTGGCGGCGGATTCGGCATCGCCCTGGCGGGCGGCCATCATGAACCACTTGAAGGCCTCGTTGGGATCGCGCGCGACATTCTGGCCGCGGTGATGGAACTGCCCCATTCGCGCCTGCGCTTCGGCGTTCCCGGCCGTCGCGGACTTGCGATACCAATGGACGGCCTCGGCGGGATTGGCGGCAACGCCGGTGCCGTTTTCGAGCGCCTGGGCGAGCTTGCACTGCGCGGCGGCATCGTCCTTTTCGGCGGCGCGGCGGAACCAGTAGGCGGCCTTGGCGTCGTCGTGCGGCACGCCCAGTCCTTGCTCGTGGCAGAGGCCGAGTTTGTGCATCGAGCCGGCGTGTCCGGCATCAGCGGCGGCGCTGAACATTTTGAAGGCTTCCGCAAAATTCTGCGGCACGCCGAGGCCCTCGAAGTAGAGCTGACCGAGGGCGAGCTTGGAGTCGAGGTGGCCCTTCTCAGCGCACTGGGTGAAGTAGCGCACGGCGGTTTGATAATCCTGCTTCACGCCCTGCCCGTGCTGGTAGCAGAGGCCGAGTTTGTAGTTCGCATCGAAATTTCCCTGGTCGCTGGCGCGGGTGAACCAGCGCGCGGCCTCGGCGAAATCCTGGCCGACATGCTGGCCCGCCTGAAAGAGGCAGCCCACGGTGTATTGGGCGCCGGCATGGCCGCTCTCGGCGGCGCGGCGATGCCATTTGGCGGCCTCGGCGTGGTCCACGGCGACGCCGAGTCCCTGGTCGTAGTATTGGCCGATCTTGGCCTGGGCATCGACGATGCCGCTCTCGGCGGCGCGGCGCAGCCAGTGGGCGGCGCGGGCGTGATCTTGCGGCACGCCGAGTCCCTGATCGTGGAGCACGCCGAGGCGGGCCTGGGCGTCGGGGATGCCTTTCTCGGCGGCGAGGCCGTACCAGTGGGCGGCGGTGGCGAAGTCTTGCGCGACGATGTGACCGCGGTCGTGGAACGCGCCGAGCTTGGCCTGCGCTTCGGCAACGCCCAGTTCGGCGGCCTTTTGGTACCACTCGATGGCTTCGTGATAATCCTGCGGCACACCGCGACCGTGTTCGAGTGACGCGCCCAGTTTGAACATCGCTTCGGCATTTCCCTGCGTGGCGGCGAGGCGGAACCAATGCGCGGCGTCCTGGAGATTTTCCGCGGTGCCGAGGCCATGTTCCTGGCAGAGGCCGAGCTGATATTGCGCGGCGGCGTGGCCGGCCTTGGCAGTTTCGGTGAAGAGCCGGACGGCTTCGGCAGCGTCTTTTTTTACCCCCGATCCCTGGAGGCAAAGCTGGCCGAGCGCGTACTTGGAATCGAGGCTGCCCTGCGCGCCGGCGTGGCGGAAAAATTCGGCGGCGCGGGTGAAATCCTGCGGCACGCCCTGCCCAATCTGATACGCCGCGCCGAGCTTGTGCTGCGCGAGCATGTGCCCTTGTTCGGCGGCCTGATGAAACCAGCGCGCGGCCTCGACGAAGTCCTGCGTCACGCCCTCGCCCGTCTGGTAGAAACTGCCGAGCGTGTACTGCGCGTTGGGGTGGCCGTTCTGCGCCGCGAGCCGGTGCCAGCGGATGGCCTCGACGGGGTCCTTCGCGAGGTCGCCTTCGCCGTGCTGGTAATGTTCGGCGAGCTTGAACTGCGCGCCGATGTTGCCCTGCTCGGCGGCCATCCGGTAGTGGCGGATGGATTCGGCGAAATTCTGCGGCACGCCCTGCCCGGTGTGATGGAGCTTGCCGAGGGTGAACTGCGCTTCGTGAACGCCCTTGCTGGCGGCGATCTGGAAGAGCACGCCGGCGAGCACTTCGTCGCGCTCGACCTCGTCGCCGTTCAAATATTTGAGACCGAGTTTGTATTGCGCCTGCGGATCGCCGGCTTCGGCGGCATCGACCAATTGCTGATACGGCTCGGCTTTCACCGGGGGCGGCTCGGGCATCGGCGGCTCGGCGCGTTTCGGCGGTTCGGGCGCGGGCGGCGGCTCGGCCAGTTGCAGTTCGGGCGAGGTGACGATCTCGGGTTCGGGCAGGAGGGAAATCAGCGGTGCGGCGGGTTCAGCGGGCACGGCGGGTGCATTCGGCGCGGGCGACGCAACGGGCAAACTGGCCGCGACCGGCGCGGGGACAGCGGCCTTTTCAACTGCGGGTGGAGCGGCAGGCTCCGGTGCTAGGTAAACGGGGGCGGCGATGTCCGGGACCGGGAGCATCGCAGCGGGCGCCCACTCGGGAGCCGCAGGCGCGGTCGGAGCAACCGGCTCGGCCATCGGGATCGGAGTCGGTGCGGGCACAGGCGCCGGCGCGTGGGCTGTGACTGGAGCCGGCGCGGGAGCGGGAGCGGGAGCGGCGGGCGGAAGTTCCGGCGCGCCGAGTTCCTGCAAGGCGAGGCGGGCGTCGGCATCGCCTTGGGCGGCGGCCTGTTGATACCAGTGGATGGCTCGCTCGCCGTCCTTGGGCAGGCCTTCACCGATTTCGTAGCAGTAGCCCAGATTGAACTGCGCGGTCGGATTCCCATTCTGGGCGGCGCGTTCGTACCAGCGGACGGCTTCGCTGAAATCTTGGGCGACGCCCTGGCCGCGATGATAGAAGACGCCCAGCGCGAACTCGGCGTCGGCATGACCCTGTTCCGCGGCGGCGCGGACCCAGTGCGCGGCCATGGCGTTGTTCTGTTCGGCCCCTTCGCCCGTGGCGTAGCGCAAACCGAGTTTGAGTTGCGCGCCGGGGTGGCCTTCCTCGGCGAGTTGATGGAGTTCTTCTTCGGTGTCCGGCAGGGGCGCTTCGGCTTCCGCTGGAGCGGCGGGTTCCTCGGGCATGGGAGCGGCGACGACGGGCGCAACGGCGACCGGCTCGGGCGGTTCGGGCTGTTTGGGCGGCGGGGCCGGTTTGCTGGCCGTGGCGGCTTTCAGTTCCGGTGGTGCGGCGAAGCTAATCGTCTGGGTCGGCGGTGTGGCGGGCGCGGGTGCGGGCGGCGCAGCAGGCCGGGCTGGCACGGTGATCGGGATGACTTTGTCCAACTGCGCTTGCAAATCTTGGTGGGCCTGGCGGGCGTCCTCGTCGCCTTGCGCGGCGGCCTTGGCATACCACGCGAGCGCCTCGGGCAGGTTCTTGTCCGTGCCTTCGCCCAGTTCGCAGCAATAGCCGAGGTTGAACTGCGAGGCGGCGTCGCCCTGCTCGGCGGCCTTGCGATACCACGTCACGGCCTGCGCGCTATCCTGCGGCACGCCTTTGCCCTTTTGATAAAGCGCGCCAAGGACGAATTGCGCGTCGATCACGCCGGCGGTGGCCGCCTTTTTCAGCCAGCCCGCCGCAGCGGCGAAGTCCTGCCGCACGCCCTCGCCCTTGGTCAATAGCAGCCCGATTTCGTACTGCGCATTCGGGTCGCCCTCGGACGCCTTGGTGAGAAGCGTTTTCAAATTGGTATTGCTCATCGCGCGCGGAGGTTAGTTGTAGTGCGTAAGTGAATTCAACACCTTAATCGGTGCCCGGCCGCCGCGGCCTCCAGCCATGCAAAAGGTGCGGCCAGACGCAGTTTTCGTCCCCACAGGATCACTCTCTAACGGATGAATCTCATTTAGCTTGAGTCGGTTTCCCGGCTGGGTTCATGGTCCTGGCAACCCACAAGAGAAGGCTATGAAAAAACTCCGCATCCCCGGTGTCTCGGCACCCCAAACCCACTCCAGCGAACTGGTCAGTTCCGCGCGCCCGTCGCTGGTGACGGTCAAACAAAAAGCCGCCGTGCAAATCGACCAGGTGCGTGGCGCGGGAGACCGCGGCGTCGATCTCGAGTTCGCGGACGACGACGTGCTGGAGCTCGAACTCGAGGGCGGTCTGCGGCTGTGGATGTCGTTCCAGCAATTCCAAGCCGATTTCCCCAGCGTGAAAATGGCGGCGCGCGCGGGCGCGGCGGCCGCCGGCGCCGCCCCGGTGCCGGAGCTGTTCCCGGTGGACCTGGCGGCCGCGGGCGCCGCCAGCCGCGGCCTGGGCACCGCGCTGCTGCGGGCCGTGCGCGTGCTCGTAGTGGGCGCGCGGGACGGCAATCTCCCGCAGCTCACCGCCATGGCCATTGCCGAGGCCATCGACAATCACCTGCCGGAACGCCCGGCGCTGTTTCGCTGCTCGCCCGCCCAACCGCTCGCGGCGCGGGTGACGTCGCCACACGACCTGCCCACCGACCGGCCTGTGCTCATTTTCATCCATGGCACGGCCTCGAGCACGGTGGGGAGTTTCGGCGGCTTGTGGGAGCCGGCGCAAAGCCAGGTGAAGGACGAGTTGTTTAAGTCTTACGGCGCTCACGTGTACGCGTTCGAGCACCGGACGCTGGCGGAAAGCCCGGTGGAGAACGCGCGGCAGTTGCTCGGGTTTTTGCCCAAGAACGCGCGCGTCCATCTGGTCAGTCACTCGCGCGGCGGCCTGGTGGGCGAACTCCTCTGCCTCGGGCAGCGCACGTCGGCGCGCAATTTTGATCCGTTCAGCGCCACCAATCTCGAATACTTTTTCCCCGGCCCGCCGACGGATGCGGATCCGAACCTGACGGATGCGGAAAAACTCGACCGGTCGGCGGATCGCAAGGCGCTCACCCGGCTCGCGGAGCAACTGCGGGACCAGCAGCCCACGGTCGAACGTTTCGTGCGCGTGGCGTGTCCGGCGCGCGGCACGACGCTCGCTTCCGGCCGCCTCGACCTCTGGCTGTCCAGCATCGTCAACGTGCTGTCGCTGGCCGGGCTGAAGGCCAACCCGGCCTACGACATGGCGCTGGATCTCGTGCTCGCCGTGGCCAGGGAACGCACCGAGCCGCACACGCTCCCCGGCCTCGAGGCGCAGATGCCGCTCTCGGCGTTGGTGTGTTTTCTGAACAATCCCGCCTTCACGGTTGCGGCGGATTTGACGGTGATCGCCGGCGGAGCCGCCGGCGAAGGTCTCTGGGGCCGCCTGAAAATGCTGCTGCCGAATCTGTTTTACGGCGAAGACCACGATCTGATTGTCAACACCAGCGCCATGTACGGTGGCGCGGCGCGGTCCGTTGCGCCCCGGTATTTTTTTGACCAAGGGCCGGAGGTAAACCATTTCCATTATTTCAAAAACCCGAACACCGCCCGTCGGCTGCTGGCGGGCCTGACCCGCGCCCCGGGCTTCGAACGCGATTTCAGTCCGCTGTCGGACGACCTGCGCCAGCCCGCGCGCGACGCCGTGCGCGGCGGCACCCAGCCGTCGCCTGACACAGAAGCCTCGCGCGACATGCAAACGTCGCGCGCAAGCTCCGGCCCGCGCCAGGTCGTGTTCGTCCTGCCCGGCTTCATGGGCAGCCATCTGACCAAGGAGAATCCGCTCACCAAGAATCGCGAACGCCTCTGGCTGGAGCCGCTCGAGGTCGCGCTGGGCCGCCTCAGCGAACTGGGCATTGCTGGACACGGGATCGAACCCGACGGCCTGCTCGGCAATTACTACGGCGACCTGGTGAAGTTCCTCCTCGAGAACGGCCACGACGTCTTCGCGTTTCCCTTCGACTGGCGCCAGTCGCTCCGCGCAGAAGCCCTCCGCCTGGCCGACGCGATCACCGCCAAGCTCAATGAAACCGAAGCCGCGCGCCTGCCCGTGCGCGTGCTCGCGCATGGCATGGGCGGGCTGCTCGTGCGCGTGCTCATCGCCGAACGCCCCGCGGTCTGGCGTCGCCTCTGCGACCGCGAGGGCGCGCGCGTGCTGCTGCTGGGCACGCCGTCCGCCGGCAGCTACGTCATCCCCCGGCTGCTGCTGGGCCGCGAGCAGTCGCTGCAAATGCTGAGCGCGCTGGACCGCCAGCACAGCATCAGGCAATTGGTCGCACTCCTCGGGCGTTTCCCGGGCCTGTTGGAAATGCTGCCGCGACCGGGCGCCACGCCCGACGGCAAGCCGGTGGATTTCTTCGCGCTGGAAATTTGGCAACAGGCCGGAGCCGAGCTTGCCGCAGGCACGCCGGAGGAGGTGGGGAAAAAAGCGCAGTTGCTCGCCGCCGCGCGCCAGACTCGCGAGCAGCTTGATGATCCCGCCGCCAACCCGCCCGGCCCGCAGCCCATCGTCTATGTCGCCGGCCAGGCCGCGCAGACGCCCTGCGGCGTGAAGCTTAATTCCGAGGCGACCGGTGCGGCGCGCGTGGAATTTCTCGCCACCGCGCGCGGCGACGGCGTGGCGGCGTGGGACACGAGCGTCCCATCGGGCGCGGCCGCGTTCCTCGTGGACGCCGCGCACGGCGATCTGCCGGCGCACACCGACTCCTTCCAAGCCTATCGCGAATTGCTGGAAACCGGCACCACCCGCCGCCTCCCCGAACTGCCTCCGGCCGGCACCCGCGGCGGCGCGCCGGAGGTTCTCCGCTCGCTGCTCGACCAGCCGGTCGGCGTGTTCCCGACTGTGGACGAACTGGTTGCGGCCGCAGTCGGCGCGACCCCGCCGTCGCGCCGGCCCAAGTCCCGGCCCACCATCGCGGTCACCGTGGTCCACGGCGATCTGGCCTTCACGCGCAACGCCGTGCTGGTCGGGCATTACCTGGGCGACGCCATCGTGAGCGCAGAGGCATATCTTGATCGCAAACTCGACGGGCGTTTGAGCGAGCGCGAACGCCTCGGTCTGTATCCGGGCGAACTCGAGACGACCGGCGTGTTCCTGAAACCCGGCGGATTTCCCGGCGGCGCGGTGGTAATCGGCCTCGGCCAGGTCGGGAAGCTGGCGGCCGGCAATCTGTCGCGCGCCATTCTCCACGGCGTGCTCCGGCTGGTGCTGGCGGTGTTGGAAGCGCCGGCCACCGCCACCGAGCTGCGGCCGGACGGCAAGCGACGGCTCAAGTTCAGCTCGCTGCTGATCGGCACCGGCGAAGGCGGTCTTGCGGTCGAATCCGCGATCCGCGCGATCCTCGAGGGCGTGTCGCAGGCCCGTGCGGCGCTCGCACGCGCCCACCTCGATCGCAAGCTGGTCATCGAAGGCGTCGAGTTCATCGAGTTGCAGGAAGATCAGGCAATCCTCGCCGCCCAGGCGCTCGGTCGCCTGAAGAGTGAACCCCGCCTGACCTCCGCCTTTCGTTTCGAGGCCGAAGTCACGGTGCGGTCCGGCGGGCGTCGCCGCGCCGCCGTCACCGAACCGCCGGGCTGGTGGGACCGCCTCGAGATCACCGCCAAAAAAGATGGCACGCTGCGGTTCGTCACCCTCACCCGTCGCGCCCGCGCCGAGGTGGTGATGGTGCCGACGCAGCGCGCCCTCACCAACCCCGGTCGCGATGCCGCCACGGCGCGCACTTTGTTCCAACTCCTCCTGCCCAATGAACTGAAAGATCTCGCCGTCTCGCGGCTTGATCTGCTGCTGCTCCTCGACGAAGCCGCGGCGCGGTTTCCGTGGGAATTGCTCGAGAACCGGACCGCCCCCAAAGCAGAGCGGGCCGGCCAGAGCGGCCGGCCACTCGCGGTCGAGGCGGGCCTGATCCGCCAGTTGGCCACCGCGCAGTTCCGGCGTGGCGTCCTGCACGCCACCGACAGAGCGGCGCTGGTGGTCGGCAATCCCGAAAGCGAATTCGCGAATCTTCCCGGGGCCGAGCAGGAGGCCAGCGCCGTGGCGGACGCCCTGCTCCGCCACCACTACGACGTCACCTCGCACCTGCGCACCCATTCCCTCCCGATCATCGACTCCTTGTTCGCCCGCCCGTATCGCATCCTCCACCTCGCCGGGCACGGCGTGTACGAACATCCGCTGTCGCCGACCACCGACGCCGCTAACCCCGTGTGCCCATGCTCCGAGTCAGGCGAGGCAACGCCGCCAAAAATCACCGGCATGGTTCTCGGGCACGATGTGTTCCTGACCCCGGCCGAAGTGGCGCAGATGCCGCAGGTTCCCGAACTGGTCTTCATCAACTGCTGTCACCTCGGGCGCATCGAAGACCCCAAACCCCGCCCGCCCGCCCAGCAAAACCAGTTGGCCGCCAACCTCGCCACCGAGTTCATCCGCATCGGCGTGCGCGCCGTCGTCGCCGCGGGCTGGGCCGTCGATGACGCGGCCGCCTCGACCTTCGCCGTCACGTTCTACGAGCAAATGCTGGGCGGCGCGACCTTCGGCGACGCCGTGCGAGCGGCCCGCGAGGCGGCCTACGAACAACATCCGGGCGTCAACACCTGGGGCGCGTATCAGTGCTATGGCGACCATGCCTTCCGCCTGAAAAACAACGGCGGAAACGACGATGGCGACGCGGGGTTCGGGCCGTTTACCCACTTCCGCGAAGTCGTCATGGCCGCGGAAAACATCACCGGGAACGCCGTCCGCGCCACCACGGCCGCCGAGCTGTCCGGACTCCACCGTCAGCTCGAGCGGCTGATAAAAGACACTCCCGAAAAATGGGCCGACCACGGCGAAGTGTGCGCGGCCTTCGGCAAGGCGTGGGGCGAACTCGGCGAGTTTTCCAACGCCATCGCCCAGTATCGGCGCGCGATCGCGTCCCCGAAGGGTGCCGTTCCCCTGCCGGCCGCCGAGCAGTTGGCCAACCTGGAGGTCCGCCACGCCGTGGTGTTGTTCAAAGGTTCTGACCCCGCCCAACGCGCCACCGCGACCGCCCTGCTCGACACTGCTGAACAGCGCCTGGAAAACCTCCTCGCGCTGGGCCGAACCACCGAGCGCCTCGACCTCCGCGGCAGCCTCGAAAAACGCCGCGCCCAGATCAGCTCCACCAAGCCGGAACTCAAGGTGGCCTTGGCGGGCATGGAGCATTATTACCGGCAGGCCCTCGACCATCCGCCCGCCACCACGCCCGCAAAAAACTTTTATTCCTCCTCGAACTGGCTGCTCGCCCGCGTTCTCCGCGCCAAGTTGTTTCCGCCCAAGTCCCCGGCGCAATCCCCGAGCGCGGACCTGCTGAACGAAATCGAAACCTGGCGGCACGCCGTCGAATCCCAGACCGCCAGCGCCAGCGCCAACGCTGCCGACCTCGATTTCTGGGCCGTCGCCAGCCTGGCCGACGCGCTCCTGCTGCACCACCTGGCCACCGATTCTCTCGCTACTAACCAGAACGCCGTGATCGCACGCTACCGCAACGCCCGCGACTGCGGCGCCACGCGGAAGCAGACCATGAGCGTCCTCGAACACCTCGACTTCATCGCCACCGTGCTCGCCACCCCGTCGGCCGGAAAACGCTTCACCGACACCGTGAAAACCCTGCGCGCCATCGGCGCCGCCATCGCCGGCTGATCCGCAGCAGACGGAGCGGTGGCGGCCCGCCCGCGCACCCGCCGCGAGCGGCACCGCGCCAATCAGGGTGAACTCGGCCCGCGGCGCACCGATGAAAACGCTGGCGTTTCCCGGAAGTCGTTCTAATACTTCGATCAAGCCAAATTCACCGGACAACCAAATCCAATTTCCAGCCAATCAGGCTGCGGACATCGAAGATTGGGCCACTGTATGAGCACGGGGATGCAACGGAGCGCGGCGCGTAAGCAATGCGCAGAGGAGCTTTCAGAGCGGGTGGGACTGCGTGTTTGCCGGACCGGTGGTGGTCTGGCGCGAGGCTTTCCGGCGGTTCCCCACTTTTTCCAATCGCACATTTTCAACGCCGCGGAGGGCGAAGGTTTGCTTTCCGAAGGGTCTGCGGAATCCCGCTGGTTCCGCGGCGCACGACATCGTGATTCGATAAACCACTTCGCCCGTCGGGGCGCTCAGGCAGCCGAGTCGTTATGAAAACGGAGTCGTTAGGTTCCAACTGTCAGCCGGCCCGCACCGGCGGTCCCCATGGTCGGCTCGCAGGGTGGTCGGGCGTCGCCGTCAGCCTCGGGTTGCTCGCGGTCCTGTCGGCGGCGGGCGCGGCGGAATTGCAGCCGGCGCCGGTACCGGCGGCGGGGCGCGATCTGGGCAAGCTGGATCTGGAGGAGTTGGGGAAGATCAGGGTCACCACGGTTTCTCGCAGCGAAGCGACGGTGCAGGCATCGCCCGCGGCGGTGTATGTGATCACACAGGAGGACATCCGGCGCTCGGGCGCGACGAGCATTCCCGAGGCGCTGCGGCTGGCCCCGGGGGTGAATGTGGCGCGGATTGACGCGCACCGGTGGGCGATCGGCGTGCGCGGATTCAATCAGGAATTCTCCAACAAACTGCTGGTGATGATGGATGGGCGCGCGGTGTATTCGCCGCTGTTCTCCGGCGTGCGTTGGGACCAGCAGGACACGGCGTTGGAGGACATCGAGCGGATCGAGGTCGTGCGCGGGCCGACGGCGGCGCTGTGGGGCGCCAACGCGGCCAACGGGGTCATCAACATCATCACGAAGAATGCGAAGGACACGCAGGGCACGCTGATCAGTGGCGGCTGGGGGACTGAGGAACAGGGCTTCGGCACGGTGCGGCACGGCGGGAAACTGGCGGACGACGTGTTCTACCGCCTGTATGCCAAGGGGCAGGCGCAGGGGGACACGAAGTTTCCGAACGGGACGACTTCGGAGGATTCGTGGTCACAGGTGCGCGGTGGATTTCGGGTGGATGGCGAGCGACCGGGCGAGACCCGGTTCACCGTGCAGGGCGACCTCGGGGCCGGCGAGCCGCGGGAGCTCTTTGTCCCGTTTGGCACCACCACCATCGTGCCCGATACCATCAAGCATGTGACGGCCAATCTGCTGGGCCGCTGGACGCGCATCCTGGGGGCGGACTCGGACTTCACGGTGCAGACCTATTTCGACCACACCGAGCGGCGGGTTTTCAATCAGCGCGAGCGGTTGGAGACGTTTGACGTGGATATTCAGCATCGCGTCCCGCTGGGGGAGCGGCACGCGCTGACGTGGGGTGGTGGGTACCGGCTCACGTTGGACGACGTGTTTTTCGCGGCTCCGATTTCGTTCGATGCCCGGAGTCGAAACATTCACTTGGGGCGGCTGTTCGTGCGGGACGACATCACCCTGTTCCCCGAACGGCTCACGCTCACGCTGGGGTCGCAGTTCGAGTACTACAGTTTCAGCGGCGCGGATTATCAGCCGACGGCGCGCTTGAAATGGACCCCGACAGAACGCCAGACGGTGTGGACCTCCGTCTCGCGGGCGCTGCGAACACCGTCGCGGGCCGACGAGGATTTTCGGATCACGACGACGGTTCCACCAAGCAGTTTCAGCCCCAATCGGAATCTCGACCCCGAGGAAGTGCTCTCGTACGAACTAGGTTATCGCGCCCAACTGCACGAGCGGTTTTCCTTCGATCTGGCGGTGTTCTACAGCGACTACCACCGCTTGCGCAGCCAGGAAACCATCGCTTCCGGCGTGACGATGCGGGACCAAAAGATCAATGGCGAAACCTACGGCGGTGAAGCCAGCGTGACTTGGCGTCCCGCGTCGTGGTGGCGCCTTCAGGGCAGCTACAGCCACCTGCAGACGCAGCTCCACAACGCGGCCGGCGGCAACGACGCCGCCAGCGTGCTGCGTGATGAGGGGCGTAATCCGAAGCACCAGGCCACGGTGCAATCCTCGTGGGATCTCACGCGCGCGGTGAACTTTGATGCCGTGCTGCGCTACGTGGACCGACTCGACAGCGTGCCGGCCTTCGCGGACATCCCCGCCTACCTCCAACTGGACCTGCGCCTGGCCTGGCGTCCGCGCCGGAATCTCGAACTCGCGTTAACCGGGCAGAATCTTCTCGACCGGCGGCATTCGGAATTTTTGCCCGGCGCGTTCGGCACTTTGGGACAGCCGCGCGAAATCCAGCGCGGCGTTTACGGAAAGGTAACATGGCGATTCTAACTGAAATCAATGCGGTCCGGCGCGGTGCATCCCGACGTCATTTCGACTCAAACGCCGGGCCAGCGGGGGCGCCCTTTCGGCGTTGGTTCGCGGCGCTCGGAGCGCTCTGCGCGGCGATGCTTTCCGGCCCGGGCGCGACGGGGCGCGCGGCGGAGGCGCCACCGGCGGGCACGGCGCGGGGGACGGTTGCGGATCTGTCGCTGGAGGACTTGGGCAAAATCAAGGTCACCACCGTCTCGCGGCAGGACAGCACGGTGCAGCAGTCCGCGGCCGCCATCACGGTGATCACGCCCGAGATGATCCGGCGGTCGGGGGCCACGACGATTCCCGAATTATTCCGCATGGTGCCGGGCATGGACGTGGCGCGGATTGACGCGAACAAATGGGCGGTGAGTTCGCGCGGGTTCAACGACCGGTTCGTCGGCAAACAACTGGTGCAGATCGACGGGCGCACGCTCTACAACCCGATCAATGCCGGCGTGTATTGGGACAGCGTGGATTACACGCTGGAGGACATCGAGCGGATCGAAGTGATCCGCGGCCCGGGCGCGAGCCTGTGGGGCGCCAACGGGGTCAACGGCGTCATCAACATCATCACCAAATCGGCGAAGGACACGCAGGGCGGTTTGCTGAGCGGAGGCGGCGGCACCGAGGAGCAGGCCTTTGGCGGCTTCCGCTACGGCGGCAAGCTCGGCGAGAATTCGTTCTTCCGGGTTTATGGCAAAGGCTTCACGCGCGACCAGGCGTTCAGTTCGGACGGCCCGCCGAACGACGGCTGGAATTCGACGCGCGGTGGTTTTCGCATGGACTGGCCGACGCTGGGGCCGAACGCCCTCACGTTGCAGGGCGACTATTTTCGCAGCGTCGCCGGGCGGCGCGACACGCGACCGATCACCAACGCGGCCCCGTTTCAGTTCGTCAATATCGAGGACGAAGTCACCACCGGCGGCAATGTGGTGGGCCGCTGGAGCCGCGAGGTGTCGGCCGATTCGCGGTGGAGCCTGCAGGCCTACTGGGACCGGTTCGAGCGCCGTTCCACGCGGCAGTTGTTTGCCTTCGACATCAACACCTTCGATCTCGATTTCCAGCATCAACTGCTCCCGCTGGAGCGGTGGAAGCTCGTGTATGGCGCGGGCTACCGGTTGAACAAACTCGGGTTCACCGGGAGCGCCGCCGACAATGGGTTCGCCATCGGGCCGGCGACCACCCGGCGCGACACGCAAATCTTCAGCCTGTTCGTGAACAATGATCTCACGCTGGTGCCAGACCGCCTGGTGCTCACGCTCGGGTCGCGTTTCGATCACAACGACTTCACCGGTCTGGAAGTGCAGCCGACCGCCCGGCTGCTGTGGACGCCGACCCGCCGGCAGTCCGTGTGGTTCGCGGTGTCGCGCGCGGTGAAGACGCCTTCGCTGCTGGAGAACGACATCGAAATCGGGGCCTTGCCCTCGTCCAGCACGGCACCGGTCTTCCCGCGCTTCCTGCCCAATCAGGGCCTGGGTGCGGAGGAACTCCTGGCCTTCGAGCTGGGCTACCGTTTTCAACCGGTGGACAAGCTCTCCTTCGACACGGCGGCGTTTTACAACGCCTACCGCAACCTCAATGCCGGCGTGGCCGGGGCGCGGTACACCAACGCCACCGGCACGGTCATTCAGCCGGTCACTCGCTTCAACCGGATGACCGGCGATGCGCTGGGCGGCGAGGTGGGCGCGACCTGGCAGGCCGCCGATTCGTGGCGGGTGCACGCCGCCTACACGCTGCTCAAGCTGCATCTCCATCGCGGCCCCGGCGTGGCCGCCGGCGCGGAGGCCATCGAGGGGCAAAGCCCGCAGCAGCAGGTCTATTTGCAGTCAACGTGGAATCTCTCCCGCACCTGGGAGTTTGACCTGACCGGGCGGTATGTGGACGGACTGCCCGGTTTCAGTCCCACGGTGGCCAGCTATGTTTCGCTGGACGCCCGGCTGGCGTGGCGGGCGCGGAAGAATCTCGATGTGGAAATTATCGGGCAAAACCTGGTGGAAAACCGCCACGCGGAGATGGGCACCAGTTCCCTGATTCGCAGTCCGCGCGTGGAACTGCAACGCGGCGTTTACGGAAAGGTTACATGGCGTTTTTAACCCAAGCATTACCGGTGCGTCGTCCGCTCCGCGGCCCGCTCGCGCGGCTCGCGCTGCTCCTCGGCTGGCTGGTCGTGGCTGCTCCCGCGTTGGTCCGGGCGGAGTCCGATCCCGCCGAGGTCAAGGCCGCCTTCGCCTATCGCTTCACCCTCTACACGGAGTGGCCGACGAACCAATTTGCGGGGCCGCACTCGCCCATCATCATCGGCGTGCTCGGCGATGTGCCGCTGAGCGAGTTCCTGACGAAAATCGTGGCCGGCCGCCTCAGCCAAGGGCGGCCCGTGGTGGTCCGCCGGTGCGGCCGGGTGGAAGAGCTGGCGGGCTGCCAGGTGGTTTTTTTGCGGCAGGCCGACCGCCGTCGCCAGTTGGAAATCCTCGCCATGCTGCGCGGCAAGCCGGTGCTGACGGTGTGTGATGCGGATTCCTTTTTCGGGCTGGGCGTTGCCATCAAACTGTTCATCCGCGCGGATGACTCCGTCGGCTTCTGGGTCAACCGGTTGGTGGCCGATCAGTCCGGAATTAAAATCGGCTCCCGGATGCTCCAGTGCGCCGACAAGATTGTGACCACGCCGCCGGTCCTCAAATAGCCGGTCATGAAGTCATTCAACGACATTTCGATCCGCCATAAGCTGACCCTGGCGTTGCTGGCGACCAGCGGGATTCCCCTGGTGATCGCCTTCGGTTTGCTCATCGGCTTCGAGTTCCGCAACGTGCGCATCCGGGTGCTGCGCGACCTGGCGGCGCAGGGGGAGATGATCGCCGTGAGCACCGCCGCCACGCTGCAATTCAATGATCCCCGCACGGCCAGGGAGACGCTCGCGCCGTTGCAGTCCCGCCCCGAAATCGTGGCGGCGTGCCTCTACAAAGCCGACGGCCGGGTCTTCGCCAGCTACGTGCGCCCCCCGGCGGGACAGTTTGAATTTCCCGCCCCGCAATCGCCGGGACACCGCTCCCACGGTGATTTTATCGACCTTTTCCAACGCATCGGCTCAGAGCGCGAGCCGGACGGACATTTGTACCTGCGCTGGGACATGGGGGTTTCCAATGCCCGCCTGCCGCAGTACATCGGCCTGGCTGTCGTGGTGCTCTTCGGCCTGGTGCTCGTGGCCCTGTGGATTTCCACCCGCTGCCAGACGTTGATTTCCAAACCCATTCTCGAGCTCGCCGCCAACGCCCAAGCCGTGCGCCGGGAGAATAACTTCGCGCTGCGGGTCAGCAAACGCGGCGAGGATGAGATCGGCCAACTGACCGACGCCATCAACCAGATGCTCGTGGACATTGGCGAACGCGACGCCGCCCTCAATCGCGCCAACCACGCGCTCACCAACGAGGTCTCCGTGCGCCGGCACGCCGAGGACGCGCTGCGGACGCTCAACGACACCCTCGAACAACGCGTCGCCGAGCGCACTGCCGTCGCCGAGGCCGCCAACCGCGCCAAGAGCGAATTCCTCGCCAGCATGAGCCACGAGCTGCGCACGCCGCTCAACTCGATCATCGGCTTCACCAATCTCCTCCTCAAAAACCGCGCAGGAAATCTCGGGGCCGAGGAAATCACCTTCCTCGAACGCGTCGTGACCAATGGCAAACACCTCCTCGCGCTCATCAACCAGATCCTCGATCTCTCCAAAATCGAGGCGCGCAAGATGGACTTGGAACTGGCCCCCGTGAACCTCGATCCGCTGATCCGCGAGGCCGTCGCCCTCCAGGAAAGCCAGCTCCGCGACCGTCCGGTGCGGCTCCAAATCGAGCTGCCAGCCGGCCTCGCGCCGCTGCGCACTGATGCCGGCAAATTGCGGCAGGTGCTCGCCAACCTCGTCGGCAATGCGATCAAATTCACCGAGCGCGGCGCCATCACCGTGCGGGTGGTGGCCGATCCGGCCACGGGGCTGCCCCTCCGTCTGGAAGTGGCGGACACCGGCATCGGCATCCCCGCCAACCGCCACACCGCCATCTTCGCCGCCTTCCAGCAGGCCGACTCGGGCACCGCGCGCCGCTACGGCGGCACCGGCTTGGGCCTCACTATCTCGCAGGCCCTCTGCGAGCTGATGGGCTATCGCATCACCTTGACCAGCGCGGTCGGGCACGGCTCCACCTTTGCCGTTCACTTCGCGTCGCCCGAGAACCTACCCCTGTCGCCCGCCGCCGGGGCGCCGCCCCTTGCCAATGCGAATTCCCGGCTGGTGCTCGTGATTGATGACGAGGCCGATTCGCGAACTCTGCTGGCACATTTGATCGGCGAATGCGGCTGTCGCGTGGTGACTGCGCCCTCGGGTGCCGAGGGCCTGGCGCGCGCCCGGCAGCTCCAGCCGGACTTCATCCTGCTGGACCTCATGATGCCGGAAATGAACGGCTGGCAGGTCTTGAGCCGCCTCAAGCTGGACCCCCTGCTCGCGGGCATTCCCGTGGCCATCTCGAGCGTCGTCGCCCGCGAAAACCGCGGCACGATTCTCGGCGTGCTGGATGTCCTCCAGAAGCCCGTCACCCATGATGACCTCGTGCGCCTCCTGGACGGTCAGTCGCGGCCCAAGGTGCTGCTGGTGGAAGACAGCGAACTGGACCGCCAGATGGCTGCGCGCAACCTCGAAGAATTCGGCGCTGAATTCCGCTGCGCCGCCAACGGCCGCGAGGCCCTAGACCTGCTGACGCATTTCACTCCCGACCTCATCCTGCTGGACCTCCTCATGCCGGTCATGGACGGCCTGACCTTTCTCGACCTCATCCGCCACGACCCCCGCTACCAAAATCTGGCGGTGTGCGTTGTCACGGCGAAAACCCTGACGCCGGAAGAACTCGAACAGCTCCACCGGCAGGCCCAGCACATCCTGCACAAAGAGCATAATCTCTCCGCCAGCCTGCAGAGTCTGTTGCGCTCGTCTTGCCATACCCCCGCCTCACCTTCCGCAGGCGCCAATTCCACCGGCACTCCCGGTCCCATCGCCCAGCCCAACCCGGTCGCCACTGCCGTATGAATCCCGACGAAGCCGTTGACCCGACCGCCCTGACGCGCCTCCAGCGCCTGGGCGGGGCCGCGTTCGTCCGCGAGATGATCGATCTTTATCTGGACTACGCGCCGGGCCGCATCGCCGCCGCCCAGGCCGCCTTGGCCGCCGGCGACTTGACGGCGTTGGGACAGGCCGTGCATCCGCTGCGGTCCGGCTCCGGCAACCTCGGCGCCATGGGAATGGTCGCGCTGGCCCAGCGCATCGAACAGGCCGCCTTCAATCGCGAGCCCATTCCCTTGGAGCCGCTGGTGGCGGAACTGGCCGCCACCTTCACCACCGTCCGCGCCCGTCTGGAGGCCGCCCGCACCACCCTCGAATCATGAAACGCATCGCCGTCGTGGAAGACAATCCGGACAACCGCCTGCTCGTGCGGATGATCCTCCGCGATTTATATGAGGTGGAGGAATACGAGAATGGCTTCGACGCCCTCACCGGCCTTCCCGCGCGCCTGCCCGACCTCGTTCTGCTCGACATCTCCCTCCCCGGCATGGACGGCACCGAAGTGCTCCGCAAGCTCCGCGGCGAACTGCCGCTGCCCCGCTTCCCTGTCATCGCCCTCACTGCGCACGCCATGGCCGGAGACTGCGAAAAATACCTGGCGCTGGGCTTCGATGCCTACGTGTCCAAACCAATCGTCGATGAAACCCTCCTGCTCGACGCCATCGCCCGCTGCCTGAACGCGCAGCCGTAGGCGGGCCGGCCGGCGGCGTCCTTCCGAAGGAATTGGTGGCGGCGGCCACGGGCGAAGCCCCAAGTCTAAAGCTCAAAGCTCAAGGGAAGGACCAAGAACCAAGCTCCATTTCGGGCGAATCCCACCCGATTTGGGCTCGCCTGCCGCGGAGATATGGAGCGTGCCGAGCGCCAAGCCCAGCCGTGAAATATCAGGATTGGTGCTTGAACCTTCCCTTGAGTTTTGAGCTTGGAGCTTCCCGCCGCCCACCCGTTCTCTGCGGCCGTCTCTGCGGTGTAAACCTCCCGCTCCGACCGCGCTCCGGGCGCGTCGCAAAGTTTTTCGCCGCGTCTATTGAATTCCCAAACTCGCTCCCTATAGTCCGCGCGCATTAGAACATTCTTGCAATGAGTGACCCAATTAGCGGCCCGGTCGGCGGCGACCCGACGTGGAATATTCAGGCGGCACGCACCCTCTACAACATCGACCGGTGGGGCGCGAAATACTTCGACATCAATGACGCGGGCAACGTGATCGCGCGCCCGCTGCACGACGCTGGCGCGCCGGTCGAGATCGAGGACGTGATCGAGGAGGCGCAGGCGCGCGGGCTTAAGTTTCCGCTGCTCATCCGTTTCCAGGACATCCTCCGGCACCGCGTCGAGGCCATCAACAAGGCCTTCCGCGCGTCGATCGCCGAATACAATTATCAGGGCGAATACCGCGGCGTCTTCCCGATCAAGGTCAACCAGCTTCGCGAAGTCGTGGAGGAAATCCTCGATGCCGGCAAACCCTTCAATTTCGGTCTCGAGGTCGGCAGCAAGCCGGAGTTGTTCGCCGGACTCGCGCTGCAAAATCAGATCGGCGGCCTGATCATCTGCAACGGCTACAAGGACACCGGCTTCATCCGCATGGCGATGCTCGGGATCAAGCTCGGCAAGAAGGTGATCCTCGTCGTCGAGAAACTCGAGGAGCTGAAGCACGTCATCACCGTCTCGCGGCAGATGGGCGTCGAACCGATCATCGGCATCCGTGCGCGGCTGGCCTCGAAGGGCGCGGGCAAATGGGCGGAGAGCGGCGGCGAAAACGCGAAGTTTGGATTGAGCACGGCGGAGTTGATCGCGGCGACAGAGCTGTTGAAGGCGGAAAACCTCGGGCATTGCTTCAAGCTCCTGCATTTCCACATCGGCTCGCAGGTGCCGGACATTTTGACGATGAAGAAGGCGGTCCAGGAGGCGGCGCGCTTCTACGCCAAGCTGCACAAGATGGGATTCCCCATTGAGTACATTGATGTCGGCGGCGGGCTGGGTGTGGACTACGACGGCAGCCGATCGGCCTTCGACAGTTCGACCAATTACTCGCTGCAGGAGTACACGAACGACATCGTTTATTACATCGCCGACGTGTGCAACGCGGAGAAGGTCCCGCATCCCGACATCATCAACGAAGGCGGCCGCGCCATCGTCGCCTACCACAGCGTGCTGATCGTCGAGGTGTTCGGTTCGATCGAGAAAATTCGGCAGGACAACACCCTGACTTACGGCGACAGCGAACATCCGCTCGTCAAGGAACTCCTCGAAATCCGCAAGGGCCTGCCGAAGCTCAACAAACGCGAGGCCTACCACGACGCCCTCGAACGCAAGGACGACGCGCACAACATGTTCACGCTCGGCCTGCTCGATCTGCCGGACAAGGCCAAGATCGAAACGCTCTACTGGGAGATCAGCCGCGAAGTCGTCCTGAGTTTCCGCGGCCAGGCCTACATCCCCGAGGAAATCCGCCAGCTCGAGGACACGCTCGGCGACCAGTACCTCTGCAATTTCTCCGTGTTCCAATCGCTCCTGGATCACTGGGCGCTCGGGCAGTTGTTCCCCATCATGCCGATTCATCGCCTCGAAGAGCGCCCCGTGCGCGAGGCCACGCTGGTGGACATCACCTGCGACTCGGACGGGCAGATCAACAAGTTCATCGACCTGCGCGACGTCCGCAGCACGCTCCCACTCCACGCGCTCAATCAGAACGGCAAACAGGAGCCGTACTACCTTGGGATGTTTCTCGTCGGCGCGTATCAGGACATCATGGGTGACCTGCACAACCTCTTCGGCCGCGTCAACGAAGTGCATGTCTTCCTCGAACCCGATGAACCCTGCGGCTACTACATCGAGGAAATCATCGAGGGCAACACCATCATCCAGTCCCTCGCCGCCGTGCAGTACGACGAGCACGAACTCAAGCGCCAGATGAAGGCGCAGATCGACGAGGCCATCCGGTCCGACAAGCTCAAGCCCTCCGAGGCCATGCGCCTGCTCGACGAATACGAGCGCGGCCTGAAGGACTACACCTACCTCTCGATCTAGGGGCACGCGCCCATGCCCGAACCCGGTTCCAAAGCCGAGCTGATGCGCTCGCTCCGCTGCCTCGTGCGCGGGCTGTCGGTGCTGTTCTGGGCGCTTCCGGGCACGCTGCTCGTCAGTCTCGAGAGCGGCGTCAGCGAACTGCTCCAACCCCTGAACGTCTTCCCGCCCGTCGCCGGCCACGCCCTGCTGCTCTATGGCCTGTGGCAGCTCGCGCGCTTCCAACCCACCGAACGCATCTGGCAGCGCGCGCTCGAACGCAGCGCGCTGCTGGGGATCATCAACGTCGGCCTGTCGCCCTTCATCTTCTGGTCCAAACGCATGCCCGCCGAACCCATCTTCACGGCCTCCGTCGGTGTGCTCGCAGTGTCCGGCGTGCTCTTCGTTTTCAATCTGAACTTCGTCCTCCAACGCCTCGCCGCGATGCTGCCCGACCAGGGGCTGCGCGGCGAAATCCGCATCTTCACCCGCATGAACCTCGCGCTGATGGTCGGCATGTTGACCCTGCTCGCGCTCTACTTCGGCCTGCTGCAATGGGTCAATTCGCCAAACCTGCCCGCCCCGCTCGCGATCCTGCACGACCTCCTCATCGACGGGCGGCGGTTCCTGCTGGTCTTCTTCATTCTCCTGCCTGTCTCGCTGACCATGTCGCTGATTTGGAAAACGAAGGAACTGGTCCTCGGCAGTGTGTTTGATCAGTCGGGATAAGATCTCCAGTGGCCATCGGTGCCAACCCAGCCTAGACGTTTCTATGCTCCGAAAACTCCTCCACCTTCTCGCCATCGTCGCTCTCGCCGCGACCGCCCACGCCGCCGCGTCACGGCCCAACGTCCTCCTCATCCTCGCCGATGACATGGGCTATTCCGATGCCGGCTGCTACGGCGGCGACATCGCGACGCCGAACCTGGACGCGCTGGCCAGGGGCGGCGTGCGCTTCACGCAGTTCTACAACACCGCCCGCTGCTGGCCGTCGCGCGCGGCGATTCTCACCGGTTACTACGCGCAACAGGTGCGGCGCGACGCGATGCCCGGCGTCGGCGGCGGGGCGCGCGGCGTGCGCCCCGCGTGGGCGCATCTGCTGCCCGAGATGCTGAAGCCGTTCGGCTACCGCTCCTATCACACCGGCAAATGGCATGTGGACGGCAAGCCGTTGCAGAACGGCTTCGACCACTCCTACAGCCTCGAAGACCACGACCGGAATTTCGCGCCGCGCCGCCACACCGAGGACGACCAGCCGCTGCCGCCCGTCGCCACCGACGCGAATTACTTCACCTCAACCGCCATGGCCGATCACGCGATCAAGTGCCTCAAGGAACACGCCGAAAAATTCCGCGACCAACCGTTCTTCCACTATCTCGCGTTCACTTCGCCGCACTTCCCGTTGCAGGCGCCCGCCGCGGACATCGCGCGCTACCGCGACAAATTCCGCGTCGGCTGGGATGTCGTGCGCATGGAACGCTGGGAACGGCAGAAGTCGCTCGGCGTCGTGATCGCCCCGTTGTCCGCGACCGAGCAGGAGGTCGGGCCGCCGTATCATTTCGCCGAGGTGCTGGCGAAACTGGGTGCGGGGGAAGTCAACCGCCCCTTGCCATGGTGCGACCTGACCGAGCCGCAGCGCGATTTTCAGGCCGCCAAGATGGCCATCCACGCCGCGATGATCGACCGCATGGATCAGGAAATCGGCCGCGTCCTCGCGCAAGTCAAAGCGATGGGCGCGTTCGAGGACACGCTCGTGCTCTTCCTCTCCGACAACGGCGCGAGCGCCGAAATCATGGTGCGCGGCGATGGCCACGATCCGAAAGCCGTGCCCGGTTCCGCAGCGACGTTCCTGTGCCTCGGCCCCGGCTGGTCGAGCGCGGCGAACACGCCGTTCCGCCGGCACAAGACGTGGGTCCACGAGGGCGGCATCGCGACGCCGCTCATCGCGCATTGGCCCAAAGGGATCACTGCCGCTGGCGAGCTGCGCCACACCCCGTCGCATCTCATCGACCTCGTGCCGACCATTCTCGAAATCACCGGCGCAAAACCGCTCGCCGCGCCCGACGGCAAACCCGCGCCACCCGCTCCCGGCCGCAGCCTCAAGCCCGCCTTCGCGCGCGACGTCGTGGTGCCGCATGACAGCCTCTGGTGGCTGCACGAAGGCAATCGCGCCCTGCGCGTCGGCGACTGGAAAGTCGTCGCCGCCGGCACGAACAGCGCTTGGGAACTCTACGACCTCAAGACCGACCGTGCCGAAATGCGCAACCTCGCCACCGCAGAACCTGACAAGCTGCGCGAACTCACTGGTATCTGGGCACGCCAGGCCGAGGAAATTCGCGCCCTCGCCACCAAGGACCTCCCGCAGGGCACACCGCCTGGTGCGCCGCGAAAACGCGGTGCTGCGAAGGCTGAGAACTGAGGCTCACCCGGAAATTGGTCGGCCGGACAACGCGGCAGCTCGAATTGTTTGGCAGGGGAATTTGGGGCAAAGGAATTTTTGGTGGCAAAAAATCGAACTTCAGCAGCCCATCTTCCCCCCCATTACCTTGCCCAAAATTCCCCTGCCAACTTCCCCTTTTCGGGGCGTAGGCGCGTGCGGACGGTGCGGGTGATTGGACATTGCACTCGGTGGGTCGGTGCGTACGATGCGCGCTCTTTTATGACTGAATTACCTGGTTCCATTGTTCCTTTCCCCGGCAATCGCGCAGACGGGCGGCGCACGGATGAGCTGCGGCCAATTCGTTTTCAGAATGACATCGCGCCGCACGCGACGGGCTCGACGTTGATCGAATGGGGGCAGACGCGGGTGATTTGCGGGGTGACGATCGAGGAGTCGGTGCCGCGGTGGATGAAGGATCAAAAGGTGAGCGGGGGCTGGATCACGGCGGAGTATTCGATGCTGCCGTACTCGACGCTGACGCGGAAGCAGCGGGACATCTCGAAGGGGAAGATCGACGGGCGGTCGTCGGAGATTCAGCGGTTGATCGGGCGGGCGATCCGGTCGGCGGTGGATTTGGAGAAGCTGGGGGCGCGGACGATCTGGGTGGATTGCGATGTGTTGCAGGCGGATGGCGGCACGCGCACGGCGGCGATCACGGGGGCCAATGTCGCGCTGGCGCTGGCGATTCGGAAGCTGCTGGCGACGGGGGTGTTGAAGGAAAATCCGCTGCTGGCCGGGGTCGCGGCGGTGAGTGTCGGCATCGTGAAGGGCGTGGCGCTGCTGGATTTGTGTTACACGGAGGATGTCTCGGCGGAGGTGGACATGAACATTGTCATGACGGCGGCGGGGGATTTCGTGGAGCTGCAGGGGACGGGGGAGGAGGCGACGTTCAATGATGCGCAGTTGGTCGCGATGCTGGGGTTGGCGCGCGGAGGGGTGAAGACGTTGCTGGGGTTGCAGCGGGCGGCGGTGGGCTGAGGGACAAGGCAAATGGTAAAAAGGGGGAAGGGGTAAAAGATGGGAAAATTGCGGAAGGAAGCGGTTGGGTGCGGGAGTGGGGATCGAACATGAAGGCGACAACGCGGATTTATTTGATCAGGCATGGGGAGGTGGCGGTGGCGTATCACCGGACGTTTGGGGGGAAGATCGACATGGAGCTGTCGCCGCGCGGGGTGGAGCAGGCGAAGGCGTCGGCGGATTATCTGCGGCGGGTGCGGTTGGATGCGATTTATGCGAGTCCGATGCGGCGGGCGCAGCAGACGTTGGCACCGTTGGCGGCAGAGTTTGCGGGGATTACGCCGGTGAATCTGGCGGATTTGCGCGAGGTGGATTTCGGCGAGTGGACGGGGCACACATGGGAGCAGGTGTTGGAGAAGTTCGGCACGCACGCGTTTGACTGGCTGGAGAAGATGGATCAGGCGGCGATCCCGGGCGGGGAATCGGCGGCGCAGTTTCGGGCGCGGGTGGAGCCGTGTTTGCGGCGGATCTTGGCGGAGCATCACGGGCAGACGGTGGCGGTGGTGTGTCACGGGGGCGTGATCCGAATTTTGCTGGCGCTGTTGCTCGACTTGCCGCTGGTGGTGACGGGGCGGTTTGAGATCGAGTACGCGAGCGTGTCGGTGGTGGATAATGGGCCGTTGCGGACGGAGGTGCAGTTGCTGAATTTCACGCCGTGGCGGGATTGGCCGTGAGGGGGAGGGAATTGAACCACAGAGGCGCGATGGACACAGAGAGGGGAAACCCACCCACTACGGAGCGCGGCTGTGTGCGCGGAGCACCAGCCGCAGCAGGTTAGCGCCTAGGGACGCCGCTGATTCCAATGGGTGCCGGCGCGGATTTCGGGCTGCTGCGGCTGGTCCGCGGCGGACACAGCCGCGCTCCTTGGGTTGGGGTTGCTGATTTTTTTACGATGAAAACGAAACCGTTGAATGAGTTGGTGTTCGCCATCCGCGCCGAGGCGGAGGAGCCGGTGGTGGCGCTGGTGGAGCGGGTGTTTGGGGCGACGCCGGCGGTGTATCTGAACGCGGAGACGGGGGAGGTGCGGGTGTCGGTTTACACGGAGGCGGAGGGCGCGCTGCTGGCGGCGTGGCAGCGGGAATTGGCGGCGGGGTTGGGGGATTTGCGCGCGGCGGGCGTGGAGCCGGGGGACGGCGCGATGGCGGTGCGGGCGGTGCGGCGCGAGGATTGGGCGGAGTCGTGGAAGAAGCATTTCAAGCCGCTGGCGATTGGGGGCGCGTTGTTGATCCGGCCGAGTTGGAGTCGGCGGCGGGCGCGGGCGGGGCAGGCGGAGGTGGTGCTGGATCCGGGGCTGAGTTTCGGGACGGGGCAACATGCGACGACGTCGTTTTGTCTGCGGCAGTTGGTGAAGCATCGGCCGCGGGCGGGCGCGGGGGCGCGCGGGTTTTTGGATATGGGGACGGGGTCGGGGATTCTCGCGATCGCGGCGGCGAAGCTGGGTTATGAACCGGTGGTGGCGTTTGATTTTGATCCGGAAGCGGTGCGGGTGGCGCGCGAGAATGCACGGCAGAATGGGCTGGCCGGGCGGGTGCGGATGGCGCGGCAGGATTTGACGACGCTGCCGCGCACGAGCCGGGTGCGGCACGAAGTGGTGTGCGCGAATCTGATTTTCGATCTGCTGATTGCGGAGCGGGAGCGGATTATCAACCGGCTGGCGGCGGACGGGGTGCTGGTGTTGGCGGGGATTTTGGTGACGCAGTTCGAGCGCGTGGTAGCGGCGTATGCGGAGCGCGGGATGCGGTTGGTGGCGACGCAGGTGGAGAAGGAGTGGCAGTCGGGGAGTTTCGTGCGGGTGGGGCGAGGGTATTGCCGCAAAGGACGCAAGAAGACGCAAAAAGGGCAGGGATGGGGCGGTTCTTCGTTTGCGATTCTGGTGGTGCCCGGGAAAGGTTCGCCGACATGAAGAAACCTCCGAAAATCAGGGACGAAGCGGAGCGGCCGCCTGCGACGACGAAGGGCGTGGTGATCGCCCGCAAGAACCGGGCGCAGTGCAACTATCTCACGGACGAGCAGCGGGCGGCGCTTGTGGCGCGGGCGATGGTGATGATCCTACCCACGGCTGGTTAGTGCCGACCGGGCGATCCCTTGCGAATGTACGGCGCTGCGCCCGGGGACGGGCGCACTCCGGCTTACTTCGCCAGCGCCCGGACGAAGCGGTCGATGCGCGCCATCCCTTTCTCGATGTTGGCCATGCCGGTCGCGTAGCTGATGCGGATGTAGTCGTCGGCTCCGAAGGCGATGCCGGGGACGGCGGCGACTTTTTCCTCTTCTAGGAGGCGGGCGCAGAAGTCGGCGGATTTGAGGCCGAGCTTGGAGATGTTCGGGAAGAGGTAGAACGCGCCCTGGCTGTTGACACACGAGACGCCGGGCATGGCGTTGAATTTTTCCCACGCGAATTTCCGGCGGCGGTCGTATTCGGCGAGCCACGATGGCAGGTGCGCCTGCGAGCCAGTGAGGGCCGCGACGCCGCCTTTTTGCGCGAAGCTGGTCGGGTTGCTGGTGCTGTGGCTTTGGACGGCGTCGATGGCCTTGGCGATGGGTTCGGGCGCGGCGAGAAAACCGAGCCGCCAGCCGGTCATGCTCCAGGCCTTGGCGAAGCCGTGGACGACGATGGTGTGGTCGTAGTGCGCCTGGGAGAAGCTCGCGACGCTCTGGTGTTTCGCGCCGTCGTAGAGCAGGTGCTCGTAGATTTCGTCGCTCATGATGAGGACGCCTTTTTCCACGCAGATGTCGCCGAGGGCTTTGATCTCGGCGGGGGTGTAAACGCTGCCGGTCGGGTTGCTCGGGCTGTTGAGAATGAAGAGCCGCGTGCGGGAAGTGATCGCGCCGCGGAGTTGGTCGGGCGTGACCTTGAACTCGGTGCGGTCGGTCGTGGTAAGGACGACCGGCGTAGCTCCGGCGAGCTTGACCATCTCGGGATAGCTGAGCCAGTAGGGCGCGGGGATGATGACCTCGTCGCCTTCCTCGCAGGTGGCGATGATGACGTTGAAGCAGGAGTGTTTGCCGCCGCAGGAGATGATGACCTGGCTGGGTTTGTAGCTGAGGCCGTTTTCGCGTTTGAATTTGTCGGCGACGGCCTGGCGCAGCTCCGGGATGCCGCTGCTGGGCGTGTATTTGGTGAAGCCGTCCGCGAGGCCCTTGATGGCGGCCATCTTGATGTGGTCGGGCGTGTCGAAGTCCGGTTCGCCCGCGCCGAAGCCCACGACGTCCATGCCCTCGGCCTTCATCTGTTTGGCCTTGGAATCAATGGCCAGAGTGAGCGATGGAGCGAGCGAGGCGGCACGGTGCGAGATGCGATAATTCATAAGCGGCGCAGACAATGGGGAGCGAGGGGGTGGGGGGCAAGGGAGTTTTCCCGGTGGGGAAAATGCTCCAAGGATAAAGCTCAAAGCTCAAGGAAAGGGCCGATGAATCGAGCGGGTGCGATGATACTTGGTGCGCGGACTTCAGGGCGCGCGGACGACCGCATGGTACATGTTCCGCGAGAATCGCCGCGACGGATGGCTACCGATCTTCCAGCGACCTCACCCGTTCCTCGGTGGGGATGGTGACAAATTTCCACAGGTCGCTTTTCACACGGATGATGAGGCCGGGGCGGTAGCCGTCGAGGAGTTCGGTGAACTTCATTCGCACTTGGATGCCGCTGCTGCCGGGGGGCGGGTTGGGCGTCTCTTTCCATTCCACGACCTTGCCGATTTTTTTGTCGCTGCGGTGAAACCAGGTGCGCAGGTCTTTCTCGGCGACGGCGACGCCGAAGCCTTTGTCCTGCGAGGTCTTGAGGTCGTCGTAGAGGGATTGGTCCATGGGGCCAAAGAGCGTGAAGGTGAGCATGCCGCCGCCGAAGTCGAAGTTCTCCACGGCGTCAATCCAGCCGGGGAGCCAACGTTGGCGTTGGAAGATCACGTGCCGGCGACGCTGAAGTTCCGTGGCGGCGGCGCGGGCCGCGTCGTCGACCCAAAGGTCGGAGACGGTGAATTCCTTGTCGCGCCAGCCTTGCGACCACGTGAGGTTGAGCTGGACGATGGTGTCAGGCGCAATGTCCTTCAGCTCAACGAGCGTGCGGCCGCGCCAGACGCGCGTGGCGTGGTCGAGGTCGAAGATGTAGGGCTTGTTGATGCCGTCCTTGGCCATGGTGCCGGTCGGGGCGACGTTCAATTTGCCTTTGGCTTCGTCCACTGAGACGACCTTCCACGCCTGGCCGCGCCGTTGGTAAAAGCTGAAGTCGTCCTCGAGCGAGAGGGCGTGGTTGTATTTGATTTCGTATCTCTCCTGACCCTTCGGCAGCGGCGGGATGGTCTTTTCCTCGCCCGGCGGCGGCACGAAGAAGTAGCCGTGAACGTGCGTGCCGATGGGGAGGTCGCGCAGTTCGGCGGGCGCGCCGTTGAACCAGCACATCGCATACGGCAGCAGGGCGAAGGAATGCAGCGCGCCGGATTGATAGCGGTCGTGCGGTTCGTTGCCATCGAGTCGCAAGGCACCGCGGCGACGAGCGGGGTCGAGTTGCACGATTTCGCCCGAGAGGTAATGGCCGGAGCCGGGCGGCGGGAATTGGCCGGGCTGGGGGATGTGGTCGGCGGCGGGTGCGGTGAGGGCGAGGAGTGGCAGTGCCGCCGCAGCGGCGAGGGTGCGGAAGAATGTGCGGCGAGGGAGGTTCATAAAATATTTCCTGTTTCGGATGGGTTCATTGGCTTCGAGCAAGGCAGCGGGCAATCGCTTTCCCTGAACGAGCGTGGGTAGGGCGCGGTGTCCTCACCGCGCCGCCGAATACCCGCAGCGTTCGGGTGGCCGACGGCGGGGTGAGGACACCCCGCCCTACCCGCGACGGGTGTTTCCGAACGAGATAACCGTGTAGCCGCCGACGTGAGGAGGCGGATCGCGTGGCTGACGGGCGCGTCCGCCTCCTCACGTCGGCGGCTACGGCGCAAAGTTTCGTCGCGAAGCGTGCGGGCGGCGGGCACATCACCGTTTCTGGAAAAGCTCGGAGAGCACGAACCGCTCGATGACGGGCTTGAGCCGGTAGTCGTCCGCCTTGCTGGCGTGGGCGATGGCTCTGAGCGCCGTCGCATCGTCGGTGCTCATCGCGCGGCGTAGGGCGAAGGTCGCGAGTTGCTCGACGAAGGCTTCGCCGAAGCGGTCGAGGTCTTGCACGAGGAGCTTTTTGAAAGCGTCCGGGCCGTCGTAGGCGCGGCCGTCGGGCAGTTTGCCGCTCGCGTTCACGGGGGGATTTGCGCCCTGCCCGGTGGGCATGACCTCCTCGGTCCGCCAGCGGCCGATGGCGTCGAAGTTGTCGAACGCGAAGCCCAGCGGGTCAATGCGCTGGTGGCAGGCCGCGCAGTTGGCGTGCGTCGCGTGGGCTTCGAGTTGCTGACGGATGGTGGCCTTGGGCTTGTTGCCGGGCGTGGCTTCGAGCGGTTCGACATTCGGCGGCGGCGGCGGTGGCGTTTTGGCGAAGACCGCTTCCGAGACCCACACGCCGCGATGCACGGGCCGGTGCCGCGTGCCGTCGGAGGTGAGCATGAGCACGCCCGCGTGCGTGAGCAGACCGCCGCGGTGGTCGTCGGGCCGCAGCGTCACGCGCTGGAACGCCGAGGCTTTCGTCGGCGGCATCTGGTAGTGCATCGCGAGCCGGGAGTTCAGCATCGTCCAGTCGGAATTGAGAAACTCGCGCAGCGACAGGTTCCGGGCGAAGACCTCGGTGAAGTAGCTCACCGACTCCAGCACCATGCTCTTCTCGAGCCACTTGTCGTAGTCGGGGTAAAGCTCGGGGTCGGGCGGGAAGACGCCGACCTTGTGGAGCTGGAGCCATTGCTTGGGGAAGGCGTCGGTGAAGCGCTTGATTTTCGCGTCGGCGAACAGGCGCGCGACCTGTGTCCTTAAAACCGCCGGTTCGTGCAGCTTGCCAGCTTGTGCGGCGGCGGACAGCTCGGCGTCCGGCAGCGAACCCCACAGGAAATAGGACAGGCGCGAGGCGAGTTCCCAGTCGTTGACCCGGTCGCGGCGCTGCGTGGCGGAGCCTTCTTCGAGGTAATAAAAATTCTTCGCCGTGAGCACGCCGACCATCCCGGCGAGATAGGCCGAGCGGAATTTTTCGCCCGCGGCCAGTTCGCTGGAAATGACCTTCATGAAACGCTCGATGTCCGCGTCGGCCACGGGCCTGCGCCATGCGCGCGCGGCGAATCGCTTCAGGCATTCGCGCGCCTCGGCGAGGTCGCCGGCTTTCGCGGGAAAGAGTCCCTCGTGCTTCTTCTGGTCGGCCTCGGTGAGGATGGGGCCTTCCCATTCCACCCAGTCCACGATGAGCAGCGGGAAAATCGAGCGGCCCTGCTCGTCGAGCAGCTTGTAGGATTTCGGCGTGACGTTCTTCAGGTCGGCGAGGCTGGAGAACGGCATGGCACCGATGCTTGGCGTCTGCCCGTCGGAGAGCATGCCGGGTGTTTCGTTCACGAGGTCGAGTCCGCCCTCGGGGAGGAAGGTTTCTATCTCGACGACCGTGGGTTTGTCCTCGGCGGCTTGCACATCCTGACCAATGATGGAGCGCTTCAAACCGTTGTGCCAGACGGCCAGATGCGGCAGGCGGCCTTTGAACGAGGGCACCGCGCTGAGTTGCACGCGGATGCGATACAGGCCGGGAGCCGTGGCGCGGAGGTTGCCGCGCCGATGGCCGGGAACAATCAGCCAGCGACTGCCGGCCGGGGCTTCGCTGCGGCCTTTGCTCGCCTTCGTCGGCGACTCGGGGAAGGCGCGTTCGAGCACGGTCTCGGCGGCCTTGAAGTAACGGTCCACATGCGACGGCGAGAGCGAGAGCATCGAACCGATGCGCTCGAAGCCGTGCCAGCGCGGGTCTTCATTGAAAGCACCGGGCGCATCGACATCGAAGTAAACGCCGAGCAAATCGTAAACCGTGTGGCCGTATTCCTCGCGGCTCAGGCGGTAGTGGGACACCGGACTGCGCTTGGCCATGCGCACGGCTTCGCCTTCCTTGATGCGCGTGGAAATCCAGTCCACGACCGGCCCCAACTCGGAGGCCTTGGGCTGCGGCTCCTTCTTCGGCGGCATTTCGCGCGTGTTGATGCGGAACAGCACCTCGGCCCAGCGCTGGGCGTTGCCGATTTCGGAGAAGTCCGTGGGCAGTGTGTCCACGCGGAACTCGCCCTTCTGCTGCTTCTCGCCGTGGCAGCGGAGGCAGTGCTCGGCGAAGAAGGCCTTGGTCGGGGCCTCGGCGGCGGGGGCGGGCGTGGCGAGGACAAGGCAGGCGGCCAGGGTGCGGGCGAACAGTCGGAGCTGCGGGTTCATCGCTGGGAAAAATGCGGGCATGGCAGGCATGGCGGGTGGCCGGTTGGTTCAGCGGTCATCGAAGCTTTTGATGCGCTCTTCGGGCGGCAGTTTTACGCTGGGAAAGCCGTTGGGACGATAGCGGACAATGCGACCGGGGCGAAAGCCTTCGAGCAGTTCGCTGAGTTGCACTCGCAGTTGCAGGCCGCTGCTGCCGGGCGGTGGGTTGGGCAGGTCTTTCAAGCCCACCACGGAGCCGCCCTTGTTGTCGTGCTCCTGCCACCAACTGCGCAGCGTCGGCTCGGCGGCGGCGATGGCGGCTCCTTTCGCGGTCCGCGCGCGTTCGTAAAGCGTCGGGTCCATGCCGCCGAAGAGCGTGACGGTGACGATGCCTTTGCCGCCGGGTTGATGCTCGACATGGTCCACCCAGCCGGCCAGCCAGCGGTGGGACTGATGCCGGATGTGAACCTGCCGCTGGCGCTCGCCCGCAAGTTTGCGGCTCTCGTCGTCGAGCCAGACATCGGTGACGTGAAGTTGACCGTTCTTCCAGTCGGGAGCCCAGGTGAAGTTCAACTGCACGGTTTGGTCGGGCGCGAGGTCTTCGAGTTCGCCCGCGGCGCGGCCTTTCCACACGCGCGTTGAGCGGTCGATTTCAAAGGTCCGTTCGCCTTTCAGACCGTCGGCATCGGCCTTGCCTGTGGCGGTGGCTTTTAGCTTGCCGGTCTTCACGTCGCTGCTGGTGATTTTCCAAGCGCGGTCGCGGCGCTGGTAAAAACTGAAGTCGTCTTCGAGCGAGAGCGCGTGGGTGTGTTTGATTCCGTAGCGCGAGTTTTTCTCAGGCGGCGGGATGGATTTGTCGTCGGCGGGAGGCAGGACGAAATAGCCGTGCAGCAAGGTGCCGATGGGAATGTCTCGCAACTCGGCCGGCGCACCGTGGTAGCGGATGGTGCCGTAGGGCAGCAGCGCGAACCGGTGCGAGGGGGCCGAGTGATACCGGTCATCCACGCCATCGCCGACGAGGCGGATGGCCCCGCGACGGTTGACGTGGTCCACGGAGACGAGTTCGCCGGCAAGGTAGTGGCCGGCATTGGGTGGGGGAAACTGGCCGGGCTGCGGAAAGAAATCGGCCTTTTCCGCTGCTCCCGCAGACTGCGCGAGCAGGCAAACCAGCAGGTTCAATATCCAACGTCTGCCTGGCGCGACCGACCTCAAACCGTCACCTCCGAAAGGATGCCCAGGCTGTCGGCGAACTTGTCGGTCTTTACGTCCATCTTCTGCGCCATGGTGAGCAACAGGTTGCTCAGGCGCGCCTTCTCATTCACGGGCTTGAAGTGGATGGCAGGGTGCTTCTCGTAACCTTTGAACTCGGGGACGAGGTTGAAGTCCACGTGGCGGCCGTGCTTCAAGCCCAGCTTGGTGCCGCCCGCGAGGATGAGCGGCAGGCTCGCGTTGCCGTGGCTGTGCCCGTAGGCCATGCCGCTGCCGTAGAGCGCCATCGTGGTGTTGATGAGCGGGCCGTCGGCGTCGGACACCTCCTTGAGGCGTCCAATGAAATAGCTGAACTGCGCGATGTTGAACGCGTCGCTTTCCATGAGCTGCCGCATCAGGTCGGGGTTTCCGTTGTGATGCGAGAGCGAGTGGCGGTCCTGCTTGATGCCAATCTCCGGCACCGCCGGTCCCTGGCCTTCCGTGCCGGTGACGAGGGTGGCGACGCGCGTCATGTCCGTCTGGAACGCCAGCACGATGATGTCATACATCGTGCGGAGATAGTCCCCGAGCATCTGGAGCGAGATGTCTCGGTTGAGCTTCGAGTGGACGGACGGCTCGATTTTCGGGCGGGGCGTGTCGAGCCATTTGTCCGCACGCTCGGTGCGCACTTCGACCTCGCGCACGGCGGTGAGGTATTGCTCCAGGCGGCCCTTGTCTTCGTTGCCCAGTTGTCCGCTGAGGCTGCGCGCCTCGTCGAGGACTGCGTCAATGATGCTCCCGCGCCGCTGATAGCCCCGGCGTTGCTTGGCGATGCCGCCCTTCGGGTCCTCGAACAATTCACGGAACGCCAGCCCCGGGCTGAAGGTGGCCGGCAACGAGATGCCGTCGGGATTCACCGCCAATGAGCCGCCCTGGTTGCTGAGTTCGAGCGACGAATAGCGCGTGATGGGCGCGGTCACCTGCGCCATGAGTTGGTCCACGGAAATCGTGTTGCGCACCGACTGGCCAATCTTGCCGCCCGTGAGCCAGATGCTCTGGCAGTTGTGATGGTGCCCCAGGCCGTTGGGATGGTGCAACCCGCTGAACGGCGTGATGACATCACGATGCTTCTCGAGCGACACCAGCGGCTTGGACAGTTCGTAGGCCGGCCCGGCCGCCTTGATTTGCCAGTCGGCCGTGCAGACGCCGTTGGGCAGGTAAATGAACACGCTGCGCCGCGCCTTGAGCGCCTTGTCCGCCGTGGCGGCACGCAGCGGCGACATGCAATCCAAGAATGGCAGCGCCAGCGTGACGCCGAGGCCTTTGAGCGCGTGACGCCGCGTGAGCAACCAGTTTTGCGAAGGAATATTGGCCATAAAATATTTTGGTTCCGAAAGTTTACCGACACGGTCGCCACACCTCTGACTGCAAATCGTTCATCGGGCTTCGCCGAGATTAGGTGATTCGTGCAGTGCGGCAATCTCACGCTCCGCCAGCACCCGCTGGTAAAGCCGCACCTCGCGGATGCGCCCGGTGAAATAGTCCTGCTCGCCGAAACCAATCTTCAGCGGTTGTTTCACGGTCAGGTCGTAATCCGCCGCGTTGAACGCCGCGGATTTCGTCGCCAGGCGACCGTTCACGTAGAGCCGGAGTTCGCCGCTCTGACGCACGGCGGTGAGATGCCGCCAGCCCGAGCCGAGGTCCTTGTCATAAGAAACGCACTGCCCGGCCTGCATCGAGTGAACGCTCCCGCGAACGCCCGCCGGGGCGTCCTGCGCCGCGCTGGTGCAACTGCCGATGCTGGCGAAGAGGCGGCCCTGGAAGACCGTGAGGCTCGTGACCCGCGTCCAGTTGTTTATTTCCTCGCGCACCGGCGCGGTCGCCGGACCCGGCTCCCAGCCCGGCGGTGAGAAAAACTTCCGCAGCGAGGTCCAGCCGGCCTTTTCATCGTAGCGCGAGACTTCGCCACGCGGAATCGCCCCGGCGTAAAGCTTCCCGTTGTAAACCGTCAGCGCGTTGATTTCCGTGCCGTCGCCGAGCCGTCCACGGTCCAACCACTGCTCGCCGCGCAGGTGCTCGACGACGCGCGCCTCCGGCCACATGCCCGCCTGCAGCTTCCCACGGAACACCGCGAGCGAATGCACTTGGAGCATCGGTTTCAGCTCGACCGGCGTTTCGCCCAGCGGCGTGCCCGCGAATTCCCAACGTTTGCCGTCGAACGCGTGGACGTTCGGATAGCCCACGAAGAGGCGACCGTCATGCACGGCCATCGCGTGGGGATAACAATTCCGCGGCGGCTCGGCCGGGAAGTTGCCGGCGACGCGCCATTCGGTCCCGCCCTCATGGACGAAAACCTGATACGGCCGGCCGGTCCATTGCCGCTCGCCGGCCGGCGGTAGTCCGCGATCTCCGCCCGCGTAGAGTCGGCCGCCGAAGGTTGCCATGCAGTTGATCCGTAGCATCTGGCCGGGCTGGCCGCAGTCGGTCCACTTCGTTCCGCCTTCGTAGCGATAGACCCGGGCCGGGTCGTATTTGCCGGAGAACACACGGGTCCAATCGTAGGTGGAGGTGCCCGCGTAGAGGTGCCCCTGATGAACGATCAGGGCCATGACACCCGTGGTCCGGCGATTGCCCACGCGACCGCAATCAATCCACTCCTTGCCCCCGGCGTAACGATACACATGCGACCAGCCGGCCTCGTCCTGCGCATCAATGGTCGCGGCGTAGAGATGACCGTCGAAGACCGTGAGTGAATTGCTCACGTAATTGCTGGTGGGATTGGGCCGCCCGCAGTCCTGCCATTCGCCGAGCTTCCCGTTGTCGATGCCGAAACTCACATGGCGGTCATCGCCGGAAGACTGATAGCCGCCCGCGCTGGCATGGAGGTTCAGCGTCACGCCCCGGCGCAGTTGCGGATCATACCAGCTCAACACATCGCCGAGCGTGTCATCGACAACCTTGTCCGTATGCACCCAGGCTGAGAGGGAGAAATCGCCGCGCCCCAACTGGAGCGCGTCATTTGCTGGAACTTCGATAAATGCCCCGCGGCCATCGAACACTCCGTTCTGCAAATCCACGCCGTGATTGATTCCATGATGCCCGCCGCCGGAGTGATCGCGGCAGTCGCCTTGCAACTTCCAGTAACCGGCGAGGCCGCGCTGGAGGTCCGCTGAGGGCGAGGCTGTCTCAGCGGCGCGCAACGATTGCACGTTGTCGAGCAGCGGCAGCGCGAGCGTGGCCCCGAGGCCCTTGAGGGCGCGGCGGCGGGTGAGCAGTTGGTCTTGGCGGGGAGAGTTCACGGTGAAGTGTTGGGTTAGTTCGCGATCAGCGGCTGAGAGATCGGCGGCGATGTCCGGGCCGCCATGGTTCAAGGTGCAGATCTGCTCGATGTGCGGCGCAGCCCCGCGACGAACTTGTTCGCGCGCACATAGCCGACGTATTCCTCGCGGTCCTCGGCGGTCAATTCGCCCTCCGTGGATTTGCGCGCGAGTTCCTCGATGCGGTCCTGTAGCGAAGGGTCCGCCTGCGCAGCCAGCACCTGCTGCGCCTTGCCCGGCAAGAGCAACTGCAACAGGGACTGTAATCCGCGCTGGAATGCGATGGTCGAACTCATGTTGAGAACCTAGCAATCGCATCAGGACTGGCAAGGGGTTAATCGCTTCAGGAACAGTTCCGAGCCGACGAACTGCTCCATAACGCCGCGCAAGTTGTGCCCGATGACTTGCTCGCCGCGGCGCTCTACCACCGCACTCCAGAGGCGCGTGAAGTGTGGAAGGAATGAAGGCTTCTGGCAGCGGCCGGACATTCTGGTGCGGTTCGCTGGCGGTCCCCAGCTTTCGCCTGCATCTCCCCGCTAACGGCAGAACTGAGCGAAGCGGGCGGTCTAACCCGTCCGCATTGGCAACTAGCGTGGTCCGCTCGCGTTCACTCCAGTGAGTGTGTTAAGCGGCATTCTTAGTTGGCAATGAGACTGCACCGACAATCTTCCGTAGGCGTGAAACAACATAGGCCGATAAAAATAGCGTGGGTGCCGCAATCCCGGCCGTTGCATAGACTGCGTGCATCTCAGTTCCTGTAGCGAGGTAAACCGTAAGAGCACTTAAGAAGCACAACGTCGGGGCGGTGAGTGCCACCGCCCCACAAGCTATTACCGCTAGCCAGTCAAGCACCGTTATCACTTTAGCCATTCTTCCGTCGGTGGCAGCAGCCAGTTGTGATCGGAGGGAAAGGCGTAAGGCGACATTCGTTTCTTCGTCGGCCTCTGGGTTTATTTTTATACTAGTTATTGCCTTGGCGAGCCAAAGAAGCTGAACTGTAGCTAGAAACGAAAGTGAAAATACGGCATAAGTGTATTTGAGATCCCAATTGACGATGGGCACTTTCACACGCTGATTAGTCCAAGTGGCGAAGACCGAACGGTAAATCGACTCCGCATCCTTCCCAGAGGACGAGATTTGAACTCCGAGTGCTGCGATGTGCTCGCGGAGATCGGCCGCCGTATACGCCTTCGGGATTCCGCCGGTTTTAATATCCAAATACGACACCCATTCTTTTAGCCGCATGCTTTCGCCGAAGTTAAGGTGTACCACATGTCCGCTTGCAACCCATATTTCGTGCTCAACCAGGAGCGGAGGAGTGCGCATGAACGACAATACTTCGTAAGCTAAATAATCGTCATCTTGGGCAACGGCGTTGTCATGCTTCTTAAGCCGTGCCCGGACCGCTTTTTGCCTTTCGTTAAGCCCCGGCAAACGCGTCCACCGAAAGACAAGTCCTGGACCTGACGCTACGGAGCCACGAAACTCATAGTTTCGGCTGTCGTCCCAACGCGATAGAACCTCCGGAACGGTGCCGCTGCACCAATTCCCCTGGTCTTGCATATTGTCGGCAAATTCATCTTCGATCCAATCAATCAGAGCGTGTTTTCCGCATTCAGCCTCAAGGACTGCGAGAGCAACCATGGCCCTTTCAACTGATGCTAGCGTGTGACAGGACTCGACCCGATCGAAGGCGGTTTTTCCGGCCAGAGATGCAAGGACGAGACTTGAGACAGTAAGTCCATAAATGACTTTCACAATTGTTTCCATAGAGAGGCAGTAATTTATTAGTGGGTCAATTTGAACAGGTGCATTACTTTGCCGCTTACTGGTATCCGACCGCACTTTGCAGTCTAGCAAAGTGAGGCCGAGGTGAACATGTCGATAGGTTATTGGCGGGAATTGAGCCTTTCACCGGATTTCCGGAGGTTCAGAGGTGGTGCCGGCTTAAATATCACTCCGCGCAAAACCGAACCTCGGGAGCGGTTGGTCCCCAATCACAAGGCCCGGTTGCGGGGGGGGTAGTTGGACCAGAGCGTCATGGGTCAAGGGAGCGCGGCGGTTACCGCGCCGGTGGCTGGGCTTTCGCCGACGGCGTTACGGCCTGTGACGGTGATTTTCAGTTCGATCTCGGCGAGTTGGGCGGGGAAGGCGAGGATACCGTCGCTGTTTTGCACAATCTCGTTGAAGACTTGCACGCCGGTGGCTTTCACCTTGGCGCGGAGGCGGCAGTTGTCGGCGCGGCGGGTGTCGTCCCAGGCGGCTCGGAGCGTGCGGCTGCCGGACGCGCCGTGAGTGAGGACGAGGTTCTCCGGGGGCTCGGGGCTGGCGGAGTCGGAGGGTTTCTCGAAGCCGAAGGCATACCAGTGCTCATCGTCGTCGGGGATGAGTTGGCTGGGTTCGTCGCGGAGGTTCAAGAGCCGGGTGCGGGCGGCGCGGAGACCGGCGAGGTAGTTACCGTGGGCGGTGCCGATGTATTCCTCCCGATCCCCGGCGGTGAATTCGCCCTCCGTGGATTTGCGCGCAAGCTCCTTGATGCGATCCCGCAGCGAAGGGTCCGACTGCGCGGCCAGCACCTGCTGTTCCTTGCGCGGCAATAACAACTGCATCACGGGCTGCAGACCACGATGGAAGGCGACGGTGGAACTCATAGTGGGTAGGGTATCAATCGTATCATCACTGGCAAGGCGTTCATCGTTTGAGGAACAATTCCGAAGCCACGAAATGCTCCAACACCCCGCGCAAGTTGTGCCCGGATGACTTGCTCGCCGCGGCGATGCTTTTGATTTGCGCGGCATCATCCACGGTCATCGCCCGGCGCAGGGCGAACGTGGCCAGTTGCTCCATGAACGCCTCCGCAAACCGGTCGAGGTCCTGCACGAGCAGTTGTTTGAAGGCGTCCGGCCCGTCGTAGGCGCGGCCGTCGGCGAGCTTGCCGCTGGCGTTGACGGGCGGGTTGGCGCCTTTGCCGGCGGTCACGCGCTCCTCCGTGCGCCACTGGCCGACGGCGTCGTAGTTGTCGAAGGCGAAGCCCAGCGGGTCGATGCGCTGGTGGCAGGCGGCACAGGTGGCGTGGGTCGCGTGCGCCTCGATTTGCCGGCGCACCGTGGCCTTGGGTTGGTTAACGGGTGTGGGTTCGAGCGGTTCGACATTCGGCGGGGGCGGGGGCGGGGTTCGGCCGAAGATGGCTTCTGAAATCCACACGCCGCGATGCACGGGCCGATGCCGCGTGCCGTCGGACGTGAGCATCAGGATGCCCGCCTGCGTGAGCAATCCGCCGCGATGACTCTCTGGTCGCAGCGCCACGCGTTGGAATCCGGAGGCCTTCAAGGGTGGCAGTTGGTAATGCTCCGCCAGCCGCGGATTCACCACGCTCCAGTCGGAGTGGAGAAACTCCCGCAGCGACCGGTTCTGCGCGAAGACTTCGGTGAAATAGGCGACCGATTCCAAGACCATGCTTTGCTCCAGCCACTTGTCGTAATCGGGATACAGCTTCGGGTCGGGCGGGAACATCCCGACCTTGT
The DNA here is from genome assembly GCA_945861535.1 of Akkermansia muciniphila. GTDB lineage: Bacteria > Verrucomicrobiota > Verrucomicrobiia > Limisphaerales > BJHT01 > BJHT01. The sequence goes on along the minus strand of CAMAUZ010000027.1, from coordinate 11,755 downwards.
GCAACTGCAACCACTGGCGCGGGAACGCCTCGGTGAAGCGTTTGATTTTGGCATCGCCGAGCATCCGCCCGAGCTGCGTGCGCAACACCGCCGGCTCGTGCAACCGACCGGTCTGCGCGGCGGCGAACAGCTCCTCGTCCGGCAGCGAACCCCAGAGAAAATACGACAGCCGCGAAGCCAGCTCCCAGTCGTTCACCCGGTCGCGGCGCTGCGTGGCCGAGCCTTCTTCGAGGTAATAGAAATTCTTCGACGTGAGAATGCCGACCATGGCCGCACGATACGCCGTGCGGAACTTTTCCCCCGCAGCCATTTCGCGCTCGATGACTTTCACATAGCGCTCCACCTCGGTTTCGGTCGCCGGTCGTCGCCACGCGCGGGAGGCGAAACGCTCAAGACAAGTGCGCGCCTCCGCGAGATCGCCGTCCTTCTTCGGCACCAAGCCATCGCGCTTTTTCAAATCAGCCTCGCTGACGAGCGGGCCTTCCCACTCGACCCAGTCCACGATCAACATCGAGTGAATCGGCTGCCGGTCGTCATCGAACAGCTTGTAGCCGGTCGGATTCAGGCGGCGCATGTCCCGCGTACCGGTGAAGACACTGCCGCCGCCGTTGAGCACATTGAGCGTGTGATTGCCCACCTCGTTGAAAACGCGCGGCACCTCGTGCACCAGCTCGAACCCGCCCGGCGACAAGTCAGACTCGAACTCGATCACGACCGGCTGGTCCTCGGGCGCGAGGATGTCCTGGTCAAACACCGAGCGCTTCAACTGCTGATGCCACAGTGACAGATGCGGCGTCCGGCCATCCGGCGGTCGCAGCCCGCTCAATTGGATGCGCACGCGATAGGTCCCCGGCAGGGTGGTGTTCATCACGCCCCGGCGATTGCTCGGCCACATCGGCCAGCGCACGCGGTTGGTGATGCCCGGTTCGTCCAGCCATTTCTCGCGTCGTTCGTTGGCGTCACGGCGGTTCTTGGTGGCCTTGACCGGCTGCTCGGGAAAGGCGCGTTCCAGCACGATTTCCGCCGCCTTGAAATAGCGGTCCACATGCGATGGCGACAGCGACAGCACCGCGCCGATGCGCTCGAAGCCGTGCCAGCGCGGGTCCTCATTGAAAGCGCCCGGGAGGTTCACATCGAAATGCACCCCGAGCAGGTCATAAACGGTGTGGGCGTATTCGTCCCGGCTCAGGCGGTAGTGCGCGACCGGTCCGCGCTTGGCCATGCGCACCGCCTCGCCATCCTTGAGGCGGGTGGAAATCCAATCGACCGTTTTGCCCAACTCGGCGGCGGAAGGCTGCGGCTCTTTCTTGGGCGGCATCTCCCGTGCGTTGATGCGGAACAAAACCTCCGCCCAGCGCTGGGCGTTGGCCAACTCGGAGAAATCCGCCGGCAGCGTGTCCACGCGGAACTCGCCTTTCGGCTGCTTTTCGCCGTGGCAACGAAGGCAGTGATCGGCGAAAAAAGCCGGTGTCGGCGCCTCGGCCGCGCGCGCCGCGCCCACCGTGCCCGCGGTGAAACACGCGAGCCAAAACAGGAAACGACGGGCAAGATTTTCGATCATCATGGCAGTCATCTAACCAAAGTGGCCGCGTTGGACTGCGCGTCGCGAGGGGACTTCAAACGTGATTCGGGCTTGCCTGGCGGAGGGCGCGGAAGTTCCAAGGCTAAAGCTCAAAGCTCAAGGGAAGTGACCAAACCGGGCCAAGCACCAAGGCCAGGCCGCTTCGGTGCGGGGGGGGGGGAGCGCGCCCGCCGCTGGTAAGAGTCGAGGTAACGAGGCTCTAACCCCTTTCCGCGAGCGGCGTGCCCGACCGCACCCCATGCCGCTTCCTTGCAACCAAGTTCCGGTCCCACACGCCTGTTCCAAGTCAGCCCACGAGACTCCGTCCGCTGCTCGCGCGGAAAAGGTCAGAGTCTCGTTACCTCGACTCCTACAAGGGTGGGTGGTCCGCCCGCGCGCGACGGCGTCTTCGTTCACAAGCGCGGCTTCTTCAGCGGGAACGCTGGTTTAGCGCGGCTATCACGCACTTTTTCCACGTCACGCTTGCGCCGTTTTTTGGTGCGCCGCTATGCTGCGCGCCGCGAACCGGGATTCACCGCAACGCACCCATTTCCCACCGCTATGAAACTGGAACCGGCCCTCGGACTTATCGGCGCACAGGACCCGCTCACCAACCGCAGCCTCCTGCAATACATCAACCTCAAGCTCGCCATGCTCGGCCTGCCCACCGCCGGCAGCCCGGCGGACACGGGTGTCGATGACCTGCTGGCCGCCGTGTTCGCGCACTACCGCGAGACGGACCGCGTGCTGGCCAATTACCTCTGCGCCGCCGATCAGCGCATTCAGAATTTCATCTACGACTATCTCCAGGATGTCGTGCTTCCGGCGAAGGTGCCGCCGAAGACGCTCGTGTTGGACCGCACTGGAATGGCGCGCGCGCTGTCGCTGCCGGTCGGCAAGGACACCTTCACCTCGGAACTGCTCAGTTCGTTTCGGGTGAAGCAGGGCGTGCTGCACAATCCCCGCAGCGACCGCCGCACGACGCAGGGAATTTTCCACGTCGCCGAGGGCGGCCTGCCCATCCCCGCGGACAAGGCGGCGGTGCCCAAGGCGGTGTTCGCCACGCTGCTGCGGCTGGCACTGCATCCGCCGCGCGAGTTGCTGCGGCTGCCCTTCACCGCGGGGCAGGCGACGCCCGCCGAGTGTTTCGTGTCGTTGCTGCTGCGGCCGGTGGTGTGCCCCGGCGTGCCCGGGTTCAGCAGCGAGAAGACGATGGAGATTCGCTTCTTCGCGCCCGGCACGCTGGTGAGCAACCTGGATTTTGTGGAAAGCATTTTCGGCAACGCGGGCGACCCCTTTCTCCCGGAGAACGACGCCGGCCTCGATACCGAGCACTGGAGCGGCCACACGGGCTGCGTGATTCTCGCGCCGCACCTGACGCAGTTGACCAAGTTCAACCTCGGGCTGCCGAGCTGGGAGAAAGCCACCGAGCGCCAGCGCCGCGACGGCATGTGCTGGAAGACCGAGGACGAGCGTTACAACCTCGGCCAGGCCTTCAAGATCACCGCGCGCGACGAGTCGGGCGCCATCGTCACGGTCATCGCCGACAACTATTTCGGCTACTGCAAGAAAGAGGTGAAAACGCAGCTCAGCTTCGCGGCGAATCTCTTCGGCCTGTGTGAGGAGGAGCACGCGGGCGGCACGCTCGCGTTTCCCACGTACGATCTCGGCGAAGAATTTCTCGGCAACGTCCACGTCCGGCCCCTCGATCACAGCTTCGAGGAGGTCGTGAAATTGTACCGCCCGGTGATGGACGTGAAGCCCGCGGGTTACGCGGTGGACCGCATTTATCCCGACATCATTTACGTGCCCGAGGATGCGCGTTTCGACCTGCACAAGCAGACCATCACCTGGCGCGCCGTCGGCGGCGGCGAATCGCAGATCAAACTGCTCGCCGACCAGACCTACGTCCGCCCGTCCGGCTACAAGGTGCGCATGTTCAAACCGCCCGGTGGCCGCGCGTGGCGCCTCGTTGGCACCGCCGGCGAAGGCACCGTCTGCCACAAGCCCTGCACCGTCTCGGGCGGCGGCAAATCGGAAATCTCGAAATCCATCAGCGACGCGATTTTGCAGGGGCCGGTCTTCATCAGCAATTTCGCGAAGGATTTCGACTGGGTCGGCGAACTGATCGAGCGCGATTACAGCGACCGGTTTCTGCCGGGCCGCCAGCCCAACGGCGACAGCCGCCGCATCCTCAGTTCCGAGCGCTCGCTCGGCTCGGTGATCAAGCTGCTCACGCCCAGCCCCGAGGAGTACACCGCGGAATACAACGCGTGGCTGCGCAGCGTGCCGCAGTACATCAAGGAGCTGCTGTTCACCGTGAAGCGCTTTTACAAACCCGAGTGGGGCGGTCGCTGGCGCGAGCATTTCAGCGTGGATTTTATCAACGGCACGCCGGGCAACGAATTGAAATGCGACAACCGCAAGCTCGTCGCCAGCTATCTGCGGGTGGGCTTCGATGCCGATGGCGCGTGGCGCACCTTCGGGCTGCGGAAAGATTTCCAGCCCGCCGCAAAAATCTCCCTCGAGGATGACATCACCGCGTCGGTCGTCGTCCCGGCCACGGCGCTCACGGGCTTGAATCCCGAGTATCGCAATCGCTCGGTGAAGTTCGTTCACAACTGCGAATACCGTCTGTTTCAGCGGCCGGACGACGCCATCCACCGTGGCTACGACAAGCAGACGGAACTCGATTTCTCGCGGCCCGGAAATTTCTTCTCGAACTACGAGCCGCTCACGCAGGCGCAGGCCGCCGAACTGGTCGCCGACGCCATCGGCTTTACGCAGTTCACCGAGCCGATGCAGACGCTGATCCGCGCGGTCGCCAGCGCCGGCGCACCGGGCTACTTCGTCTCCTCGGCGCATCCGCGGTTGGTCGGCGGCAAGCCCTCGAAAAATCCCCGCTACCTCCAGGTGCGCCCCGATCTGCTGGCCCCGCGCGACACGTATCTTGCGCAAATGGCCACGCGCCTGCGCCGCCGCATCCCGCTCGATCAACCTGTGCCGCTGCCCGTCAACGCCGTGCTGCCCGGCCACCGCAACAACCCGCCCGAGCGCGACGCCGGCATCCCGGCGCTGGCGGTGTTCAACCCGATTCATTACCTCGAACTGCCCGAGCTGTTCATGGAGTTCATCTGCAGCATGACCGGCAAATCGCCCTCGACCACGGGTGCGGGTTCGGAAGGCGCGCTGACCAAAGGCCCGTTCAACGCCCTGCCGCCGATCATTGATCTGAACAACGCGCTGGTCTCCTATCTCCTCACCGGCGACAGCGTGTTCATCACGGCCGCCGGCTGCGTCGGGCCGCAGGTGCGCGTCGATCACGACGTGAGCCTGCTCGTCCCCGAACTCTGGTGCCGCATGAGCGTCGAGGAACGCAGCCCGGAGTTTTTGATCGCGCGTGGCTATCTGGAAAAGTGCGCGGACTTCACGCACAACGGCGCGCCCGTGCTCGCCAGCCGCCTCGGCTTCCGGATCACCCAGCGTTTCGTGAACGCCTTTTTTGGCCGCGTCTTCAACCACCCCGACGCCGTGTTCACCGAGGAAATGCTGCGCCCGGAAAAGCAGGATCTCGCGATTTTCGTCGAGGGCATGGAGACCATCATCACCACGCAGCAGCGCGTGGCCCAACTGTACTTTGATGACGGCAGCATCGCCGTCGCGTGCCCGCCCCTGCGCGCGCTGTTGCACGTCATGCGCGACGGAAATTTCGAGGGCAAAGCGCTCGACCACCCGGACATCCGCGCCCTCTTCACCCGCGACGCCCTTCTGGCCAGCGATTGGTACGCCCGCCGTCTCGCGGCCAAACAGGCCGTCGATCTGCAGCTCTGCCGCCGCAACATCGCCGCGCTCGAAAAATTCCTCGGGAAAACCAATTACGCCGAAGAGGCCGGCCGCCTCGGCCTGGCCGACCGTCTGGGCTTCGCCCGACAACAGCTCGAGCGCGTCAAGTCACCGCATTATCTCGAGGAACTGCGCGGCACGCTCGGCGCGAATCCGTTGTCGTGATTTTTTGGGCAAAGCGTTGCCAAGCCCCGCACGCGCCCTACGTTCCGCGCAGTTGCATGTATCTCCGACGTTTTCTGATGAAGCCCGCTGTGTTCCGCCCCGCTCCGCCGTTGCGCGGGGCCGGCATTTTTCTCGCCGCGCTCGTGTGCCTGTTGGTGTCCGCCGCCCAGGCCGACTCGGTGGTCAATCCGCCCAGCGCGTGGCCTGTCACCGTTGATGGACAATTCTCGGGCGGGCTGGACCGCACTGGCGCGCCCGTGGGTGAATGGTCCGATGTCACCCCGCAAGCCTTCATCACCCGCGCCACCGACGGCACCCTCCTGCGCACCACGCGCGCCGACGCGCGAAAAACCTCGCTGCTCTGGGCCGCCGTCAGCCCGCCCGCCGGCGGCGCACCCGGCGCGCTCAAACTGCATCTCCTCTACGAAGCCCTCACGACCACGCCGCGCGCGTTCGCTCCCGGCGAGACCCTCGCCGACCTCACCTTTCCGCTGCGCATCGACGGCTTCATTTTGAATGTCACCCTGCACCTCGAGGCGGTCGCCACGCCCGGGCCAACGTCCCAGGCGCTGGCGCCGGAGGGCGTCGCTTACTACGATGTGCTCCTGATTCTCGAAGGCGTGAAGGTGCCGGCCAAACGCTTCAGCCTCGTCGCCGCCGCCGGGTTCGGCCCTTCCCCCTTCAACCGTAATAACCATCTGCTCGTCGAAGCCGCCATTCCCCTCGTCATCCCGGCGGGCTATGGCCCCGGCTTTCCCGCCGACGGTCTGGCCGGCAACGGCCGCGGGTTGGGCTACCTGCCGGAGCCGGCCTACTGGCAGGCCGTGGCCGCACCATCGCGCTCCGCACCGCTGCGGCTGCTGCTTCCGCCGCCATTGCCACCGTCCCTCGAGGCCAAAGCCCTCTTTCGCGTCAACCCCGACGCGTCCCTGACCCTCAGCGCTGACCTGCTCCCGTTGCCCGATTGCAGTGCGACGGCCGTCCTCGCTTGTCCGCCAGACCTGGTCCTCACCACCTCCGCGGGTCTCGATCCGCTGCGCGTCGATTACCCGCTGCCGCTTGTGCCGGCGTGCCTCGGATTGCACTGCGATCCGCCACCCGGCAGCGTGTTTCCCGTTGGCGTCACCACCGTCACCTGCACGCTCACCCCGGCCACCGGCCCTGCCACGCGCTGCTCCTTCACCGTCACGGTCGCGCCGCCGGGTCTGCCGTGCCCTGCGCCGATCACGGTGCCGACCGCGCCCGGCAAAGCCACCGCCAGAGTCCGCTTCACAGTTCCGGCGCCGCCCGGCACCGCCGTCCTCTGCACGCCGCCCTCTGGCTCGGCGTTTCCGCTCGGCACCACGATCGTCCGCTGCCGCACGACGGGCGGCGCGACCCCGTCCGCGTGCGAATTCCCGGTCCATGTCGTGGACCGCGAGCCGCCGCGCTTCACCTTCTGCCCGCCCGACCTTACCGTCGAATGCGGCCGTGGCATCGGCCCCGAAAAAACCGGCCAGGCCCGCGCCACCGACAACGCCGGTCCCGTTGCCCTTTCCTACACGGATGAAAAATCGAACGGCCCGCAGCCCATCGTGAAGAACATCCTCCGCATTTGGACCGCCACCGATGGCGCCGGAAATCAGACCACCTGCCGCCAACACATCACCATTCGCGACACCCGGGGGCCAAAAATTCATCGCCTCCTCGCCATTCCCGCCGCCGTGGTCGCGAGCGACAAAAACCTGATCCCCGTCCACCTCGAAGAAATCGTGGAAGACAGTTGCAGCACCCTCGCCCAACTGACCCGCCGTCTCCAAGTCACGGTGAAAGATCCCGCCGGCACCGACCACCGCAGCTATTTCTCCATCACCGGAGCTGACAAACTTTTCCTCCGTCCCAAAAAAGGCGTTGTGTACACGATCACGCTCCAGTGCGGCGACTTCTTCGGCAACACCACCAGCCGCTCGGTGACCGTGCCCGTGAACTGACGGTAGGGACGCGCTGCTGCGCGTCCGTAGCCGTCCCTACTCGCCGTGCCCGTCCTCGATAAGCGGCGACCGAATTCCACACGCTCCGGCCAGGGCGATGTCAGGACCGGGCGCAACCCGGCCCTACCACCTCAGAAATTCACCCGTGCCCCGATCTCCTTCATCGCCGCCACCTGCTTCTTCCCCGCCTCGCTCAGCGGATTCCCCGCGAGGTAAATATTGATGAACGGCGCAAACCGCTTCGGCCCGTCGTTATCCTTCTTGAGCAAATTGTACAGCGGCGTCAGGTCCGTGACCTTGTTCTTCTCCAGAAACAGATAGTAAAGGTTGCCCAACCCCTCGAGCGCGCCCAGGTCCGCCACGCCCGTCGCGTTCAGCGACAACGTCATCAACGTCGCCAGCGCCCCCACGCCTTTGATGCCCGCCAGCGGATTGTTATCGGCATACAGCGACGACATCCGCCGCTGCTGGAAGAGCGGCGACAGGTCGGTGAGCTGGTTGTTCGCGAGATACACCGACGCCAGATTTGTCACCGCCGCCAGCGCCGCGATGCTCTTCACCTTGTTATTGGACAGCTCGAGGTATTGCAGCGCCTTCACCCCCGCCAACGCCGACACCTCCTCGATCTGATTGTCCGAGAGAATCAGCATCTGGATGTTCGCCAGATTCGTCAGCGCGTCGATCTTGCGGATCTGATTCTTCGCCAAATCCAGCGACGCCAGGCTCCGGCACTTCTCCAAACCCGTGAGGTCGGTGATGCCCATGCCCTTGCCGTCGATTGTGGAGAGGTTCAGCACATCCGCTTCGACCAGCGGCTTGTCGTTGTCGCGCTTTTCAAAAACCTGCCGTCGCGCCGCCGCCTCCAGCTTTTTGTCGGGAAACAACGGCGCATCCTTGGCTGCCTGCGCCCACGCCGTCACCGGCGCGCCCGCACCCAGCAGCAAGGAACCCGCGAAGAGCCACAGCCTGACATTTGTTTTCATGGTGTTTGTCCAGTTGATGGTTGAGTTGGTCATTGTTTGTCTGCGGACGAAAAAAAAGCGGACTGCCTCAACAAAAATCAAACTGATTTTTCCCCGTCGCCGCCACTCCCCAATGCTGCCCCGGTTGCTTGACCGCGGCGGCGGGGCGGTGAGGGTGGCGGGCATGGCGGGGAGTGGGTTAGTCACCGTATAGCACCTAACCGAGGCAAGGGGATTCCGCGGGCGTGTTTTCGGCAACGGTTTTTTCCAGCTCGCGACGGAGGGAGCGGCGCAGGATTTGGGAAAAGCTCAAGTCTTCGGATTTGGCCTTTTCCATCACGCGATCTCGCAGGTCTTTTTGCAGACGAACCGCAGCCATCACCGACCCGTCCGTGAACTCTGAATTTCGTTTCATGGGAGAGAAGGGATTACCCGGTTATACGCCCGGCAAACTTTTTTTGATTATTTTTTATACAGCGTATAGTCGGGCCGTGGCCCATCAAAGAAACCGCGAGCAGAAAGTTGATGCGTTCAGCGCGCCGAAAGCGTTGCTGGATCAGGCGGTCGCGGAGGCGTTGCGGCGGGGGTTTACGAAGTCGGGTTTTTATCGGTATTGCCTGGCGAAAGAGGTCGGCTATTCCGAAGCGGAGGCGAAGCAATTTGCGCAGCACATCGGCCTGACGCGGGCGCTCGAATCGCTGGCGGAAAGTCGGGGCAAATACGCGGCGGAAATCGGCTCGCCTAGCGCGCCTGTTTTGAACGAACCCGCCACCCTTTGCATCGTCACCGAACCATCCGCGCCTGTGGTCGAAAAACCGCCCGCGGCTCCCCCCGTCAAACCGTCCAAGGAAAAGCCCCAACCCCCAACCCCTTGAGCTATGGAAAACAGCCCTTCAAAATTCGCGTCCTGGAGCCTCGTCGCCAGCGCCCTGATTCTCGCGGCGGGAATCGTCGGCGGCGCGGGCATTTTGCAACGCGGCGGCAAGGCCGTTGCAGCCGCGCCGCAGGAGGTCAAAAACAGGCTGATGACCGCGGAGGAAATCGAGCAGACCAGAAGGGTGCCAGACTACTGGGCCACCTCCATGACGCCGGCGGAGCGGTGGAACGCGATCGGCCTCGCGAGCGATGAGTTAATTATCACCGATGCAGACTACGAGGCGGCCTGCTTTCGGGCGCTCAATATCGGATGGCTGGAGTGCCGCCTCGGCAAGACCCTGGAGGCGACGATTGCCGAATACCGCCGGCGCTGCCCGCCCATAGCGCAACAGGTCAAAGCGCGGCCATCCGCCACCGACTCCGCGGCACCAGTTCGGCCTTGATACCGCGTTACGTTCTTTATTTCCAAACAACCCGCCGATTGCCCGCGTAAAGGTTGCAACAAATCGCCGCAACCCGCTTGCTTTTAAGTGGTTACGCAGTTTTCCCGCTTGTTTCATAGACCAGGATGTTGTGCCCCGCCACGAGACCTGAGTTCCCCCCCCCGCCGCTCGTCCGCCCACCCGCCTTGCCTCCTCCCCGTCAATTACCAATCACTCCCCCGACGCTTGATTTCGCCCCCTGCCTCAAGAACAGTCGCCCGCATTCCGACATGAAAAAACTTCTGAGTTCCCGCGCTTTCCTCGCCCTGCTGGTCGCCCTCGCGTTCGCGCCCGCCGCCCGGGCCGCCCAGCTCGGCGACCCCGCCGCGCCCCTCAAGATCAAGACTTGGATCAAAGGCAGCCCCGTCGAGGTCAACAACGGCAAGGGCATCTACGTGGTCGAATTCTGGGCCACGTGGTGCCCGCCCTGCCGCACCACGATCCCGCACCTCACCGAACTCCAGACCAAGTTCAAAAAACAGGGCGTCACCTTCATCGGCGTCACCGACGAAGACGAGGACGTCGTCAAACCCTTCGTCGAAAAAATGGGCGACAAGATGGACTACGCCGTCGCCTGCGATGACTCCCGCGCCACCTTTACCGGCTACCTCCAGGCCTACGAGCAACGCTCCATTCCCTACGCCTTCATCGTCGCCAAGTCCGGCGCGGTCATCTGGCACGGCTCGCCGATGAGCGGCCTCGAGGAAGCCCTCGGCCAGATTGTCGCCGGCAAATACGACCTCGCCGCCCTCAAGCGCGCCCACCGCTTCGCCGCCAACCTCACCGATTATCAGGAACTCGCCCGCGACAGCGACGAGCGCGCCCCCGCCAAAGCCCGCCAGCTCCTTGACGACGCCGGCAAAGACCCCGACCTCCTCTGCCAGCTCGCCATCGGCATCGTTGCCGACCTGCGCAACCGCAAACGCGACTTCGCCTTGGCCCAGAAAGCCATCGCCGCCGCCGAAGCCGCGACCCCCAAACCCACCCACAAAATCCTCCACGCCAAAGCCGTCGTTCTCTTCGAATCCGGCCATCCCGCCGACGCCATCCGCACCGAAAAATCCGCGATCGCCGCCTGCGACGACGACAAAACCAAAGCCTTCTACGAACGCGTCGTGAAATTCTTCGAGGAGCGGCAGGCAGACTGAAGCTTCGCGGAAGCTTGATCTCCCAGCCCGGTGATTTTTGATCCCGCTCGGCTGCCGCGCCCCGCATTGCGCGCGCTTTGAAAGGGAGTGTTGGGTGGCGATGCTCGCGTTTTTCACCCTGACTTCCTCGCCTGGCCGACTCCTCGCAAAGCCGCTCATAAATCAGCCGGAAAACCGGAGTTGCTGTGAACCACGAGATCCACGGAACACACGAAAGCAAAGCATCCGCACGAAGCCGTACCTATGCAGTGGAAACCGATGGAAGCACCACAGAGACACGATGCGCACAGAGGAAAACAAGCAGCATCGTCGCCTCCAGCCAGTCACCAAACCGTGAGCCATTCTCGGCGAACTAATTCCTGTTCTTCTCCGTACTACAATTGTGGAAAATCCTCGCGTGGCGCGAGGAATTCTCCCGGAGCGCGGGCGTCCCGCCCGCAGCGCCTACGCACCCGCGAGGGCGCAACAAATTTCCAACGCTCTGGCTCCGATGTCGCCGCTGCGGCCGGGACGGTCGCGCTCCTTGGGTTGCGGCTTCGCCGCGCTGTGTTCATCGCGTCTCTGTGGTCAAGACTTCGGCTCTACTGAATAGTTACCGCTAAGCCGTAACCATTCAGTGAGGGCGCAAGGAGCGCGGCCTTCAGGCCGCAGAAGCGTGCGTCCTGTCGAGGGCGAGCGAATTTCCGAACCCTTTATGGAACTCACCCAATGGTGAGTGGGAGGACGCGTCCGTAGCGTGTGACACGGT
>CAMAUZ010000026.1 GCA_945861535.1 Akkermansia muciniphila | reverse complement strand
GGCAAGTCGGACGCGACACCGCTTTCGGACGCGCCCGGCCCTGAGAAAGCGGTGTCGCGTCCGACGTGCCACCGCACTCCACATCGCCCGCGTCGGCGATCGGCTCCCAGCCGTCGCGACCCTCACCCACTTTTGAGCACACCCCTCATCGTGGCGCTGCGAATTCCCCCCTTCCAAATCCCTCCGTGCGCCGCCTTAATCCGGCGCATGGAATCGCGGCTGGCAGTTCGGAAAACCTACAAGCTCTACATCGGCGGCAAGTTCGTGCGCAGCGAGAGCGGGCGGCATCTGCTGGCCCGCGGCAATTCGGGTGACACGCTCGACAATTACTGCCGCGCCTCGCGCAAGGATTTCCGCGACGCCGTCGTCGCTGCCCGCTCGGCCTTCGAGGGCTGGGCGAAAACCACCGCCTATCTGCGCGGCCAGATTCTCTACCGCGCCGCCGAGATGCTCGAGGGCCGCCGTGAGGACCTCGCGCGCGAAGTCTCCCGCTCGCACGGCGTGACGATGGAAAAGGCCCGCGAGGGCGTGGGGCGTGTCGTGGACCGTCTCGTGCATCACGCCGGGTGGACCGACAAATATCAGCAGGTCTTCGGCAGCGTGAACCCCGTCGCGTCGCCGCATTTCAACTTCACCACGCCCGAGCCGACCGGCGTCGTGGTCGTGCTCGCGCCGGACGAACCGGTCCTGCTGCCGCTGGTATCCCTGCTCCTGCCGGTCATCCTCAGCGGCAACACCGCCGTCGTCATCCCCTCGGAAAAACATCCGCTGCCCGCGCTTACGTTTGCCGAGGTGCTCGCGACGAGCGACCTGCCCGGCGGCGTGGTGAACCTCCTCGCCGGCAAACGCGACGAACTCGTGCCGCACCTCGCCAGCCACCTCGACGTCAACGCCATCGTGGACGGCACCGGGCTGCCCGCCGTCGCCGCGGCGCTGCAAGCCGGCACGGCGATCAATCTCAAACGCTACGCCGACCACTCGCTCGCCGCCGATGACTGGTTCACCGACAAGGCCGTGAACCCGCGCTGGATTCTCGACACCGTCGAATTCAAAACCGCGTGGCATCCGGTCGGCGTGTGAGATATTTTTTGTCCACCTGTTCCCCACCCTGCTCCGCCGATGACTCTCCCTGAACTCGCCCCGCTGATTGAACTCGCCCTCTTCCGTGCCGACGCCACGCGCGCCGATCTGGAGAAACTTTGCGCCATCGCGCGGGAACTCAAGCTGCACGGCGTGTGCGTGAGCAGTTCCCGCGTGGTCCTCGCCCGCCATTTGCTCGAAGACAGCGAGGTGAAGGTCTGCTGCACCATCGACTTCCCGCTCGGCGGCGCGGACGCGGATGTCAAACGCTACGAAACCGAGGTGGCGCTCGACCACGGCGCGCACGAAATCGAGTTCGTCGCCAACCACGGCTGGCTGCGCGAGAGCAACACCGAGGCGCTCCGGCGCGAACTGCGCGACATCGTCGAAGCTGCCGACGGCTTGCCGGTAAAGGTCCTCGTCGAGGCCACGCTGCTCCCGACCGAGACGCTCATCGCCGCCGCGCGACTCGCGGTCGAGGCCGAGGCGAAGTTCCTCACGCTCTCGTATCTCTTCGGCACCCGCACCGCGTCGCCCGAAGTGATTGCGGCGCTCCGGCAGGCGACCGGCCCCGAGTTCGGTCTCAAAGTGTCCGCGGTCGCCCCGACCGTCGAAGCCGCCGCGCGCCTGCTGGCAGCAGGCGCAAACCGGCTGGGGCTGGCTTCGGTGCCGCGCGACTGATTTTTCCGGCAAGGGAAACTGGCCGGAACAGAGGAAAAAATTGGCAAAGGAATGGGGACGGGGGGAATGAAATTTTGTTTTTCGGTTCCTTGTTCCCATTCCTTTGCCTCCATTCCTTTGCCAAACTTCCTGCCCCTTCCATTCACCTGCCCGCCACCGCGTTGGCTCACAGTGCCAGCAGCAGCTTGCGGATTTCGTTGAGGCGGGCTTTGGGGTCGCGCTTGGTGAGGCGCGGGAACTTGTTGCCGATGGTGATGAGGTCGCGGTTGCGCGTGAGCATGAGGCGGTCGTCGCGGGTTTCGAGGGCGGTGATGCCGCGTTCGCTGGCGACGTTTTTCAGCTCGGTAACGAGCAGGAGGAGTTCCACGGGCGCGGGCAGCGGGCCGAAGCGGTCGAGCATCTCGGTGCTCAGCGCGGTGACGGCGGCCTTGTCGGTGGCCTGCGCGAGCTTGCGGTAGATCTCGATGCGTTGCTGCGGTTCGAGAATGTATTTGAGCGGCAGGTAGGCGGGGCCGGTCGGGATGGGATCGGGCGTGGCGTTCTTTTCAGCGACGGTGTCGTCGTCGTAGCTCGCGTAGGTGGCGACTTCGCGCGGGACGTCGATTTCAAGTTCATCGCTTTGACTGCGGCTGGCGCGGGGTTTGGCGGGGGCGCGGGTTTCTTCGCCGGGATGCAGGGCGATGAAGTCGAGCTGGAGCCGGACTTCAACGCGCGGTTTTACTTTTTCCCCTTTGAGCGCGCCGACGCTTTGCTTGAGCAACTGGCAGTAGAGATCGAAGCCGATGGCGGTGATGTGGCCGCTTTGCTCGGAGCCGAGGAGATTGCCCGCACCGCGAATCTCGAGGTCGCGCATGGCGATTTTGAAACCGCTGCCGAGGGTCGAGTATTGCTTGATGGCGGTCATGCGCTTGCGGACGTCGTTGAGCAGTTGGGCGTGGCGCGGGAGCAGCAGATAGGCGTAGGCCTGATGTTTGTAACGACCGACGCGGCCGCGGAGTTGATACAGCTCGCTCAGGCCGAAGCGGTCGGCGCGGTCGATGATGATCGTGTTGGCGTTGGGAATATCGAGGCCGCTCTCGATGATGCTGGTCGAGAGGAGCACGTCGGCCTCGCCGTTGATGAAAGTGGTCATCACTTCCTCGAGGTCATCGCTGTCCATCTGGCCGTGGCCGACGACGAGGCGCGCGTGCGGGATCAGCGTGCGGAGTTTCTGCGCCATGGTCTGGATGGTCGTGACGCGGTTGTGGAGGAAATAGACCTGCCCGCCGCGGTTCAGCTCGCGCTGGATGGCATCGCGGATGAGGCGCTCGTCGTATTGCACCACGAGGGTCTCGACAGGGAGACGATCGTGCGGCGGGGTCTGGATGGTGCTCATGTCGCGCGCGCCGGTGAGCGCGAGGTAGAGCGTGCGTGGAATGGGCGTGGCGCTGAGCGTGAGGACATCGACGAGGTGGCGCAGGCGCTTGAACTTCTCCTTGTGCAGCACGCCGAAGCGCTGCTCCTCGTCGATCACGACGAGGCCGAGGTCTTTGAAGGTGACGTCATTTTGCACCAGCCGGTGCGTGCCGATGACAATGTCCACCGAGCCGGCGGCGCAGTCGGCGATGACCTGCGTTTGCTCGCGGCGCGTGCGGAAACGCGAGAGCAGCTCGACGCGGATCGGGTAGTCGGCCATGCGCTCGCGGAAGGTGTTGAAGTGCTGCTGCGCGAGGATCGTGGTGGGCACGAGGATCGCGACCTGGCGGCCGTCCATCACGCACTTGAAGGCGGCGCGGATGGCGACCTCGGTTTTGCCGAAGCCGACGTCGCCGCAGATCAGGCGGTCCATCGGGCGCGGGCGTTCCTGGTCGGCCTTGGCCTCGTTGATGGCGCGGATTTGATCGGTGGTTTCCTCGTACAGAAAGGCGCTCTCGAACTCGCGCTGCCACGGGGTGTCGGCCTTGCACGGATGGCCGGTCTGCGAATCACGCGCGGCCTGGATCGAGAGGAGTTCGCCGGCGAGGTCGCGCACGGCGTGTTCGGCGGTGGCCTTGGTCTTGGCCCAGCGCGTGCCGCCGAGCGTGTTCAACGGCGGATGCGCTTTGCCCGCGCCGACGTATTTGCTGATGAGGTGCGCCTCGGTGACGGGCACGTAGAGCTTGGGCGGCGTCTGCTCGGGGCTGCCCGGGGCGTATTCAATGACGAGGCATTCCTGGCCGGCGGTGGGATCGGCGGGGGCGGGCTTGCCACCGCGCGGCGTGGTGGGCGGAAGGGTTTTGAGTCCGGCAAAACGGCCGATCCCGTGCTGGAGATGCACGACGAAATCGCCCTCCTCGAGTTCCGCGAAATCAATGTCGAGGGCCGAGCGCGTGGCGGCGGCGTGCGGGGATTTCATCCGGCGCGGGCGCTGGACTTTGTAACGGCCGAAAATTTCGGCGTCGGTGACGATGACGAGCCGCGCGGCATCGCAGACGAAACCGCGGGCGAGCGAGCCGAGATGGAGCGTGGGGCGCGGCGGCGCGGCGGCGGGAGCGGGCTTGCCCTTGGCGGGAGCGGACGCGGGCGCAGGCGCAGGCGCGGGCAGGAGGTCGTTCCAGATTTCCTCGAAGCGCTGGCGTTCGCCGGTGTTGTTGCAGAAGAGATGCACGGCGTAGTCCTGGCGCAACCAGCGGTGAAGCTGGGCGAAGAATTCGCGGCGCTGGGCCTCGGCGATCTGCGGCTCAGGCGCGCGCGGGCCGAGCGGGCGGTAGGCGTCGAGACTCGCGAGGGCGGGCCAGGGGGAGATGGGGCCGCTGGTTTCGGATGGCTCCTCGCCGAGGTCGCTTCGGTGGGGCGCGTCTTTCCCCAGCGCGGCGCTTGGATGTTCGTCGGGGCCGCGGCGCGCTGGGGACAGACGCGCCCTACCAGCAACGGGCTCGTCGGCGTCGCCTTCCAATTCGGGCAGTTCGTCGGCAGACGGCGGGGGAAGATCGAGTGCGGGATCGTGCAATTCGACGATGGTGAGTCCGCGGTCGCGGGCGGAGCGCAGGAAATCTTCCCATTGCACGAAAAAGGGGCTGTGGGCGGGCACTTGCTCGGCGTAGCGATCGGCGTGGGCGGCGAGGGCCGAGGGTTCGCAGAGCAAGAGGATGGTTTCGCGCGGGAGGTAGTCGAGGAGCAGCGCAGGCTTGAGGACGGCGGCTGCGGCGGGCGCGGTGGTGGGCGCGAGTTCGGGCGTGAGGAGGCGGCGCAGGATGCCGATCTCGCCGGCGGGCGGCACGACGACGCTGGTGATGGCTTCGCGGGAGATCTGGGTTTGCGGATCGAAGTAGCGCAGCGAGTCAAGGTCGTCACCGAAGAATTCGAGCCGCACCGGCCACGGGCTGGTGAGCGGATAAATGTCGAGGATGCCGCCGCGCAACGAGATCTCGCCCTTCTGCGTGACCTTGGCCTCAGGGTCGTAGCCTTGTTCCTCGAGCCACTCGACGACATCGAGCGGATCGGCGCGTTCGCCGACACGAAACGTCCGGGTGCGCTCGCCGATGGCTCCGGGTGGAAACGTGGGCTGCAACAGCGCGGTGACGCTGGTGTTAATGAGCGGCGCGATGGCGGGCGTGGAGGCGGCGGACGCAGCGGGATCGGCGGCGGAAAACCGACCGGGAAGGGCGGCGAGCGCGACCAGCGTTTCGAGTCGCTCGCTGACCACGTCGGCGTGCGGGAGACGCGGCTCGTGCGGCAGAACTTCCCACGCGGGGAAGAAGAGGGGACGCGCGGTGCGGGAGGCGGGCACAGCGGTGGCGGCGGGCGCAGTGGCGGGAGCCGCGGCACCGGACGCGGGCGCTGCTTCGGCGGAGAGCCACGTTTCGAGGTCCTGCTGGATGGTCTCCTGCGCCTTGAGATCGCCGTTGACGAGCAGGAGCGGGCGTTGCGGAAAGCACTGGCGCAGCAGAATCGCGAAGGCCGGCTGGGCGGCGCTGCTAACGGTATCGCAACGCCACACGCCGCCCGCGGCCACGCACTGGCGCAGGGCCGAGACGGCGGCCGTTTGCCGCAAAGGTTCGAGAATCTGACCGGCCGAGGACATGCCTTGGAGCGGAGCTTGTTGCCTTGGGGCGGCGGGCGTCAACAGGGGGTTGGGTGCGGCGCGATCACCGCCGGAGCGCGGCGTTTCCCCGCTCCAGCCTACGGATGTCACGGCGCGTTCGCCCCCGCCGTGAGCATTTCACGCTGAAGCGGCATAAATGCCGCGCGCCATTCGCGCCCGCCCCGCCGGGTTGACCGGGCTTGCGTGCCGCCGGGCCGCGCCCTAGCGTCCCGCTCCGTGATAAATTTTTTCGAGTCAATTTTGCGCACTGTCTGGCTGTGCTTTTATCCGTTGGTGATCGCGATGCTGCTGACGTTGCTGTTGCTGGTGGTCACCACTGACATGCCGGCGGCCACCACCGCCATGCCGGTGGATCTGGGCCACAAGATGGGCATCGCGGCCGCGTGGACCGCGGGTTTTTACGCGGTCGTCCTGCTGCCGGTGTTGTTCCTGTTGCGCACGCTGTGCCGCCGCCGCTTTCCGCTTTGGTGCTACGCGCTGCTGTCGTCCGGCTTGAGCCTGTTGGCCGTGGCGTACTATCTCCGCTTCCTCAGTCCGCTGCCGACGGGGGTTTACAGCATGGACATGGTGATTTTCTGCATCCCGGTGGGCCTGTACGGGTGGTTGGTGGGCCGGGGCTTTTTCCGGGTGTTCAACTGTTCGGAGGAGTTCGGCTGATCCTACCGGGCACGCGAAATCCGCGCTCGAGGTCCCCTGGCAATCAGCCGGGGAAACCAGGGCGGATTCTTGCGATGCCACTCACCCATCAATATTTTCCCAGTGCATGAGAAAAAATCCCCGAGACCTGTTGGTGAAGAGCATCATGCTGTTTTTGGTGGCGTGGGCGGTGACGTTTGTCTCGCTGCTCGTGATCCATTTCATGCTGAACGGCGGAATCGATTTGCGCACGCTCCTCGGGTTGGTGGGGGCGTTCCTGGGATTCGCCGTGCTCTTTGCCGGGATTCAACTGCCGCTGCTGCTGCTCCTGCGCCGCTGGAAAAAGAAGAGTCTCACCGGCCGGTGGTACACGTTGGCGGCGGTCGCGTGCGGGGTCGCGCCGGCTTTGATTATTGCCGTGGTGCGGGCCGGTGGATGGCAGGCGGCGCAGGGCGTCGAACTGGTGGGCTGGTGTTTTTCGATGACCGTCTTCGGCATCATCGTCGGGAACGGCTTTTATCGCGGCTACGATTGCGGGGCAGACCGACGCTAAGCGGGGGACGACGACCGCAGCGGTTCCAACCGGTGCGGCGCGCGTCTCCCCGCAACCCCGGAACGCCGAACTCCCGTTCGACGCAAACGCGACCGCCCGAAACTGCCTTCACCCGTTACCGCCCGTTCGTTTCCACGGCCAAAAGACCGCGCGCGGCCCGCTCCTCGGGGAAGAAACCAAAGTTGAAATCCGTGATTGCCTCGGCCGCCAGCGTCGCGAGGCGCGCGCGCAATTCACCGACGCCCGCGCCTTCGTTCGGATGATTGCGGTTCGCGAGGAAAATCAAAAACGTCCGCGACGCCGGGTCGATCCAGACCGAGGTGCCCGTGAAGCCGGTATGGCCGTAAGAGCCGACCGGGAAGTGTTTCCCGCGCGGGCTGCTGAACGGCGAATCAATGTCCCAGCCGATGCCGCGCCGCGCGATCACGCCGGCGGGCGATTGCACGGCGGTCATCCAACGCACGGCTTCGGGCTGAAACACCCGCACGCCGTCCAACTCGCCACCCTGGAGCAACAGGCGGGCGTAGCGCGCCAGATCGGCTGCGGTCGTGAACACGCCGGCGTGCCCCGCCACGCCGCCCATGCGCCGCGCCGTGGGATCATGCACGCGCCCGCGCAAGAGGCCCTCCGTCTTGTGCTGCTCCGTCGGCGCGATGCGGCCGAGCTTGGCCGCGTCCGGCAGATAGCCGGTGTCGGTCATTTTCAAAGGCTGATAAATCTCGCGCGCCACGAACTGTTCGAGCGGCTGGCCGCTCACTCGCCGCACGACTTCGCCGAGCAGGATGAAATTGATGTCGCTGTAGAGAAAGACCGCGCCCGGCGGTTGGCGGAGTTTTTCTCCGCAGGCCAGCGCGATGGCATGGGCGTGACCGCTCCACGCGTTGGCGAGACCCAGCCCCGAGCGCAGCCCGGACGTGTGGGTGAGCAGGTGCCGCAGCGTCACGCGCTCGCGGCCGTCGCCGGCGAACTCGGGGATGTAGTTCGCAACTGCGGCGTCGATTTGCACTTTGCCGCGTTCGATCAAAAGCACGATGGCGGGCGTGGTCGCGAGCACTTTGGTGAGCGAGGCGGCATCGAAGATCGTGTCCTCGGACATTGGCTCGGGCGACGGGATGACCGCGCGCCGACCGTAGGATTTGTGATAAACCGCGCTGCGATGTTCGAGCCAGAGCACGCCGCCGGGAAGTCGGCCATCGGCGATCGCCTGCGCCACGGCGGCGTCCATTTCGGCGAGCTTGTGGGCGTGAAACGGCGCCGCTGGCGAGACCGACGGAGGCAGCGTCGGCGACACGGTCGGCGGGGGCGTCAGCGGCTTGGCGGGCGTGGTCGCGACGGCGGCAACGCGCGGCTTGACGGGCGTGACGCGGGTCGGAGGTGCCGAACTTTCGCAGCCGCTGAACAGCACGAACGAGCCGAGCGCGAGGAGGGTGGAGGAAGTGTGGCAGTGCATGTGAAACGCGCGGGAGGTTCTACGGAGGCACACCGGGCGGGGCAAGCTTGGAGGCGCGACGGCGCGCGGCGTTCACGCCGCTTCACCGTTCAAACGTCGCAGCTCGGAAGGATCCGGTCTGAACGCCCCCGCTGAAGCGGCACCAATGCCGCGCTCCCGGCGCGCCCCCGGCGCGCGGGCGGTCGCCGCCCGCAGCGGCTCCGCACGCGCGCATACGCCGGGCGATTCCGCACGCCTCCTCCCCGTCGCACGCGCTGCGACCGGGGACCGGTCGCGCTCCGCCCCGTTTGCGGCTCTGCCGCCCTGTGTTCAGCGTGTCTCGATGGTCCAAAAACTCGGCCCGCCCCAGTGGTTTCGGTGCTGTCCTCAGGCACGCGCCGTGAAGACGCGTCCGGGTGCCGGCTCGCTGGAATCCGGCCCCCTGCTCAAGCCGATGCCCGCTGCCATTCCACCGTCACGCCGCGCCGCACCACCCAGTCGTGCAACGCGGCGCGGTCGAGTTGATCGCCCGAGACGTGCAGCATGGCGTGGATGTCGCGAAGGTGTTTCTCGGAGCCGCCCTCGCGGAAATATTCCAGCTTGCGGACGATGACGTATTCGGGCGGGGCGAGGCGGATGGTGAGGCCGGACACCGAGTATTGCCGGAGGTTTCGCCAGGCCCAGTCGTGGAATTCATCCCGGTTCGCAGTGAAGAGATCGGCCTTCAGGCCTGACTCCGCGTGAATGATGTTGAACTGGCCTTTCGTCTCGCGGGCCAGCTCGGCGGCGATGATCTCCGTCGGTGGCAGGTAGAACTCGGGGGCGGGGAAAACTTCCGGCAGGCGCGCGATGTCCGCGGTGCGGAGAAACACAATGAAATCAATGTCGTGCGTGACGCGCGGCTCGCCGTAGAGCATCGCGGCCACGCTGCCGCTGATCAGGTAGCGAACCCGCAACCGGTCGAGCGGTCGGACGAACAGCTCAATCAGGTCAGGTTCGGGCATGGGAGAAAATCCGGCGCACCTCGCCGTTCAACTGCTCCTCGCTCCACTCGGGATGCTGGCTGCGCAGGAACGCCGCCTTGTGGCGACGGCACGTCCAGTAAAGTCGGCTGGCCGCCTGCCACCGCTGTTCCGGCGTCATCCGCCGGAAGATGGCGAATTGCTCGGGGCTGGTCTGTTCATCGGCAAGCATGGCGAAAGTGTGCGCGGGTGCGCTCGGGCAGGCAAGTTCGTCGCTCATCCGTTGTTCTCAGCTTTCGTGGTTCCACCTAACTCTTTCCGGTTCAGAGCCGGTTTGAAAAGTCCCTTGAGCCGCGAGGGCCTGGGTTTGGAATTCCGCGTTCACGCGGCCCGCTGGCCAGACGACGCATGAACCGCGTAAACGCGGAACTCCAAACCCGGGTTTTCAAACAGGCTCTCAGGGAACCGCGACCGAGCATCACCGCGACCTTTGGTCTTCCTTGAACTTGAAGGCCGGCTTGCCCGTGAGGTCCGTGCTCGTGAAGGACGGGCACCAGTGCCGCTCGACGTGCGCGACGACGAGGTCCGTGCCGGTGAAGTGATCCACGCCCGGCGGACGCTCGGGGTTGTACATCGTGTCGGTCAGGTCGCGCAGCAGGGCCACGTTCCGGCCCAGATAAACCTGCTGCCGGATCGCGAAGGGCCGGCCCAGCACGCACATGTTCAGATGCACGCCGCAGAGGATCACGTTGGTGATGCCGCGCGCGGCCAGCAGGTTCCACGTCTCCTGGCCGTTGTCCGTGAGTGCGTCGCCCGGCGCGAGTTCGATGGTGGCGATCTGGCGCGTCCACGCCTCGCGGATCACGCACTTCGCGCCGGTGCAGGAACAGCCCATGTCCGAATCGTCGATGGGCAGAACCTTTTCGCGCTTCGCGTCGGGCCAGCACCACGCCGTGCCCCAGCGCTCCGCGGTGGCCAGCGGCACTGGCGTCTTCACCAACGGCGCGCTCTGCGCCAGGCGGCGCTGCGGCGTGTCCTTGTAGAAGCCGGTGACGGAACTCGGCGCGTGGATGATGAACACGCCGCGGGCGCGGGCTTGTTTCACCACCTCGTTCAACGGTCCCGCCAGCTCGCCGACACGCCGCGAGGCGGACTTGCACCAATGGTCATCCCACATGTCGCAGATGATGAGCGCGGTCTGCTTCGCCTCCCACGCGACCGGCTTTTCGGTGATGCTGACGTCGCCGCGCGCTGTGGCGGTGCGCGAACGGAGGTTGAGATGCAGCGTGCTGTCGGCGGCGGAAACGGTGGAGACGGTGGACGCGGCGAGGCTCATGAGCAGGAGTGCGCCCGCCGAGCCGAGGAGGCTGTGGACGCGGCGGGACAAGGGAGTTGAGGTGTTGTTCATGCCGCGGAAAGTGCGCGAACGCGGGGCGCAGGGAAAGAGCGGAGCGGCGTGCGCCACAGTTGGAGTGCAGAGTGCCGGGCTGGCGCGAAACGTAGCCGCCGAGATGACGAGGCGGAGGCGAGCCACGCAATCGGCCCGGGGAATCCGCCTCCTCACGTCGGCGGCTACGAGCCGGCGAACGCGCCTGACAAACCTGAAACTGAACCGAAAACCCGAAACGGATTTGGCAAAGGAATGGGGGCAAAGGAATGAAGACGAAAAGTTTTCCCTGTCCCCATTCCTTTGCCTCCATTCCTTTGCCCTAAATTCCGCTGCCCAACCTCTGCGCCCCCATCCGCCCATTCACCCTTGCCAGCGGCTCGTCGAGCTTGCCCGCAGCACGAGCGAGAGGCGTTCACTTCCCCATCTGCTCCCGCAGCGGCGGCGGCAGTTGGGGCAGAAACTCGGGGAATTTTTCGGCGATGCGGAGCAGGTCGAGTTCGTCCTTTTTCCGCTTCGTTAGGCGGCGCGCGGGATCGTTCCAGGCCCAGATTTTTCCCTGAAACAGGTCCGGCAGAGAGGCGACGCGCAGGGAGCGACCGAGGATGTCGCGGCGCTGCGACCGCGCGGGGAAGGCGTCGTAGCGCGGGTCGCGGGTGAATTGGATGCGCAGTTGGCTGCCGGGCCGGAGCGCGTTCAGCGAGTGTGGAAAATCCTCGAGTGTGAATCCCGCCGCGACCAGCGCGGGTCGGGCGCGGGCGAGTTGTCCGGCGGTCAGCACAAAGTCTGCATCCATCGTATAGACCGGCTCGACGTAGGCGTTGATGGCGAGACCGCCGATCAGGCAGTAATCACCCAGCCCCTCGCAGAGCGCGACGATGGCGGCGAAGTCATCGCCGCTGCCGGAGATGGAGGTGAAGGCTTCGCCCGCGGTCATAGGTTTCTAGCCGAGCAGGCTCTTCACCTTGGCCAGCGCTTCGTCGAGTTTGGTGGCGTCTTTGCCGCCGCCGCGGGCGTTGTCGGGTTTGCCGCCGCCTTTGCCGCCGACGATGGGGGCGATGGCCTGGATGATTTTGCCGGCCTGCACTTTGGAGGTGAATTCGGCGGAGACGGTGGCGAGGAGCGTGACCGCGCCGGCGCTGCCGCCGCCGAGGACGACGACACCTTTGAAGCGGCCTTTGAGCGCGTCGGCGGTGGCCTGGATGAGTTCGGCGTCGGCGTCGCCGAGATTGTGGGTGATGAGCGGGATGCCGTTGATGGTGTGGTCCTGGAGGAGGAGTTCGCTGGCGGCGTTGGAGGCGTTGCGTTGCATCGCGACGCGGACCTGCCGCTCCAGTTCCTTCTGGTGGGCGAGGAGGCTCTCGATCTTTTTCTCGAGTTCGCCAACGGGGGAATTGACCTGGCCCGCGACGGCGCGCAGGAGGCGGAGTTGCTGGTTGGCGAGGTCGTAAGCGGGCAGGCCGGCGACGGCTTCGATGCGGCGGACGCCGGCGGCGATGGCGCTCTCGCCGACGATGCGGAAGAGGCCGATCTCGCCGGTGGCGCGCGTGTGGGTACCGCCGCAGAGTTCCATCGAGTAGCCGTCGAGCTGCGCGGCGCGGCCGCCGATCTGGACGACGCGCACGGTGTCGCCGTATTTGTCGCCGAAGAATTGCATCACGTCCTTGCGGCTCTTCACGTCGGCGTGAGGGACTTCGGTCCAGGAGACGCCGGCGTTTTCGAGGATGCGTTCGTTGACGAGGCGCTCGATGTCGGCGAGCTGCGCGGGGGTGAGCGCGGCGCTGTTGAAGTCGAAGGTGAGCTTGTCGGGGCCGACGAAGGAGCCTTTCTGCGAGGCCTCGTGGCTGACGACTTCGTGCAAGGCCCAATGCAGCAGATGCGTGACGGTGTGGTGGCGCTGGATGGCGTCGCGGCGGGGGCGGTCCACCGACAGCGTGACCGTTGCTCCGACGATTGGTGCATCCTCGGCGGTCGTGCCGAGCAATGCTCGGCGCTCCGCCGCGTCCTCGGAGCGCCGAGCATTGCTCGGCGCGGACGTGTCAAGGAGGTGCAGCCAGGTGTTGCCACTCTTCTGCGTGTTGGCGATGCGCCAGAGCTGGCCGCTGCCGGTGATCTCGCCGGTGTCGCCGAGCTGGCCGCCCATCTCGGCGTAGCAGGCGCTGGTGTCGAGGATGACGGCGGTTTTGTCCTTGAGGGTGACGACCTCGATGACTTTGGCGGCGGTCTCCAACGTGTCGAAGCCGAGGAACTTGGTGGGCGTGGTGGTTTCGATCTGCGAGAGCGAAATGACTTCCTTCTTCTGCGCGGCGCGGGCGCGGGCGCGCTGTTCTTCCATCAGTTTTTCGAAGCCGGCGGTGTCCACGGGCATCTCGTTCTCGCGAGCCATCACTTCGGTCAGGTCGAGTGGAAATCCGTATGTATCGTAGAGTTTGAATGCTTCATCTCCCGGAAAAATTCTGAGGAATTTGTCAGCCGCAAGCGCCAACTTTTCCGTTGAACGAAATTCCTTCAAACAATTCACCGCGACCGAGCTGTCCGATGCGATTTGCTTCACTCTCAGATCATCAGAGGAAATTACAGCTTTCACCAAAGAGACCACTCGCTGACGAAACACTTCATCGGACCAAAAGGTTGGTATTAGTTTCTCTAGGTGCTCGTCCGTCCACTGCGAGCGATACAAGTAAGACAACAGTTGAATGTTGTGATAGATGAACAGTTCAAACCGCTCGATACCGACATCCAACGTCCTGTTAAACGCCTCCTCCTCCCGCCGGATCACTTCCTGCACGTACTTTTTCTTTGTGCGGATTTCGGGGAACACATCGCCCATCGTGTGCGCGAGCACGTCCACGAGTTTGTAAAAGAACGGTTCGTGAAAGCCGAGCGTCCGCCCGTAGCGCACGGCACGGCGGAGGATGCGGCGGAGGACGTAGTTGCGATCGGTGTTGCCGGGCTGGATGCCATCGGCAATGGCGAAACTCAGCGTGCGGATGTGATCGCCGATGACGCGGAAGGCGACGTCGATTTTCTCCTGCTCGGAGTCCCCGGCACTGCCGGATTTCGGAAGCGTGGAGCCGTACTTCTTCCCGCTCAGTTTTTCCAGTTCATCGAAGATCGGGCGGAAGATGTCAGTTTCGTAGTTGGAGATTTTGGCGTTGGCGAAATCGGTCAGGCCCTTCGTTCCCTGCATGATGCTCGTGACGCGCTCGAAGCCCATGCCGGTATCGACGTGCTGGGCGGGCAGCGGGGAGAAGGTGCCGTCGGGGTTCGCGTTGAACTGGATGAAGACGAGATTCCAGATCTCGATGCACTCGGCGCTGCCTTTGTTGACGAGCAGGCCGCGGGTGTCGCCGGCGGGGGTGAGATCGACGTGGAGTTCCGAGCAGGGGCCGCAGGGGCCGGTCTCGCCCATCATCCAGAAGTTGTCCTTTTTGTTGCCGTTGACGATGTGGACGGCGGGGTCAAGGCCGACGGCGCGGAATTTCTCGGCCCAGAAATTCCAGGCTTCCTCGTCGCGTTCGCTCGGGTCGTTCAGCGATTTGTCCGGGTTGTAGATCGTGGCGTAGAGGCGCTGGGGCGGGAATTTCCAGATGCCGATGACGAGTTCCCACGCCCAGTTGATCGCGTCGCGCTTGAAATAGTCGCCGAAGGACCAGTTGCCGAGCATCTCGAAGAACGTGTGGTGGTAGGTGTCGAGGCCGACGTCGTCGAGGTCGTTGTGCTTGCCGCCGGCGCGGATGCACTTCTGGGTGTCGGCGGCGCGGCCGGGCGTGTAAGGGCACTTGGTCTGGCCGAGGAAGATGGGCACGAACTGGTTCATGCCGGCGTTGGTGAACAGCAGGTTCGGGCTGTCCGGCATGAGCGAAGACGAGGGCACGATGGTGTGCTGCTTCGACTGGAAGAAGTCGAGGAACGACTGGCGAATCTGGGTCGAGGTCATGTGTTGCAAAGTTAAATCGTTAAGCCGGGTTGAAAGGGTGAAGGGTTGAAAAGTTAAAGGGTGAAGGGGCGGGACCGCCGGGATGCGGCACGCTGCAACCCTTCCACTGTTCAACGCTTCAACCCTTTCCATTTCAGCCCCAAAAATCAGGGGCGGAGAGTAGGCAAAAGGCCAGGGGCAAGGCGAGGGAAGTTTTGGCGGGAGGCACCCGTGGACGAATCCGGGCGCGGCCCGCCGTAGCGCAGACTTCCAAGTCTGCTGTATCGCGGGTTTCCAAACCCGCTGGCGGTCCGCCTACCAGCAAAGCCTCGGCCTGCCCCATGCGCCCGAAACTCAGCGGCTCCTGCCGATTTGGAAATCGGCGATACAGCAGGTTGGGAAACCTGCGCTACAAGGGAGCGGCCCCGCGTCCCCCGCCGTCGGACGGCGGCGGTACCGGGACAACGCCGCACGGATGCCCGCAGGCTGCGGAATTTCTGTCGCCTTCTGATGGCCGGGTGGGCCACGTTTCCCCGCCGACATACCGAACCAAAACCCGCAGCTCGCACATTTCATGAACGCCCAACTCCTCACCGACGGCCCGCAATTTGATCCGTCCGCCATCTATCGCCGACGCGATGGGATTTACGCCACGGACCTGCTGATCGCGGGCTTGGTGGGGCTGGATTTCTTTTCATGGCTGGCGCGGAAGTCGGCGGACGCGGCGACGATTTGCCGCGAACTGGGGTTGGCCGAGCGGCCGGCGGACGTAATGCTCACGTATTTCGCCGCCGCGGGGTTGGTCGAGGAGACGGGCGGAATGTTCCAGCTCACGCCGACGGCGCGGGAACATTTGGTGAAGGGGTCGCCGTGGTTTATCGGGCCGTATTACGCGTCGCTGAAAGACCGGCCGGTGTGCCTGGATTTGCTGAAAGTTTTGCGCACGGGCAAGCCGGCGAACTGGGGCAGCTCGGAGCGCGAGAAGGAATGGGCGAAGGCGATGGAGGCGGAAGAATTCGCGCGCGGATTCACGGCGGCGATGGATTGTCGCGGGGCGTTTCTCGGGCGGGCACTGGCGCTGGCGGTGGATTGCCGGGAGCACCGGCGGTTGCTGGACATCGGCGGCGGCTCGGGGATTTACGCGTGCGCCATGGTGGCAAATCACCCGCGGCTCACGGCGGCCGTGTACGAAAAACCGCCGGTGGATCACATCGCCGCAAAACTGATCGCCGAGCGCGGATTTGCGAATCAGGTGATCGTGGTCGCCGGCGACATGTTCGCCCAGCCGCTGCCAAAGGGTTTCGACCTGCACCTTTACTCGAACGTGCTGCACGACTGGGACGTGCCGGTCGTGAAGGATTTGCTGGCGCGTTCATTTGCAGCGCTGGAGCCGGGCGGGATGCTCGCAATCCACGACATGCACCTCAACGCGAAGAAGGACGGCCCGGTGCCGGCGGCGGAGTATTCGGTGATCCTGATGCACTCGACCGAGGGCCGGATTTATTCGGTGGCTGAAATGGAAACGTGGCTGCGGGCAACGGGGTTCTCGGATGTCCAGTTCCGTCCAACGGCGGCGGATCGCAGTGTCGTGACGGCGCGAAAGGCGTAGCGGGATGCCCCGAGTGGAACCGTTCGCCCGCGAACCATTCCGGCTGCCAGCACGCCCCCGCAGGGCCGAGGGTCGGGAATGCGTTCGGCGGGGCGTGGGCGCGAAATTCGGACAATTCTCCGAGTCGCCCGCAAAGCTGCTTTACAGCCACTTTCCGCCGCTCCTATCTTCACCCCGGTTTTATTACCACACACACGCTATGGCCAAACAAATTGTCGAAATGGTGATTGATGCGGTCACCATGGAGTTGCCCGACACCAAGACCATCAAGCTCAAGTGGCCCGAGGGCTACGACCCCGATTTCAAAACCGGCCAGTTCATCACCGTTTATTGGCCCGACACGCCGGCGTACAAACGCGCCTATTCCCTCTCGTCCTGCGCGCTGGACCGCGGCTTTTACGAGGTCACCGTCAAGCGCGACGGCAAGATGGGCACGCGCATCGTGGACTGGGCAAAGGCGGGCGACAAACTGGTGGTCATTCCGCCGACCGGCCGCTTCCTCCCCGTGTTTGAGCCCGCCAATCAGCATCTCATCTGCATCGCCGGCGGCTCAGGCGTCACGCCATTCCGCGGGTTTGTCCGCGACGCCACCCGTCGGCAGCTCGCGACCAAGATCACGGTCCTCTACAGCGTTCGCACGACCAACGACATCATCTTCCGCGAGGAATTCCGCGAACTGGACCAGCAGAATTCCAACTTCCGTTTCGAGGTCACCTGCACCCGCCTGGTCCCGGAAGATCCGTGGACCGGCCGCCGGGGACGTATCACCGCCGAGTGGGTCAAAGAACACATCACCGACCTGCCCAACACCGTCTTTTACGCGTGCGGCCCCAACGCCCTTGTCGATGCCACCGAGCACCTCGTGCTGCATGATCTCGGCGTCCCCAAGGCGCAGATGAAGACGGAGAAGTGGGGCTGAAGCCGTCGGCAAACCCGCAACCAACACCCATGTCCCGCGACATTCTCTTCCTGCTCAAACACGATTTCCGCGACGGTCCCGGCGCGGCGTTCTACTGCCCGGAATGCACGCAGATCACCGGCGTCCTCGCGCTCTACCCGCAACTCCGCCACGTTCTCGACGAACGCTACGTGGACTTCCCGCGTCCCCGCGCCGAAATCGTCGCGCTCGTCGGCGAGGCGAATCAAAGCTGCCCCGTGCTCATCCTCGGCGACGGCGCGCGGCGCAGATTGAAAGGCGTGAAAGTCGAGACGTTCGGCGAGCGCCGCTTCGTCTCCGGCGCAGAGGCGATTGGAAATTATCTATCGCAAGTGCATGGCGTGGGCAGGCCGCACTGAGGTTGAATTGGCCAATCGTTCCGCTAGCATTTCACCATGCAAACCACCTTTGCGATAAACACCGATGAACTGGACGAGCGCTTTCTGGCCGGCGTGAAGACCATGTTCCCGCACCAGCACGTGACGATTTGCGTCGAGAAGAAACTGGACGAGACAGAGCGGCTGCTGGCGAATCCGCGCATGAAGGCCGCTCTTGAAAAGTCCATTGCCCAGGCGGACTCAGGCGAGGTGGTCAGTTTCACCTACGACGAGTTTCTCGCCTTGAGCCAGAAGCTGCACGCACAACACGCCGCCTGATGCGTGCGATTCAATTCACCCCGGCGGCGTTCCGCGAACTGGAAGAATGGGGGAGCTTGACTGGCGGCGTCAGCAGAAGGTTTTGGAACTGATCCAGCACGTCGCACGCGAACCCTTCACCGGCTTGGGAAAACCGGAACCGCTGCGCCACCAACTCAGCGGCTGCTGGTCCCGGCGCATCACCGAAGAACACCGGTTGGTGTACCGCGTGACGGAAGAGTCCATAGTCGTAGTTTCGTGCCGGTATCACTACTGACTTCGAGATGAACGAACCGGACATAGAACTGCGGTGGTGGAAACATTCCGGGTGCCCGCCGGGACACTAGGAAAACAGCGGGAAACCTTTGCAAAAAATGCCCACGACCGCCGAGACCACCGAATGCGCATCCCCTGCGTGCTCGGTGCGTTTTTCGCTCGCACCGCGTGAAGCGCTCGCCGCTTCCCTGCGCCTGATGCGTCGGCCCGAAAAGTTTGCGTCCGTGCTGCTTTTCGCGGTGTTTCTCAGATTGGGTTTCGCGACCACTCCCGTGAATTTTTCGGAACTCACGGGGATGGCGGCGCTGGTGTTTGAGGCGCTTCTGCTTGCTGCGGTGTTGTTTCTGTTGCACACGCTACTGAGTGCACCGGGTCTCTGGCGTCGTTCGCCGGTCGAACTTGAAGCGACGGTTTGGCCGGACGGCGTGAGCCTCGCCGACTTAGCCCGGAGAACATTGAGAGATTTCCGGTGGGTTGACCTTCAATCCTGCGAGGATTTGGGCCGGTTCATCCTCCTCACGCCGCGTGATGAACCGGGCATCGTCATCCCGCGCCGCGCCTTCGCAACCCCGGAATCGGCGCAGGTTTTTATCGCGAAAATAGACAAGGCGATCGTCGCCACCGGTTTTCCTCCAACGACCTGATTCCGCAGCCCTGCTACCGTCGCTATGCCCAACCCGCTCAAACGCACCCCTCTCTTCGCCGCCCATCAGCGCGCGGGCGGCAAACTCATCGAATTCGGCGGCTGGGAGATGCCCGTCCAGTATTCCAGCATCACCGACGAGCATTTCTGCGTGCGCCGCGCCGCCGGCATGTTTGACATTTCGCACATGGGCGAAGTGCTGGTGAGCGGCCCGGCGGCGGAAAGTTTTCTCAACGCCACGCTCACGAACGACCTGCGCAAACTCACGCCCGGCCACAGCCAATACACGCTCCTGTGCAACGAGCGCGGCGGCGTGATCGACGACCTCTACGCCTACCGCACGGGCGCGGCTGATTTTCTCCTGATCATCAACGCGTCGCGCATCACCGAAGACTTCGCGTGGCTGGAGAAACAGCTCGCCGCCTTTCCGCAGCGCGGCGCGGTGACCTTGCAAAACGTTTCCGAGCACACGGCGGCGGTCGCGATTCAGGGGCCGAAAACACCCGGTTTGCTTGACCAGCTTTTTCCTGAGGCGAAACCCAGCGGGTTGAAGAAAAATCAAATCGCGTGCGGGAAATTTGGCGGCGTGCAGATCGCCATCGCCCGCACCGGCTACACCGGCGAGGATGGTTTTGAAATCATCGCGCCCGCCACCATCATCGAATCGCTCTGGGACACCGCGCTGAAGCTCGGCCATCCATTTTGCCTCCAGCCCTGCGGCCTCGGCGCGCGCGACACCTTGCGCACCGAGATGTGCTACCCGCTCTACGGCCACGAACTCGACGAGAACACCACGCCCATCGAGGCCGGCGTCGGCTTCTTCGTCGCGCTCGACAAGGGCGAGTTCATCGGCCGCAGCATCCTCGCGGACCAAAAGCAAAACGGGGTCACCCGCAAATGCGTCGCGTTCAAACTGCCCGAAAAATCCGCGCCGCCGCGTCCCGGTTACGCCATCTGGAGCACCGGCCCGGACGCCCGCGCCATCGGCCACGTCGCCAGCGGCACACAAAGCCCGTCGCTCAACACCGGCATCGGCATGGGCTTCGTGCCGCCCGAATTTGCGGCGGTGAACACGCCGCTCGAAATCGAAGTCCGCAGCCGCCGCTGGCCCGCCGTCGTCGCCGCCAAACCGCTTTATCGCAAGCCCGCAGCTTAACCCCCAACATCGCCCCCAACCTCTAACCTCTCCCAACACCATGAGTTCTCCCGTTCCCATCGACCTTCGCTTCGCCAAATCCCACGAGTGGCTCCGCGTCGCCGGCGACACCGGCACCGTCGGCATCACCGACCACGCGCAGCACGAACTGACCGACATCGTCTTCGTGGAACTCCCCGCCGCCGGCCGCAAGGTCAAGGCCGGCGAAGCCTGCGCCGTCGTCGAATCCGTGAAAACCGCCAGCGACATCTACGCCCCCGCCAGCGGCGAAATCATCGCGGTCAACGCCGCCGTCGTGAAAGATCCCGCGCTCGTGAACTCCGCGCCTTACGGCGACGGCTGGTTCTTCCAGCTCAAGCTCGCCGTGCCCGCCGAAGCCGAAGCGCTCCTCAGCCCGACTGACTACGCCAAGCAGATCGGCGGGTGATCACGGTTCATCTCATTAGCACCCGGCTTCAGCCGAGGGATGTGTTTAGCCCCAACGGGGCGATGACATTCCAGCCCAGGGCAGAGCGCAGCGCCGCCCTGGGTTGAACGCCCAAATGAAACTCAGCCCTGAAGGGGCGTTCCACGGGCGACACTTCGCG
The DNA here is from genome assembly GCA_945861535.1 of Akkermansia muciniphila. Taxonomy (GTDB): domain Bacteria; phylum Verrucomicrobiota; class Verrucomicrobiia; order Limisphaerales; family BJHT01; genus BJHT01. The sequence goes on along the minus strand of CAMAUZ010000026.1, from coordinate 63,512 downwards.
GGGGAATGGGTCGCCCCTTCAGGGCTTTGCGGCTTCTCCAACCCCAACCCAGGGCGATGCCCCGGGCTGGAATGGCATCGCCCCGTTGGGGCTGAAACGACACCCCGGCTGAAGCCGGGCGCCGACAAGGGGCGCCAACAACTCAGCTACTCCCACACAACAACCGCGGGGAAGTTTGCCCCCCCGATTTCCCCTCACGTTCCCCGCCCATTTGACCGTTACACCAAAGAGGCGTATATCTTATCCATATATAAAGCATTACTAATCGCCTAACGAACGATGAAAACCCAGAACCCGGCGGCGGCCAGCGTGATACTGGAAGATCCGATCTAGAAAGCCCAAGTCACCTGCTCCCGTCGCCTCCGCAAACATGAATGCGCGAGCGACAACTCTGCGGGGAAATCTCGAGGAACGGCTGGCTGGCAGCCTGAGTCCGAGGAGCGGCAGCCATGCTCACGGGCGCGCCGCCAGCACCCGGGCCAAAGGCGTGGTGACGCTCGCTTCCTTGAGCGGCTCCATTGACAGCAGTTTCATCGCGGCGCGCATCGGGCATTGTCTTAAAGCCGAATCAGGGGAACCGGTCCTGATCGTCCAGTTGGTCCCCGCCGGAACCACGCTGGCGTTGAAGGACTGGCCCCTGCTTCGGCGACGTGCCGAAGCCGGCTTCGTCCTCTCCTCCCATCTCGCGACGCTTCCCACCGGCGTCGAGCACCTGACCATGGCGGGCGGGCAAGATCCGCACGAGGCCGCCCAGATGGCGACCTTCCTGAATCATCTCCGCCGCCATTTCACCTACATCCTCCTCGACCTCGGCCACGAAACGGCCGCCCCGCTCCTCGAAGAATGCGTCCTCCGCTCCGATCTGAACTGCTTCCTGCTGCGCCAAGACGCGACGGAATTCTACGACTTCAACCGCTTCGCCCGCCTCATCCACGCCGCGCCCGGCGGTGAACTGGCCCATCTCAAACCCCTCATCTGCCTCGCCAACGACGAGCGCGCGCAGGAGCCGGATGAAACCTTCAAGCCCCTCACCGGCTACCACACCGGCTTCGTCCGCAACGCCCCCGCCATCGGCGCCGACACCGACGTCGGCTCCTGGACCAACCGCCTCCTCGACTCCGACCTGCGCCGTCTCGCCCGCGAAATCAGCCATCGCCAGGTCGGCCTCGCCCTCTCCTCCGGCGGCGCGAAAGGCTTCGCCCACGTCGGTGTCATCCAGGTCCTCGAGGAAAATGGCATCGACATCGACATCGTCGCCGGTTGCAGCATGGGCGCTTATGTCGGCGCGCTCTGGGCTTACGGTCTCGACGGCACCAAGCTCGACCGCCTCGCCCACGAGGTCGAAGGCCGCACCGGCATGTTGCGCCTCATTGATCCCATGCTGCCGCCGCGCCGCGGGTTCATCGGCGGCGGTGCGATCAAGCGCCGCCTGAAACGCTCGCTCGGCGACGCCCATTTCGCCGACACCGTCATCCCCCTCCGCGTCGTCGCCACCCAGCTCGGCAGCCTCGGGCGCACGGTTTTTTCCAGCGGCGACATCGCCAGCGCCGTCCACGCCAGCATTGCGATTCCCGGCGTCTGCGTGCCCGTGAACATCGCCGGCACCGACTACATCGACGGCGGCATCTCCGACCCGCTGCCGGTCGATGTCCTCCGCGAAATGGGCATCGAACGCATCATCGCCGTGAACACCATCCCGCCGCCCGCCTATCTGCAATGCCGCGAGGAAATGAAACGCGAGCAACAAGAGACGGCCTCGAAACGCTTCAACCTTTTCAAAGCCCTCAATCGTCACCTGAACTATTTCGCCGGCGGCAACATCCTCGACAACCTCATCTCCTGCTTCTACGGCGCGCAAATGCGCGTCGCCGAAGAAAGCTGCCGCGACGCCGACCTCGTCCTGCGCCCGCTCGCTTGGGACGCCCGTTGGCACGACTTCGCCCGTCCCGGCAAATACATCGCCGTCGGCCGTCAGGTCGCCACCGAACACCTCCGCGACATCAAGTCCCTCGTCACCCGAAAGGAGTCGCATCATGAACACGAACCTGCTCACCACCCAATGGCACACGCTGCCTGAAGCCACCGTCCGCCGCCTCCAAACCGAGAAGCTGCGCCGCTACCTGCGCGACGTCGTCGTTCCCTTCTCACCGCACTACCGCGCGCTCTTTCACGAACACGGCTTCGCCCCGGACGATCTCCGCACCCTTGAGGACCTCGACTGCCTCCCGCTCACCTCGAAGCTCGACCTCAGCTCCACGCCCGAGCATCCCAACCGCATCCGCGACTTCCTCGTTCTGCCCGACAAAAAAATCCTCGCCCGCCGCCCCGCGAACATCCTCGGTGCCCTCATCCACGGCCGCGAACACGTCCGCCGCGCCCTGGATGCCGAGTTCCGCCCCGTGTTCATGACCAGCACCACCGGCCGTTCCGCCGAGCCGATTCCATTTCTTTTCACCCGCTACGACCTCGATCATCTCGCGCTCACCGGCAAACGCGTCTTCGAAATCTGCGGCGCCGCGCCCGACCTGCGCCTGCTCAATCTCTTCCCCTTCGCGCCGCATCTCGCCTTCTGGCAAACCCACTACGGCGGTGTGGCATTCGGCGTGTTCCAGACCAGCACCGGCGGCGGCAAAGTCATGGGCACCGACGGCAATCTCCGCCTCATTCGGAAGCTCAAGCCCGACATTCTCATCGGCATGCCGACCTTCCTCTATCACGTCCTGCATCAAGCCGCGGCTGAAGGCGTACGCCTCGAAACCCTTCGCCGCCTCGTCCTCGGCGGCGAGAAAGTCCCCGACGGCATGAAGCGGAAACTGGTCAACCTCGCCGCCGAACTCGGCTCGCCCGGCCTCGACATCGTCAGCACCTACGGCTTCACCGAAGCCCGTATGGCGTGGGGCGAATGCGCCAATTCCTTCGGCAAACACGAGACCGGCTTCCATCTCTACCCCGACCTTGGCCTTGTCGAATTGATCGATCCGAAAACCGGCCGCCTCGTCCCGCCCGGCCAGCCCGGCGAGATTGTTTTCACGCCGCTCGACGGCCGCGGCACCGTCGTCATCCGCTATCGCACCGGCGATTATCTCGACGGCCGCCTGACCTACGAACGCTGCCCCGGCTGCGGCCGCACCGTCCCGCGCCTCCTCGGCAACATCAGCCGCAGCACCGAAATCAAGAGCCTCAATTTCGGCAAACTCAAAGGCACGCTCGTCGATTTCAACCAGCTCGAACACGTCCTCGACAACGTCGATGACGTCGGCTCCTGGCAGCTCGAACTTCGCAAGCACCACGACGACCCGCTCGAAGTGGACGAACTCATTCTCCACGTCCAAAAAATCAACGGCACCGACGAAGCCCGCCTCACCCACGACCTCCGCGCCCGCCTCTACAACACCGCCGAACTGCACCCCAACCGCATCGAATTCCACAGCGCCGAGGAACTCCGCCGCCGCCAGGGCGTCGGCGTTCAACTCAAGGAAAGCAAGATCCTCGACAACCGCCCCGGTGCGGTCCCGCAGACGTCCCCGCCTGCGAGTTCGCACAGCGTCTCGCCGCACGCGTTAACCCCGGTACCGCAGGCGTCCTCGCCTGCGAGTTCGGGCGGCGTCTCGCCGCTCGATCCAATCCCCACCAACCGCACCGCCACCGCGACGCAAATTGTTTCCACCAATCCCGCCCCGGCCCTGTCCAACTTAACAACAACCCAACGTGAACCTCTGGAGGCCGCCAAATGAAAACGCCCCGCATGGTCATCGTGGATGGAGTCCGAACCCCGTTCTGCCGCGCCGGCACGGACCTCGCCGGCCTCGCCCCTGACGAACTCGGACGCATCGCCGTCAACGCCCTCCTCACCCGCACTGGCATTGATCCATCCTGCATCGACGAAGTCATCTTCGGCTGCGTCTGCCAGCCCTTCGATGCCGCCAACATCGCCCGCGTCATCGCCCTCCGCGCCGGCATCCCCGAGTCCGTCCCCGCCATCACCGTCCACCGCAACTGCGCCTCCGGCTTCGAAGCCATCACCCAAGCCGCGGAAAAAGCCGCCGCCGGCCGCGGCGAAATCTTCCTCGTCGGCGGCACCGAGAGCATGTCCCAAGTCCCGCTCCTCTTTCCCCAAACCGCCGCCGCCAAGTTCACCGCCCTCGCCAAAGCCCGCAACGCGCTGCAAAAGCTGAAAGCCCTCGCCGCCTTCCGCCCCGCTGATTTCAAACCGCGCATCGGCCTCCTGCTCGGCCTCACCGACCCTGTCTGCGGCCTGAACATGGGCGAAACCGCCGAACTCCTCGCCCGCGAACTCGGCCTCACCCGCGCCCGCCAGGACGCTTTCGCCATCGAGTCACACAAACGCACCCTCGCCGCCCGTGAAAAAATGGCCGCCGAAATCTGCCCCGTCTTCAACGCCGCCGGCACCGCCCTCGCCACCGACAACGGCCCGCGCACCGATCAAACCCCCGCGACCCTCGCGCGCCTCAAACCCGTTTTCGACAAACGCAACGGCACCGTCACCGCCGCCAACTCCTCGCAAATCACCGACGGCGCCGTCGCCCTCCTCGTCATGACCGAAACCAAGGCCGCCGAACTCGGCCTGCATCCCCTCGGCGTCCTCACCGGCTACGCCTACGCCGGCTGCGATCCCAGCCGCATGGGCCTCGGCCCCGTCTTCGCGATGGCCAAAGCCCAAGACCTCACCGGCCTCGGCCCCGCCGACGCCGACCTTATCGAAATCAACGAAGCCTTCGCCGCCCAGGTCCTCGCCTGCCTCGAATGCGCCCGCTCGGAAAAATTTGCCCGCAAAGTCCTCGGCCGCCCCGCCGCCCTCGGCGAAATCCCGCTCGAAAAACTCAATGTCAACGGCGGTGCCATCGCTCTCGGCCATCCCGTCGGCGCGACCGGCGCACGCCTCGTCCTCACCACCCTGCTCGAACTCAAACGCCGCTCCGCCCACCGCGCACTCGTCTCCCTCTGCGTCGGCGGTGGCCAAGGCGCGGCCCTCTGGTTGGAGGCCTTATGAACACCCTCTCCCTCACCACCACCGATCTCTTCCCCGGCAATCCCGTCAACCCCGTCAACCCGGTCAATCCGGTCCGCCCCCCGCCCCCCCGCGCCTCCGCTCTCCCCCTCCCCGCGAGTGCCGAGCGGGCCGAGGGCCGGGCCGAGGGGTCGGCCACTCCACGACCCACCCCCAACCCCATGCCGACACCTACCCTCACTTTCATAAACATCCACCGCACCGTCACCGACGACGCCCTCTGCCTCCTCACCTTCGACCGCCCCGACTCCGCGGCGAACGTCTTCGACTCCGCCACGCTCGACGAACTCGACGCCCACCTCACCCACATCGCCGCGCACCCTGAAATCAAAGGCCTCGTCCTCCTCAGCGCCAAGCCCGCCATCTTCATCGCCGGCGCCGATGTCCACGCCCTTTACCACACCATCAGCACGCCCACCGCCGACACCCGCGCGCAACTCACCGCGATGGTCGAACGCGGCCAACAACTCTTCGACCGCCTTGCTTCGCTGCCCATCCCGACCGTCGCCGCCATTCACGGCGCGTGCCTCGGCGGCGGCTTCGAGGTCTGCCTCGCGTGCGACTTCCGCATCGCCTCGCCCGACAACGCCACGAAAATCGGCCTGCCCGAAACCCAGCTCGGCATCCTCCCCGCCTGGGGCGGCTCGACCCGCCTCCCGCGCCTGATCGGCCTGCCCGCCGCGCTCGACCTCATCCTCAACGGCAAAATCCTGCCCGCAAAACTCGCCTTGAAGAAAGGTCTCATCGACGAACTCGCCCCGCGCGAAAACCTTCTCGACGCCGCCCGCCGCAAACTCGCCAGCCTCCACGGACACCTCCCGCACCGCCCCCGCCCGACCTCGCTCGCGCATCGTGCCACCGCACTCGCCGCGCCCCTCATCGCCGCCCGCGTGCGCAACCAAGTCCTCCGCAAAACCCGCGGCCACTACCACGCCGTCATCAAGGCCATCGACGTCATCACCACCGGCATCCGCCACTCGCACGAGCATTCGCTGCGCCTCGAGCGCGATGCCTTCGCCGACCTCGCCACCGGCAGCCGCGCCCGCAATTTGCTCAACCTCTTCCTCCTCCAGGAACACGCGAAGAAACTCAGCTACCCCGCTCCTGTCGGAGCCACCATTGCAGCAAGTGATGGGCGGACTAAACGCCTGCCCCTCGCTCCCTCTCCTCTCGTCGCGGGAGGAGAGGTCTGCATGGAGATTTCCCTCAAACAAAATCCGCCCCTTGAACTCCTGCCCCATCCCGCGACCGGAGCGCCGAGCATTGCTCGGCACGATGGAGCTGGCGTGCCCACTGGCCGAGCAATGCTCGGCGCTCCGGTTTCTCGGGACGAAATCCCTCCCCGCGAAGCCCTCTCCACGGCCCCGACGGCCCCCCGCGTCCACACCGTCGCCGTCATCGGTGCCGGCGTCATGGGCGCTGGCATCGCGCACTGGCTCAGCTCCCACGGCGTCCGAGTGATCCTCAAAGACATCAACGCCGCCGCCGTCGCCCGTGGCATGAGCGCGATTCAAAAGCTCTACGACGACGCGGTGAAACGCCGCCTCGTCACGCCTCTCGAAGCCTGCACCGGCCTCGACCGCATCCAGCCCACCGCCACCGACGTGCCCCTGCGCCACGTCGATCTCGTCATCGAAGCCGCCGTCGAGCGCCTCGATCTCAAGCAGAAACTCTTTCGCAAGCTGGCCGCGCAAGTTGGCTCCAACACGCTCCTGTTGACCAACACGTCGGCGCTGTCCGTCACGCAGCTCGGCGGCAGCCCCGGCGTCAGCTCCAGTGTGGCCGGCTTGCATTTCTTCAATCCCGTCCACCGCATGCAGCTCGTCGAGATCATCGTCGGTGACGCCACCGCGCCTGCGACCGTGCAACGCGCCGTCCGCTTCGCGCAGCAGATCGGCAAGCTCCCCGTCGTCGTCCGCGACCGCCCCGGCTTCCTCGTCAACCGCATCCTCATGCCCTACCTCCTCGAGGCCGGCCACCTCTTCACCAGCGGCGCGGCCATCGAGGACATCGACGAAGCCATGCTCGATTTCGGCATGCCCATGGGACCGCTCCGCCTCATCGACGAGATCGGCATGGACGTCTCCCTGCATGTCGCCGGCACGCTCGCCACGGCCTTCGCACCGCGCCTCACCGTCCCCGCCGTCCTCCAGCAAATGATCGACGCCGGCTGGCTCGGAAAAAAATCCAGCCGCGGCTTCTACGATCACCAAGGCTCGTCCGCCGTGCCCAACGCGCTCGCCGCGCGCTTCACCACCGACACCCGCAGCGCCGATCTCACCCATCAAGAACTGCAAGACCGCCTCGTCCTCGCCATGGTCAACGAAGCCGCGCGCTGCCTCGAAGAAGGCGTCGTCGATTCCCCCGCCGACATCGACTTCGCGATGGTCATGGGCACCGGCTTCGCCCCCTTCCACGGTGGCCCCCTCCGCTACGCCGACGCCACCGGCCTGCGCGAAATCGTCACCACCCTCGACGCCCTCTCCCGGAGCGGGAGCGCGGGCGGCCCGCCCGCAAGTCCCGACTCCGCCGCAAACCGCTTCACCCCCTGCGCCCTCCTCCGCGATCTCGCCGCCGTCAACGGCACCTTCTACCCCGCCCCCGGTACCGCAGGCGTCCCCGCCTGCGAGTTCGGGCGGCGTCTCGCCGCCAGTTCCGAAAGCCGGGGCGAGGACGCCCCGCCACTCGCAGTCGAGGACGGCTGCGCTACCAAAGCAACGCCGAGCCGCACCCCCTCGCACCAACCCACCGCGCCCGCGGCCCATCCCCCATTCGCAACTCGAAATTCCCAACTCTAAATTCCCATGAACACTCTCACCCCCACCCCGAGCGCCGCCCCCGTCGCCCCGCCCGCCCACACCGACGAAGCCGCCCCCGTCATCGACACCTCGCGCATGTCCACCGGCCAACGCGCCGCGCTCGAGATGACCGAGGCCGCCCGCGACGCCACCGCCGCCCGCGCCAGCTTCGCCACCGACCTCTTCCTCGGCCGACTCAACCTCGAGACCCTGCTGCCGTTCCCCCTACAAAAGCCCGCCGACCACGACCAGGGCGACGCCTTCCTCCAACGCCTCGAAGCCTTCCTCGCGGCCAATGTTGATCCCGACGAGATCGACCGCACCGGCGAGATTCCGCAAAAAGTCCTCGACGGCCTCGCCGCCCTCGGCGCATTCGGCATCAAGATTTCCCCCGCGCACGGCGGCCTCGGCCTCTCGCAAACCAACTACTGCCGCGCCGCGATCCTGCTCGGCAGCTATTGCGCGAATCTCACCGCGCTGCTCTCCGCGCACCAATCCATCGGCGTGCCGCAACCGCTCATCCTCTTCGGCACCGAGGAACAAAAACGCCGCTTCCTCCCGCGTGTCGCCAAGGGTGAAATCTCCGCCTTCGCCCTCACCGAAACCGGCGTCGGCTCCGACCCCGCCCGCATGGTCACCCGCGCCGACCCCACGTCCGACGGCACCGGCTTCATCATCAACGGCGAGAAACTCTGGTGTACGAACGGCACCAAAGCCGGCGTCATCGTCGTCATGGCCCGCACGCCCGCGAAGGTCGTCCACGGCCGCTCGCGCGACCAGGTCACCGCGTTCATCGTGGACATGGACACGCCCGGCATTGAGGTCACGCACCGCTGCCGCTTCATGGGCCTGAAGGCCCTCTACAACGGCGTCGTGCGCTTCACCAACGTCCGCGTCCCGCGCGAAAACATCATCCTCGCCGAAGGCAAGGGCCTGAAGGTCGCCCTCTCCACGCTCAATACCGGCCGCCTCACGCTCCCCGCCGGCTGCCTCGGCGCGAGCAAACGCTGCCTCGAAATCGCCCGCCGCTGGGCCGCCGAACGCGAGCAATGGGGCGCGCCCATCGCCAAGCACGCCGCCATCGCCGACAAGCTCGCCCACATGGCCGCCGACATTTTCGCGCTCGAATCCATGACCCTCTACGCCGCCAGCAAAGTGGACCGCGACAAACACGCCGACGTCCGCCTCGAAGCCGCCATGTGCAAACTCTGGGGCTCCGAAGCCGCCTGGCGCATCGTCAACGAAACCATGCAAATCCGCGGTGGCCGCGGCTACGAAACCGCCGATTCCCTCAAAGCCCGCGGCGAAGCCCCGCTCGCCATCGAACGCTTCCTGCGCGACTGCCGCATCAACACCATCTTCGAAGGCTCCTCCGAAATCATGCGCCTCTTCCTCGCCCGCGAAGCCCTCGACCCGCATCTGAAAATCGCCGGCGCCGCGCTCAACACCCAACTCCCCCTCGCCGAACGCGCCAAGGCCGCCCTCAAAGCCGGCCTCCACTACGCCGTCTGGTATCCGCAACAATGGCTCCCCTTCGCCACGCCCGACACCCGCGGCGCGACGCACCTTCATCCCACCTTGAAACGCCACCTCCGCTACGCCGCCCGCACCAGCCGCAAACTCGCGCGCTCCCTCTTCCACGCGATGGCATTGTTCGGCCCCAAACTCGAGCGCCAACAAGTCCTCCTCGGCCGCTTCGTCGATATCGGCACCGAACTCTTCGCCCTCACCGCCACCTGCTGCCGCGCCCAAACCCTCCTCGACACCGCCGAATCCCGCGACGACCTCGTCAAACTCGCCGACTACTTCTGCCGCACCGCCCGCGAACGCATCGCCGCCCACTTCACCGGCATCCGTCACAACTCCGACCGCCCCGGCTACTCCCTCGCCCAAGCCATCAGCGCCGGCAGACTCGAGTGGCTCGAAACGGGAATCCTGCGCGGGAGCGCCGGCGGCCCGCGCGCGAGTTCCGCGCACCCGGCGGCACGCGAGTCGTAGCCGGCACCTTTCAGACCCGATGTGTAGCGCAGGCTTCCAAGCCTGCTGTATCGCAGGTTTCTAAACCTGCGGAGCGTCCGGCGAGGCCAACACCCTGCCGACTTGGAAGTCGGCGACACAGCAGGTTTGGAAACCTGCGCCACATGGGCGCGCGACCCATTCGACCCGCACCCCATCCGCGCCAACCTCATCCCATTTCCCCATTCGTCTGCCAATTCCCATCCCCGTCCCCGACCCCGTTCCATTTTTCTGCCGAAAAAAATTTCCGCTGCGCGGATTTCGTTGGGGGCCTGAGACGCAGGCAATTCCTCGCTCCGGCTCCGCACGCCCCGTCCGACTCCGGCGCTTCGTCCCTCGCGCCTCCGTCTCCCAGGGCGTGCTCCGCCTACGCGCTGGCTGGCTTGCTGATTGGACTGCTGGCTGCCGGACCGCGCGCAAGACAAACCCGGAAACCGAAGTTCCCGATGCGACCAACCGCGACGCCCCTGTCGCGGAACGCCGACCGGCAGCCCCCGGCTGAGTCGAGCCACGAACCGCCCCGCAACACACGGGGCGGATCCTCATCAGCCGAAGCAGCCGTCACCGGGTCCGCAACGCCACCAATCCGTTTCCGGTAGGCCTCCGCATCCCACACGTCCTGGCACCACTCCCACACGTTGCCGTGCATGTCGTACAACCCCCACGCGTTGGGTTTCTTTCGCCCCACCGCGTGCGTTTTATTGCCACTGTTCGCGCCATACCACGCGTACGTTTTCAACTTCGCTTCGGTGCTTCCGAAGCAATACGCGCCGCGCGATTTCGCCCGGCACGCGTATTCCCACTCCGCCTCCGTCGGCAGCCGGCAACCCGCCCACTGACAAAACTTCTGCGCGTCATGCCACGAAACGCCCACCACCGGCTGCTGTGGTTCATTGAACTGGCTGTTCGTCCATTCGCCCGGTGGTTTGGCCTTCGGGTTGGCCTCCAGATACCGCTGATATTCCGCGTTGGTCACCGGGTACTTCCCGAGCAAAAAGCCCGATGAAATCCGCACTTGATGCATCGGCCGTTCATCATCATAGCCACCCTTCGCCGACCCCATCGCAAACTCCCCCGCCGGAATCCCGACAAAGGCAATCCCGGTCCGGGGATCGACGAAGGTCTCGCCACCCACCACGACCCGGGGCGCAGCCGCGGGCTGCGTCTCACCGGTCGCCCGCTGGAGAATTTCCCGGGCCAGCGCGGCCACCTCGTCATTTCGCCCGTCCGCCAGCTTCCGACACACCTGCAACAGACCGGGCTGATCCTGATCGGTCAGCAGGCGCAGAATCGCGAGCTGCCGGGCCGCCGTGGCCTGCGGCGCGCGCAGTTCGGCGAGGAACGGCTGGAGCACCTTGTGCTGGGCCTCCTTCAGGCACAATTCGAACAGCTCCCGCTCGGTCCCCAGCGCCGGCGTCCGCAGCAGCGCCTTGAAGAACCGATGGGCAAACACCTCCGAACCCAGCGCCACGGCGATGAGGGTCACCTCGCGCCACCATTTGCTGCCAAAGTTCCGCACCAACTCCGCCTCGCGCCCTTCGCGATGCGCATGATCTCCGGCCAGATACTCCTGAAAGGTGAGATGCAGAAAACCGGTCTGGCCATCGCCGTGCCACGCGAGAATCCCGCTCTCGTCCCGCATCCGGGCGATGAAACGCCCGCCGTCCCGGCCCAGCCCCGCGTTCGCAGACATGCCGGCCAGCGCCCGGCCCGCCACGGTGCCCAAGGCGGCGACCGTGGCCGTCGCGCGATTTTCCGTGCCGTGCAACCACCACGCCACCTTGGCGAGCACGCTCTCCGCCGCCCCGGCGTTGAAGTGCGCCAGCCCCGCAGTCTCGCGCAGCTCGCGCCGCCAATGCTCGACCAGCACGCGCACACAGCGCGCATAGAGGTCCGCCCGCCGGTGGGGCAGGTTTTTGTCCTCGTGATGCACGACGCAGATGATCGTCAGCATCAGCGGATTGGCCCGCAGCGCGCGCAAACTGCCCACCCGGTAGTCAGATTGGTCGAGAATCGCGATCAGCGACCGGCTCTGCTGGTCGGCCTGCCGTTCGACCCCCGCGCCAGAGTCGTGCAGGCAGCGAAACACGGCGCGATACCAGTGGGACACAAACGCCGCGACCTGCCCCCCTTCCAACGGCCGCACCTGGAACAGACAGAAGGACGCCCCGAGATTCACCTGGCCCTGATAGCGGCTGGTCACCAGAAAATAGTCGCGCGGCCGCTCCGTCAGCGCCCGCTGAATCCAGCCCGCCACGCGGATGCGCAGAGCCTCGTCCACGACTTCATCCAGGCCGTCGAACACCCACAGGACGTGTTCCCGGCGGTCCCACAAGTCCGGACCGGGCTGGGCCAGATCGTCCGGCGCGGACGGCGCGGCCACGCTCTCGCAGATGAACGCCTTGAGGCTGGTGTGCTCGGCCTTGAGGTGGCGCAGGCGTAGAAAAACAGGGATGACATCACCCGGCAACCCGAGGGCTGTCCTCGCGGCCATCGGGGCCTGCAGCACCCGCCAGCAGAACTGGCGCGCGCCGGTGGTCTTCCCCGCGCCGGGATCCCCGAGCAGGACCACGCCGCGATGCCCGCGCCGGGCGGCATACTCGAAAACCTGGGCCAGTTCGACCGGCGAGTCCTCGCGCCGACCAGCGGCCAGCTTTTTTGGATCAAGGTGATCCGGCTGTCCATCCGCCAGCCCGCCTTGGGCGAGGACATTGAGCGGGATGTAGGCCTGTTCGATAGGAAGCTCGATCTGCAGGCCACGTCCGATGCCCACGAGCTGAAGTCGCGCCGTGGCCGTTTCCAGCCGCTGCAGATAGGCCAGGATGGCGGGGGACAGCGTTGGGGAAGCGGCGCGACCAGATTTCCCCACCGCAACCTTGGACCGTCCGGCCGTCGCGCGGGCACGGGCGCGCGGCGCAAGCTCCGCAAGGAAACCCGCCAGGGCCGTGTGGTCGCTCCCATACGACAGGAGCCGGAGCCGCTCCGGCGATCGCTGCTGGCGGACCTTCGCCAGTTCGTCATCTGCAATCAGGCGGTAATGCCGCGCCTCGTGCTTCTTGCCCACCTCCCGCAGCCACGCGAAAAAGGGCTGAAAATCGGGGTCCGACAAGCCTTCGCCACAGCCGACGAACACCAGGTTCCTGGTCATGGCCTCCGTCCGAAAGGCTGCTTGCGCATGGGCGTCCCGCCGAATCGCCTCGTAAGAAACCGTGCCCAGCACGACCGACTCGGGCTGCGCCCACTGCCCGTGCAAATGGAGGATGGATTCGGACTCGCCCCGCAAGAGGCGTGAAACCTCCGCCTGATCGCGCCATGTCACCGGCGGCCGGCGAATGACTTGCGAAAGCAGGTGATCGTAGTTGGTGGTCCCCAGCGGCACGCGCAGATCCCGCAGTGCTTCGAGCACGCCAGAGTCGCGGACCTTGAGCGCCCCCACCGTCTCGCGAAGCCACCGCCGAAACTCGCCCTCCTCGGGAGCGCCCAACCGGCAGGAAATATTCTCGGCGGCAAGGAGCATCTCAACGAGGTCACCCGAAGCGATTTGTTTCCGCATCCCCTGCGCCCAGGCCTCGTCCAGTTGGGAATTTAGCTCGCGGCATCGCTCCACCCCCAGTTGCAACAAACCGCCCCACGACGCCGCCGGGGCATTCTTCGTCGCCGCGATGGAAACCCCGGAGCCGACGACCATCACCACCTTTTTGTCGGCGATCATCTGGCGCAAATCCTCTTTCAACTCGTTGGGCATGATGCGGCGACGCTAAAACGCGCCCGCCCAAACGAAAAGCCTTTCCGCGCCCGCCAGCGCGCGAAGTCGATCACCGCCCCACGTTGCTCCTGCGCAGACGCCGACCTCCGACAAAAGCAGAGCGTCCCTGATTCCAGACCACTTTCACTGAAACCGCCCCGCCCATCCGTCCACCCCGCTCCGCCACCGCTACCGCTGCCTCCAATACCCCGGCAAATCCGCCTTCGTCTCCTGCAAGATTTCCCGGGTGTTCCGGCGCTAGGCGGTGGACAGATGCGCGACGGCCCCGCCCAGATCCTTCCCCGTCAGCACGTCATGCAACCGCCGGTAAATGACCTGCTTGACCGCCGGTGGGAGCGTGCAATCGGACGTGAGGTCCCGAGGCATCAGAAGGCGCGGCCAGTATGCAGTGACCAGTCATTAGCGGGCCGGGAGCGGTGGGCGGCGGGCCGGACGGCGTTGGTGAGGGCGAGAGACAGGGTTACGGGTGAAGTTCCGAGGGAGTGCAGACGCGGACTTCGAGGTTGCCGAACGCTTTGAGGTATCCGGGGGCGGAGGAGGGGCTGACGAGGAAGTTGCGGCCCTTGGGATAGTAGCTGCGGAAGACTTGCAACGCGGTGCTGTCGAACGAGCGCGGGTCCCACTTGCACTCGATGGTGTCCACTTCGTCGCGGCGGCGGGCGAGGACGAAATCCACTTCGCGCCCGGCCTTGTCCCGCCAGTAGCGGATGGTGGTGTCCGGGAAATGGGCCTGCAGGTGTTCCAAGACGAAGTGTTCCCAAAGCGGGCCGAGGTCTTCCTGGCGGAGGGGATCCCAGCCGCGCGCGTGGCTGACGAAGCCGGTGTCGAAGCCGTAAACCTTGGGTTGCTTGACGATCTCGTTTTGCCCGCTGCCGTGGAAGGGACGCACGATCGTAACGGCATGGGTGGTTTCGAGGGCGCGGAGATGGCTTTCGACGGTGGGGCGCGTGACACCGACGGCGGTGGCGGTCTTGGTCACCTCGAACTGGCCGCCGCTCTGCCGCAGGAGATATTCGAACAGGGCGTTGAAACGGTTCATGTCCCGGAACTCGAACAGGCGGTGGATGTCGCGCGCGAAGAAAGAGTCCATCCACTCGCGGTAGAAAGCGGGCGGCTTGGAGTCGGCCAGCAGCGCCGGCGGGAGGCCGCCGTGGAAGAGACGCTTCTGGATGGGAACGTTTCCGAAGGCAGGGAGTTCACCCCATGTTACCGGGACGAGATGAACGACGCGTTTGCGGCCGGTGAGGGTGTCGCGGAACTTCTTGCTGGCAGCCAACGTCGAGGAGCCGGTGGCGAGAATCTTGAGGTGCGGGAAGGTGTCAGCCCCGATCTTGAGCACCCGGCTGGGGTCGCTGAGTTGGTGGACTTCGTCGAAGACCACCACGGGTTTCGTGCAGGACCGGTAGAAAATCAGCGGGTCGCGGACCATCTCCTCCGACTGCGGCAGGTCACAATTGAGGTAGCTGGCCCGGTCCGCGCCCAAGCTCTCCGCCAACGTGGTCTTGCCGCAGCGACGGACGCCACACAGCCAGACGATGGGAGCCTGCCGCCAGGCTTCTTCTAACCTGTTCATCCAGAATGGTCTTCCAAACATGCTACCGCAGTATGCGTAAAGTCTTACCAAACGTAAAGTATGCTAGCACGGTTTCTTGGGCACGATCAGCAACCGGCCCGCCCGGCAAAATCTCCCTCCGAATTCAGACCAAGCTTTGAACCTCGACCGCAAATTTTGAGTTTTGAACTTTAAGCTTTGAGCTTTGCCCCCGCGCTACTCCTTCCGCCAATACCCCGGCAAATCCGCCTTCGTCCCCTGCAAAATCTCCCGGATGTTCCGGCGCTCGGCGGCCGACAGATGCGCGAACGCCCCGCCCTGATCCTTCCCCGTCAGCACTTCATGCAGCCGCCGGTAAATGACCTGTTTGACCGCGGAGGGAAGCGGGACAGGGTGAAACAAGAGGCAGCTTGGCCGGTGCCCATCTGGTACTGGTCCCAATCGATTTCAAGCTCTCCCTGTCGGTTCGGAAGCGGCTCCTCGCCACCGGTCAGAGCGGAATGCGCGGACCACTTCGCTTCGTTATTCCGACCAGTCGTCCACGCGCAGACTGGGAACCCGCTTGGACTCACCGCAATTGTGGGTCACCACCGGCAGGCCATGCGTCAGCGCGATCGCGGCAATAAGCAGATCGTTCCCGCCGATGAGCTTGCCGGCTGTCGTCAGACATGTTCCTTCCTCTGTCACCGAGCGAAAGAAATCCGGCGACGGCGGCGGCGACGATCCCGTTATTGCCCGCGGTCGGTGAGAGTCACGCGCCGCAGGATCCACATGTTGCGGTTGCCGTCGGAGCCGAAGTGCTCGGGTGCCTTGCGCAGTTCCTGGTTCGCCACGGCGTCTTTCGCCCAGCCGCCCTCCGGATAGACGACCATCAACAGGTCGTCGCCGAAAAACGTAAACAGACTGGGCGAACGGCCTTGATTCCCCTCGATGCCCCTGCGGAACCCAAGATCGATCCGGCCTCGCTCCGTCGTCGTCTCAACCAGCTTCCAGGTGCCGTCCATGCTCGGCTTTGCGTCCGACTTGAGCGTGCCACGCTTGAAGAATTCGGCGGCCGTGAACGCGACGTTCCCCTGCGGGCGGGTGCGGGCGCAGTTCGCGTCGTCAAGTTCGCCGAGCACCACCCACTGGCCGACCAACCGCTGCGCGTCGGCCGCGGCATCGGGTTTCTGCGCCGGGGGCACCGGCTTTCGCTGGCAGATGAGAAGCACGTCGGCCGAGGCCGCGCCGCTGTAGGTGCCGTTGCGGTTGCCCGTGAACTCAGCGACCTGGACAAGCAACAGCAAGACGTCGTTGTCCGTGATCCGCCAGCGGGCCGCGAGTTTCGCGCCTTGCTTCGGGCAGAGGCTGCCGGTCACGACACTGGTTAACTCGTTGGGATCGGCCTGCTTCTTCGCGGGATCGGCTGCGCCCCGGGCGCACTTCGCACTCACGAGCGGCGGGGCAACCTTCTCCGGGTCGTGCCAGACCACGCCGTCGGCCGCGACCGCAACCCGCGACCCGACCCGCGACCCGAGGGCGATGTTCCGGTTGCTCTGGTGCGCGGCGAGCATGTACCAGTTGCCCTGCGCCTCTATCGTGAAGGCAGGCACGGTATCGACGGCGGGTAAGGCCACAGCCACGCACAGGAACAGGCACGCGATGACCCCCACCCGGCAGTTCATTCCTGAATCTCCATTTCGCAATTTCGCAAGCCGCACAGATTCGTGTCTCCAGAGTTACGAGTTACGGACCGCTCCGTCGGAGAATCCACAGGTTCATATCGCCGTCGGAATAAAATCCCTCGGGGTAACGACGGGCTTCCGGCGGGTCGGTGTTCTTCCAGCCGCTTTCCCGGTAACACAACCGCAAGGTGTCGTCGTCCAGGAATTCGAGAATGCCCGGCACCAATCCGTCCTTGGGCGTGGGCGTCGCGCCGCTGCCCGGCGGCGGGAAGGTGACGTTGAACTTGATGCGCGTCGGCTGAGCTGACCGATCGAGTTTGTAGCCGCCGGCGTACCTCGATCCCTTGTCGTTGGTCCCGCCCTTCCAGGCGAACGAATCGGACTCGAAGATCGCCACGGCGGCGGTACGGCCGGAACCCAGCTTGTCGAATGCGTCGTCGAGCGCCGTAAGCATCTGCCATTTGCCGGTCAGGTTCGCCTTGCCAGATGGTTTCGTGGGGGGCTTGCGGGCCAGCAGCAGGAAGGTGTGTTCCTTATTGCCGTTGAAGGTGGGTGTGCGGCCCTTGTCCAGGCTTTTCCGTCGCCAGGAGATTTTCAGAATGTCCTTGTCGTAAAGCACGGCGATTCCTGGAAACGCAGCAGGATCTTTGGCGTCGTTGGCCGGCCTCAGCTCAACTTCCCACGGCGGCTTGCCAACGTGCTTCCAGTTGCAGGCTGCCGAGAACAGCGTCTTGCCGTTGGCAGAACTCCATTGGAACTGCTGGTCGCTGATGGTCACCGAGGAATTCTTGTGCTCCGGCCGATCGGTCAGATTCGCGTCCGCCTCGTGGGCCAGGAGCAGATGCCATTTTCCTCCGATCGCCCGAAACTCCTCCTCCGGCGTCGGCGGCGCTGGCTTGCTCTGCTTCTGGGCCAAAACGGGCAGCGCGCTGCCATACGCCAGCGCCAGAATGCAAAGGAAGGGAAGCGTGGTGTTTCCTATCATGGTCGTGATGCTCCTCAAGTTGGTTGGTAGTTTTTATCGAGTGTTGCGGACTTGAACATTTTCAAACGCAACGGTGCCGAACTTGGTCCTGCCATGGCGGTTCCAAGCGGTGAGGCCCGCGGAGATTTTCGGCCCCATCGGAATTTCCATCTCCTTGAGCAACCTCCACTCCTGGCCGTCGGGCGAGTAGAAACTGCGGAACTTCTGGCCCTGCCGCTCGAGCTTAAGCCAAACGGGCAGTTTGACCTGCTCGGGCCGCACCACGCGAAAGCCCTCGCTGCTGACTTGGCGGCGCAGGCGGATCGACGCGGCGATGGAATGCCCGCCTTCGGGCTGTTCTTTGGAATGCACGGTCTCAAGCATCGCGCACAGGTAAAGGCCGAGCGGTTTGTTCTCATCGCGAAGCATCACTCCGGCGCCACCCCAAACGTGAAATTCGTCGAAGCGGGTGACCTTGGCCGTGATGGAGCCATCTCCTGCGAGCGACTGATGCACGAAGCCGACCCCGTCTGCCTCGTCGGAACGCTTGAAGAACAGCATTCCCGAGTCGGCCTGCAAGGTGAACTTGCCGTCCATGAAAGTGGCTTGCAGTGGCGCTTCCAAGCGACGTTGCTCCCCCTTGCCAAAATGAGAGAGCGTCCATCCCGGCGCGACGGAGCGCGACGCAAACGGATCGGCCGGTGGGTCGGCCGACCAAGCCGGGCCGGTCATGATGACTGCAAGAAATACGAGCTTTGCGGAAATCACAAAGGCAACGCTGCTTCGCAGAAACAGCGGCAGCCGCCACACGCTCACCGGATCTCGGGGAGTGTCCTTCATCGTCATCGCTTGGTTGACATTGGTCCTTCTCGTTCCCCGGCGGCCTCCGAGGTTCAATCCTCCCATCATCGCCTCAGCCAACCAACAAATCGCGAACCACTCGCCGGCTGTCGCCAAAGCGTTCGGCGGGGACTCCCAGGCGCTCGGACATGGTCCGCAGCACGTCGCACACGGTCGTCTCGTCAGGCTTCACACCCTTGTCGAGTTGGCCTTTGAGATTTTTGTGCGGGTTGAACCGGAGGTGGCTGCCGTGCTTCAGTCCCAGGCGGCTGCCACCGGCCAGCAGCATCGGCAGGTTCGACGGGTTGTGCGTCCAGCTCATGCCGCCGCCGTAGAGGACCATGGTGTTCGCCAGGAGCGTCGAATCGCCTTCGCGGGTGTCGTTAAGCGTTTGCAAGAAGCGGGCGAGATGGGCGACGAACCATTTGTCCACGTTCTCGAGCAAGGCATAATCGCGCGGACGTTGTTCCTCGGGGTCGTAGTTGGTGGCATGCGAGGCGCGATGGTGGGTGTCGTTGGCGAATTCGGGCCATTGGCCGAAGAACTCGTGGCCCGAGCCGCAGGCGAGGATCGATACGATTCGCGTCTGATCGTTGCGGAGCGCCAGCGCGACCAGGTCGAGCATGGTGCGGAAGTATTCCTGCCGCTGGGCCTGGGGGTCGGAATCAAGTGGCAGCTCGTTGGCGGAGATCGGCAGCGGGCGGGACGCGAAATATTCCCGATCCCCTTGCAGCCGGCTTTCAACGTCGCGGACGCTTTGCAGGTAGTCGTCGAAGCGGTTGCGGTCGCTGCGGCTGAGCTGTTTCGACAATCCCCGTGCTTGTTCGCCGACGATGTCCAGGACGCTCGAGCGGTTTTGCAGCCGGGCCATCACATCGGGCGAACCGAAGAGTTCGCCGAAGAGTCGGCGGAGGTTGTTCTCGGCGCTGACGGGAGCGCCGGCGGCGGCGAATGACGTGGTGACGCTGCCGCCGGGGGCGCTGAGCACGAGGCTGGGAATGCGGGTGCGGTGGCCGATGGAGCGGGCGATGTGCTGGTCGATCGAGATGGTGTTGGGTTCGACCGGGCCGTCCTTGCTCTTGTACTTTTCGTTTCCGGTGAGCCAGACGCCGACTTCGTAATGGCCTCCGCCGGCGCCTTTGGCGTGCTCCAACCCGCTGAAGATGGTCAGTTCCTTGCGCAGCGGCGCCAAGGCCTGGAGCGTACTGCTCAACTGGTAGCTGGGACCGAATTCCTTCGGGTGCCAGCGCCACATGTTCACGCCGCTGGGGACCATGAAAAACACGGCGCGGCCCGGAGACGAACCGGCTTTGGCCTCCGCCGCCGTTGCAAGAGTCTCAAGCCACGGCAAGGGCAGGCACACGCCGGCCGCTTTGAGAAAATTTCGTCGGTTCAACATAGTAGGTTTTAGGATGGTAGGTTTGCTTTATCCTTGGGTGAATGTTTCGGTCACTACGATCGACTTGATGATCTCACGCAGCCGCCAGCCGTTGCGCTGGGCGGTTTGCACTAGCTTGGTGATCATCTCCTCATCCGACAAATTAAGCGGGCGGCTCAAGGCGTAACCGGTGAGACGCCGCACCAGCACTTCGCCGAACCGGTAAGGCGACGGCTGCTGCTGGTCGCCGAGCAGTTGTGCGAATTGGCTGAGGCTGGCGAACACCCGACCATCGGGCAGCTTGCCGGAACAGTCGATTGGCGCGGAAGATTTGCCAGCCTTGGGCGCCGGCGGGGAAACCTTCTGACCGAGGTAATCAAAATCGGCCCACACGAAGCCCAGTGGATCGATCTTCCGGTGGCAGAGAGCGCACGTATTGAGCGAGGTGTGCAACGCGACCTGCTCGCGGACGGTGAGTTGCCTGCGCTGCTTATCCGATTTCGACTGAACTTCGAGCGGCTCGACGTTGCCCGGGGGCGTGCCCGGATGTTCGCCGAGAATGCGCTGCAGGAGATAGACGCCGCGGTGGATCGTCGCCTCCTTGTTGCCGCGCGACGCCGCCGCCATGACTCCCGCCATCGAGAGCCAGCCCGCCCGGCGATTCTCCGGAGCGGGCACTTCGCGGAAGGTGGAGCCGTCCACGCCGTCGATACCGTAGTAGCGAGCCAGACGATCGTTGATGACCAAGGTGTCGCTGCCGATCAGTCGATGTGCCGGCTCGTTCTTCCGCAGGGCATTCGCAAAAAACCGAGCCGGCTCTTCCGCGAGATTGTGTTTGAGCCGAACTTCGCGAAGCGCGGCGACCTTCTCGCTGCCCAGGCTCTTGAGAGTCAGTTTGAATTCGATCGGATCCTTGACGACCCGTTCGAGCGCCAGGAGTCGTCCGACGAAATCATCGACAAAAACTGCGCTCTTGGGGTCATCGAGCAGCCGATCGATCTGGGCGGTCAGCGTCTTGGGACCGGAGAGCCGACCTTCGGACGCGAGTCGCCGCAGTTCGTCGTCCGGCCCGCGGCCCCAAAGAAAGAACGACAGCCGATTGGCCAATTCGATGCCCGTGAGCGGAGCGGCGGTCTCGGCCTTGCGCTCGACGCGGTAAATTGCATGCGGCGAGGAGAGAATGGCGGTCAGCGGGATTTTTAACGCGCTGTCGGCGCTCTCTCCCGCCTGACGCCGCTGGTCGTAAAGTTTCAGAAAGGGAGTCATTTCCTCCTCAGCGAGCGGACGACGCCATGCCTTGCCCGCGATATCGGCGAAGATGGCGGCCGCGCGACCGCGGTCGTCCTTCGCCGAGCCGCCCGCGCCGGTCAACCGCCGATGTCGCCGTGGCGGCCATTCCCCCGCTCCCGGCCCGAACACCTCGATCGAATCAATGACGATCAACGATTCTTTGTAAGGCCACTCCACGGGCTTGCCCTTGGGCCCCGTCGGCTTCCCGCGATCGGCGATCGGCATCGTGTCGTTGCTGATTCGCACGCCGAACATCTTCGCACGCTCGAACAAGACATAAGGAAACTCGACAAGCTCCAAGGGAATCTCGACGTCGTAATCCCGAAGTTGCTCCGCCGAATTCTCGATCGGTATCTCGGCGAGCAGACGGTTGTAACGCTGGTTGACGACGTTGTTATGAAACGCGACTCGCAGGAGGGGAACGCCTTCTCCCTTCGGAACGATCGAACCGGCGCGAATCCGCAAACGCAACACACCTTTCGGCTCGACGTAGGGCAACTCCAGATACCACGAACCGGCGTTCATTGGATCGCGGCCGAGATATCCAGGATCGGCGCGGTAAATCGCCGGCAGCGTCGTCGAACCGTCGGGATTTCGCTCCGTGACGCCGACACTGACTTTCGCCGCACGCCTGATCTCTTTCTCGTTCGCCGCGACATTCCCGCCAAAGCCTTTTTCGCCTTGCTGGAATCCGGAGACGTTCGCCCTTCCCATGCCGCGAGCTTCAAAACGATAGCTCCACGGTTCCGGCCGGGGCTCGCTTGCCAGCACCGCCGCCACGGCTCGCTCGGCGAAGTCGGCGTATGACCGCCAGTGCAAGCTTTGAAATGCGAGCAAATCGCCGTCATTGACCGGCAACTCCGTTTGCGGATCGTTCGGCAGTTTCTCCGCCAGGGGCAGGGGTACATTCGCGAAGCGAAGATCGAGAACGTCCTCGATCAATCGCGCATACTCGACGCGCGTCAACCGCCGCATCGTGGTCCGGCCCGCTCCACCGCGCTCGGCAATCACAGCCCGCCCGACTTCGCGGCGAATCCAGGAGGTCAGCGTATCCAGATCATCGGTCGAGAGCCGCGGTTTCTCCTCGGGCGGCATCTCGCCGCGAACGAGCATCGAATGCACCTTCTCCCAGACGCCGCGGGTCTTCGAGTTGGCGAGGTCGGGCGCTGCGCCGTCGAGACGAAGATCGCCCTTCATCTTCTCCGGCCCATGGCACGCGACGCAGTGTTTGTTCAGCAGCGGCCGCACCGTGCCTTCGAACTCCGCCCGGCTCTGGTCGGCGCTGGCGAATTTCAACTCGGCCGCGAATGCCAGGCCGCAGGGAAGTGCGAGCAGCAGCAAGCATCCCGGAATCCGAAATCCAAACGTGCGAAACACACCCATGCCGGGTGCCTTCGTCTTGGTCATTTGGGTTTCCGTCATTGGATCTCGTTTCGGATTTGGTGCTGCGGATTTCGGATTTACCGCCGGCTGTTCCCCGCCTGTGGCTACGGATTCAACGAGGATGTCGCGGCCCGCCGAGTTGAAGTCAGGCGAGCAGTTCTGCCAGGGGGCCGTGCTGGTCCAAATCCTTGAGATTCGGATCGGCCATGCCGAACGAGTCGCGCGAGGAGCCGGCGAGTTGCAGGAGGGTGACATACATGTTGGCGGTGGTGCGATGCCCGGTCTGGCCGTAGCCGGGATAGTCCACGTAGCGCCCGGCCTTCAGTCTGCCGCCGAGGTCGCCGATGACGACCATCGGCCACTCCCAGCAGCGGCTGTGGTGCGCCTCCGCGCCGTCGCTCAGATACACGATCAAGGTGTTGTCGAGCATCGTGCCGTTGCCCTCCTTCACGCTCTCGAGCTTGCGCATGAAGCCGGCGATCAGGTCGAAATGATAACGGCGGATGATGTTGTAAAGGTCGGCCCATGTCCTGCCATCCAGACCCTTGCCGTGGCCGATCGAGTGCTTGTCGAGATTGATGCCGAGTCCTTTGAATGTGATGTCAAAATCGCCGATGCCGGCGGCCGAGGAAATGGTCATCACATTCGTGAGCCCCGCGATCAACGCCGCCGCGCCGATGTCGAATTGCGCGTCGAGGCGGTCGGTCTCGACGGCGCTCTTGTATTTGTCGGACACCACCGGCGCCTTCGCGCGGAGCGTGTGCTCGATCTCATTCAAGCGGCTCTGGCGATTGCGCAGCGACTCGAACGTCTGGAGATAGGCCCCGAATTGCTCGCGCTCCGGCGCGGCGAGGTTTTTCTCCGTGCGCTTGATGTCGTCCTTCAGGAAATCGAGCAGGTTGTTTTTGGCGGCAAACTCCCCCTTGCCGGCGCCCGCGGCCACGCTGCCGAAAAGGGTGTTGTAGGCCTGCTGCGGGCTGCAAATCGTCGGCAGCGGCTTGTCCTTCGCCCATGCGGAGATGTTGTAGATGACGTTGTTTTCGATCCGTTTCGAGATGCCCAGGCCGATGTGCGGGAAAATGCCGCCAAGCTGCTTCGCGAGCGCGCCGTCGATCGTTTCGCCGCCGACCGCCATGCTCTCGCCACCGCCGCCGCGACCGCCGCCAAATGCGCCGAGGGCTTGGAAGTTATTCGAGTGCCCGCCGCCGCAGATGCGGCCGGAGAGTCCCTCGACGATGGTCACCTTGTTTTTCCACCGCTCGATCGGTTCGAGCGAGAAGCCCATCTTGTGGCCCGCCAGCGGAATATCCACCAACTCCGCCGGTCCGTTCAGCGGACGCTGCTCGCGCGGCTTGCGGTCGATGCCGACGGGCGCGATCTGCTCGGGACGCACCCCGTTGCTTTCGACGACAAAGACGAAACGCTTCGGCATGACCGGCACGCCGGCCGCCATCGCCTCCATGCGTGCGAGCGTCGGGTAGAGGAATGTGGCCCCGGCGGAAAGGCCGAGGGTCTTGAGGGCATCGCGTCGGTGGATCATTGGTTTCATGGTGGGTGGTATGTTGAAGTGCGAACGGTCAGTTGTTTTGGGCGGATTTTTCCGGGATTCGATAAAGGAACGACTCGCTGGTGAGCAGGGCTGTGATGAGCGCTTTCATGCTGCCTCCGTCGGCACGATATGCCCGATGTGCCGCCTGCATGCTGGCGGCGTCGCCGGGGGTTTCATTGCGGCCCAGCCAGTATCGGAAGGCGTGACGCACGAACACCTGCTCGACCCGCTCGCTGTCGGCGAGCTTCCTCATGTAATCGACGGGACCCTTGACAGAACCTTCGACGCGCCGGTCGCCGACCTGGGCGATGATCCCGGCGGTGTTCAGCGCCGCTTCGCGCATCACGGGGCCGAGCGGCCTGCCTTTCGAATCCAGATTCTTCGCCGTGGCTGCGGGGTCGAGCACCGGCTCCGCCGTGCGGTAACGGCCGAAGTGATCGTAACGCTCGAACGCATAGCCGGCGTCGTTCATGAGCTGGTGACATTTCCAGCAATACTCCTGCTGCGTGACGGCCATGCGCTCGCGCAGCGTTTTCTCCGGCGCATCCGGCAACTGCGCGTCCACCGTGATCGGCACATCCGGCACCACGCCGCCGAGGAGCCGCTCGCGGATCCATTTGCCGCGGTGGATGACGTGGTTCTCAAACGCGGTGGACTGCGCCACGAGCCACGCCGGCTGAGTGAGGATGCCGGCGCGCTGGTCGGCGGGGAGTTCCACCGGCTGGTCATCGGGAAAGTCGTCCAGCCCGTAGGAGCGGAACACCTCCCTGCCCGGCGGATTGAAAGTCTTCGTCTTGAATTTCTCCGGGTTCTTCGCCTTCTCCTCCTCGAACTTCGCCAGCGCCTCGGCCCGCTTCTTTTTCTGATCCGCCGCGGTCTTGTAAGACACGAAGCTCTTCCTGGTGGTGAGCAATTCGCGGAGCACGTCCTTGTCCTGCTCCAGGATCGAGAGCACCAGACGGTCGGTGTCCTCGACCAGCGTGCGCGCGTCGTGGCCGGGATGACCGAGCGCCGCACGTCCGCCGCTGGGATCCTTGAATACATCCTTCGCCTTTTCGTAATCAAAGTATTCGCGGAAGAATCGCAGGATGCGCGGCTTCTCCAGCTTCGGTTCATCCAAAAGTCGCCGCACCTGCCGCGCGACATCCTCATCGCTGTCGAGCCCGCCCGTGGCCGCAGCCGTGAGCAGCGCGGTGTCGGGCGGTCCGTCGGTCAGCGCGTAGGAAATGCCAAAGGCGATTTCGCGCGGCCCGAGACGCGCGCGGCCTTTTCCGTCCAGACGTCCCGTGCCGACTTCGAGCCGGAAGATCGCCTCCGGCAGCATCAGCACCGCCGCCAGTGCGTAACGGGCGCCGAGCACCTGCCCCGCGTCGGCGATGTTCCGTTTCATCAGCGCGACGAACCGGGCCTTCTCCTCCGCCGTCGGCGCGCGCTTCAGCACGAAGTTGAATTGCCACGCGATGGCGGACTCGACCTGCGCGTCCGTCGGCGGCGCGGCGGGATCGAACAGCGCCAGCAGTTCCTTTGGCGGGAAGCCGATCGCCTTGACCTTGCCATCCTCGAGCTTGTGCGCCGTGCGAGCCTCGACAATCGCGAGGGCGTTTTGCAGCAGTTGCATCGTCACCGGCTCGTCCATCTTCGGCGCACCCATGTCCTTGAAAGTCGTGCGGCCCTCGCCGGAAAACGGCTGGCTCACGCCCTTCGCTTTGCCCTTGTCGAGGAACGACGCCGCATAGATTTCCGGGCTCAGCCGGCGGACGCGCGGCGACCCATCGAACGGCGGGATGCTCGCTGGGTTGAACAGGACTTCGTGCGGCACCGCGTTGCCATTCGCGTAGCTCGCGCGCTTCGCGAAGTGCTTGTTGGCTCGCTTCGCCTCGGCGTGCGCCCAGCGAATCACCGCCTCCATCCCCGCCGTCTCTGGACGCGGCTTTTCCTCGGGCGGCATGTCGCCTTCGGTCAGGCTCTGCACCAGCTTCGCCCAGCGCGCCCCGCTGGTGCTGGCCTTCATGTCGGGGTCCAGCTCGGCAAGATTCAGATCGCCCTTGGCCTTCTTGTCGTTGTGACAAGTCGCGCAGTGCTTCGCAAAAAAAGGCTTCACCACCCGCTCGAACTCCGCGCGACTTTCGGCCCCGGTGGCGAATTTCAACTCGGCCGCGAATGCCATGCCGCAGGGAAGCGCGAGCAGAAGCAAGCATCCCGAAATCCGAAATCCAAGTGTGCGAAACGCACTCAAACCGGGTGCCTTCGTTTTGGTTATCGGGGTTTCCGTCATGGGAGTTTGTTTCGGATTTGGTGCCTCGGATTCAGTCTTCGCGTTGCCAGAGCCTGACGCTTCCCTTGTCGCCGACCGTTGCCAGGGAGCGCCCGTCATCGGCAACAGCCAGTGACGAGACTCGCGCATCGCCCGTCGGCAACACAAAGGTCGCTTCGCCGGTTTCGGTCAACCAACCGCGCACCAAGCCGTCCGCCATCGCGGCAATCAACTCGCGACCGTCGCGCGAAAACCGCAGGCAGGTCACCGCCACGCTCCCGCTCGGCCACAGCACCCGTTGCTCGCCGGATTCCGTGTCCAGAATCACCAGGCCGCTCGCGTTGCCGTAGCCGCACAACTGGCGACCGTCGCCGGACAACGCCAAAACGTGCAATTGCGAGCGAAATTGGTACCGAGCCAGTTCGCTGCCCGTTATCGCGTCCCAGACCACAGTCGTGCCGTTCCAGTTGCCGGCGACGACTCGCGGTCCACGCGATGTCGCAGTGATCGCCACGCCGCTCATTTTCATGGGGATCGACCGGACCAGCGAGATTGCCCCCACGTCATCCACTTCCCAGATCGGCAAATAGCCCGCTGCAATATCGGAGGTCTGAGCGAGCCACCGACCATCGTGCGAAATCGCACACCGTCGCAGCCTGCCCGTTTCAGTCTTAAGTTCCGCGGATTTCGGGGACTTCGCGTCGAGCGCCCAATACAAGACCTTGCCACTTTCGCCCAGTGCTACGAGGGATTCGTTGGACGGCGCAAATGCGAGGCAGTCGAACCGTCCCACCTTGTCAACCATCCGTTGCGGTTCACCTGTGGCGGCATTCCACAGCTTGACCCGACCTGAGTCCGCCGTCGCTAGTTTCGCTCCGTCGTGCGAAAACGCGACGCGATCCCCTGCACGCTGCAGTGCCTGCCGTAACCGCCAGGCGGATGACAGAACTTCGGCCACCAGCGGCCTGGTTGGTCCGGCCTCGGCGACAGCGCACTGCCCCGCAGCGACCTCCACGGTCTGGCCGTCCGACTGCCGCTCGAATTGCACCTTGCCTTCTTCCAACTCGATGCGGGAACCAGACGCACTGGCGTACAGCCGAAACCGGGTCCCCAGCACTGTCAACCGAGCCTGCTCGGTGGTGACGACCAGCGGGCGGTCCGGCGGTTGCGGGGTGGCTTCGATATCCGCCGCCCCGCACTCGAGATGCATCCGCGGTCTCGCCGCTCCCTCCGCGGCAACGAATCGAAATACGGAATCCGCACCGAGCGCCACCAATGAACCGTCCGCAAGCGTTAGTTCGGCCACTCCCTCGGGACCGACACGCAGGGCCTCGCCAGCGAAAAACGGTTGCCCGGAGGCCGCCTTCACCAACGCCTGTTGGCGATTTACGAGCCAGACGTCGCCCGAAAGTGAGTGCAATGTCGCCAACCGTTCACCGCGCGACAGTGCTGACGGCCAGATGACGAAGCCGATGACGACACAGATCGCGACCGCCAAAACGCCGCGCGCCGCAAGCGAGCGGCGATGCGGCCAGTAGGAACTCGAATCAGCACGTAACTCCCCATCGTCGGCGAGGGCCATCGACACACGTCCGATTGACAGCTCGTTCGCCGCCATGCGTGCCAAGTCGCGGCCAGCGGCCTCGCGCACCAATTCCTGCAGATCCGCATCCTGCCCGACCATTTCCCAGTACCTTTTTCGCGCGGTCTCCGACCCGCGGAGCATCTCGGCCAACTCGGTCCACTCGTCGGGCGAGAGTCTCCCGTCGAGCACGCCGTCGATCAAAGCTGTTAGCCGTTCGTTCACGTTACCTCCCCGCTGGCGAGCATTCGCCGGGTACAATCGCGCAAAAACGCCCGTGCCCGGGCCAACGCCACGTTCACGGCGTTGGTGGTCCATGCCAATTGCTCGGCAATTTTCGGCGGCGTCAGCGCATGATCGCCGTAGCGCAGATCGACAATTTCCCGGGTCCGCGGCGCCAACCGCTCCAGGCATTTCGCCAAAGCCTCCCGCCGCTGCTCCATGAGTTCGTCGGAATCTTCCGCGGAGTCCGCCAGCAAGTTGAGCAACTCCTCGTCGAACGGCAGGGGTGCCGTGCGTTGCCGCCGGTAATGCTCCAGCACCTTGTTGCGCGCAATGCCGCGCGCCCACGCCAGGAAGTTCCCGTCCCGTCGAAAATCCGCCCCCCGCTGCATCACCGTCAAAAACACCTCTTGAAACACGTCATCCGCCGCCGCCCGATCCGGCACCAACCCCATCACAAACCCGCGCACCGCCGCCGCGTGCTGCAAAAACAACACTTCAATGCTCGGTTGGGCTGGGCTGTTTGGTGCCATCTACCACTATTGATTCAAATGCCTGAAAACTTAGCAGTGAAAATTCGAATCCCTCCCGGTCGTGACGCCTTGCGTTTCGCGCAACCGCTTCACGGCGCAGTCGTAGGACGGCTCGTCCGCCGCCACCAGACGACAGGCTCTTCGAGATCTCCTCAAGACGGCCCAACACCGCGTCCATCAGCGACACCGTCTCGACCCGGACTTCGGAAAGCTGCACCGGCCGGTCGTCAAAACCCCCGGGAACAACAACCGCAGCAGGTCGATCGTGATGCCGGTGACGGCGGTCTTTGACGGCGGATTCTTGCCGTCCAGATGGTTGATGCCGCCAACGCGGGCATTCGAGGCCAGCAATTAATCGGTGAGTTGGGTCATGGTGACGTTCACGCGCCGGAGTACTCGGCGGAGCCGTCGGAAAGGCAGGCGATGCGGCTCAATGCGCCGTGCTCGCCCCCGGCGAAATCGCGCAACCCCGCCCGCAGATTTTGAACTTTGAACTTTGATCTTCGCCCCCTACTCCCTCCCCCAATCCCCCGGCAAATCCGCCTTCGTCTCCTGCAATATTTCCCGGATGTTCCGGCGCTCGGCCGCGGACAGATGCGCGAACGAACCGCCCTGATCCTTCCCCGTCAGCACGTCATGCAGCCGCCGGTAAATGGCCTGCTTGACCGCCGATGGCAGCGCCTCGAATCCGCGCGAATAAATCATGTAGCTGCACCGATGCTGGAACAGCCGCGTGCGCAGTTCGAAATCCTTCAGCGATCGCCCGTCCTTTGTCGCGACCCGGTTGCGGCGAAACGCCTCCTGATACGCGGGGTCACCGATGACGGCATCCTTGAGCGCGTATTCCCCGCAAAAGAGCAGATGCCGCACGACCGCCTCGGCCTGCTCGTGGATGACCGCCAGCGCGGAACCCTGCGGCACATCGGTCACCGGTTCCTTCGCCCGCTGCTGCGCCTCTCGCTGCCGGGCGAGCGCTTCCCGCGTGCTCCGGGCCGCGTCCGTGAGCTTGTTGTGCATGGCGCACTGATGCTCGAGCACCATGAGCGCCACGATGTCGCTGCCCGGCGCGAGGTAGCGCTCAGTTGGGAAGTATCGCTCCAGCGTGGTGACATTCGCGCCCGCCTCGTAATCGAAGCTGATCCGCGGTCCCCGCCGTTGCGCGAAGGAGTTGCCCCGGTGCCGTTCGGTGCCGTGTTTCCCGGTCACATACCAGCCGCCCCACCGGTCGCGGAGCGGGCTGTCGTGCCCGGTGACCAGGCTGCCTTCATTGAGCATCGGCTGGCCCGATTCACCCGTGTAAACCGACCGCACCAACATGCCCGGCACGCCGCCCGTCCGCGGTCCTTGATGGCACGAGAGGCAGAGCTCGGTGGTGCGCAATTCGGGTCTGCCACCGCCCGCCCCCGGCAACGTGAGAGAATAGAAACGCGGCCCGGTTTCCGGATCCATGCCGATGATTTCCAGCACGCCTCCCTGTGCCCAACCGACATAGCATTCCTCATTGAAGAAAACGCTCCGCGGACTTTGCGGATCGATCGCCGAGTTCTGCAGGCTGGTCTTGGAAAACACCAACGTCTGGGAGGCGGGCGAGAGTTTGAGCTCCGCCAGCACACTCGCAACGCAAGCCTTGGCGTTGGACAAGGCCGGTTTGAATTCCCCCAACTGCCAACGCTGCCACATTCTCGCGACGGGATCGTTCGAGGCCGCCCAAGGCCTCTCCACGATTGCAAAATCATCGGTCCATGCCACCGATGCCGTCATCAAAACGACCGCGGTGCAAGTCCGCGCCATGTCACTAACCCACCCTGGCTTCATGGTTTGTCGGTCATTTCAACTGCCTGACCCGCCACAGCGCCCAAGGGCAACCGCCCAAAATTCCTCGCGCAGCGCCCCTACCCGGACCGCCCTGTCGCTCCCGCCGGATCGGCTACGGGCACGCCACCGCCGTCTGCGTCTGTTCGCCCAATCCTTCGACGCCGAGTTGAACCACATCCCCGGGCTTGAGGTACACCGGCTGCGGCTTGAAGCCGAGTCCGACACCCGGCGGCGTACCGGTCGAGACGATGTCGCCGGGCAGCAAGGACATGAACTGGCTCAGATAGCTCACCAGTCGCCCCACCCCGAAAATCATCTGCGCCGTGCTGCTGTTCTGAATCAGCCTGCCGTTCAACTTGAGCCAGAGCTTCAGATTCTGCGGATCAGGAATCTCATCCCGCGTGGCGAGCCACGGACCGATCGGAGCAAATGTGTCGCAGCTCTTGCCTTTCACCCATTGCCCGCCGCGTTCCAACTGCCACTCCCGCTCGCTGTAGTCGTTGTGAACCGCATATCCCGCCACATGGCTCAGCGCGTCCGCCTCGGCGACATAGCTCGCCTTCCGGCCGATCACAAACGCCAGTTCCACCTCCCAGTCGGTCTTCTTCGAGTGACGCGGAATCACCACCGGATCATCCGGCCCCACCATGGCGCTGGTCGCCTTGAAAAACACAATCGGCTCCGCCGGAATCGGCATGCCGCTTTCCTTGGCGTGATCACTGTAGTTCAGACCGATGCAAATGATCTTGCTCGGTCGCGCCACACACGGCCCCAGACGCACTGCGGCATCCACCGTCGGCGCAGCCGCCGCGCTGGCCTTCGCCCAGGCCGCCAGCCGTTCGAGGCCATCGCCCCCGAAAAACGCCTCGTCGTAATCGGACCCAAATGCGGACGCATCAATCCGCCGGCCGTCGTTGAGAATCAGTCCGGGAACTTCCGCCCCCGGTTTTCCAAAGCGAATGAGTTTCATGATTTTGTTATGTTCGAAATGGCCTTCCAACCTAAACCGTATCTATGCAGTGGAAACCGATGTGAAAACCACAGAGACACGATGAACACAGAGAAAAAAAGCGGGCCGGCGTCAGCGCCGGAAAGTCACCTGTTAGTGAGTCAATGTCGGTCAGCGAATTCTTTGTTTTCTCTGTGTTCATCGCATCTCTGTGGTCAAACAATTCGGTTCGACTGAATGGTTACGGTTAAACAACCTGTCCCCACGCGATCGCGTAATCCACCGCACCCCTACGGCTTCAGCGTGTGTTTCAAAATGAACTCCACAATCGGCGTCGAGTCCTCCAAGCCGTGTGGATGATGCCCCACGCCCTTCTTCCCGATCAGCGTGATGTCGCCGCCCAGTTTCTTGTAGCGCTCCGCGATCACGCCCGTGTTTTCGTCCCACGGCACCACGTCATCCGCGTCGCCATAGACGTGCAACAGCGGCACCTTGGCGTCCGCCAGCGGCTTCAGGTTGTCCACCGGATTGCCCTTGTAAGCCAGCGCCTCGGCCTCGTTCGCGAAGTGATACACCTTCATCGTCAGCGCCCAGTCGCCCTTGCTTCCCTTGCCCTTCCCCTTGCCGCCCGGCCAGCTCTTGAAATCACACACCGGCGCGTCGCCGTAGAGACACGCCACCTTCGTCGGATTCGCAATCGCCCAGTTGTAGCAATACAGTCCGCCGCGACTCAGCCCCACCAACGCCGCCTTCTTCGCGAAGCCATATTTCCCCGTCAGCTCCTCGTAACACTTGTTCCAGTTCCCCACCGCCTCCGGACTGCCCAACTGGTTCTGCACGCTCAGATATACGATGTGAAATCCCTTCCCCAACAGCGCGACATCCGGCGCCGGCTTGTGCCCGAAAAACTCCCCGTGCCACACCCACGGCTTCCCCGTCGCCGCCGTCTTCGGCACCACCACGAGGACATTCTTCCCGTCCACCGGGAAATCGTAGCGATCGTAGCCGTTCCACACGGACTTCTTCCCCGGGAACGGCGCGCCCGATTCCGCGGCGGAGACCGAACCACCCAGCACGCAAAGAACCGCCACCAGCAGAGATGTGAATTTCATGGCTGCGGAGGCTAGGTCGCTGCCACCCCGCGTGCAAGCGCAGCGGGAAAAATGGCAATCCGGCGCGACACAGTCGGCGCGCGGCGTTCACGCCGCTTCGCCGTCCGCACGCCGCAGCGCGTTCGCACCCGCACGGGCGCTCCACCCGGAACCGGCATAAATGCCGCGCGCCGTCGGGCACGCATTCCGCCCATCAATCGCCGCCGGTAGGGCGGGGTGTCCTCACCCCGCCGCCATTTGCAACCCTCGAGTCCGAACGTCCGGCAAACGGCGCGCTGGGACAGACGCGCCCTACCTTGGTGCCGGCGTTCACGCCGCATCAGCGTGCGAAGAGCACAGCGCGTTCGCGCCCCCCACGACACTTCACGTTGCAGCGGCATGAAAGCCGCGCCCCGCGCCACGACCGCAGCAAAAGATTGGATTCGCCCCCGCTTCGGTGTTTGATGCGCGCACTCGATTTTATGGATGACACAAATTCTTTGATGGAACAGCGCCGCACCAAACTGGCGGGGCTGCAAGCGAAGGGGATCAATCCGTTCGCCAACAAGTTCACCCCCACCGAGGGCTGCGGCGCGGCGCGCGAGAAGTTCGCGGCGGGCACGTTCGTCGAGGGGCACGCGGTGGCCATCGCGGGCCGCATCACGGCGCATCGCGACATGGGCAAGAGCCAGTTCATCGACCTCAAGGACGGCTCCGGGCGCATCCAGGTGTACGCGCAGAAGGCGGCGCTCGGGGACGAGCAATTCGACATTTTCAAGCATCTGGACCTCGCCGATTTCATTGGCGCCAAGGGCACGCTGTTCCGCACCAAAATGGGGGAAATCAGCTTGAAGCTGGACAGTTTCGTCGTGCTCGCCAAGGCGCTCCGCCCGCCGCCGGAGAAGTGGCACGGCTTGCAGGACACGGAGATTCGCTACCGCCAGCGGTATCTTGATCTGATCGCCAACGACGCGGTACGGCAGACGTTTCTCCAGCGCAGCGCGATCGTGCGCGAGATTCGGAATTTCTTCCACGGCCGCGGCTTCGTGGAGGTCGAGACGCCGATGATGCAGTCCATTCCTGGCGGCGCGGCGGCACAGCCGTTCAAGACGTTTCACAACGCGCTGGGGTGTGAGTTTTACCTGCGCATCGCCATCGAGTTGTATCTCAAGCGCGTGCTGGTCGGCGGCATCGACCGCGTGTTCGAGATCGGCCGCAACTTCCGCAACGAGGGGCTGTCGCGGAAGCACAACCCCGAGTTCACCATGCTCGAGGCGTATCAGGCCTACGGCGATTACGAGACGATGATGGAGCTGACGCAGTCGCTCATCTGCCACGTCGCTCAGAGCGTCCTCGGCACGCTGGTGATCGAACACAAAAACCACGAAGGCCAGGTTTACAAAACCATCGACCTGACGCCCTCATGGCGGCGCGTGACCTACAAGGACCTCGTGCGCGAAAAGGCTGGCGCGGACTGGTTCGACATCACGCCGCTCGAACGGAAGCTGCGCGCGCTCGCGCTCGGCGCGGACATCGGGCACAAGGGCGAAGTGGTGTCGCCGGAGTTCATGGCCATCTACCACGCGGGCTGGAAAACGATGACCGTCGCCGAGCGGCAGGTGCTCTTCCTCCAGCACGGCATCGCCGCGGACCAGATCAAAACTCCCTACGAAGATTTCGAAGTCACCGGCGCGATCTTCGAGAAGCTGATCGAACCAACCCTGATTCAGCCGACCTTTGTCACACATCTGCCCAAGCAGCTCGTGCCCCTCGCCAAGCTCTCGCCCGATGACCCGAGCACCGTCGAAGTCTTCGAGTGCTGCATCAACGGCCAGGAAATCGCGCCCGCCTACTCCGAGCAAAACGATCCCATCGCCCAGCGCGAAACCCTCGAACACCAAGCCGGCGGCGAACAGCAGAAGCTCGACGAAGATTTCATCACCGCCCTCGAACACGGCATGCCGCCCGCCGGCGGCCTGGGCATCGGCATCGACCGCCTGTGCATGATGCTGCTGGGCCAGGAAAGCATCCGGGATGTGATTTTGTTCCCGCAGATGAAGCCGAAGTGAGCAAACAAGCCCGATGCGGAGGTGGATCTTGTACGGCCACCGTAAACCCTAATGCCTTTCGGTAATTCCAACGAAGAATCCCAACGGGGTTGCCGAGAGTTGCGGAACGCGCACTTGGCGGCCCTGCGTTCAGCGGAACGGAATTACCGAAAGGCATTACCATTAACCCGATTATGTCTCTGTCTGCCAGTTGGATGGCCCACCGCTGGAGGTGGATGCTCCAGCCACGGCGAAGTTGTCCCCATGCAGAAGCTCGTGGGTATTCCCGCGCCGGAATCGCGCATCAAGGATTACCCGCACCAAATGTCCGGCGGCATGCAACAGCGCGTGATGATCGCGATGGCCCTCGCCTCCAAGCCGAGGCTGCTCATCGCCGACGAACCGACCACCGCCCTGGATGTGACCATTCAGGCGCAGATTCTCGAACTGTTGAAGGAACTGAAGGCGCGCCTCGGCAGGAGCATCCTGCTCATCACCCGCAACCTTGGCATCGTCGGCGACATCGCCGTCCGCGTGGCCGTGAAGTATGCCGGCAAGATCACGGACTCGCGCCCGCCCTCGAACTCCTGCGCCGCCCGCTCCATCCCTACACCCAGGCCCTGATGAACAGCGTGCGGAAACTAGGTCGCGAACAGCAGCGCCTGGAAACCATCCCCGGCAATGCGCCGAACCTCGGCCACTTCCCCAGCGGCTGCCGTTTCCATCCGGCTGCCCGAAGGCGCAGAGTGACTGCTCGCAGAAAGCGCCGGAGTTGGTGGAGGTCGAGCCGGGGAGATGGGTGCGGTGTCCCTACTGGAAATAAACGAATCCTTGCACTGAATGGACGCTGAGTTTCCACGGCGGCTGACCCCAGCAGAAACGGGCTTGCTGACATATCTCCTGACGAAGTTTTTCCCCAACGAAAGCCACTACCTCGCACAGCTTTCACGCAGCGTCGTCACCGGTAAGTGCTCGTGTGGTTGTCCAACCATTGACCTGTGGGACGAGGGAGCACCGGCACCGCCATTGAGCAAAGCGCGGCTGCTCTGGCAGGGACAAGGACTCACGGCCAAGAACTCGACGGTAATAGTCACGTTACTTGAAACCGCCGGACGACTCTCCTCGTTTGATGTAGCCTACTTTGGCGACGAAGCCTGTGATGATTTGCCGCTCCCGGAGAGCATTGAGGAAATTCCGCCGCCGCCGCCGGCCGCTCAGGCAGACGGACGATTGCGAGAAGGTTGAGTTTGGTTCTCGGACAAGGTACACAACGGCCATGAAATCCCGCGTCATTGTTCAACCGGATGAAGACGGCGCCTTCGTCGCCGAATGTCCCACGCTGCCGGGCTGCATTTCCCAAGGAGCGACGCCGCAGGAGGCACTGACCAACATTCAGGATGCCATCCGTGGTTATCTCACCAGCTTGAAGCAGCACGGCGAGTGGGTTTAAGCCTCAGGTAGCCATCATCACTTTATGAACGAAATCACCTTCAGTATTGCGCCCTGCCACGAAACCGGCGGCTACGTCGCGCGCTGGGACGCGCCGGGCGGCGGGGGCATCACCACGCGAGGCGACACGTTCGTGGAACTGGAGGCGATGATGACTGACGCGGTGGAGGGCTACTTCGGGACAGAATAGTTGACGCCCGCCGTACTCAGTGACTAGTTTGAAGCCATGAGCACTGTGGCCGAAATCAAATCTGCGATTGACCACCTCTCCACCGGTGAACGAGACGAGTTGGAAACGCTGCTGTGGCAAGACGAGGAGACGCCGCCCGGCGTGCGTGATAGACTGGCCGAGGCGCTGGCTGGCGAGTTTGTTCCCGGCAATCGCACCAACATTGATCGCATCCTCGCCTCGCTCGAATGACTCCACGCTGGGAGGAGAGCGAGTTCGTCTTCTGCGACCTGCAGGCGATTGCCCGTTTTATCAGTGGCTGGAACCCGCCGGCAGCCCGCCGTTTCCTGATCGCAGCCCATGATACCTTCGAGTTTCTCGCGGCCAATCCGGGCATGGGCCGCAATCGCGCCGATTTGGGTTTTGAGGAGGTGCGCTCATGGCGCGTACAGAATTTCCCCCGACACCTGGTTTTTTACCGAGTGATGGCCGGCGACCGGATTCAAATCTTGCGGGTGCTCCATGGCACCCGTGATTTGTCGCGTGAACTTTCCCAGTCTTCCGGCTAGCCAGATTCGCCGGCGATGCTGCGGCCCAACCTCTAGCAGCGGGCGCAACGGGTGAACTGGCAGCGGGTGGATGAGATTCTCGGCAAAGTTCCCGCCCGCCCGCCGCTGCCGGGAGACGAGTGAGGGGAATCGGCGGAGGCCAATCCCTGGTTCCCCCTCCGGGCCAGCACGACGACTAGCGTCGCGCGAACAGCTTCACCGGTCCTTTTCCGATTCCATCGTTGCCTTGGTTTCTGGTCGCGTCGTAAAGTTTGCGGATGAAACACCTGCGTTCCCTCAGCGTTGTCGTCGCCTTGCTGCTTGTATCTCCGGTTTTGCGCGGCGCGGAAGATTACAAGTTTGGTCCCGACTCGTTCCCACAGGCGGCCGTGCCGGCGGGCACGATCGAGAAGTTTTCGTGGAAGACGAGTACGCTGTATCCCGGCACCGAGCGCGACTACTGGGTGTATGTACCCAAGCAGTACGATGAGGCCAAGCCCGCGTGCCTCATGGTCTTCCTCGACGGTGCAAGCTATGTAAGCACGAACGGCCAGTTCCGCACGCCGACGGTCTTCGACAATCTGATCCACAAGAAGGAAATGCCGGTGACCATCGGCGTGTTCATCAATCCCGGTAACATCCCGCCCGCCGAACCGGGGCAGAAAGGTCGCAGCAACCGCAGCTATGAATACGACTCGCTGGGCGATCTCAACGTGCGTTTCATTCTCGAGGAAATACTGCCCGTAGTCGGCAAGCAGTGGAATCTCACCAAGGATCCCGCCGGGCGCGCGACGGCGGGGATTAGTTCGGGCGGCATTGGGGCCTTTACGATGGCGTGGGAACGGCCGAATGAGTTTGGGCGGGTACTCAGCCAGATCGGTAGCTTCACCAACATCCGCGGCGGCCATGTGTATCCGGCGCTCATCCGCAAGACGGAGAAGAAGGCGATCCGGGTGTTTCTCCAGGAAGGTTCCAACGATCTCGACAATCTCCACGGCCACTGGCCGCTCTCGAATCAAGACATGGCCGCCGCGCTGAAGTTCGCCAAGTATGAGCACCAACTCGTCATGGGTGACGGCGGCCATAGTGGCAAGCACGGCGGGGCCATTCTACCTGATTCCCTCCGCTGGCTGTGGCAGGGGTATGGGAAGTGAAGCGTGATCCGTAATGCGTGATCCGTGACCAATCACGAATAACCAATGGCCAATGACGAATCACGAATCACGCATCACGCATCACGACCGGCCGGCCCGGACGGGCATTTTGACATCCGAAATCCGTAATCTGAAACCTGAAATCTCAAATCTGACATGAACTCACTGAACACAGTTTTCTCCCGCACCCCACTGGCGGGTTGCTATCCCCTCGTTAGTCGCGCTGCCGCTTCTATCTTACTCGCCGTGTTCGCTGCCGGCGGCATGGCGCACGCGGCGGATGAATTCAAGGCCACTCCCTATCACGAGGTGCAGGCGGGCGTGCCGGTCGGCACGATCACGAAATACACCAACTGGACCAGCACCGTGTTCACCAACACCGTGCGGGACTGGTGGGTGTATGTGCCGGCGCAATACCGCGCCGAGAGACCCGCGTGCGTGATGGTCTTCCAAGACGGCCATGACTATGTCGCGCCCAAAGGCAGTTGGCGCGTGCCGATCGTATTCGACAACCTGATCGCCAAGGGCGAGATGCCCGTGACCATCGCCATCCTCATCAATCCCGGTCACAATCCCGCCTCGCCCGCGCCGAAAAACCCGTGGGGCGTGAGCAATCGCAGCTATGAGTACGATTCGCTCGGCGACCGTTACGCTAGGTTCCTTCTTGAGGAGATACTTCCCGAGGTCAGCAAGAAATACTCGCTGACTACTGACCCCGCCGGGCGCGCCATCTGTGGTGCCAGTTCGGGCGGCATCTGTTCCTTCACGGTCGGCTGGGAGCGGCCCGATCAGTTTCGCAAGGTGCTCAGCACCATCGGCAGCTTCACCAATATCCGCGGCGGCCATGTCTATCCGGCATTGATCCGCAAGACGGAGCGCAAGCCGCTGCGGGTCTTCCTCGAAGATTCCAGCGGCGACGTGGACAACCAGTTCGGGAGTTGGTGGATCGCCAACCAGCAGATGGCTGCCGCCCTGAAGTTCCAAGGCTACGATTACAAAACTGACTTCGTGGAAGGCTACGGCCATAACAGCAAGCATGGTGGTAGCATTTTCCCTGACGCCTTGAAATGGCTCTGGCGGGACTACGCGAAGTAAGCCGTTATTTTTCCAACTGAACTCGCAGACTCTATGAAAACACTCACTCACTGGACGCTCACTCTTCTCGGCTGGGTCGGACTGACTTATGCAGCCGCTGCGCAGGACATGCCGCTCTCGATGCTGTTGCTCGAGGGCGAAGGCTGGCAGGTGGTGTCCGAGGGCCACGGCTTCGTGGACGGCCCCTGCGCGGATGCCAAGGGTAACTTCTATTTCTCCGACATGCGCAAGCCCGCCATCTACCGAGTGGCACCCGATGGTCAGATGACCACGCTGGTTGAACAGCCGGCCAGCGGCCTGAAGTTCGGACCCGACGGCCGTCTTTACGCCTGTCAGGGGAGCAAGAAGCGGCTCGTCGCCTTTGAACTGCCGGGCGGCAAAGAGACAGTCATCGCCGAGGACATCCAACCCAATGACCTTGTTGTCACTCTCAAAGGTCACATCTACATCACCGAGACCGGCAAAAAACAGGTGACGTTTATTGATCCCAAGACCGGTGCGCAAAAGGCCGCCGATGTCGGCATCACGGCGCCGAATGGTATCACGCTGTCTCCCGACCAAGGGACGCTCGCCGTGAGTGACTTTCGCGGACAGTATGTCTGGGCCTTCCGCATCGAGAAGGATGGGAGTCTCTCGGCGAAAGAACCCTACATGACCATGCGCACCGAGGTGGATGTGAACGGAAAGTCCGAGGACGGCCGCTCGCCGGTGTACAAGCCATCGTCCAATGGCGATGGGATGACCACGGACATGCAAGGTCGTTACTATGTCGCCACCTCGCTCGGCGTACAGGTCTATGATCCTACCGGCCGCATGAGCGGCGTGCTGCCCAAGCCGTCGGACAAAGCCATGACCAGCGTGGGCTTCGCCGGTCCGGAGATGGAATATCTATACGCCACCTGTGCCGACAAAGTCTTCCGCCGCAAAACCAAGGCCCGTGGCGCACTCTACTTCCTCCCGCCGCCCCCCGCGCCCGTGCCGGTGAAACGGTGAGAGTCTGCTTCGGAATGTGGGTCAGGTTTCCACCCTGACAGTTCGGGCGGCATCCGTGCCGCCCGTTTTTTTGGCGGAGGTGCGGCGCGACGGAAGCGGGAACACGGGGCAGGGATGCCCCGTGAACTGGCAGGCAGAGATGCCTGCCCCACACGCGCCGCGCACAACTTGCCACCGGTCCCCGCCTCTCGTTAGTCTCGCCCGCAATGTTCACCATGCACCCGGCGACCCGCTCGTTGTATTCGATGCAACGCCTTGCCCTCCTGACCGCGCTGCTCGCGGTGTTTACCGCCTTACCCCACGCGTTTGCCCAGCCCACGGGGCCGCAGCCGTGGTGGCCGGTGCAGCCGCGGGCGCTGCCCTTTCTCCATCCGCTCTTCACGAGCGACATGGTCATGCAGCGCGACCTGGCCGCGCCGATCTGGGGCTGGGCCAAACCCGGCGACAAAATCACCGTGCAGGTCGATGGCAAACCCGCCGCGCAGGCCGTTGCGGGCGCGGACGGACGCTGGGCGGCGAAGGTCGGGCCGTTCGCGGCGGGCGGGCCGCACACGGTCGTGGTCGAGGGCGGCGGGCGGAAAGAATCGCTGACCAACGTGCTTTTCGGCGACGTGTGGCTCTGCACCGGGCAGTCGAACATGAACTGGCCCGTGCGCCTCGCACAGAATGCCGAGGAGGAAGTGAAAGCCGCCACCAACGCGAACATCCGCTCGTTCACGGTGAATTTTTATTCCTCGTTCGCGCCGGAACCGCTGCCGCCCGCCGCGCGCTGGGAACCTTGCACGCCGGAGTTCGCGAAGAATTTCACCGGGGTCGGTTATTTTTTTGCGCGCGAGATTCAGGCCAAGGTGGGCGTGCCCATCGGCCTCATTCACAGCAGCGCGGGCGCGACGGCGGCGGAGGCGTGGGTGAGCGCCGAGGCGCTGCGGCGCGACATGCCCTACGACTTCCGCGAGCGGCTAGATGAACTCGACAGGACCAATGCGTTCTTCGGCGCGGACTTCGAGTTCTTCCGGGCGGTGGAGCAATGGACCGCGAAGGTGGACCCGCCGAGCGCCGCGAAAAAATACGCCTCCGATCCGAATCTCAACACAAGCGACTGGCTCGACATCGCGGTGCCGAAAGCGTGGGAGGAAACGGGCATCGCCGAGTTGAAGAACTTTGATGGCATGGTGTGTTTTCGCCACACGGTGGACATCCCGGCGAACTGGAGCGGGAAGGATTTGTCGCTCGTGCTCTCGGTGATCAATGACGCCGACGTGGTGTGGTTCAACGGCACGGTGCTCGGCTCGAAAGGAACACCGGGCATCCGCAACTATCTCGTGGACGCGTCGCTCGTGAA
This sequence comes from Akkermansia muciniphila, assembly GCA_945861535.1. Taxonomy (GTDB): domain Bacteria; phylum Verrucomicrobiota; class Verrucomicrobiia; order Limisphaerales; family BJHT01; genus BJHT01. The sequence goes on along the minus strand of CAMAUZ010000026.1, from coordinate 22,039 downwards.
GCCCGGCAAGAATCTGCTCGCCGCCGCGATTGTGAATGCCAAAGGCCCCGGCGGTTTTTGTTCGCAGCCGAGCAACATCATCCTGCGCCCCGCGGTGAATCCCGGCACCAATCAGGTCCGCATCGCAGGCACCTGGAAGGCGAAGCGCGGCCCGGCGTTCGCGGATCTGCCCGCGCCGTTTCCCATCCCGCGCGTCGGCCATTACAAGACCATCTCGTCGCTCTACAACGGGATGATCGCGCCGCTGGTACCCTACGGCATCAAGGGCGCGCTGTGGTATCAGGGCGAGGCGAACGGGCCGTTTTGGCTGCAATATCGGCGGCTGTTACCCACGCTCATCGTGGACTGGCGGAAGCGGTTTGAGGTTGGTGACTTCCCCTTTCTCATCGTGTCGCTCGCCAATCTGAACGCCGAGCAGACCAAGCCCATCGAGCCGGGCTGGGCGGAAATTCGCGAGTCGCAGTGGCGCACGGCGCGCACGGTGCCGAACACCGGCCTCGCCATGACCATCGACATCGGCAACCCGAAGGACATCCATCCGCGCAACAAACAAGAGGTGGGCCGCCGCCTCTCGCTCGTCGCGCGCAAACTCGTCTATGGCGAGACGAACCTCGTGCATTCCGGCCCGGAGTTCACCGAGATGCAGGTCGAGCTGCCCAAGGGCGACAAGGTCCGTCTCTACTTCAAGAACGTCGGCAGCGGCCTGATGATCCGGCCCGGCGACAAGAAACTCACGGGCTTCGTCTGCGCGGGTTTCGACCGCAACTGGGCGTGGGCCGACGCGGTGATCGAAGGCAACACCGTGGTCATCTCTTCGCCCGAAGTGCCCGAACCTAAGTACGTCCGCTATGGCTGGGCGTGGAATCCGATCGTGAATTTGTTCAACAAGGAGGGGTTGCCGGCGATTACCTTCCGCACCGACGAATGAGTCATAGGTAGGATTACAGCAGAGAGTGACGAGAAATAATTGGCGCGCTGAGTTTCGGCGTGCGCTCCCTCGATTGCCGTGGCCTCCGTGCTGGGTGGATCCGTGTCAATCCGTGGTGTTCCGATTCTCACGAGCCACTTGCAAAACCCCTGCTTGTTTATCTTCTACCCACCATCTTTTACCATCTGCATCCCGTCCACTCGTCCACGGCCCAAGCATCTGGTAAAAGATGGAAAGCCGGACCTGTGAAGCCGAGGTTTTGCAAGTGCCTCCCACTTCGGAGTTCGAGTTCAGTCCCTCCCGTCCACTTCCCCCACAAATCCGACAATCTTATTTGCCCTCCCCTCCCCGCCGCCACTATTCTCCCGCCCAACAAAACGCCGCCGCGCCCCCGGCACCAAAACCACCGCCAAACTTGTTGTGACACCGCCCACCCCAGCACCGCTCGGCCAGCTCCCTGAAACGCTCCGGCAACAATTCGCCGCCATGGAACAGCGCCTCTGGCGCATGGACACCACCGTCGCCATCGGCGGCACGCTCTGCGGCTTGCTGCTCTCCTTCACCTTCCTCTTCCTTTCCGACCGGCTCTGGGACACGCCCGTCTGGCTGCGCACGCTCTCCTCGCTCGCCGCGCTCGGGGCCGCGGGCTATTTCGGACTCGGCTGGTTCCGCCTCTGGGCATTGCAACGCCGCGACACCAAGGCCCTCGCTGAAATCATCCAACGCCACCATCGCCGCCTCGGCGACCGTTTGCTCGGCGTCGTCGAACTCGCTGACGAATCCCGCCGTCCCGCCAATGTCTCCCCTGCCCTCTGCCAGGCCGCCATCGCGCAAGTCGCCCGCGAAGCCGCGCCCATGGACTTCTCCGCTGCCGTCGCCGCCCGCCGTCCGCGTCTCATCGCCGTGACCGCGCTCGGCCTGCTCACGCTCGTTGCCATTCCCTTCGTCCTCTTCCCCGACGCCAGTCTCAACGCCCTGAAACGCTGGTTCCTCCCCGGCGCCTCCATCACGCGCTACACCTTCGTCCAACTCTCCGACCTCCCCGCCCGCCTCGTCGTCCCGCACGGCGAACCCTTTGAAATCAACTGCGGCGTCACCCCGCGCTCCTTCTGGAAACCCGCCACCGCCACCTCCCAGTTCGCCCGCCAGCCCGCCATCGACGCCCCCGTCAAATCCGGCCACGCCCTCTTCAAAATCCCCGGCCAAACCCAGCCCGGCACCCTCTCCCTCCGCGCCGGCGACGCCACGCGCCAGATCGCCATCGAACCCACCCATCGCCCCGCGCTCAAACAATTCACCGCCAGCCTCGAACTCCCCGCCTACCTCCATTACCCCGTCCTCGACCAACCCATCCAACAAGGCCGCCTCAGCTATCTCGAAGGCACCCGCGTCACCTTCCGCGGCCAGACCACGCGCAATCTCGCCAGCGCTGAACTCCGCGACGCCCAGCCCCAGTCCCAGCCCCTCGCCGTCACCGCCGCCAGCTTCGTCTCCCCCACGCTCACGCCCACCGGCGCGCCCACGCTCCACTTCACCTGGCAGGATGAACTCGGCCTCCGTCCCCAGCCCGCGCTCGCCCTCCTCCTCCAGCCCCAGCGCGACGCCGCGCCGCTCATCGAACTCCCCGACCAGCCCCGCGAAACCGCCATCCTCGAAGACGAAATCGTCCCCCTCCGCCTCGCCGCCACCGACGACTACGGCGTGAAAGAACTCGGCCTCCGCTACGAATTCACCAATCCGCAGAAAGCCGGCGGCGACGACATCAACCGATCGAAAAAGGTCAAACCCGGCGCCCACACCGAACGCAAACTCGCCGGCGTCTTCGAGTTCTCCCCCAGCTTCCTCGGCATCCCCGCCGGCACCGTTGTCAGCGTCCGCGGCCTCGCCACCGATTATTTTCCCGACCGCGCCCCCGCCGAATCCAGCGTCCATCGCCTCCTCATTCTCAGCCGCGAAGAGCACGCCCGCATGATTCAGGAGCAGCTCGAAAAACTCCGCGTCGCCATCGAGGAACTCACCCGCAAACAGGAAAATCTCACCGGCGAAACCAAGCGCGTGCAGGACCAGAAGCCCGACAAACAAGCCACCCCCGACACCGCCAAAAAACTTGGCGAACAATCCGACGAACAAAAGGAAAACGCCCGCAGCCTCGAACGCATTTCCGAGGACGGCCTCCGCACGCTCAAAGACGGCCTCCGCAACAAATCGCTCCCCACCAAAATGCTGAAGGACTGGGCGCAAAGCCTCGAACAGATGCAGAACGTGGCCAAACAGGAAATGGGCGAAGCCACCGAATCCCTCAAGTCCGCCCAGCAGAATCCCACCAAGCGCCCCACCGAAGTCGCCAAGGCCGTCGAGAAAGAAGAGCAAGCCCTCAAAGCCCTCCAGGAACTCCAGCGCAAAATGTCCAACGACCTCGACAAGATGCAGGCCCTCACCCTTTCCAAACGCCTCCGCAAAGTCGGCGAGACCGAGCAGAGCGTCGATCTCACCCTCCAGAAAACCCTCGCCGAAACCATCGGCCTCCGCCGCGAGGAACTCCCCGCCCCGACCCGCGCCAAACTCTCCGGCCTCGCCGGCGACCAGGAACGCGCCAGCAAAGACACCGCCAAAATCCACGAGGAAATCACCCGCTTCCACCAGCGCACCGACCTCGCCAGCCACGGCAAAGTTTCGCAGGAAATGAAACAGACCAAGGTCGTGGACGAACTCGCGCAAGTCTCCGAACTCATCCGCGAAAACATCTCCGCCCAGGCCCGCCAGCAGGCGCAGAACTGGGCCAAACGTATCCTCGCCTGGGCCGACGAACTCGAGGCCGGCGAAAAAGAAGCCGAGGAAGAATCCGGCGAAAGCGGCGAACCGCAAAAGATGGAAAAGCGCGACCTCGAAAAACTCCTCGCCCTCATCCGCGTCCGCCAGGACCAGGAAAACATCAACGAACACACCCGCCTCCTCGAAGCCGACAAAGCCACCCGCCCCACCTACGCGAAAGACGCCACCGAACTCGGCACCCGCGAAGGCGCGTTGAAAAAAGAAGTCGGCGACCTCGGGAAAGAACGCGTCTTCGCCAAAGTCAAAGAACGCCTCAAACAAGCCGGCCAGGCCATGGACGAAGCCGAATACAAACTCGCCACCCCGCTCACCGACGAACCCACGCAAGCCGCCGAGACCGACGCCCTCAACCTCATCGACGACGCCATCAAAACCGTCCTCCAGTCCCAGCAGAAAAACCAAAAGCCCAGCAGCGGCATGAGCGCCCTCCAGCAGATGATGCAAATGGGCCAGCAACCCGGCGAAGGCATGAACAGCGCCCTCAGCGACCGCGCCAACAAAAGCGTCAACGGCGACGGCCGCGGCAAAGACCCCAACGCCCGCAAAGTCCAAAAACTCAGCGGCCGCGACACCCGCACCCTCCCCGCCGAATACCGCGACGCCATCCAAGGCTACTTCAACGCCGTCGAGAAACCGTGATAGCTATTCCTTATCCCGGTAGAGACGCGCTGCCGCGCGTCCGTAACCTTTCCCCGGTCCCAACGCGCCCGCGTGCAACCGACATCGTTGCGATCCCCACGCGTGCGGACGGGGACAGGTCAGGGACGCGCTGCCGCGCGTCCGTCTCCCTCGCCCCGTGAGGCACGAACGGGGAGAGATTCATTCCCAGCCTTCCTGACCTATAATGGCGTTGTCGGAGCCTCGACCGCCAACGCCTGACCGCCGAATCCCTCTCCGCCCGACCGATTTCCCGCCCGACCGTCGCAATTCGTTGGCAGATAAGGCACTATCCATGGAATCCCACCGCCAAACTTGCCCTTCCGCGGCCCAGAAATGACCTGCTTTGCGATAAAACAAGTCTGTTTTGCCACCGAACAGGCCTGTCCCGTGCCAAAACTCGTCTGTCGTGCCACAGCGCAAGCATGTCCCCGGACAAGACCAGCCTGTCCGCCCGCAAAACAACCCTGTCCCATACCACGACAACCCTGCTCTACGCCGCAACAACCCTGTCCGGCCCCACGGCAAGCCTGTCGTGCCGCAAAACAACCGGGTTTCGCTCCGCCGCAAGCCGGTCCCCCACGTCGCCAAAGTGTCACCTGCCCGAGACTTGACAGCCCCGCCTCCCAAGATCATAAAAGCGACAATATCCAACCCAAGCAAAAGCTGGAAAGGAACCATGGCCAATAAAATCAAACTCGACCTCCGAAGCCTCACCGTCCCCGCCAAAGTCCAATTCATGCGGCAAGTCGTCACCAAGCTGACCGGCAATGCCGACTTCCCCACCCCCAACCCCTCGCTCGTCGCCATTGGTGCCAAGGCCGACGAACTGGAAGCGGCCTACAACCTCCAGCAAACCGCCCAGCAATCCGCCAAGGCCGCCACCACCAGCCTCGGCACCGCCGAGGATGCCGCGGATGCCGCGATGAACTCCCTGGCCGGCTACGTGGACGAAAAATCCGGCGGTGTGCCCGCCAAAATCCAGAGCACCGGCCTGAACACCCGCGCTCCCAAGACTCCCACCACCACCCTCGACGCCCCGCAGAACTTCACCCTCACCGCCGGCGACAACGAGGGCGAAGTTGACGCGCAATGGGACCCGGTGGACCGCAGCCGTGGCTACGAACTGCAAATCAGCGACGACCCGCCCACCCCCACCAGTTGGCGGCCCGGCGACCTCCCCAGCGGCTCCAAGACCACCCTCACCGGCCAGCTCAGCGGCTCCAAACTATGGGGCCGCGTCCGCGCCCTCGGCCCCAAGAAAGTCAAAAGCCCCTGGAGCGACCCCGCGGTCAAACGCGTGCCCTAGCCCGTCATCGCCGCCGACGCATGATCCCGCGCCCCATCCCCGGCACCGCCGCGAAGATTCCCTGCCACTGCCGGGGATTAACCTGCAACCACTGGTTCGTATATTACTAGTTAGGCGTCGCTACACTTTTATCTATGAGCAAGCATTACTGTCACGATTGTGCGCTAAAACTACGCGTCATTGTTCCATTCGACACCACCACCATCAATCTCACAGGTTCGCTCTACCAATTCGGCAAGTTTGTCAAACACACAGCGCCAACTGGTGGCTATAATAATCTGCTGTCTATTTTCAATCGTCCAGATTACAGCAGCTATCTCGACTACACAGTATCTGCATCGCTTTCAGGATGCGCCCAGATAGATGATTCCGGGCGCACCAACCTTGTCTGGTATGCTGGGAGGCATGTCGGCATGAGTTTTAGCGGCTCGAAATATTACTGCGCAGATGATGCCATTAAGGTTGTCTTGCATCACGACCTCACCTTTATTCATTCGTTTCCTGTGAGTTGGGAGCAGCACTACATAAACCGTTGCCTTGAATGCAGCAACTACATCCTCGCATGAGAGCCGCGACGCCTAACAAATCGCCCGAGCCAACCGCCGTTGGCGCTGTCTGTTCCGCTATCGCGGTTCACGTCGCAGGTCGGCGGTGGCTCAGTTTTTTTCGTTAGGCGCTTCTACCGATCGGCTATGTTTGTCCCAAACATTCTAATCGAAAACGCCGACGCAATTCGAGAGCTGCGTCCCCATGACCAAGTCGTGCCGATTAACCGTGATGCATGGAATCGCAAGTGCCCGGATGTCGATTTCGATGATATTCTCGGCGATAGCAACTCGGGCATTTCGCGCGGTCGTGTTCTCGACATCGCTCCGCAGCTTGATCCTTATCGTCTTGTTCCCTGCGATGATGCCTTTCCTTTCCTGCGACGCCTTTTCATTGCGGCTATGGTCTGGGGTTTTGGCCGCACGGGATACGGGCCATTTCGTGTGGCTGCGATGCTCCGTGCGCCGAACCTCCAGCCGACGCTTTGCGCCGTCACGCGTGCAATCGCATTCGGGATGTATGGCGCAGCTTACGACATGTTCCAAGCCGCCGAAATTCCCGAACTCGGACCGTCATTCGCCTCGAAGTATCTCTATTTCTGTTCAGCCCGTAGCAACTATCCAACCAAAGCCCTCATATTCGACAGCCGTGTTGCTTCTGGTCTCCGGCGCAGTGACTTTCCTTCGGACTTTTGGCGGTATCTCACGCATAATAACGCAACTACCACTTCGTCAGTATCCTGGACTAGTAGTGGTTACCTCCAGTATTTGATTCTTATGCACTGCTGGGCATCCGCACTCAATTGCAGCGCAGAGCAACTCGAATTCTACCTCTTCACGCATGGCTAACTAAGCGCCTAACAACTAAAGTTAGCATCGGGCGCAGCCCCGATGCTAACAATGGGTTGCATCGCTCTTTCCGGGATTCTAACGGGTTTGCTACCCAATTCCTCTGACAAACACCTTGTGAAAATCAACTTTCCCCCTTCTGTGTTCATCGCGTCTCTGTGGTCAATAGTCCCCATCTTCCTTCTCCTCGTCCTCGCCACGCTCCCCCTCCCCGCCCAGGAAATCTTCGAGGAAGAACAAGACTCGATCCCGCCCGCCGTCGAGCGCATGTATCGCAAGGGTCTCGAATACCTGGTCAAAACTCAGACCGCCACCGGCCAGTGGCCCGACGTGTATGGCTCCCAACCCGGTGTCGTCGGCCTCGCCATTGTCAGCATGTTGGCGCACGGCGACGACCCCAACAGCGGCCCCTACGCCCAACCCATCCGCCGCGGCCTCGACTTCATTCTCAAGGCCATGAACCCCGGCAACGGCTACATCGGCAACTCGATGTACAACCACGGCTTCGCCACCCTCGCCCTCGCGGAATCCTACGGTGCCGTCACCGACACGCGCCTCGGTCCCGCCCTCCAAAAAGCCGTCGCCCTCATCCTCACCTCGCAGGCGCAAAACCCCTTCGGCGGCTGGCGCTATTCCCCAGAGTCCGCCGACGCCGACACCACCGTCTCCGGCGCGCAAGTTGTCGCGCTCCTCGCCGCCCGCAACGCCGGCCTCGCCATCCCCGATGAGGCCATCCGCAAGGCGCTGAAATTTTTCACCGACTGCCAGTCCGGCGACGGCGGCTTCGGCTACACCGGCCCCGGCGGACCCAACGCCCCGCGCACCGCCATCGCCGTCCTCGCCTTCGCGCTCGCGAAACAAAAAACCGCCAATGCCTTCCTCGCCGGCACCGCCTTCCTCGCCGCCGCACCGCCGGACCAGACCTACTACCACTACTATTTGTACTACGCCGCGCAGGCCAACTTCCACACCTCGCCCAAAGTCTGGCGCGCGTGGAACGCCGCCAATATCAAGACCCTCACCACGTCCCAGACCGGGGAAGGCGCATGGACCGGCAACTTCGGCACCACCTTCTCCACCACCGCCTCGCTCCTCTCCCTCGCCCTCAACTTCCGCTTCCTCCCCATCTACGAACGATGAAAACAATTTCGCAGCACCTCCCCCGTAGCTGGCGCGCCTGGAACGCCGCCAACATCAAGACCCTCACCACTTCCCAGACCGGGGAAGGCGCATGGACCGGCAACTTCGGCACCACCTTCTCCACCACCGCCTCGCTCCTCTCCCTCGCCCTCAACTTCCGCTTCCTCCCCATCTACGAACGATGAAAACAATTTCGCAGCACCTCCCCCGTAGCCGCCGACGTGAGGAGGCGGATCGTCCGTCGCGCGAAAGCCGCCGTCCCTCTCTCTGCCACCAGGTTCCGCCGGCGTCCTCGCCTGCGAGTTCGCGGGGCGTCTCGCCCCGAGTTGATACTGGCGGCGAGACGCCGCCAGAACTCGCAGGCGGGGACGCCTGCGGTACGCGCGACACTCGCCCCGACCGCGCCAGCAGGTTCGTCCGCCTCCTCACGTCGGCGGCTACGAGTCTCGTGCTCGTCTGCCTTTTCACATTTCCCTCCCTCGCCCAAACCAATCCCCTCCCCATCCCCGGCGTCCTCAGCTTCTTCAACGGCGATCTCCTCCAAGGCCAGCTCGTCCGTGTCACCGGCGACCCGCGCGTTTCGTGGCAAAATGCCGACCTCGGCGGCGCGCTCGATTTCTCCGCGGCCAACCTCCACAAACTCACCCTCACCCATCCCGCCGCCGCCCCGAAGGACACCACCAACCAGTTCCTCGTCCGCCTTCACAACGGCGACGAACTCATCGGCCGCCTCCTCGCGCTCGACGCCGACAAGCTCGTGCTCGACACCTGGTTCGGCGGACAGCTCACCCTCCAGCGCCCCGCCGTCCGCAGCCTCCGCCCGCTCGGCAGCAACCGCGTCGTCTATGAAGGCCCCACCGGCCTCGATGGCTGGCGGCCCTCGGCCTTCAACTTCGGGCGCGGCACCGGCGGCTTTCAGTTCAAAAACGGCGCCTTCGTCAGCAGCGGTCCCTCGGCCATCAGCCGCGACCTGAATCTGCCCGCCTCGTTGCGCCTGGATTTCGATCTGCAATGGCAGGGCACGCTCCAGTTGATGATGACCGTCTATTCCGAAAGCCTCCAGCCGTGGGGCGGTGACGGCTACCAGTTCCTCTTCAACCAATATAATTTTTCGCTCACCCGCCTCGCCCGCGACGGCAACCAGGCCCAGCTCGGCTCCGTGCAGGTCCTCGGCATGAACACGCGCAACAAAGCGCATCTCACGCTGCATGTGGACAAGGCCGCGCGCACCTTCACCCTCGCCGTCGATGGCGAGACCGTGCAGACATGGAAAGACGCCGCGGAATTTTCCGGCAAAGGCACCGGCCTCGTCTTCTTCCAGCAGGGACAGTTCAACACCAAGATCAGCAAAATCCGTGTGAGCGAATGGGACGGCAAAAACGAATCCTCCGGCTCCACCACCAACCGCCCCACCGAAGACATGCTCGAGCTCATCAACCGCGACAAAGTCAACGGCAAGCTCGCCGGCATCCGCGACGGCAAGGCGTCCTTCTCGACCGGTTTCGCCAGCATGGAAATTCCCCTCGCCCGCGTGCAGTTCGTCGAACTCACCGCGCCCGCCGCCACCGCCACGACCAACGCCCCCGCCGCCAACGACGTCCGCCTTTTCTTCGCCGACCGCGGCAGCCTCACCGTCGCCCTCGCCGGCTGGGATCAAAAACAAGTCCGCGGCCGCCACGCCGCCTTCGGCGACGCCACCTTCACCACCGCCGCCTTCAACCAAATCCAGTTCAACCTCGCCCGCGACCGCAAGCCCGAAGCCGACACCTTCGACGCCCGCGAACCGTGACGCGTCCGCCCTCAGCTTCTGATGTTCGTGGGGTCGCGAGGGATTGGGGGGGGAAGCTCAAAGCTCAAAGCATAAAGCTCAAGGGAAGGTTCAAGTTCCAAGCTCCCGATCATCACGCTCACCGATTGGGTCTTTCCACCTTGGCGCTTCCCTTGAGCTTTGAGCTTTATGCTTGGAGCTTCTTTTCGCCGCCCGTTGCGGACAGACGCACCCTGCCCGCCGCAGTCTCGAGACATGCTGACCGAGCACCCATCGGCACCACACCCGCTGCAGTCCGCCGCTTTCTTCGTCGCGCCCATCCGTGGTTGAAAACCCATTCTCACGGGTAACTCTCCATTCGCCATTCGCCCTTCCCTCGCGCCCGGTTTTCCTTGTCGCTGGCGATGGAATGCCTGACGCTCCGCCCATCGTCTTTTTCCCATGAGCCCGCAAAACTTAGCCCGGTTGATCGGTGTCGCGATTCTCATTTTTGTCGTGCTGATCGTCGGCTCGGCGGGCACCTACATCGTGCAGCCCGGCTTTCGCGGCGTGGAGGTGACGATGGGCCGAGTCTCGCCGCAACCGAAGCGCGATGGCTTCGGCTTCCGCGCGCCGTTCATCACCACCGTGCATCCGGTGTCGATCCGGCAGCAGACGGCGCAGGGCAAGGCCGAGTGTTTCTCCTCGGATCTCCAGCAGGTGAACATCGAGCTGCGGGTGCTGTTCCGAATCCCGGAGGCCGCGGTCGTGAAGCTGTTTCAGGATTATCACGGCGAGCCGTTCGAGAGCCTCATCGACCCGCGCGTGCAGGAGGCGTTGAAGGAAGTCACGGCGTCCCAGAGCGCCGAGCAAATCGTGAAGGGTCGCGAACTGCTCAAATCCCGGTCGCTGGAACTCGTCCGCAAGAAAGTCGGATCGATCCTCGAAATCGAAGACATCGTCATCCAGAACATCACGCTCACGCGCGAACTCGAGCGCGCCATCGAGGCGAAGATGATTCAGGAACAGGAGGCACAGCGCTCGAAGTTTGTCCAACAGCGCGCGCAGATCGAGGCCGACACCGCCGTGATCAAGGCCGGCGGCGAGGCTGAATCCATCCGCATCCGCGGGCTGGCCTTGCGCGAAAACCCCGCCTATCTCGACCTGCAAGTGGTGGAGAAATGGGACGGCTTGGTGCCCCTCGTCATCGGCGGCGGTGGCGAGGGTCTCGTCTTTCCCCTCACCGATCTCGAACGCCTGCGTCTCCAAAAACCCCATGGAAGCTCAACCCCGCAAACCCCGTCCGCCGTTCAGCGGCCGCCCAAACCCGCCCGCCCCTGACGCCATGAATCCCGCGCTGCGTCCGCTGCTCCAGATCGCGATCGTCCTGTTTGTCGCCGTCGTCGTGCTGTCCGCGGCCACCTACGTCGTGGACCCCGGCACCCGCGGAATCAAGGTCACCCTTGGCAAGGCCGGCGACGTCTTCTTGCCCGAAGGCTTTGGGTTCAAGGCCCCATTCATCACGCACATCGTGACCTTGAACGTGAAACAACGCACCCTGGCGCTCAAAGCCGACTGCTTCTCCTCCGATTTGCAGCAGGTAAAGATCGATGTCCGCGTCCTCTTCCGCATCCCCGAGAAATCCGTCGTGCAGATTTACAAGGAATACGCCGGCGACGCCTTCGACAGCTTGATCGCCCCGCGCGTGCAGGAAGCCTTGAAGGAAGTCACCGCCCTCCAGACCGCCGAGCAGATCGTGAAGAACCGCGAGGAAATCAAACAGAAGGCCATCACCGCCGCGCGCCACAAGATCGGCGAAATCCTGCGCGTCGAAGACATTGTGATCCGCAACATCGACCTCTCCGGCGAACTGGAACACGCCATCGAGGCCAAGATGGTCGCCGAACAGGAAGGGGCGAAGGCGCGCTTCACCCAGCAGCAAACCGAGATCGAAGCCAAGACCGTCATCATCCGCGCCAAGGGCGAAGCCGAGGCCATCAAAGTCCGCGGCGAAGCCCTCAAGCTCAACCCCGCCTTCCTGAACCTGCAAATCGTCGAGAAGTGGAACGGCCGCTCGCCCCTGGTCGTCCCCGCCAACGCCGCCTCGCGCGGCGCAAGCCTGCTGCTCCCGCTCAGTCCGCCCGACACCCACGCAACGCCATGAATCCGCGGGTCCGAGCCTCGCTGGTCGCCGGCACGCTGCTGCTCGTGGGGTTGGTGCTGCTCTTCCTGTTTCCCGCCGGCGTCGCCTTCGCCGAAATGGCCGCCCGCGAACTGCGCGTCTTCTGGTGGCTCATCCTCCTCGTGGCTCTGGCGATCTGGCTGATCTGGGGGCTGGGGCGAAAGCCGAGACCTTGAATCGCCGCCGCCCGCAGGACCACCGGACGGCTTCAGAACCACTAACCGGCACTAACCGGCACTAATGGGAACCGATCCAAGCCGCACTCGGAAAGTAGGACGATATGACAGAATGGAAGTCATATTAGTGCCAGTTAGTGCCGGTCAGTGGTTCTAGCTGTTTCGTGGTTCAGCGATTCACCCACCGGGGCGGCACGTCCTCACAGGAACAGCCGATTCAACAACCAAGTCAGCAAGGGCGCGATGAGCAGGCTGGGGAGGTAATCGGCGAGCGCCACGCGCTTGAGCTGGAGCATGATGAGCGCGACACAGAACACGAGGAGGCCCCCAACGGCGTTGATAGATTCGAGTTGGTCCGGATCGAGCAGCGGCGCGAGCGTCGCGCCCAGCAGGGTGATCGCGCCCTGGTAGGCAACGACTGGAATCACCGCGAGCAGCACGCTCCAGCCGAACATCGCGGTGAAACCCACGGCGGCCAGGCCGTCGATGGCCGCCTTCACCGCGAGCGGCCGGTAATTGCCGCCGAAGCCGTCGAGCGCCGCGCCGACAATCGCCAGCGGCACCGAGCAGAAAACGATCGCGCCCGAGACGAAGCCATCGCTGAAGCGCGAGGCCGAGGGCGCTGCGCCGGTGGGGAGACGTTTTTTGACGAAGGCTCCGAGCTGGTTCAATCCGGACTGGAGTCCCATCAGCCGGCCCAACGCGTTGCCAAGGATCAGCGAAACGAGGAGCACGAGAAACTGTCGCGCGCACGCGCCCAGGCCGCCGTGAAACGATTTCCACGTCAGGCTCAGGCCGACCCAGACCGTCAGGGCGGCGAGGAAGGTTCGCAGGCGCAGTTCGATCTTTTGCGTGAGGTGGTGGCTGACCGTCAGTCCCGCCAGGCCGCCGATGATGATGGCGCCGGCGTTGACGGCGGTTCCGAGTCCGATGATTTCAGAGGGCATGAATGATTGCGTTGTGGCCAGCGGCGGCGAGAAACACGTTGCATTTAGCGGGGACAGTTGGCAACTGTATGCGCCTGTGGTTCGGGGCGTAGCGTAGCTTGGTAGCGCGCTTGTTTCGGGTACAAGAGGTCGTGAGTTCAAATCTCACCGCCCCGACCATTTTTTCAGCGGTTTTTTCGAGGATGGATTTCGTTTCCCAACACTGCTCCCAACGCTGTCCGGTAACCGCATGGCACCCATGAGCAGACGCCGCAGGATGTTCCCGCTGGTGATTCGCGTGGTGGCGTGGAGGGGCAAGGCGTCGCTGCTGGAGGCAGCACAGGATTTCGCGCGACGGCGGTGGCTTCGAGCAAACCCGACCAGCCCGCCTCAGCACCGCGGTGGCTACAGTCGGGAACGGCTGTGAATTCCGCGTCGCGCGGGCGGCGTCCACTTGCGGCAGAAATTTTTATTATGGGAACTCACTGGATCATGACGGTTGGGCTGGGCATGGCGTTGCTGGCGGGCGCGGGAACGCGCGCTGGCGCGGCGGTGGCGAAGAAGGTGGATTTCAATCACGACGTGCGGCCGATTTTGTCGGACAACTGTTTCGCGTGCCACGGGCCGGATGAGAAGAAGCGCAAGGCGAAGCTGCGGCTGGACACGGAGGACGGTTCCCGCGCGGACTTGGGCAAAGGTCTGCGCGCGGTGGTGCCGGGGAAGGTCTCGGAGAGCGCGTTGTGGAAGCGCATCACGGCGACGAATCCCGACGACATCATGCCGCCGCCGGAGTCGCACAAGAAGCTCACGGGGCGACAGATCGAGATGCTCAAGCAGTGGCTCGAACAGGGCGCGAACTACAAGGGACACTGGGCCTTTGAAGCGCCCAAGCGTCCCGCGGTGCCGGTGGTGAAGGCGGGCGCCGTGGTGCGGACGCCGATTGATGCGTTCATTTTGGCGAGGCTCGAAGCGCAGGGCCTGACGGCATCGCCGGAGGCCGCAAAGGAAGCGTTGATCCGCCGCGTGACGTTTGATTTGACGGGCCTGCCGCCCACGCTCGCGGAGGTCGCGGCGTTTCTCACGGACAAGGATGCCAACGCCTACGAGCACGTCGTGGATCGCCTGTTGAAATCTCCGCGTTACGGCGAACACATGGCGCGCTACTGGCTTGATGCCGCGCGCTACGGCGACACGCACGGCCTGCATCTGGACAACGAGCGCTCGATGTGGCCTTACCGCGACTGGGTGGTGAAGGCGTTCAATCGCAACGTGCCGTTCGATCAGTTTACGGTGGAGCAACTCGCGGGCGATCTGCTGCCGAAGCCCTCGCTCGAACAGCTCACGGCCTCGGGTTTCAACCGCTGCAACGTCACCACCGGCGAGGGCGGTTCAATCAATGAAGAACTGCTCTTCCGCTACGCCGTGGATCGCACCGAGACGACCGCCGCCGTGTGGATGGGCCTGACGGCGGGCTGCGCGGTCTGCCACGACCACAAGTTCGATCCCATCTCGACGAAGGAGTTTTACTCGATGTACTCGTTCTTCAATTCGGCGGCCGATCCCGCGATGGATGGCAACTCGCTCACCACGCCGCCGATTCTGAAGCTGGCCACGCCCGATCAGCAGAAGAAGCTCGATGCCTTGGAGGCCAAGGTTTCCGCGATTGAAAAGACGAGCCGCGAACTCGCCGCGAAGCTCGCTTACACCGACCCCGCCACGCTGACGCCGCCGCCGTCCGTGAAGCGCACGGAGTCGGTCTGGGTGGATGACGACTTCCCTGCGGGCGCGAAGGTCACGGCCAGTCCGGGCGAACCGACGCAGTGGGTGACGGCGGAAAAAGGCGGTCGCGTGTTCAGCGGCAAACGCGCGCTGAAGCGCTCGGACAAAGGGATCGCGCAGGACTTCTTCGAGGGCGGCCCGGCGATCACAGTGCCGGCCGGGGCGAAGATTTTCGCGCATGTTTTTCTGGAGACCAATGACGTTCCCAAGTCCGTGATGGTGCAGTTCCACGTCGGTGGCACGTGGTCGGCGCGCGCGGTGTGGGGCGATCAGGACGCGATTGACTGGGGCAAGAAAGGCACCAACGAGCGCAAGTCGCTGGGGGCGCTGCCCAAGGCGGGCGAATGGGTGAAGCTCGAGTTCGCCGCGGACAGCCTCGGCTTGAAAGCGGGCACGAAGATCGCGGGCGTCGCGTTCACGCAGTTCGGCGGCACGGTGTTCTGGGACAAGGCCGGCCTGAGCGCGGAGACCAATCCGCTGACCGACCCGACGCAGTCGCTGGCCGCGTGGGAAAAAGAAAATCAGGGCAAGAACAACAAAGAACTGCCGACCGACGTGCGCGAGATTTTCCGCTCGGTGAAGCCCGCGGACCGCAAGCCCGAGCAGTCGAAGAAGCTGCGCGAGTATTATCTGGAGAACGTGTGCGCCACGACGCGCCCGGCCTTCGAGACGCTGCGCGCGGAGTTGAATCCCCTCAAAACCGAGCGCGACGCCATTGAGAAACTCATCCCCGCGACCTTCATCTATCGCGATTTGGAAAAGCCGCGCGACTCGTTCGTGATGATCCGCGGCCAATACAACAAGCCCGGCGAGCGCGTGTATCCGAACACGCCCGCCATTCTCCCGCCGCTGCCGAAGGGCGACACGACCAACCGCCTCACCTTTGCCCGCTGGCTGGTGGACCCGCAGCACCCGCTCACCGCGCGCGTCGCGGTGAACCGCTTCTGGCAGCAGTTCTTCGGCCTCGGCATCGTGAAGACCGCGAACGACTTTGGCGCGCAGGGCGAGCCGCCCTCGCATCCCGAACTTCTCGACTGGCTCGCGACCACCTTCCAGCAGGACGGCTGGGACGTGCAGCGCCTCGTGAAACTGATCGTCACCTCGGCCACCTACCGCCAGGACTCCCGCGTCAGCCCCGAACTGCTCGCCGCCGATTCCGAGAACCGCCTCCTCGGCCGCGCGCCCCGCTACCGCCTCGATGCCGAAGTCGTGCGCGACAACGCCCTCTTCGTCAGCGGCCTGATGAACCACACCATCGGCGGCAAGGGCGTCCGGCCCTACCAGCCCGAGAACATCTGGGAACCCGTCGCCTACAGCGGCAGCAACACGCGCGTTTACAAGCAGGACGCCGGCGACGCGCTCTATCGCCGCAGCCTCTACACCTTCTGGAAACGCACCGCCCCGCCGCCGAACATGACGACCTTCGACGCCCCCAGCCGCGAGTCCTTCTGCGTGCGCCGTGAGCGCAGCAACACGCCGCTCCAGGCGCTCGTTTTGATGAATGACATCCAGCACTTCGAGGCCGCGCGCGCCTTTGCGCAGCGCTTGTTGAAAGAAGGTGGCGCCACGGCCGGCGAACGCCTCGCCTGGGGCTTCCGCACCGCTACCGCCCGCCAACCCTCCGCCGCCGAACAAAGCATCCTCACCGAATCCCTCACCGCCCAACTCACCAAGTTCCAGGCCAATCCCGAAGCCGCGAAGCTCGCCATCGCCGTCGGCGAATCCAAACCCGCCGCCGACCTCAATCCCTCCGAACTCGCCGCCTACACTCTCGTCGCAAACCTGATCCTGAACCTCGACGAATGCCTGACGAAGAACTGAGGCGCGGATGAAACACGGAATGAACACGGGCGCTAGAATTTGTGCAGGGCGCAGGTCAACCGCTCCGGGGAGCGCACGCCGCTGGCGTGCAGTTTTCGGCGGCCCGCCGAAAACCTCGTTCCACAAACCTTTTTCCCCGGCGGACATTGCAGACCGGGGCCACGACGGATTGGGCGGGCCGCCCACTCCGGCACGCGGGCCGCGTGCGCTCCCCGTCCGGCTATCCCCTCCGTGTTCCACCCTTGGCTAACCACCCC
This sequence comes from Akkermansia muciniphila, assembly GCA_945861535.1. Classification (GTDB taxonomy): domain Bacteria; phylum Verrucomicrobiota; class Verrucomicrobiia; order Limisphaerales; family BJHT01; genus BJHT01. The sequence continues at coordinate 4,891 of CAMAUZ010000026.1, read as the reverse complement.
CTTTTCCCATGAACCCCCTCCACGACTACCTCACCCTCCAGAACCGCCGCCAATTCTTCGCCAGCGCGGGCCTCAGCGCCGGCGCCATCGCGCTCGCCACCCTCGGCGCGCCTGCCCGCGCACTCGCCGCCGCGCAGCCAGTGCCCCTGCGCGTCCACCCCGGCCTCGCCGGCTTCCCGCATTTCGCGCCCAAGGCCAAACGCCTCATCTATCTCCACCTGAATGGCGGCCCCTCGCAACTCGACCTTCTGGATTACAAACCCAAGCTCGCCGAGTATTTCGACAAGGACCTCCCCGACTCGATCCGCAAGGGGCAGCGCATCACCACCATGACCAGCGGCCAGGCGCGGCTTCCCGTCGCGCCATCGATGTTCAAGTTCAGCCAGGCCGGCAAGTCCGGCATGTGGATCAGCGAACTCCTCTCGCACACCGCCGGCGTCGCTGATGACCTTGCCCTCATCAAGACCATCCACACCGAAGCCATCAATCACGACCCCGCCTGCACCGTGGTTATGACAGGCAGCGAAATCCCCGGCAAACCCAGCCTCGGCTCGTGGCTCAGCTACGGTCTCGGCAGTGAGAACAACGACCTCCCCTCCTTCGTCGTCCTCACCCCCGTGTGGTCCTCCAAGTCCGCCGCGCAGGCCCTCTTCACGCGCATGTGGAGTTCCGGTTTCATCCCCACGCACCACGCCGGTGTCGCCTTGCGCGCCCAGGGCGATCCCGTCCTCTACATCAAGAATCCGCCCGGCGTGGACCGCAGTTCCCGCCGCGCCATGCTGGATGGCCTCGGCAAGCTCAACGAACTGAACTTCCAACGCATGGGCGACCCCGAGACGCAGACCCGTATTGCCCAATACGAAATGGCCTTCCGCATGCAAGCCAGCGTCCCCGAGCTGACCGACATCTCCAAAGAATCCAAAGCCACCCTGGACATGTACGGTCCCGACGTGACCAAGCCCGGCACCTTCGCCGCCAGTTGCCTGCTCGCCCGCCGCCTCATCGAGCGCGACGTCCGCGTCGTACAGCTCCTCCACCGTGGCTGGGATCAACACGGCAACCTCCCGAACGACATCCGCGCCCAGTGCGGCGACGTCGATCAACCCGCCGCCGCCCTCATCCGCGACCTCAAGCAACGCGGCCTCCTCGACGACACCCTCGTCGTCTGGGGCGGCGAATTCGGCCGCACTGTCTATTCCCAAGGCACGCTGAAAAAAGACAACTACGGCCGCGACCATCATCCCCGGAACTTCTGCATGTGGATGGCCGGCGGCGGCATCAAAGGCGGCGTCACCTACGGCGAGACCGATGATTTCAGCTACAACGTGGTCGAGAACCCCGTCCACCTCCGCGACCTCAACGCCACCATCCTCCACCTCCTCGGCATCGACCACCGCCGCCTCACCTACCGCGCCCTCGGCCTGGACCAGCGCCTCACCGGCGTCGAGGTCGAGGCGGAGGTGGTGAAGGGCGTGTTGGTGTAAGGCCACGCCCCCGGAGCGCGGGTGTCCCGCCCGCTCAGGCCGTCCGCAGGAGGTGACGGTGCGTTCTTCCCACCAGTCACCCGCCGCTTGCTTGTTCGACGCGCTCGTGCTTCCCCCGCGAGAGCTGCCCGGCCCGCAGCCCCCAGCTATTCCGTCCCTCTCGCATTGGCACGCGGCTTCCGAGCTTGTGTGAAAACGTAGCCGCCGCGGTGGCGAGACGGATGGCGCTCGCGCGGAGTGCGGGGAAACCCGCCTCCGCGGGGCGCTTCACCGAAGCTGGCGGGCGAGGTCGGTGCCGAGGGCTTCGGCTTCGCGGACGGGGCGGGAGCCTTCGGCGCGGCGCGGGGTGGCGTGGGTGAAGGAGATGGCGCGGACGTGGATGAGGTGCCCGATGACGCGGGCGTGGGCCGCGACGGGACTGGCGCAGCCGCCGCCCATCGCGCGCAGAAACGCGCGCTCGGCGAGGACGCATTGATGCGTGTTGAAGTGATCGAGGCGCGCGCAGACGGCGGCGGCGAGTTCGTCGCCATCGCGAATTTCCAAGCCGATGGCGCCCTGGCCGACGCAGGGGATCATGGTGTCGGTTTCGAGAACGGTGGCGAGGATGCCGGCGGGCAGGCCGGGGCCGACGAGGTGGCCGTCGGGCTGGATGCGGAATTGGAGGCGCGCGAGGCCGGCGGCGGCGAGGATGGTGGCGTCCATCGCGGGATCATCAGCGAGTTTTTGGACGCGGGTGGGAACGTTGCCGCGGATTTCAATCGTGGTCAGGTGCGGGGCGAGCAACAGGACGTGGGCGCGGCGGCGGGTGCTGCTGGTGGCGACAACCGCGCCGGCGGGCAGGGCTGCGAGCGTGGTGTTTGCCGGGAAGCCGCGCTGCTCGCGCTGGCCGGGACGCCACTCGGCTGCAGGACTGGTTTTGGCGAGATGCGCGAGCTGGGCCGCGTCGCGGTAGAGGAGCACGTCGCGCACGTCGGCGCGCTGGCCGACCGCGCCGAGGCGCAGGCCCGCGGGGAGTTCGGTGGGGAGATCCTTCAAACTGTGAACGGCGAGGTGCGCCTGCTTTTCGAGCAGCGCGACTTCGAGTTCCTTGGTGAAGAGCCCTTTCGGCAGCTCCGGGCTGGGGTTGGAAAGCGAGGCGGTCTGGAGCTTGTCACCAGTGGTCTTGATTATTTTCAGTTCGAACTTGAGCCGCGGAAAGGCGGCGCGGCATTGCGCGAGCACTTGGTTCGCCTGGGCGAGCGCGAGCGCGCTGCCGCGCGTGGCGATGACGATGGTGTCCGCAGATTTGAGGGCGGCGGCGCGCGGGCGGGCGGGCGTGGAGGGGGCCGACGGGTTGCGCCAGGGCGGGGGTTTACTCATGGCTGTAGGCGAGGCGGGGCGCGACTGCGGGCGCGGCGGAGGAGGTGGCGCGGGTCAGGACGGACTTGGCTTTTTCGCGGATGATGGTTTCGCAGCGGGCGATCTCGCTGTGGCGCTGTTTGAGGTAGTCGCTCGCGATCGCCTGCAGGTCGTCAATGTTGTAGAGGAACACGTTTTCCAAAAAGTTCAGCTCGGGTTCGATGTCGCGCGGGACGGCGATGTCCACGAGGAGGAGCGGACGGTTTTCGCGCAGCGGGAGGAGCGGTTCGAGCCGCGCGCGGTCGAGCACGTAATGCGGCGCGGAGGTGCTGCTGATGATGATGTCGATGCGGGCGAACTCGGTGTGCCATTCGTCGAAATGAATCGCGTGTCCGCCGAGTTCGGTGGCGAGGGCGACAGCGCGGTCATGGGAACGATTGGAGACGATGACGCTGCGCGCGCCGCGGCTGAGCAGGGCGCGGGCGGTTTTCTCACTGGTCTCGCCGGCGCCGATCACCATGACATGCCGCTCGGCGAGGGAGTCGAAAATTTTCTCTGCGAGTTCGACCGCGACGGAGGCGACGGAGATGCTGCCGCGCTGGATGTTGGTCTCGGTGCGGATGTGTTTGGCGACGTTGAAGGCGCGCTGGAAGGCCTTGTTCAGGCGGCCGCCGGTGTGCTTGCCCTGGAGGGCGAGGTCGTAGGCTTTCTTGAGCTGGCCGAGGATTTCCGTCTCGCCGAGGACCATCGAGTCCATGCCGCAGGCGACCTTGAAGAGATGCTCGACGCTGTCCGGTTCGCGCAGGAGATAGAGTTCGTTGGCAATGGGATCGGAATACTGATGATGGTCGAGCAGGAATTGCCGGAGGCCGGTGAGCGCCTCGTGATCGGTGCGGCTGGTGGCGGCGTAGATTTCCACGCGGTTGCAGGTCGAGAGGATCACGGCTTCATCGACGAGGCCCGAGGCGCGGAGTCTTTCCAGCGCGGCGGGGATGGCCGACTCGGCGAACGCGAACCGTTCGCGCACCTGGACCGGCGCGGAGTGATGACTGAGACCAAGAGCGATGATGGGCATGGTCAGGGAGTGTGGATGGGAGAGAGCAGATTCGCGCCCCAGAAGGTCAGGAGCACGAAGACAAAGCCGCCGATCGCGCCGAGGGCGAAGCGGCCGCCGATCTGCGCGAAACGGAGATTCAGCACGAGCAGCACCAGATAGAGCAGCCAGACCAGCGCCGACCAGATGACCTTGGCATCGGCCGCGTAAAACGAGCCGGTGGTCAGTTGGAGATAATACGCGCCGACGGCCAGACCGGCGGTCAGCAGGACGAAGCCGCCCACGGAAAGGCGGGTCATCACTTGTTCGAGCCGGTGGATGGGCGGCAGCAGCGACATGATCGCGCGCAGCTTGTGGAATTTCAGGTCGCGTTCCACCGAGAGATACATCAGGGCGGCCACGGCGCTCAGGCCGAACGCGCCGTAGGACAGCAGAATCAGCGCGGCGTGCAGGCTCGCCCAGCCGCTGGTGAATTCGAGCGTCTTGCCTTTATCCAGCGCCGGCATGAGCGCGAAGACCCCGATGCCGAACAGCATCGGCGAGGCAAAAGCCCCGACGAACCGCAGCCGCGCCCACAGCCCGAGCACGAGGTAGCACGCGACGATGGTCCACGCGATGAAGGTGGTGGCTTCGTAGAGATTGGTGACCGGGCAGCGTTCGAGGGAGAAGCCGCGCTTGAACATGGCGACCGTGTGGCAGACGGCCGCGGCGAGCATGAGGAAGTAATTGGCGCGGTCATCCTCGCGAAACCCTTTCCGCCACAGGAACACCGAGTACAGCATGCTCACCCCGTAGAGGGCCACCGCCACGGCGAAGAATTGTTTGTCGCTGAAAGCCACGTTGCCCGCTCATTAAACCTGAGCGGCTCCGCAAGCAGCAAGCGGGAACGGGGTGGCCCCGGGTGTGATTGAAAGTGGGTGCGGGGGTGCGGGAATTATGGAGTGCGGTGGCAAGTCGGACGCGACACCGCTTTCTCACGGCCTGGCGCGTCCGAAAGCGGTGTCGCGTCCGACTT
>CAMAUZ010000025.1 GCA_945861535.1 Akkermansia muciniphila | reverse complement strand
CGCGTCACCCACTCCAAACGCGTGCTCCCACTCAACCTTTTGGTGAGTTCAATAAAACGGTTCGGAAAATTCTGCCGCCCCCCTACAGGACGCACGTTTCTGCGGCCTGAAGGCCGCGCTCCTGACACCCTCATTGCATGGTTACGGCTAAACTCCCCGGTCGCTCCGCCTTCGGGGTCCTTTTCAAAGAGTCACTGCGGGCGGAAGGGTGAACCAGCGGCCGCATCTCAGTTTCTTGCAACGATCGGTGCGCGCTGGAGCCGTCCCGGAAGGAGGCCATGGCGTGCGGAGGTTCCGGGGCTGTGGGGCAGGCTTCCAGCCTGCCAGTTCGGGCGGCATCCTGCCGCCCGTTCCCAACGGCCGACGGCGGGGCGGGTCACCGGGTGGGAGCACGGGGCAGGGATGCCCCGTGAACTGGCAGGCAAGGATGCCTGGCCCCACCCGCGCGGCGCGGGAGCCAGACCGTCTGCCGGAAACTGAGATGCGCCCTGAACCAGTTTTTCGTGGCATGCAGGCTTGTCATGGGCCAGGCGGATGCGCAGTGTCCCGCCCCACCAGAAACTATGAAAATTCTCCTGTTTACCGCGGTGGCTGCTCTCTTCCTTGGCATGGCGGGAAACGGGCGCGCGGCGGACCCGGAGGTGCGGCGGGACAAGCCGGCGCTGCGTCATGTGGTCGCCTTCAAATTCAAGGCGGACGCCAAACAGGAGAGGATCGACAGCGTGGTCAAAGCGTTTGCCGCGTTGCCGGGGAAGATCCGCGAAATCGCCCGGTTCGAATGGGGAACCAACAACAGTCCGGAGGGGCACAACAAGGGTTGCACCCACTGTTTCACGCTCACGTTCCATTCGGAAAAGGACCGCGACATCTACCTGCCGCACCCGGCGCACAAGGAGTTCGTCGCGCTCGTTGGGCCGCTGGTCGAGGATGTGTTTGTCATCGATTACTGGGTCAAGTAGGCACCCGCTTCGGAGACGGGCGGAGGTTGGGTTTGTTCCAGCGGAACCGCGCGGCAGCACCCAGCAGGGAATTTCAAAACCAAGCATGATTTCATCGAGTGGAAAAAGTTTCGGGCCTTACTGCTCGCGGTCGGCGGCGGGAGGCGTGCGACTTGCAAGTTGCGACGCCGGACCGCGCTCCGGTCGTTCCTACGCTCCAACTCTCACGCGATGAGACTCTCACCATTGACTGCTCAGGCGACTCCCGCACACCTGCCCCCGGGGTGCTCGCGGATGGACGCATTCCGGGTTCGCGCCGATGCGGGCATGGCCGTGGTTTCCGGTCTCGCCGGAGCGGCGTCGGTTTCCCGCGCGGCCGGGGCGGCGCGAACGGAATCGTCGCCGGCCGGGCCGCCGGTGGTCGCACGGGGCGGACTGACCTCGGAGCAGGCCGCGCTGCTGGCAACAATCCTGGTGGTGTTCATGGGCATGACCTTGGTGCTGGTTACCCGGATGCGGCGGGAATTGCGGCGGCAGCAGGAGTTGTTGCGGGAAAAGCTGAAGCGCGAACTCGAACAGGAGAAAGTCTATCGGACACTCTTCGAGGCCAACCCCCAACCGATGTGGGTGTACGATCTGGAGACGCTGGCGTTTCTGGCGGTGAATTGCGCGGCGACGGAACGGTATGGCTACTCCCGCGAGGAATTTTCACGCCTGACGATCAAGGACATCCGGCCCCGCGAAGATGTGTCCTTGCTGGAGAAGAATATCGCGCAAGTGACCGATGGCCTGGACCGTGCCGGGGTCTGGCGACATTGCAAAAAGGACGGGTCCATCATCGCGGTCGAAATCACTTCGCATACGCTCGAGTTTGCCGGTCGGCGGGCGGAGTTGGTGCTCGCGCACGACGTTACCGAGCGGCTCCGGGCGGAGGCCGAACTGCGGGCCAGCGAACGCTACCGCCGCACGCTCATCGAGGCCGAGCCGGAGTGTGTCAAGGTGGTGGGGCCGACGGGGGAATTGCGGGAGATGAATGCCGCCGGGCTGCGGATGATTGAAGCGGATTCGCTGGCGCAGGTGGAGCGACAGGCCGTCGCCGAACTGGTTGCGCCCGAGCATCGGCCGGCGTTCATCGCCCTGCATCGCCAGGTGATGGCGGGTGGCACGGGGACGCTCGAATTTGAGATCATCGGACTGCGGGGCGCCCGGCGCTGGCTGGAAACTCACGCCGTGCCGCTGCGGGACGATCGCGGCCAGATCACGGGATTGCTGGGAATCACCCGCGATGTCACCGCGCGCCGCGCCGCACTGGAGGAACTGCGGGGCAGCGAGGCGAAGCTGGCCGCCGCCCAGCGCATTGCGCAAATGGGCAACTGGGAAATGGCGATTGCCGGTGATGATCTGTCCGCCCCGCGCGCCATGAACTGGTCCGCGGAAGTGTTTCGCATTTTCGGCCTGGAACCGGGCGCCCCCACGTTCAGCTCGGCCGAGTTTTTCCAATTGGTCCACCCGGACGACCGCGAGCAGGTCCGGCGGGCCATGGCCAATGCCGTGCAGCGGCGGCAGCCGTACGAAACCGAACACCGGATCGTGCGCCCGGACGGCACGGTGCGAGTCGTGCGCGAATATGCGGAGTTTCTTCCCCAAGAGCCGGGCAGGACCGACCTGCGTCTGCGCGGCATCGTCCACGACATCACGTTGCGGGCCCAGGCCGAGGCTGCCCTGCACGAGCGGGAACGCGCCTACGCCACCTTGCTCAAGAACCTGACGGGAATGGTCTATCGGTGCCGCAACGACGCGGATTGGACCACGACCTATGTCAGCGATGGGTGCCTTGCGCTGACCGGATATTCGACCGCCGAGTTGATCAACAACCGGAGCATCTCGCTGGGGGCGCTCATTCATCCCGACGACGCGCCGGTGTTGTGGGATAAATGCCAGCGCAACCTGGCCGCACACAAGGCGTGCAGCAACGAGTACCGAATTCGGACCGCCGGCGGCGGGGAGAAGTGGGTCTGGGACCAGGCGCAGGGTGTCTATGGGGATACCGGGGAATTGCTCTGCATCGAGGGGTTTGTCTCCGACATCACCGAACGACGGCGCGCCGAAGCTGGCGAGCGCGAGTCCCGGTTGCGCCACGAGGCGCTGGTGTCTTCGATCGACGGCATCGTATGGGAGGCGGACGCCCGGACCTTGCAATTCACCTTCGTCAGCCAACAGGCCGAACGGTTGCTTGGGTTTCCGGTCGCCCAGTGGACTGAGACTGGGTTCTGGGTCCGACAACTCCATCCCGACGATCAGGCTTGGGTGCCCGACTTCTGCCGACGGTCCACCGAACAAGGCCAGAACCATGACTTCGAATACCGCTTTGTCGCCGCCGATGGGCGGTCGGTCTGGCTGCGGGATTTCGTCACTGTGGTGCAGGAGAATGGCCGCCCGCGCTGGCTCCGCGGCGTCATGGTGGACATCACGCATGTCAAGGCCGCCGAGGAGGAGCGCCGCCGCATCCTCCGCACCCTGCAACTCTTTATCGACTCCGTGCCCGGCTACGTTTCATTCGTCAACGCCGAGCAGCGTTACGAACTGGTCAACCCCGGCTACGAGGAATGGTTCGGCCGCCCGCGCGACCAGATTGTCGGCCGCCGGCTCGACGAGATGCATCCCCCGGAAGTTTACGCAGCCATGCGGGGCAAGGTGGAATCCGCCCTCGCCGGGGAACTCGTCCGCTACGAGTCCGAGATCCGCTCGCCTGCGGGCCAACATCATTGGTTCGACTGCCGCTACATTCCTCGGCGCGCCGAAGATGGCCGGGTGCTGGGCTTCTTCGTGCTGGTGATGGATGTCACTGAACGCAAGGAAGCCGAACTGGCGGCGCGGGAGAGTCGCGAGCGGCTGGACAGCATTCTCGGCACCGTGGCGGCCGCAGTCTGGTCAACCACGGCCGACGCCTCGCGCCTCCTCTACCTCAACCCGGGCGCTGCCGCGATCTACGGCCGGCCGGCGGCGGACTTCTTTGCCCGGCCGCAGCTTTGGCTGGAAATCGTTTATCCCGAAGACCGATCGAAAGCCGAGATCGTCGCGGCGGCGCTCGTGCGGGGCGAATCCTTCGCCGTCGAATACCGCGTGGTCCGACCTGATGGACAGGTCCGCTGGGTGCGTGACAGCGCCCAACTGGTGCGGGACGCCGCGGGCCAACCGCTGCGCATCGACGGCATCGCCGCCGACATCACGGCCATCCGCGCCGCCGAGGAGGAGCGGATCACTTTGGAGCGCCAGATTCAGCAAACCCAGAAACTGGAGAGTCTCGGTGTCTTGGCCGGCGGCATCGCCCACGATTTCAACAACCTCCTCACCGCCGTCATGGGCAACGTCAGCCTCGCCATGATGGAGCTGCCGCCCGCCAGCCCGATCCGCCAGCATCTGCTCGGGGCCGAACGCGCCACCCAACGCGCCGCCGACCTCGCCCGCCAGATGCTCGCCTACTCGGGCAAGGGCCGCTTCGTGGTGCAGCGCGTGAATCTTCACGAAATCGTCGAGGAGATGCTCCAGATGCTCCAGGTTTCGATCTCCAAAAAGGCGGTCCTGCGTTTCAACTTCGCCACCCAGGTTCCCGCCGTCGAAGCCGACGTCACGCAAGTCCGGCAGATCATCCTCAACCTCGTCATCAACGCCTCCGACGCCATTGGCGACCGCAGCGGGGTCATTGCCATTTCCACCGGCGTGATGCGCTGTGACCGTTCGTATCTGGACAGCACCTGGCTGCAAACACCGCTGGCCGAGGGGCTGTATTCCTACATCGAGGTCGCCGACTCCGGGTGTGGCATTCCGCGCGACCAACTGCCGCGGATTTTCGACCCGTTCTTCACCACCAAGTTCACCGGGCGCGGCCTCGGCCTGGCGGCCGTTCTGGGCATCGTTCGCGGCCACAAGGGAGCGATCAAGGTTTACAGCGAGATTAACCGCGGCACGACGTTCAAAATCCTGCTCCCTGCCATCGCGGAGGCGGCCGAACTTCTCCCGGCTGCGGCGGTCGGCGAGAAGGGCCCCGCCTGGCGCGGGCACGGCCTGGCGCTGCTCGTTGATGACGAGGAAAGCATCCGCGCCATCGGCCAGCACATGTTGGAAAAGCTCGGGTTCGAGGTCATCACCGCTGCGGATGGCCGCGAGGCGGTGTCGCTGTTCCAGCAACGCGGCGCGGAGGTGACCGTGGTGGTGCTCGACCTGACCATGCCGCACATGGACGGCGAGGAGGCTTTCCGCGAACTGCGGCGCCTGCGCCCGGACGTGTGCGTGGTCCTCTCCAGCGGCTACAGCGAACAGGATGTGGTCGCGCGTTTCGCGGGCAAGGGCCTGGCCGGTTTCGTGCCCAAACCATACGCCATCGGCAATCTGGAGGCCGTGTTGCAGCGGGTGGTGCCCAACCATCCGACCGGCCAGGCGTAAGAGCGCGGTGCGGAACGGCCCTTCGCCGGCCGAGTTTTCAAAACTGGGGGGACGAAGTCGTGTCCGGGACGGGCGCGACGGCATGCGGGACAGGTGAGGTCCCCCGCCAATGGCGTCGCTCTGGCCAAGGGGCATGCGGAACTGACGCTTTTGATGCCGCCTCCTGCCGGACGGGACCGGGAACGGCCGGACTGCGGGCGCTTACAAATCCCGGTTGCTCGTGTAGGAATTGGTCGCGCGGACACCGACGTAAACGCGGACGAATTCGGCGTGACCATCGGCGAAGACAGCATTGAAGCGGTTGTCGTTCAATGGCGTGTGCCAGTATAAATCGGATGGCGGGTTGCTGGAGAGCGTGGACCAGATCGGAAACCAAATACCGTGGTCGCCGTTGACGAGCATCCGCACTGGTTCGCGAATTTCACTGAAGCGCACGGAATTGTAGAACGCGTCCTTGGTGAGATTGTTCTCTACCGGTGTGGTGGCGGCATTGGGGGAATAGGATGACCCGGCACGGTTGTAGCCCGAGTCCACCGCCACTCCGCCCACGGACGTCTTGCGGTCGGAGGGGCACTGCGCGAGGGGAAACTCGTCGCTGGCGGAAATTCTGGCGACATACGGATTTATGTAGCGACGGTCGCCGGGCATGTTGACATAAATGGTTGCATTACCGGTCTTGCCCCACCACCAAAACTGACTGACGACGGCTACCCCGAGCGAGCCGGTCCCGGTCGTCGGGGGATAGAGTTCGTTGAAGTCATCGGAGTAGAGCCGGGAGGCCAGACCAAACTGGCGGAGATTGCTGAGGCACTTGGCTTGGTTGGCCCGCTGCTTGGTTCGGCTCAGGGCCGGGAGCAGCATGCTGGCCAAGATGCCGATGATGGCGATCACCACGAGCAGCTCGATGAGAGTGAAGGCGTGGCGGCGGTGGCGGGCGGAGGAGGCGAGCATGGAATTGGGATTGGGGCGGCAATGAAACTCGGGCGAAGGCTACGCTCTGAGGGCCGGTGAGCAATTGCGAAAATCGGCTGTGGTCGAATTGGCCGAAATGAGACGCAACGTATTTATAAACCAGCCGAAGGTGCGCCCTACGATCCAGCGGTGCGCCAGCACAACAAAGCCGCACAACAAAGCCGCGCTGGTCTTGGAGCCGCGGCACCACTTCCAGGCGAGGGGTGCCGGTTTTGCGGTGCGCCGCCAGCCGAACCAGCGCCGCGCGGGGGCCAGCGGCAGGCGCGCGCCCGCGCCCGCACGCTCGGCCATGTCGGCCGGGGTGACCCAGCCCCACAGCAGCAGTTCCAAAGTGTCCGCCAGCAGATGCCGCTTGCGACCCGTGATCTTCCTGGCCGCGTCATAACCCCGCGCACCGGCGTGGGCGCGCCCAGGGCCGGTGCGCGACGAAACCTAGCCAGTGTGGTCGGAGCACCCGCGCCAACGGCCCACACCGCTGCTCGAACGCCTGGTCAAACGCTGCCTGCCGCCATGACGCGTGCCGCCAGACCTGCCGGTGGCGACCCGCGACGGCCCGTGCGCCGCAGCACGGTGAAGCGTCGTCGTAACAGGACGGAAAACGGGGTCTGGGCAGAAGCCCATGCGCCGCTGGCCTCGCCAGCCTGCCGGCGGCACCCCGCGCCTCACTCACCGCACGATCTTGGATCCGGAATGATTCGCCGCCCCGCCGACGGAAAAGCCGCTTGGCAGCAACCGCGGGCTTTGGTTAGCTCCGGCCGCTCAATGAATCTCTCGCCCAACCCTTTCCGATTGCTCGCGCTGTTGCTGTTGTTACTGCCATCGCCCGGGCGGACGCAGGATTCGCCTTGGGTCATCGAGGGGCACTCGAAGCGTTCGCAGCTCCAATATGATTTTACCCGGCATCTGGTGCGCGGGACCAATGGCATCACGGTGCAGTACCAGCATCCCCAGCGTGGCCTGGTGGAGCTGTCGGCGGGAACGATCGAACTGAACCAAGAGACGGGCGCGGTGGATGCCGAGGGTCGTGTGTCGCTCAAGCATGGCGGGGTGCTCTGGCGCGGGGAGAAGCTCGAGTACAACTTCAAGACTCACGCGCTGAAAGGGAGCGAGTTCCGGTTGGGTTCGCCACCGTTTTTCGTGAGCGGCCTGAAACTGGGGGCGGATACCACAAACAAGGTTCAGTATGCGGAGAACGCGGTGATCACGGCCGACGACGTCTCCGAGCCGGGCTACCGCGTGGTGGCCCGCGCGCTGCGGATTTATCCCGGCAGCCGGATCGAGGCGGAACAGGCGACGGTGTATCTGGGGAAAGTCCCGGTGTTTTACCTGCCCAAATACACGCGTTCGCTCGAACGGTCCCCCAGTAACTTCACCTATGTGCCGGGTTATCGCAGTACACTTGGGCCGTTTCTCCTGACCAGATTCGACTGGGCCGCCACCACCAATTTCTTCGGCGCGGTGCATCTCGATTACCGGCAACGGCGCGGCTTCGCCGGCGGACCGGACTTCGGGTACGATCTGGGTGTCCTTGGTCGAGGCGAATTGAAATATTATTACGCCAATGACACCCAGGCGGGAACGAACTTCTTTGGCGCCCCGATCAGCGAGCATCGCCACCAGGTGAAGTTCTACCATGAGGTGGCAGTCACGACCAACCTCACGGCCCGGGCCTTGATCCGCTATCAGAACGATCCCTATCTCTTGCGGGATTTCTTCGACGGCGAGTATCGCCGGAATGTCCAGCCCTCCAGCTTCATCGAGATCAACCAGCTCTGGCCGAACCTAAGTCTCAACGTGCTGGCCCAGCCGCGGCTGATGGATTTCTTTGAAACCGTGGAACGCCTGCCAGACGTGAAGCTTTCCGCGCTGCGAATGCAGTTGGGGCAGACGCCGCTGTTCTACGAGAGTGATACGTCCATTGGCTATTTTCAGCGCCGCTTCTCGGGCAACGTCATGCCATCCTATGCGGCCATGCGGGGTAATACCTTTCATCAGGTGGTCCTCCCCAAGACCCTCTTTGGCTGGTTGAACGTCACGCCGCGGGTGGGTGGGCGCTTCACGCATTATGGCCAGGCCCACGGTCCCGGGGCCGCCACCGTCGAGCAGGAGCGCGCGGTCTTTAACACCGGAGTCGAGACTTCCTTCAAAGCCTCCCGCGTGTGGCCGGGACTGAAGAACCAGACCTTTGAAATGGATGGGCTGCGGCATATCTTCGAGCCGTCGGTCAACTATGTCTATGTGCCGCGGCCCAATGTAACTCCCGACCGCCTGCCCCAGTTTGACAGCGATCAGGTCAACTTCCGCCTCCCGCCCATCGACTTTCCCGACAATAACTCGATCGACTCCATCGACAGTCAGAATGTCCTGCGACTCGGCCTGCGCAACCGCATCCAGACCAAGCGCGCCGGACAGATCGACAATGTCGTCAACTGGTCGCTGTTCTCCGACTGGCGGCTCCAACCCCACGCCACCAACCACGCGTTCAGTGACCTCTTCTCGGAGCTGGATTTCAAGCCGCGTTCCTGGCTGACCTTCAGCTCGGAGACCCGCTACGATGTCAACCGCCACGAGTGGCGGCTGGCAGATCATCGGATGACGATTCAGCCGGATGATTTCTGGAGTGTGTCGCTGGGCCACCGGTATTTCCTGGCCGACCCGAGCTTCGGCACCAACGCGGTCAACAACAACCTCATCACCTCCAGCGTGTTTTTCCGCCTGAACGAAAACTGGGGCTTCCGCATGTCACAACAGCTCGAGGCCCGCGATGGCACCATCGAGGAGCATTTCTACTCCGTCTATCGCGACTTCCGCAGTTGGACCGGCGCGTTGACCTGCCGCTTCCGGGACAACCGCAACGGGCGCGAGGACTTCACCATCGGCTTCACCTTCTCCCTCAAGGCCGTCTCGCGGATGAAGCTCAACGCTGACCGCGACTATCCTACCATGCTCTTCGGTGGCTGAGGCGGCGCGGGCCGAACTACCGGTTATCAGGCCGGACCGTAGGGGGTGGGGCTTGAAAACCACTAACCGGCGCTAACGGGCACTAATCGAAACTAGTCCATGCCACACCCGGTGTTTATTCTGCCTGGTCTTATTAGTGCCAGTTAGTGCCGGTTAGTGGTTTTGATCGGATCGGTGAGAAACAGCCCCCTATTCCAGTTTTCACTACAGCCCCGGAATGCGGACGCGGAGGAAGCGTTTGGGGGCGGTGGTGGCGGGAGTGCCATCGTCGCGGCGCATGCGGTCGGGATTGAGACCGAAATGCAGCAACCCCCTTGTCGCCCGCTGCGTTGGTTTGCTACGCTGCCGCCGCATGACATTGGAATTTACGAAAATGAACGGGGCGGGGAATGACTTCATCCTGCTGGATAACCGCGCGCGCCAGATTCAACTCAGCCGCGAGCAGGTGGTGCGGTTGTGTGACCGGCATCGGGGGATCGGTGCGGACGGAATCATGCTGCTGGTGCCGTGTGACTCGGGACGGGCGGACTGGGCATGGCAGTTCTACAACAGCGACGGCAGCGATGCGGAGATGTGCGGCAATGGCGCGCGCTGCTTTGCGCGCTACATCGCGCGGCTCACGGGCGCAACGGGGCGGTTGACGTTCGAGACGGTCGCGGGGGTGATCGCGGCGGAGATTCTCGGCGAGCGCGTGACGATCAATCTGACGCAGCCGAAGGAATTGCGGGTGGGCGAGTTGGTGCCGCTGTCCACGGGGAGCGAGACGATTCATTCGTGCAACACGGGCGTGCCGCACGCGGTCGTGTTCGTGGCGGACGCGGATCAGGCGATGGTGCTGAAGCTGGGGCATGAGATTCGGTTCCATCCGCATTTCGCGCCGAAGGGGACGAATGTGAACTTCGCGCAGTTGTTGGGCCCGGATCACATTCGCGTGCGCACTTACGAGCGCGGAGTCGAGGGCGAGACGCTGGCCTGCGGCACGGGCGTGACGGCGTCGGCGCTCATCGCGGCGCGGGTGCATGGGTTCCGCTCGCCGGTGAGGGTGCAGGTCCAGGGCGGCGACCGGTTGGAGGTGAGCTTCGCGGAGCAGGCGGGCGGGTTCACGGACGTACGGCTGAACGGGCCGGCGGATTTTGTGTTCGAGGGGAAAATCGCAGTGTGAGCGGTGTGGGTGGATGGCCGGGTGGCGAGTGTGAAAAACGACGGCTGGCCAAAATACCTTTCGATATTTTCCACAAAGAATCCCAGCGGGATTCCGGCCTCCGTCCCCGGATTGCGAGGGCCGAGCTACCTTGGGCTGGAGGACACAACCCCATCGGTGTTGCCGCGAGGCGCTGAACGCGAGCCTGGCGGGTGGGCGCTCGTCGGCGCGGAATTGCCGAAAGGAATTGGGGCTACTCCCCGCGCTCGATGGCCATGGCGATGCCCATGCCGCCGCCGACGCACAGGGCGGCGATGCCGCGTTTGAAATCTTTGTCTTCCAAAATGTGGAGCAGTGTTACGAGCACCCGCGCGCCGCTCGCGCCGAGCGGATGGCCGAGTGCAATCGCACCGCCGCGCTGATTGAGTTGCTCGGGATCGAGGCCGAGTTCCTGCGCGCAAGCGAGGGTTTGCACGGCGAAGGCTTCGTTGATCTCGACCGCGTCCACCGTGTCCAACTGCCAGCCCGTCTCTTCGCACAGCCGCCGGATTGCGCCGACGGGACCGAGGCCCATCAGCGCCGGATCACAGCCCACCGCCGTCGTGGCGACAATGCGCGCGCGCGAGACCAAGCCGTGCCGCCGCAGCGCCGCCGTACCCGCGACGAGCACAAGAGCCGAGCCATCATTGATCCCCGAGGAGTTGCCGGGCGTCACGGTGCCGGTGGAACGGAAGGCCGGCTTGAGCTTCGCGAGCTTCTCGAGGGTCGCGTCCGCGCGCGGATGTTCGTCGTGCTCGATCACGCCCTCGGACCCGCGGACCGCGATGATCTCGCGGGCGAAGTCCGCCCGGCTCGCAGCGGCCAGCGCCTGGCTGCGCGCCGCGAAGGTGTCCTGCGCGGCGCGGTTGATCTGGAAGGCGTCGGCGATGCGCTCGGCGGTTTCGCCCATGCCAAGTTTCACGACGGGATCGAACAAACCGTCGGCGTTGAGGGCGTCCACGAGCGCGCCATCGCCAAATTTGCGGCCCCACCGCAAGTCCGGCGCGTAGTGCGGCGCGCGGCTCATGGACTCGACCCCGCCCGCGAGGACGAGCTGCGCCTCGCCTTCCGTAACCGCCGCCGCCCCGAGCGCGATGGCCTTCAAGCCGGACGCGCACGCCATGTTGACCGTGAAGGCCGGCGACGCCTGCGGCAGCCCGAGCCGCAAGCCCACCTGCCGCGCGACATTCATTCCCGTGCCTGCCGGCAGCACCTGCCCGAGGATCACCCCCTCGACCGCGGCTCGCAGCGGCTCGGCCACGATCGCCTCCGCGACCGCCAGTGCCAGCTCGGTGGCGGCGAGAGATTTGAGACCGCCGCCGAAACGCCCGATGGGCGAACGCCGCGCGGCGACGAGATGAACGGGGTGTGGGTATTTCATGGTGCAAATAATTCTTTCAAAACTAATGGTGCCGCCGGACGCGTAGCCGCCGACGTGAGGAGGCGGATCGGGCGCTGACCGGACGCCTCCGCCCCCGCCTGGCAACGTACGGTTGCGTCAGGGTACCGCAGGCGTCTCGCCTGCGGGTTCGCGGGGCGTCTCGCCCCGAGTCGGTACGGGCGGCGAGACGCCGCCCGAACTCGCAGGCGAGGACGCCTGCGGTACCCCGACCTCGACCGCCCCCGCTCCGAGCACCGCGCAGGTACGTTGGCCCCGTGCTGCGCTGTTTCGGTGCCCGGGTTCCAGTCACAGCGGCTACGCGCATCACAAGCTCTCAAAACACCCCGCCGCCATGATCCCCGGCGCGCCAATCACCGGTCGAAACGCCATCCCCGGCAGAATTTCCCGCGCCAGGTCGATGCCCGGCGCGACCTCGATCAGCGCCAGCCCCCGCGCGGTCAACTCGAACACCGCGCGCTCGGTCACGTAGAGCACCCGCTGCCCGCGCGCGACCGCCGACGGCCCGTGGAAACACACCTGCTGCACGCGCTCCACGAACTTGATCGCCCCGCCCTCGCGCACGATCCGCAGGCGCCCGTCCGCCACCGCCACCGCCATGTCACCCGCGCGAAACGTGCAGCAGAACACCACGCGCTTCGCATTCTGCGAAATGTTCACAAACCCGCCCACGCCCGCGAATCGACCCGCGCAGGTGCTCACATTCACGCTCCCCTCGGCATCCACCTCGAGTGCGCCGAGCGCCGCCACGTCCAGCCCGCCGCCATCGTAAAAATCAAACTGCGACGGCTGATCGATCACCGCCTCGGGAAAATGGCTGCTGCCGAAACTAAGCCCGCCCGCGGGCAATCCTCCCGTCGGCCCGCTCTCCAGCGTAAGCGTGAATTCCTCCAGCCGCCCGGTCTCGGCCGCCACCGCCGCGACCGCCTCGGGAACGCCGATGCCGAGATTCACGATGTTGCCAGCATGGATTTCGCGCAGCGCCCTGCGGCCGATGATTTTCCGTTCCGAAAACGCCATGCGCGCCACCGCCGGACGCTCCGCGCGGCTCGTGACGTACGCCGCGTTGAACGGCTCGCCGAACGTCTGCGAATGCTGCGCCGCGCTGCCCACCACCACGAAATCCACCAGCGTCCCCGGCACGCGGATCGCCTTCGGATCGGCGTTGCGCTCCACCAACCGCTCGACCTGCGCGATGACGATGCCGCCGTGATTGCGCGCCGCCTGCGCGATGGGCAGCACCTCGCCGATCAGGCTCTCGCGTTCCATGCTGAGATTGCCCCGCAGATCGGCGCTGGTGGCGCGGATCAACGCGACGTGAATGGGAAACGCGCGGAACCGCAGCCACGTCTCGCCATCCAGCGTGAGGCGTTCGACCAGCGGCTCGGTCGTGCGCGCGTTCAGGCGGCCGCCGCCATTCTCGGGATCGACAAACGTGTGCAACCCCACCTTGGTGATCACGCCCGAGCGCTTCGCGGCGATCTCGCGGAACAGCACGCACACGACGCCCTGCGGAATGTTGTAAGCCTCAATCTGATTCTCCAAGGCGAGCCGCCCGAGCTTCGGCGCAAGGTTCCAATGTCCGCCCACGACGCGCTTCACCATGCCCGCGTGCGCGAGATGATTCAGACCGCGCTCCGCGCGATCGCCCTGCCCCGCCGCGTAAACGAGCGTGAGTCCGCGCGGCGTTTGCGTGGCGAGAAAGCGTTCCTCCAGCGCCACCGTCAGCGCCTCCGGATGCCCCGCGCCGACAAAGCCGCTGATCGCAACCGTCGCGCCCTCGGGAATCGCGGCAACGGCCTCGGCGGCGGAAACAATGCGGGCGGCACCTCTCATATTATTGCGGCGACAATGCCGCCGGAGCGCCGGCTTCCACTCGGCTCAACGCGACCGAACAATGGCATGGTACGGCTCCGCGAGAGGTAGGGCGCGTCTGTCCCCAGCGCGCCGCGGGACGTGCGGACGCGCAACCGGCGCGCTGAAGACAGACGCGCCCTACCCCCTGCGGAGCGCGGCCCCGTGCGTGCGTGGGCGTTGGTAAACCCATTACGGCCCCGGAGCGCAGTTGCCGCTGCGGGCGGGATGCCCGCGCTCCGCGTACCGCAGGCGTCCCCGCCTGCGAGTTCCGGCGGCGTCTCGCCGCCAGAAGCAACTCGGGGCGAGACGCCCCGCGAACTCGCAGGCGAGGACGCCTGCGGTACGATTTTCCAAGCCCGATTCGCCTCCTCACGTCGTCGGCTGCAAGCAGGGCTTGCGGATACTTCCCGCCGCCGATTCCAGACGCGCAGGAGGGCCGGGAAGCGCGGCGGAGCGCCGAGCATTGCGCGGCCTTGGCGAATGGGGATCGTGCGAGCCGAGCAATGCTCGGCGCTCCGGTTCCCAGACAAATCCACGCTGCCTCCGCTGCTTCCGCCAATGGCCGCGCACCTCATCCGCGCCAGCCTCCGTTCACCTCGATCGTCTGCCCGCTCACATACGACGCCAGCGGTGAGCACAGGAACAACGCCACGTTCGCGACCTCCACCGGCGCGCCCAAGCGCCCGAGCGGAATGTTCTTCAGCATCTCGGCGCGGACATTCTCGGGGATCGTCGCCGCCATCGCCGTGTCGATCACGCCGGGCGCAATGGCATTGGCGCGAATGCCGCGCCGCGCGCCCTCGCGACTGAGCACGCGCATCATCGCCTGCACGCCCGCCTTGGCCGCCGCGTAATTGGCCTGGCCGTAAAACCCCTGAATCGCCGCGATGCTCCCCATGCTCACAATTGCGCCGCCCTCGCGCATCACTTCGAGGCCGAATTTGCAGCAGTGAAAAACGCCCGAGAGATTCACATCGATCACCGACTGCCACTCGTCGGCGGACATCTTCGCAATCGTCCGGTCGCGCAGGATCGCCGCGTTGTTGATGAGAAAATCAATCCCGCCCCACCGCTCCTTCGCCGCGCGCATCATGCGCTGCACGGCCTCGGGATCGGCGACGTTCGCCGCCGCGACGGCCGCGCTGTCCGGACGCAGGCCGTTCAACTCCGCCACCACCGCCCCCGCATCCGCCGCCGTGGAACCCACGTCGGGATGATTCAAAATCACGCCGGCCCCCGCCGCATGAAACGTCCGCGCCATCTGCGCGCCAATGCCCTGGGACGCGCCCGTGATGAGGGCGACTTTGCCGGAGAGATTGATCACTGTGCTCATGTGGACGGAGCTTGAACCAGCGCCCGGAGGTTTCACAAACTTTTCCATTCTCCGCCTCAGTTTCTCATTCGCGCCGGCCTCGGCCGGGTCTGGAGTTTGGGCGGTTTCGTTCTGCTCAACCCGCGCGCCGGGTCTCAGCGCAGCGTCGTGCCGGAGGCACGCAAGAAATTAGCCGGTGGTGAAGCGCAGCGGAACCACCGGACTTCCCACCCCCACCGAACCCTTCGCCCCGGCGGGGCGCGAGAGTCGGGGAACCTCAGCGACGTTTGCTCCGTCGCGCGGTCTCTCGGTCGGCCCGCGTCCACCAAATTGCCAGGCGACCGGGAGGTCCGCCCATGACGCGGCATCGCCATGGCGACGCGTGTCGGCGGGATTCACGGCTCTCGCGCCCCGCCGGGGCGCAGCGCTCTTCGACACGGTTATCCCGGTGGTTCCGCTGCGCTTCACCACCGGCTAATTTCTTGCGTGCCTCCGGCACGAAGGGGAGGCGAGGAAGCAAGCGCAGCCGGCAGCAATGGGATGGCGAGGGTGCGGACTCCTAACGGCCGGAGTATTGCAGCCTCCACAGCATCACGAAAAGCTTCTCCGTCTTGGACCGTGTAGATGTCCTCGGCCGGGTCGGCGAGGAATGCAAACGCGTCACTGCCAGCGGCCGTGTGAAGCCACGCCTCTTCGCTGTCGGTCTCTCGTTCCGCAGTTAGGGGAAACACCGTCACGATCAACGGAGCGTGCGGGGGCAGGTCAAACGGTTCGTCGAGGACGATCCGTTCACCATCGAAATGCGCTTGCAGGGCTACAGGAGGCATGACGGCAAATTAGGTCTCGGCATACTTCAGGGCAAGCGTGCAGAAAGGCCAAGGGCGCATCTCGACACAACTTCCGCAACATAGAGTCGGAGAATTGGAGCGACTGGTCGCTCCAAGGCGATGTCAGACACCGTGGGTTTCATGTCGTCTGGAGTAGCTCTCACAAAGCTCTCGGAACTGCGCTGGCTCCAGCCTCGCCTCGAACAACCCCTTGCAACCCTCAAATACATCCGGCTGCAACCAGGCGCGGTATCTGACTTAGGGTCGTCGGCTCGTCCACCAAGTGTTCGTAGAACGCTACGCCAGCAGCGTTCCAGATATCTTCGGACTTCTGCTGAAAGCACCATCGCGCAAAGTCGTAAATGCGCTGCAACTCCAGGGTGTCGCTGCGAGCGTGAGCGGCCTGAACTCGCGGCAACAACTCGAAGAACACCTGATAGATCGTGACGTCCGACTGCGCGAACTCGTGCCGCAAATCGGGAAACGACTCGAGGGCTTTGCGTCTCCAAGCGCTCATTATTTACGAATCCGGCCCGCGACGAAATCACACCTTCACAAAAATTTCCCCGCCGGACGCCTCTGCATCTCGGCGGGGAAAACGCGTGGGCCGCGAACTTCGCTCGCCCCTATTTCAACTCATGCGCCGCAGGCTTCAGGCCCTTGGTGTGGCCGCCGAAGCCGTAGGCCGTCGGTTTGAATTCGCCCACGACTTCCGCGTTGGCCTTTTCCGGTACGGGCAGGCCGACGAGCTGATAGGCGGCGTTCACGACCAGGCGGCGGAGACCTTCGTTCGCGAGGTCGGTCGAGGAACCCATCGTGGTGCAGAACGCCTGGCCTTTCTTGCCGTCGGGCAGTTGATAGCTCTTGGTCCAGGCGACGGGCATCATCGGGTCGTTCTTCTTGCCTTCCACCGGTTCGTCATCGGGCTTGAGACCGAAGAAGGGATCCTTCATGTCGGCCGGGCCTTTGCGCTTGAGCACCTGGCCGAGCACGACGGGCTTGGAATCACCCGGCAGCGGCAGGCGCACGCCATAGACATCGCTCACCGCGAAGATTTCACCGTCCTTGATGCCGTTGAGGAGCGCATTGCCTTTGGCGTCCGCCGGGAACACGCCGCGCGTGGCCTCGGTCTTGTGGCCGCCGTGATGGCTGATCCACATCTCGCCGAGCACGAGCCGGCCGAAGCCGTCCGCCCATTCCTTGGCCGGACCTTTGTAACCGTTGTTGTAGCGGTCATAGGCGCCCTTGATGCCGTTGAACGCGTGCGTCGAGGTGCGCAGGCCGAGGACGGGCTTGCCCGCCTTGAGATAGTCGTCGATGGGCTTCATCTGCTCGTCGGGCAGGTTGCGGAAGCGCGTGAGGATGATCATGAGATCGGCGCCGTTGAGCGCTTCGGTGCCGGGAATGTTCTTGGTGTGATTGGGATTGATCTCGCCCGTCGCCGGGTCAATCGCGAAGAGCACGGTGCATTTGAAGCCGTGTCGTTGCGACAGAATCTTGGCCAACTGCGGCAGCCCTTCCTCGGAGCGATACTCCTCGTCGCCGGAGATGAAAACGATGTGCTTGCCCTTGCCGGGTCCGTCCTTGCCTTCGTAAACGACCCATTGTTTGTCCGCCGCCCGCGCGGTGGAGAGCAGCCCGAGGGCGACCAGAAGTGATGCGAAATATTTCATAGTTTTGGTGAACATGTTCGCGCGGAGAGTTACGACCCCGCCGGAAAAAGACAATGAGAAGTGCGACCGAAGCGAGGGGGGGGCGCATCTCAGTTTATCGCACGCCCTTTGGTTCCCATCCCCAGCCCAGCGGGCGAAAGACCATAGCCCAGCACTTCAGTGCTGGGTCCGTGTCGGTAGCGAACCCAGTCCCGGCAGGGACGAAAGAAACCGTGTGCCATCCCGCCTCTTTCGTCCCTGACGGGACTTTCCGGTTTCCCGACCGTACGCCCAGCACTGAAGTGCTGGGCTATTTTCGGTCGTCCCTGCGGGACTGCGCCAACGCGCACCGATCGTTGCCGGAAACTGAGATGCGCCCGCGAGGGTGGGGATCCGCGCGCGACGCCCGGAGCGCGGCATTTGCTCCGCCGCAGCGTGGAAAGCAGAGTCAGCGTCCGCCTCACCGACCGCTCCGGTTTCACGCGGACATCGGCGGCAACATCGTCGCGAAGTGAATCACCGCTCCCGCAGTTCCACAGGCTGCTGACCTCCGTACCTTCATCCGCATGCGACACCAGATTGTCGTTGCGCCTCACCACTCGGCGGTCCCTCGCCAGTCCCTCCCCTGCCCCATTTTTCCGCCCGGTTTCCGGCACCGCTTACACGATCACCTTCCCCCCGCTCCGTATTGACCGCTCCTCCGCCTCGCAAATCTCCACCGCGCTCGCCGCGTCTGCCGCCGTCACCACCGTCGGTTGCCGTCCCTCATTGATCGCTTCCACGAAATGCCGCAGCTCCCGCACGTAGCCATCCGGCCCCTCCAGCTTCAGCACGCGCGCCGGTTGGCCCGCCTCACACACGCGCAAGCCGTCCGCGCCGCGCGCCAGGTCATAGTCCAGCGTCGCCCGCTCGCAGTTCACCGTGTAGGCCATGCTGAAACCAAAGCCCGGCGTCATCGCCCAGCTTCCCTCCGCGTGAACCATCGCCCCGCCCGCCACCTCGTATTGCGCCACCACATGATCGATGGCCCCGCTGAATTTGGTGTAGCCCGTGGCGAACACCGCCCGCGGACGCCCAAAGCAAAACTGCACGAAGTCCACGTCGTGAATGTGCAGATCCAGCAGCGCGCCCCCCGATTTCTCCCCGTCGCCGAAATGCGTGTGACCCCAACCCGGCGGCTCCGCCACGCGCCGCAACCGCGCCGCCAGCACCCGCCCGTAAGTCCCCGCGTCCAGCGTCTCCTTCAGCCACGCCCATTCGGGCCAGAACCGCAGACACATCGCCGGCATGAAGACGCCCCGCGCCACCGCCGCCGCCGCCGCGATCTCCCGCGCCAGCGCCGCCGTGCGCGCCAGCGGCTTCTCACACAAGACATGCTTCCCCGCGCGCAACGCCGCGATGGCCAGCGCCGGATGCGCATGCGTCGGCGCGCAGATGTCCACAATGTCCACCGTCGGGTCCGCCAGCATCGCCTCAAAACTGCGGAACGCCGTAAACGACCCCGCCTCCAGTTTCACCGGCGCATTGTCCCCCACGTTTCCCGCCACGCCCGAGAAGTCGCCATCCAGATGCCGCCCGCTGGGATTGCACAGCGCCGCCACGCGCGCCTCCGGGATTTGCCGCCACGCCTTGATATGCGTCGCCGCCATGAAGCCGAGACCGATGATGCCAACGTTTAACATAAGGATGTCAGGAGTCAGAATTCAGGAGACAGAAGTTAGGAATCAGGAGTCAGGAGACAGAATCAAAAGAAGCGCCGTGGCGAAGTTTTCTCGGTACCGCAGGCGTCCCCGCCTGCGAGTTCCGGCGGCGTCTCGCCGCCAGTTCCAATCTACGGGAAACCCATGCACGCTCGAATGTCATCAGCCTCCAAGTCCGGCAGCTCTTGTAACACCTCAGCCGACGACAAGCCCGCCTCCAGCAAATCCAGCACATCCGTCACGCGGATGCGCATTCCGCGCACACACGGACGTCCGCCGCATTGGCGTGGGTTGAAAGTGATACGGTCGAGCAGATTCATGGCTTCCTTCTTACGCTGGCCACGGGGCCAAAGCAATCACGCCAACCTCAGCACATACTCCCTTCCGCGCTTTATATCCGCCACGCGCGTCGTCCCCGCCTCGCGCTCGATGGCCAGATCGCCGGTGAACCCGACCTCCGCCAGCGTGCGGAAGAACGCCCGCCAATCCACCTGCCCCGCACCCACCGGCACCTCCTCGCCCCACGTCCCCGGCACCTTCGTCGCGATGGCGTCCTTGAGATGACATGAGCGCAGGAACGGCGCGAGCACCCGCAGCGCCGCGATGGGATCACCCTTCTCGTACAGAATCATGTTCGCCGGATCGAAGTTCACGCCCACGTTCGCGCAGCCCAGTTGCTCCAGAAAACTCCGCAACGTCCCCGCCGTCTCCTGCCCCGTCTCGAAGCCGAGCGCGATGCCCCGCTCGCCGAACACCCCCGCGATGCGCCCGATGCGCTCCAGCAGCTTCTGGAAATCCGGATCGCTCTCCTCATGCGGCAGAAACCCCGCATGAAACGTCACCAGCTTCAGCCCCAGTCGCGCCGCGATCCCCGCGACCGTCTGGATGTTCCGCCAGTTCTGTTCCCACGTCCCGTCGGGCACCACGCCTCCCGTGCGCTTGATCGTCTCGGGTGTCGTATAATCCTCGCCCACCGTGCCGAACATCCCACCCGCCAGCCCCACCCCCGCCGCCGCGAACAGTTCCGGCAGCGCACCCCACACCTCCGGGTTCTCGCGCAACGGATCGAGCGCGAGCTGCACGCGCGGAATGCCGATCTCGCGAACATAATTGAGCAACTGCTGCGGCGAAGTTGGTTGCAACGACCACGAACAAACCGCGAGACGGGAGGAAAGATTGGCTGGCATAAGCATTTTGATGGGCCGCGATAAAGCCACGAACCTCAGGGCTTGTCACGCGGGATGCGGCCAGTGCGCCGCTTCGGGGCGCAGCTCAGTTTCTTGCAACGATCGGTGCGGGTAGGTGTCATCGCGCAAGCATGACCGGGAGCGCGGATGCGCCGGGACTGTGGGGCAGGCTTCCAGCCTGCCAGTTCGGGCGGCATCCTGCCGCCCGTTCCCAGCGGTCGGCGGAGGGATGGTCCCCACGGCGGAACACGGCGCAGGGATGCCCCGCCAACTGGCAGGCAAGGATGCCTGCCCCACCCGGTCCGAACCCCGCGCTGGGCGTGTGGGGCAGGCATCCCTGCCCCGTGTTCCCGGCCCTGCCGCGCGCCCCTTCGCCGCGCGGAACGGACGCCGCGCTGGGCGTGTGGGGACGTACGGTGGCATGCACTCACCTCAGAAAACCACTAACCGGCACTAACCGGCACTAATGGGAACCAAGCTAAACCGCACCTTGAAAGTTGCGTCCTCCTTCTTTCGTGCTCTTCGTGTCTTTCGTGGTTCCAACTCTCTTTTCCAGTTTTTATTAGTGCCAGTTAGTGCCAGTTAGTGCCAGTCAGTGGTTCCAACTCGTTCGCGGATCAGCCACTGCCGGATTGAAGTTGAGCCAACCCCGCCACCCACCCGGTGTGTGAAGTCACCCGTCACCCCAGCCGTCCGTCATCGCGCCGCACCCAACCCACACATTCCCATGAATCACGCTCCCCTCACCCGCCGCCATTGGCTGAAGTCCACCGCCACCCTTGTCACCACCGCCGCCGGTGTTTCGCAATTCGCGCCCTGCTTGCGCGCGGCGGAACCCGCAGTCACGCCCGTGCTCGACATCGGTTCGCGGCTCGAACTGTTTATCGACCGGCATCTGATCGACCGGCTCGCGGGCGCAACGCTGCAACTGCAAACGCCCGCCAAGCTGCCCCGCCCGCGCAGCCCCCTCATCGGGGCTTACACGACGGTCATCAAGGACGGCGACCGTTTCCACGCCGTCTATCGCAGCTACAACCCGACCTACCAGGGCAAGCAATACGACGGCAATCCCGGCGAGATGACCTGCTACGCCGAGAGCGTGGACGGCCACGAGTGGACCCAGCCCAAGCTCGGTCTCGTCGAGATCAACGGCAGCCGCGACAACAATGTCATCCTGCGCGCCGCGCCGTTCTCCACCAACTTCTCCCCGTTCCTCGACTCGCGTCCCGGCGTCCCGGCGGACCAGCGTTTCAAAGCCACCGCCGGTCTCGCGGACAGCGCGGTGAAGGAAGTCCAACGCACGCAACCGGGCGAAGCCGCCGGCCTCAAAGGCGGTCTCTACACCTTCGTCTCCCCCGACTGCATCCACTGGCGCCCGCTCTCGCCCGCACCGGTCATCACCCTGACGGAGTTCGGATTCGATTCGCAAAACGTGTCGCTCTGGTCGCCCGTCGAGAACCTGTATGTCTGCTATTTCCGCTCGTGGAAAAACGGTCTGCGCTCCATCAGCCGCGCAACGTCACCAGATTTTCTCACCTGGTCCCCGCCCGCGGCGCTCGCCCCGAACCTTCCCGGCGAACACCTTTACACCAGCCAGACGCATCCCTACTTCCGCGCGCCGCATCTCTACGTCGCGCTGCCCACGCGGTTTCATCCCGGTCGCGGCGACAGCACGGACATTCTGTTAATGACCGCCCGCGGCAACGCGCCGTATGACCGCACCTTTCGCGAAGCTTTCATCCGCCCCGGCCTCGACTCCGCCCGCTGGGGCAACCGCTCCAACTACGCCGCGCTCAACGTCGTGCCCACCGCGCCGGGCGAGATGTCGATTTACCACGTCGGCAGCGGCGACCGCTACGTGCTGCGGACCGATGGCTTCGCGGCGATTCACACCGGTGCCGATACGGGCGAGTTGGTGACCCGCCCGCTGCGTTTCACCGGCAAAGAACTCGTCCTCAACTACGCGACCAGCGCCGGCGGCAGCGTCCGCGTGGAACTGCAATCCGAGTCCGGCCAGCCGCTCCCCGGCTTCAAGCTCGCGGACAGCCGCCCCCTCGTGGGCGACGCCCTCGCCCAAACCGTCCGCTGGTCCGCCGGCAGCGACGTCGCCGCGCTGGCCGGCAAACCCGTGCGCCTGCGTTTCGTGATGCAGGAATCGGACCTGTTCGCGCTGCAATTTCGCGCGTAGCGAAACGGATTGGGTAAAGATTGGCTCGTCGGCTGAACTACAACCCGGCGAAATCCTCGCGCGCCGCGAGGGTTTTTCCCCGCGTGCGCCTGTGTGCACGGAGCACCAGCCGCAGCGGCTTGACCGCACGGGAAGCGGCTGATTTCTCCGGGCGCCCACGCCGTTTCGGGGCGGCTGCGGCTGGTCCTCGGCGAACCCAGCCGCGCTCCTCCGGTTGCGGCTACGCCGCCCGGTGGAAGTCTCGGCACGACCGTGACAGCCGGGGCAGACCTTTGCCGCAACGGCGGTTCGTCATCGGCTTCGACACGACAACCATCCATGATAGAACTTTCATCACGCTCGCGAAGGCACACTATTCCAGCGGCAACGAAACCAATGCCAGAAGCAGAATCTTCCAGTCCATGAACTACCTCACCACCAGCTTGGCCGTCCTGCTCCTCGCACCGACAGCCGCGCTCCATGCCGCCGAGTCGCTTTCCAGTTGGAGTCGCCATCCTGCCGATTGGAACGGCGCGACTCTCTCCGATACGGCCGCCACGCTCACCGGCGACAAGTGGAGCCACCTGCGCGCGCCCAAGGACTTCGGCGACGTGGCGGTCCACGCCACCGTCACGATCGCCGAACCAGCCAAGACCACACGCTTCTTCGGCCAGGGCTGGAGCGCATGGCCGGATGCGACCTTCAGCGACGGCGGCTTCGACGCGGGCCTGCTCCTCCGCTCCGGCACGAACAGCGGCTATCGCGTGCAGCTCTCGCACAAATATCAGGTCGTCGCGCTCGTGAAGTGGCCGGAGGGCGGCTACGTGCGCGTCGTGCCGTGCGCGGTGAAGCTCAACACGCCGCACCAGCTCGCCGTCAGCGCGCAAGGCTCCCGCATCTTCGTGCGTGTGGACGGCGCGGACATGCTCACGTGGGACGACATCTTTCTGCCGTTGACCTCGGGCGCGGTCGGCATCGCGGTGCAGGACGGCGCGAAAGCCACCTTCACCGGCGTGCTCGTGGAGCAGCCCCCGGCCATCAGCCGCCCACCTCCCGGCCCGCACACACCGAACTTCTCCGTCCGGCCGTTCCTCGGAGGAAGACAGTTTGTGTTCGACGGCGACGAGCCAGTGCTTCAGCTCCACTACGAAAAGGACCCCAGCGTCTTCGCGAAACTCCGCCCCGGCTACAAGCCGCAGCTCACGTTCGATTCACACTGGGACCTCGCGAACCAGGGCGCGTTCAAGGACGCCGACAGCAAGTGGACCGCACCCGTCACCAGCGGCGGCGGCAAGTCGCTCAAGGCCACGTGGTCCGCGCGCAGCGTGAAGGACCGCTTCACCACGCAAAGCACGCTCACCGTGGGCTACGACGCCAGGCGCGGCACCTACACCTACGACATCGAGAGCGCGCTGGAGGTGCTGCCGGGCGAGCCGTTTCACTTCCGCTACGGCTTCGACTTCGAGCATCACACGCCGCTCGACCCGTTCCGCTGGCAGTATCTCATCGCCAAGCGCGCGGGCGGCGCGGGCACTTACCATCGGCCCGTTTACCCGATTGACCCTGGGCCGCAGTATGACTTGGAGACAGCGGGCGGCGCGCGGGTTTGGTTCGGTCGGCACTTGGAGCAGCTCCACGTCGCGCCGGCAGTGGAATACGACATCAGCAGCGCGACCAGCACCGGCCGCAAGCTGAACACCGCCGTCTGCGCCGCGTTTTACGATACCGGCGTGAGCTTCGCGCCTGAGACCGCCAAGCCCGGCACGCGGCTCGAAGTGAAGTATCGCTACACCGGCGTCCCCGCTGCGGAGGCGAAGTCGCTCTTCGACGAATCGAAAATCTACGACTCAGCCACGCTCGACCCGAAGCACCACTACATCTTCGCCGACGAATGGCCGAAGCTGACCTTCTCGCAGTTCGTGCCGATGAGCGAGACGTGGATTCTCGGCCGCACGCCCTTCATGACCGGCCACAACCAGCGCCCCACCTACGAGCTGGAGAAGAACTGCGGCGCGGGCAGCGGCTTCGCGATGAAGCTCGGCCCCGCGTCCTTCGGCAAAGCGAACCTCGCCAACGCCGCGCCGCTCGCGAAAGGCCGCTACGCCGTCGCCGCGCTGGTGAAAGCCGCAAACATCCACGGCCCCGGCGGCCGCATCGAGCTGACCGCGACGCAGTCCAAGACCAACAAGAAACTCGCCGAGGCCCGCCACTTCATCGGCAATGGCACGTTCGACTTGCGCAAGCAGGGCTTCGTGTTCGACGTGCCCGAGGAGGCGGGCGCGCTGGAACTGGCCTTCGGCAACGCCGGCACCGGCGAGTTCCTCGTTACCGACGTGGAGTTCCGCCGACTCGCGGACGGCGAGGCTTTGCCCACCGGCCTGCTCGCGAAGGCAAACGACCAGCCCGCGACCATCCCCGCCGCGCCACTTGGAGCCGTCGCGGACTACCGGATGTTGGAGGGCAATGGACTGGTTGTGCTGAACCACGGCAGCGGCGGCGGCCTCGGGCACCTTGACCTCGCGAACTTGGATTGGGTCACGGACGAAGGCCGGCCTGCGCTGCGGTTTGCGGACAACACGACCGGCCGCAAGAGCTACCGCCTCGACAGCGGTTTGAACCGCCACTACCTCAGCCACCCAAGCTACGCCGGCAAGGACACGCTCCCGCTCGCACTCACCGGGCATCACGGCGGCGGCGGCCCGATTCCCGGTCTCACTCTGGCGGCGTGGGTGAAACCGGCAGCCGCGATGGGAACCTCGCACCACGGCGGACGCGGCGACATTATCGGCTACGGCGCAAGGCGCTTCGTGCTCGGCCTTCACGGTCAGAAGGCCCCCTACCAACTCGCCGCTCGCATCAACGTGAACGACAGCATCACCTCCACCGCGAAGCTCGACGCCGACCGCTGGCAGCACGTGGCTATGACCGCCGAGCCGAAGGACGGCCAATGGCTCGTGCGCCTCTACCTCGACGGCCAGCCTGTCGGTGAAGGCATGACCAAGAAGTTTCCCGCCGAATCCCCCATCGTCCCCTCGCTCATCCTCGGCGCGGAAATCTTCTACTTACACGATGCTTACTACCGCGGGTTGATTGGGCGGACGCTGGTGCTGCATCGCGTGCTGCCGGCGGAGGAAATCGCTGCGTCGATGCGGTAGCTGAATCTCGTCCGCCCCATGAATCCTCTCCTCTCCCTCCTACTCGTGCTGCTCAGCGTTCCCAGCGGCCAAGCCCCCGCCGCCGAGACGCCCGACCTTCTCATCGGCTACAACGAGCACCGCACCAATCTGCCCGGCGGACGGCAGGCCAATGTCAGCACCACCCGCGCGATGCTGGTCCGCGCGGACGGCACCGGGCGGCGGGCCGTGGCGGGCGAGTTCGTCAATGAGCCGGGCGTGTGGACCCAGTTCGCCGGCTGGTCGCCCGATGGCAAGCAGGCGGTCGTGCTGCGCGCCTGGGAAAGCGTGGAGAACGCCCGGTGGGAGGAGCAGCACAAGTCTTTTCGCTTCACGCCGGAAGGCTGGCTCATTGATGCGTTTCTCCTCGAGGTGGCGACGGGCAAGGCGGAGAACGTCACCGCCGTCGAGCGCGTCAGCTTCTACAACACCGGCCTGTTCTTCTGGCCCAACGACCCGGCCAAGCTCGGCTTCACGGCGCTGATTGGCGGGGCGTCCAAGCCCTTCCGCATGGACCGCGACGGTCGCAACAAGACGGACCTGACGAAGAACTCGAAAGGCTTCGCGTATGGCTTCAGCAGTTCGCCGGACGGCTCCCGGATTTCCTATCACGAGAACTATCAGGTCTATCTCGCCAACGCCGACGGCTCGGGTCGCCAGCACGTGAAGACCGGTCATCCGTTTGTCTTCGTCCCCGCGTGGTCGCCCGATGGCAGGTGGCTGCTGTTCGTTTCCGGCGAGCACTACAACTGCCATCCGCACCTCGTGCGCGCCGACGGCACCGGCCTGCGGAAGCTCGCCGACCGCGGCGGCTATCGCGGCGTCACGGACTTCCTTGATGTCCCCGACTACCACGGCGGCAGCAGCGACGTGCCGGTATGGTCCGCCGACGGCCAGTCCGTCTTCTACACGGCGAAGGTCGGCAACAACATCGAGCTCTTTCGCGTCCCCCTCGACGGCCCATCCGAGCGGCTCACCACCTCGTCCGACGGCACCTCGCACTATCACCCCAAGCCCTCGCCCGACGGCCAATCGCTCGTCTATGGCTCGAAACGAAACGGGGTGCGGAACTTGTATGTGATGCGTCTGTCCGACCGCAAAGAGCACCCGCTGACCGCCGTCCCCGCCGGCCACGCCGCGATGCACGCTCACTGGCAACCCCTCGCTCCCCAGCGCTAGACCAGCACCCCCAGCTCCAGACCGCTTGCAATCCAGACTGCGCGCTCGACGCTGCGTTCCTTGTTTATCGTTGGCCGGTTCGCCCTGCCCTTCACGCGGCCTGGGGCAGTCGCGAAGACCGTTCCGCTTCGCGCACCAGTGGTGGCGAAGGACGGCGCGGTTGGGGTCGAATATCGCTCCGGCGATACGCTCGTCGGACGTTCCAGCGACGCGGCTCCGGCGACCTTCGCCAAGGTCAAGGCGACCAATGTCCACCGGCGCAAAATGGGCCAGCTCCAGACGGCCACTTGCGGAGCACCAGCCGCGGCACGCTGAACCTGCTGGACAGTCTCGGAATGTTTCCCGCCTTCCCACCGGACGGGCGTCCTGCCGCTGATCTGCGACACCGCCGCGCTCCAGCCGCTTGGGCGCACCTCAGTTTCTGGGACGCGGCTTGGCCTCCGCGCCAGCCGGGTGGGGCAGGCATCCTTGCCTGCCAGTTGCCGGGGCATCCCTGCCCCGTGTTCCCAGTTCCGCGGGCGTGCTCGGCCATGGAAACGGGCGGCAGGGATGCCGCCCGAGCCGGCAGGCAAGGATGCCTGCCCCACCGCGCCCGCGCGCGTGCCGCCGCGGGTTTCCGCGAGCACACCACCCGTGCCCGCCGAAGGTTGCAGGAAACTCAAATGCGCTCCGGCCGCGTGGGGGCGGGGCGTCGAGTTTGACGGTGCCCGGCCCCGGTGGGAATATCCCACCATGATTATCACGCTTGATGCCAAACGCCGGGTCAGCATTCCGGCAGCCCTCGCACCGGCCAATCCGGGAGACCAGTTCGAGGCCACCTTCGAGTCCGAGGATGACTCGATCATCCTCCGCCGCGTCCCGCCGAAGCGGAACTGGCTGGAGGTGATGAAAGCGTGCCCGGTGCCGATGGATGACCTGCCACCGCGCAGCCGGGAGATGCCCAAGAAGCTCAAGCTATGAGCTGGCTGCTGGATGCGGATGTATTGAGCCAGCCGGCCAAGCGCAACAGGAACGTGAAAGTGATCGCCTGACTCGAGCGGGAGGCAGCACGCACCTACACGAGCGCCGTCGTCATTGCACAGTTGGCTTACTGGGTGCGGAGCAAGGAGGTCAGGCAGCGGGTTCTGCTGCAAAGCTGGCTGCGTGAACTGATCGACTCGTTGGAGGGCAGAATCCTGTCCTTCAATGTGAGCACGGCACACGTCTGGGCCGATCAGAAATTCCTGTTCGAGGAGGCCGGGCAGCGGCTGCCCGCGGAGGACAGTTTCATCGCCGCGACGGCGCGACGCCACGGTCTGACCATCGTGACGGGCAACGACCGGGATTTCCGCCGGCCGGGCTTGCAGGTGTTCAACCCGTTCAAGGAGCTACCGGAAGTGTAGGCGCGGGCGGGTTCCGCTTGTGCTGGCCACGATCGGCGCTGGCGCGAGCGGTGAACACCCCGGTCGCGTATTCGCGCGCCTGACCGTCCGACGGCGACGAGTCGCCTCGGGAAAGCGGTGACGAGTCACCGCACTCCAAATCCGGTGCGCCGACTCTACTTCAGCGCCTTGAGCGGGTCGTCGTCGCCGGGGGCGGACTTGGTGCTGGGGACGCGGTCGATCAGGTCGGGAATGGCGAAGCGCAGTTCGCCCCAGAGCGCGGGCAGGAGGCGGGCTTCGGAGGGGAGATCGCTCAGGACGACGTGGGATTTGTTGGCCCAGTAATAGCGCATCGCGGTGGCGGTGCCGTGCGGGTCGGCCACGAGCGCGCCGACGTCGCCGCGCAGCACAAGGCTTTCGCGGAGGTCGCGGGTCCCGAGGGTTTTCCAAGGCACGGCGGCTTCGAGGGTCCAGGAACCGTTGGCGGTGTTCTCGCCGCCTTGGCGCACGATGCGCAGTTGAATCTCGGCGGTGATGTCGCGGAGTTCATCCACGCGCTCCTGTCCGACGGGCGAGGTGAAGGTGCGGCCGCCCGTGGTCGTGCCGGCAACGCGCGGGCGGTACAACATCGCGACGGGCTGATCGTTCACAAGCGCCATGACGAGGCGGATGTCGCCGGGCGCGGCCTCGGTGCGTTTCGGGTCGGCTTTTGGATCAAGACCGAGATTCAGGTCGAAGGCGTCGCCGCCTTGGAAGAGCAGTTCTTTGTCGGTGGCGCGGTTGACCATCGGCGTGGTGCCGTAGCCACGCGCGGCGACGTAGAGGCGCTGCTCATCGAAGGCGAGATGCGCGGTCCACGATTCGCGCACGCGGTTTTGCTGGTCGCGCACGGTGCGGATGTCGAGGCCCGCGCCGCCCGGCCAGTCGGTGGTGATGTCGCCATCGATGACCGGCTTCGTCGCCATGAACGGAATGGTCGCGATCACGGGGCGGCGCAGCGCGCGTTCGATGCGCGCCTTGTCGGCGGCCCACGCCATCGTCTGGCGGATGTCGTCGGCCGTGACTTCCACCGAGCCGCTGAGGCGCTGCATTTTCTCAAGACCGTCCACGCGCAGGATCGAAATGTGGTTCTTGCCGGCGATGGAGTAAACCCGGCCGTCCTCGGCCGCGCAGAGATGGCCGTGGAACGTCTCGACGGTGTTGCGCAGGTCGGACATGTCGGTGCGGCCCGGCTCGGCTTCGGGCATCGAGAAGAAGCGCCGCCCGTAGCCCTCGGGGCCGCCCAGCACGGCGGCGGCGAGCAGGCCGTCGTGCGTGAACGCATACTGGTCGCCGTTGTTGCCGAGTACGCAGAACAGTTCCTCGCGACCGACTTTGAAACTGCCAATCGGCAGCAACCCGCCCGCGAGCACGCCCGGCGGCCGATTGTAGAAACCCCACGGCGTCTGATACGAGCGCTGCACGCTCAGATAATTATCCGGGTAATGCCACAGCACCTTGCCCGCGGCATCGAGGAGCTTGTGACCCATCACGAACGTCTCGCCCGCCGCCGTGACCCACGCGGACGCCGTGAGTTCCTTCACGTTTTCCAGCGCGGCGAAATCGTAGAGCGGCAGACCGTCCGCGCGGATTTCCTTCACGCGCAAACGCCAGCCGCCGCCGGGCGCGCTGCCTTGGAAATTCAGCGAGAGATCGTCCCCAATCGCGGCGCACGAGGCGAAGAGCCTGCCCGCCTTCACCTGCACCTCCTCGGCCTGCGCGAGGTGGTCGCGGTTCAGGTCCATCCACACGAAGCTCGTCGTGTCGGCATCGAGTTTGCCGAGAGCCTTCAGCGCCTCCGCATTGCCGCCAAACGCGCGCCAACCCGAGAGCAAACCCGCCGCCACCACGGGCTGCGCGATGCCATCCTGCTCGACACAAATCGTCGGCGTCGGACCCGGATCGCCGAACGGCGTGACCATCGAGCGGTCGCCGACGAGGTAGCGATGGCCGCGCACATAGACCGCGCGGTCGGGCGCGAACATGCCGCGCGAGCTGTAGTTGTAGAGGCGGCTTTCGAGCTTCCACGAGCGGTCGCTCCAGTTGATGCGGAACTTCATCCCCAGATGGTTCACCACCGAGCGGTCGCCCGAGTCCATGATGCCGCCGCCGCCGTAGTGGGTCGGGCCGAGGAACTCTTTTTCAAACCGCCCGTCCGTGCTCCAGCGGCTGATGCGCTTGGGCTGAAAGGTCTGCTCGACGACCCACAATTTCCCCGCGGCATCCAGCGCCATCGCGGTCGGTTCGCTGAAGCGCGTCGGATCAAACGGACCAAGCTGCGAGCCGCCCGGCGTGCCCACGGTGCGGACCCGCGCACCGGTCTTGGGATCGAAGACCTGGATCGCCGCGGTGGCGCGGTCGAGCGCGTAGAGCAAGCCGGCGGAATCGAAGACGAGACTGCGCGGCTGCTTGAGTTCGGCGCGCGGAATGACGAGCTCGCTCTTCACCGACGCCGGCTGATTCGCGATGTCCGCGATGCGCACGACGCCGCGCTGACACGCGACGAAG
Organism: Akkermansia muciniphila; assembly: GCA_945861535.1. Lineage (GTDB taxonomy): Bacteria > Verrucomicrobiota > Verrucomicrobiia > Limisphaerales > BJHT01 > BJHT01. The sequence continues at coordinate 56,540 of CAMAUZ010000025.1, read as the reverse complement.
AGCGCGCCGTCCGGGGCGAAACCGAGCGCGCCCGGTTGATCAAAAGACAAATGCCGCAGCACTTTCGCCTCGGGTTTTGGCTCCTCCGCGCCGGGCAGTTGGATCAACGTGAGCCGTCGCGCGAAGGTCGCGGGCAGCTCGGGATCGCCACTGCCGATGGGCTGAAACGCAATGAGCGAACTGAACCCGCCGCTCGCCGCCGCATCCATGTTCGGCGGCTCGACGATGCGCACGCGCAGGGCGCGCACGGAGAGCGTTTCACCGAAGTCGCCGTGGATCACGCGGTGATGGTGCCAGTTCATCTTGATGTGATTCTTGATCTGCTGGTGGAGGTGGACCTGCCGCCAGTTCGCGTCGTCCCTGAACGCCGCGGGCGTGATCGTCGCGTCGTCGGCCCCGGTCCACACATCCACCGCGACGCCGGCCCGGATCATTGGATCGAGGATCGCGAAACCCCGCACGGGCGTGGGCGTTTTCCACACAAGACCAGCGGTCGGCGGGTTGCCGTAGGAAATCGGCGACTGCGCGCCGCGCGAGGTCTGCCAACCACCACCGGGCTTGGACTGGCCTTCGAGCAGCACCAGTTCGGCATCGCGCGCGGCGTCGCGATAACGGCGGTTGAGCACGAGGCTGTAGTCGAGCTTCTTCAGATGCGGCGCGGTGAAGGCGAGCACGCGCGTGGTCAAGCCCTGCGCGGGCACGGCGAGCGCGGAACGTTTCGCCCCGTCGCTTTTGAGTTCAATCCAGAGGCTCGGATCAAAGCGCAAATCCATGTCGCCGATCTGGTCCAGCTCGGCCAGCGGATCGTTCGCGCCCGCCTCGGGATTCGGCCCGCGCGCGCCGGTGTCGAACAGCACGGGCAGGGTTTTGCCGGGGCGCAGCGCGAAGACCTTCGTGTCGCCGCGCGGTAGCAGAACGCTACCCACCGGCACGTCGTGGCGCAGTTTCAGGATGAGCGTGTTCGCCAGCGGACCTTTGGCGGCGGTCGGTCCCCAGCCGGCCTGCTGCGAACTCGTGATCGCGAGCAACGCGCCCAACACGGCCTCGCCGGGCGTGTAGGCGGTCTCGTGAACTTTCTGATTTCCCGGCGGCGGATAGCAGCGAGGAAGATCAATGTCGCCGGGCTTCACCGTCGAGGTAATCCACGCCGGCTCGCGGCCGTTGTAGCTCACCACGAGCAGCCCGTCGCGGCACGCCACGCCGCTGCGGTCGGTGGCGATGTAGCCGTCGGCGTGGCCGGGGATTTCGGGCGAATACGCGAAGCGCAGCAGGGACTTGGTCGCGAATTTGTTTTCCGGATCAATGCGGAGAAGCTGGTCGTTGTTTACGATGTAGGCGAAGCGCCCGTCGCTGGTGAGCCGCGTCGCGCCGCCGTGATCGGCGTGCCAGACCTTGCGGCCCTCGAGATCGGTGGCGATCAGCGGCACGCCAAACTCCGCGCCCAATGCGCCGAGGAAAACCAAATCCTTCACCGTCGTCACCGAACACGGCGGCGAATGGTCCGCCATCCACCAACCGCCGCCGGGCACGGGCGCGCGCCACGGCGGCTGGCCCGCGGTGTACACCGTGGTCTCGTACGTCAGCTTCAGCGGCGGTCGCGCAATGCCACGCCACACATATTTTCCGGGCTTCACATAAGCACCCGCATCATCGCGCAAATCCCAGCCCTCGCGCACGGCACCCGCGCCGCGCGGCACTTCGGCGACCAAACGGCGCACGTCCGTGCCGTCCTCCGCCGCGATGCGAATCGCCGGAAAACCACCCAGCGGCATTTCGTAGGGCACAGCGAACGGCGGTGGCGGGACGAAGCTGCGCGGCGCAGCCTCGCCCGGCGCGAGCGCGACGAGCGGCATCACGGGAAAGGCGTTCCGCGCATTGCGCTGCCAGTCGCTGACCACGAGCCGCAGCCCGCGCGTGAGGAGCGCGGGCGTCTCGCCCGCGAGCGCCGAAAATGCCAGCACCGCCGCACCGCCAGAGGGAATGCGCCCCGCGAGATTCGTCCGCCACAACGCCGCCGCGAGCCCGGCGGGATGCGTATCGTTGTCTGCCGGGGCCACCGCGAGGCGGGCCTCGCCGCCGGGTTGGGACGCGAGCACGACGCCCGCAATCGGCAGCGCCGTCGGCCAGAAGCCGAACCACACTTCGTCGGTCTTCGCGTCACGCCGCCACTCACTGCCGCCGAGCTGCGCGGGATTCCAGTAACGCCCCACGAGCAGCAACGCGCAGCGCAACGTCGAGGCGTGGCGGCCATCTTCCCACGCCTGGTTATGCACGCGGTGCGTGAAGCGCAGCGCGCGGACGGGCGTGTTTTCCGGCAGCAGCTTCACCGAGCCGAACGGCAGCGCGAGCCACTGCGCGTCGTCATTCACATCGCCGGGAAATGGCGCGTCCGGCTTGAGCACGGCGACCGCGCCCTCGTCCTCGAATTCCGTACACAGCGTGCCCGCCGCGACGGGCTGGCGGAACGCGAGGCGAAAGCGGCGAATCTCCCCGGCCAGCAGCGGCGTGCTCCACGCGTTCGTGGCCGCAACGCGGCGAAGTCCGAGCAACCCTTCGAGCACCGCGACCGTCGGCGCGTCCGCGAGCGGACGGCCTGACTCGTAGGCGACGCAGTTCGCCGCATCGAGATCACCCGCCCGCGGAGCTAGCCGGGGAGCACTGCCGTCCTGTGCGCCGCCGCCGCCGGTCAGCGCCAGCCACGCGCCGCAGAAAATCAGCCAGCGGAGATTGGGGAGTTGTGGCCGCCAATTTGGCGCGCGCGAAAAGGTCTTTTGCGGCATGAGGGGCGGACTATCCCGAGCGCGACGGGGGCAGGCAAGCATGGTGGATCGGTGCGCGGCTGGAGCGCTGGCGCAGCCGCACGTTGCCCCGGAGCGCGGCGGTGTCGCAGAGCAGCCGCAGCAGCTACTTTCTCCCGACGTGTTGAAATGAATCCGACGCCGTCCGGCCGGGCGGCGTGCTGCGGCTGGTGCGGGGACACAGCCGCGCTCCAGAGCGGGGGCGGTCCGCAGCACACAGCCCTTTCCCTCGCTTGCAACTTTCCGATCCCATCCGCAGTTTGCTCCGCACCATGCGCCATCTACTTGTTCTGTTCCTCGCCCTCGCCAGTTCGGTGTCCGCTCAGCAGCCGCCGTATGACGTCTTTCCACCGGCCACACCGCCCTATTATCGCGTCCGCCATGCGGCGGGGACGAAACCGGGCGAACTGGTCTATGCCGCGAACTTCACCGTGTGGCTGCCGCCGGGCGTGACCGCGCTGCGCGGCGTCATCGTTCACCAGCACGGCTGCGGCGAAGGTTCGTGCAAATCCGGGCTCACCGGAGCCTACGACCTGCACTGGCAGGCGCTCGCGCGAAAGCACAACTGCGCTTTGATTTCCCCCGCGTATGAGCAGCCGGACAAGGCCAACTGCCAGCTCTGGTGCGACCCGCGCAACGGCTCGGATGCCGCGTTCCAAAAGGCGTTGACCGAGCTGGGCGCGCAGAGCGGCCACCCGGAGCTGGCGACGGTTCCGTGGGCGCTGTGGGGCCATAGCGGCGGCGGGCATTGGGCCGGGGGCATGGTGTTGCTGCACCCGGAACGCGTCGCGGCCGCCTGGCTGCGCTCGGGCGTGCCGCCGGTGAAAGCTGTGGAGGGCAAGCCCGCGCCTTACACCATTTCCAACGCCGCGTGTCTCGTCCCGGTGATGTGTAATCTCGGCACCAAGGAAGGCGTCACCGACAAGACCAACCGCTTCGCCGGGGTGTGGCCGGGCGTGGAGACTTTCTTCACCGCGATGCGGGCCAAAGGCGCGCTGATCTGCGTCTCCGCCGATCCCTTGACCAGTCACGAGTGCGGCAACCAACGCTACCTCGCGATGCCGTGGCTCGACGCCTGCCTCAGCGCGCGGCTGCCGGCCAAGGGCGGCAGCCCGCTGAAGCTGATGCCCACCGCGGAAGCTTGGATTGCCCCGCTGCACGCGGGCGAGACCAATGTCATCGCCCCCGTGCCGGCCGCGAAGTTTGCCGGAGCGACGGAGCGGACGGTGTGGCTGCCCAACGAGGCGGTCGCGAAGGCCTGGGTGCAGTATGTCAAAGACAGCGCCGTGGCCGATGTCACGCCGCCACCGGCGCCCACCAACGTCCGCGTGAAAGGCAACGAACTCACCTGGGAAGCCGAGGCCGATGTCGAAAGCGGCCTCGCCCGTTTCATCATCGAGCGCGACGGCCAGTTCCTCGCCAACGTCCCCGAGCAGGGCAAAAACCCCTTCGGCCGCCCGGTCTTTCAAAACCTCCAGTACAGCGACACTCCCACGCAGCCGCTGGTCCCGATGCGCTTCACCGACACCAAGGCCGAACCGGGCAAGACCCATCAATATCGCGTCATCGCGGTGAACACGGCCGGGCTGAAGTCGAAGTAGGCGGGCGGGGGTGGAGCCGAGGTAGCCAACTGAACTGGGCCGTAACCATGCAGTGAGGGCAACGGGAGCGCGGCCTTTAGGCCGCAGAAACGTGGGACCGGAAGAGGCCGAGCGAATTGCTGAACCACCGTATTAAAGTCACCAAATGGTGAGTGGACGGACGCGTTCGGAGGGTATGGCGCGGTCGCTGCGAGCGGGCGTTTCTGCGGCCTGAAGGCCGCGCTCCTGTCGCCCTCACTGCATTGTTCGGCAAAGGCGGAAAAGGCTCTCGATTCGCCGGTTGGGGAGGGAGTTGGTCGGAGCGACAGGATTTGAACCTGCGACGTCTTGGCCCCAAACCAAGTGCTCTACCAAACTGAGCTACGCTCCGATCAAGCGTCCGGGAGTATTCCCGAGGCGTTGACACGGGCGCAACGCCAATCTGGATTCGCGCAAAGGATCACGGAGTGCGGCCATGCTCGCCGCGGCTTCATCGTGCCGGAGGCACGCAAGAAATTAGCCGGTGGTGAAGCGCAGCGGAACCACCGGAACCACCACCTTCCCGAGCGCTGCGCCCCTGCGGGGCGCGAGAGCTGTGCGCCTGTCCCGATACGCCGAGCCAGCGCGGTGCAGCATCGTTTGCTGGACTGGCCGGTCGTCTCGCGCCCCGCAGGGGCGCTGAAGTTTCTGGCGGCGCGATACCGGTGGTTCCAGTCGCTGCGCTCCTTGCACCACCGGCTAATTTCTTTGATGCCTCCGGCATCCCCGGCGGGCGCGAGTCACGTCGGCGGGCAGGCCGGTCGGGTTCCGTGGTGCGGTGAAGGTTCCGCCGCGTTTATCCGGGCCGTCGTGAGGTGTCGCCGCCCGCGGAAGGGAGGAGGTTAGAGTCTCGTTACCTCGACTCCTACAACGAAGGGCGGCGTGCCGCTCATTTCCGCAGCAGCGCAAATTCCATCGCGTCCACCAGCGCGTGCAGGCTCGCTTCGATGATGTTTTCGCTGACGCCGACAGTGCCCCATTCGCGTTTGCCATCGGTCGAGGTGATGAGCACGCGGGTCTTGGCGGCGGTGCCGGTGGTGCTGTCGAGGATGCGCACCTTGTAGTCGGTGAGGGTCACGTCCTTGAGCTTCGGGAAGAAGCCCGCGAGCGCGCGGCGCAGCGCGCCGTCGAGGGCGTTCACCGGGCCGTCGCCCTCGGCCACGGTGTGGGAGATTTCGTCGCCGACGCGGACTTTGATGGTGGCTTCGCACACCGACTCGCAGGCGTCGTGCCGCATCGAGACGTGGTACGCCTCGACGGTGAAACGCGGCTCCTGCTGGTGCGCGAGGATGCCGCGAATGATGAGCGCGAGCGAAGCCTCGGCGGCCTCGTATTCGTAGCCGGCGTGTTCGCGCTGCTTGATGGTCTCGAGGATTTCCTTCAGCTCGGGCGAATCGTTGGTGAGCCGCAGCCCGAGGCCCTGCGCCTTCATCACGATGTTGCTGCGGCCCGCGAGGTCGCTGATGAGAATGTTGCGCGCGTTGCCGACGAGTTCGGGATCGATGTGCTCGTAGCTGGCGGCAAGCTTTTGGATGGCGTTGACGTGCGTGCCGCCCTTGTGCGCGAAGGCCGACGAACCGACCCACGGCTGGCGCGGGTTGTGGCGGATGTTGGCGATTTCATCCACGAACTGCGACAGCTCCTTGAGCTTCCGCAACGACCCCGCGGGCACGCAGGTTTTCTTCAATTTCAACGCGATGCACGGGATGGCGCTGATGAGATTGCAGTTGCCCGTGCGCTCGCCGTAGCCGTTGACCGTGCCTTGCACATGCGTCGCGCCGGCCGCGAGAGCAGCGAGCGCATTGGCCACGCCGAGGCCAATGTCGTCGTGGGTATGGATGCCGATCTTGCAATTGAGATGGCCCTTCGCCAAGGCGGTGACCGCGGCGACTTCCGCAGGCAGACACCCGCCGTTGGTGTCGCACAGCACGATGTAATCCGCTCCCGCCTGCTCGGCCGCCTGCCAGGTGGCGAGGGCGTATTCGGGATCGAGCTTGTGGCCGTCGAAGCAATGCTCGGCGTCGTAGATCACGAATTTCCCGTGGTCCTTCAAGTAGCGCACGGTGTCGCCGATCATGCCGAGATTCTCGTCCGGCGTGCAGCGCAGGACTTCTTTCACATGCAGCATCGAGGTCTTGCCGTAGATCGTCACCACGGGCGTGGCGGCCTCGATCAGCAGGCGCACCTGATCGTCCTGCTCGACGGGCACGCCCTTCTTCCGGGTCGAGCCGAACGCGGCGAGTTTGGCGTGCTTGAATTTCTTCCGCTTGGCCTGCGCGAAGAACTCGATGTCCTTGGGATTGCTCCCCGGCCAGCCGCCCTCGATGTAGTGGACGCCGAAGAGATCGAGCTTGTCGGCGATGCGCAGTTTGTCCGCGACCGAGAAGTTCACGCCTTCACCCTGCGAGCCATCGCGCAGGGTCGTGTCATAGATTTCAACGTCTGTTTTCATAGGGTTTCCGCCCGCTGCGGAGCGGGGTATCTACCCGACGCGCCGGGGGAAGCAAAGCGCAATTGCCGCGGAAAAAGGGGCGGCGGCGGGCCGGTCCTGTGGGGCAGGCTTCCAGCCTGACGGTTCGGGCGGCATCCCTGCCGCCCGTTCCGATGCCGGACGTGCGCCGCGGTAGATGTGCGGCGTGGCGGAACTGGGAACACGGGGCAGGGATGCCCCGCGAACCGGCAGGCAAGGATGCCTGCCCCACCGCCGCGGGCCTCGTGCGGGCGGACGTCGCTGCGGCCGGGGACGGCCGCACTCCGGCGCGCGATTGCATTCCCGCCAATCGGGCCTTGTCCCGCGGACCGGTTCGGGCATCCTCCGCCGAACCCACACACTGCCATGGATACCCTGCGACTCCTGCTCGTCATCGCCGCGACCGCGTGCCTGCCGCCCGCCACGCGCGCGCAAACCAACCTCCCGGCCGCCACGCTCGCCGAGCAAATCGAGAGCGCGCGACGACAGCTCGAAGCGCGGGTCGGCACCAACCGCCCGGTCAATTTCGAGCAGTCGGTGCGGGCCACTGCTGAGCGCGCGTACTATTCACCGAAGTTCGCCGCGGCCGTGCAGGCGGGGAATACGAACGCGCTGCTGCAACTTTTCCGCGAGTTCCCAGACCTGATGGACAGCCGCACTCTCGACAACCCGACCGTCCATGGAAAAGCCCCGCTGACGATTGCCGCCGAGCGCGGGGATCTGCCGATGGTGGATTTTTTGCTGCGACGCAAGGCCCACCCCGACGCGGTGTCAGCGGAGTCCAGTTGGCCATTTGCCGGGTCGCCTATTCCCTGGCGGGGCGGGCCGCCCGGTTGCGTTCCCCAGCGGAACACGCCGTTGCACGCGGCGGCGCGCGCGGGGCGGGTGGCGGTGGTCGAGCGTTTGCTCGTCGGCGGTGCGACGGTCGATGTGCGCGATACGAGCGGACAAACGGCCCTCTCCGGCTGCCTGGGGCGCATGGTGATCCCGCCGGGTTTTCCGCGGCCAAGCACGCCGCCGCTCGATCCGGCGGGCTATGAACTCCAGCTTCAGGTCGTCCGCGTGCTGCTGCGGCATCGCGCCCAGGTGCTGCTCTCGCCGAACTCCAGCTATGGCTCCGACCCGTTGAGCATCGTTGCGAACTCCGGCAAGGCCGAGTTGTTCGACCTGCTGCTGTCGAACAGCCTGCCCCCGGCCCTGACGGTTACCAATCGGAACGCCCCGCGCGAAACCCTGCTGCACACCGCCACCCGCACGGGCCGGACGAATGCGCTCGCGGCCTTGCTGGCCCAGCGTCCGCGCCCGGATCTCGCGCGTACCAACGCCGCCGGTCTCACGCCGCTGCAATTAACGGCGGGCAGTTTGTCCGACCCGTTCAACACGGCCGTGCAGCCCTTTTACACCGGCTATCCGAACTCGCCCTTCCGCACGCCGGAAGGGAATCGCCTCGCGTGCGCCGAGCTGCTCCTGGCGGCGGGCGCGGAGCTGGACGTGTTCTCCGCCGCCGGCCTGGACCGCGCCGCCGAACTGCGGCAATTGCTCGCGCGCACGCCCGGTGCCGCCGCGATCCCCGACGCGCGCGGGCGCACCCCGCTGCATTGGGCGGTGCTGGCGCGTGCCACCAGCGCGGTGGAAATCCTGCTGACAAATCACGCGACGGTGAATGCCGCCGACAGCCGCGGGGCCACCGCGTTGCACTTCGCGACTGGCGCGGCCGATCTTCCACTCCTCACGCGCTTGCTGGCCGCCGGGGCCGACGTTCACGCGGCCGATGCCACCGGCCAAACCGCGCTGCATCACGCTGCCCGGCTGGCCACCTCTGAGCCGTTGCAAGCACTGCTGCGCGCGGGGGCAAAACCCGACGCACGCGATCGCGCGGGCAAGACGCCGCTGGACGTGGCGGCGGACGCGAACCTCATGGAGAACATCCGGCGCTTGTCCGACGCCGCGCCGAAGGGCAGCGCCCAGGCGCGCGAGCTCTCCGCCGCCGCGTTCCTGTCCGCCGCCGCGCGCGGAAATTTGTCATCGCTCACCAACTGGCTGGCGCAAGGCATCGCTGTGAATGTGCGCGATCCCCGCGGGTTCACCGCGCTCCGGCTCGCCGTGGATGCCGGCCATGTGGGCCTGCTCCCCGTGCTGCTACAGGCCGGGGCCGATCTCAACCTGGCCGACACCAACGGCGTCACGGCCATGATGAGCAGCGTCGCCAGCCGTCGCAGCGCGCTGGATGAACGGCTGCTGACCACGGCGGCTCCGGCATTGTCGCAACGCGAAGCCACCCTGCCCGAGCGATTGCGCACGCCTGCGCTCACGCCCGCCGCCGACCCGCTACTGTGGCTGCTCGCCAACGGGGCGGACCTCGCGCGCACGAATCTTCAGGGCCAGACCGCACTGTTCTACCTGCCGCCGGTGGAACTGGACTACCACTTTCGCGGGGCGTCCGATCAACTGCGCCAGACCACGGTGCTGGCGCGTTTCCTGGTGCAGCGCGGGGCGAATCCCGACGCCCGCGATGTCGCGGGGCGAACGCCGCTGCACCGGGCGCTGTTCGATGGCGACCTGGTGCGCGCCTTTGCGTTGCTGGAGGCCGGGGCGAATCTGGAGGCGGCGGACCGGCGGGGGCGCACGGCGATTCATCACGCCATCGCGGGCCTCGGCTATGCGCGCGAGATTGCCCGGCCGGACGTGGTTCAGTATGTCGGCACCGCCCGCGAGAAAAACATCGGTCCCATCCTCTCGTTTGTCGTCGCCAACGGGGCCGATATGCGGCGCGCGGATGCGCAGGGACGAACGCCGTTGCATACGCTGCTCGTCGAGCGCCCCGTCGAGTCGGTCTATTTCGCCAATCTGCTGCTGACCAACCAGCACGGCGCGGCCCTCGTCCGCACGCTCGACTACAGCAACTCCCTTCCGGCGCATCTGGCCTTTGCGAACCTGGCGGGCGCGGCGTCCGTCGAGCACACCCGCCTCGCCATCCGCCTCGCGCTGCCGGTCATCGACCTTGCCGTCGGCGATGCGCAGGGCCGCAATTTGCTCCATCTGGCCGCTGTCGCGCCGCATCTGTGGCCACCGACGGGCGGGCGATTCGAGGTTCCCCGGCCCACGTTTTTCCCGCCGGGCGGGCTGCCGGGAGATCTCGCGAAGGAGTGGCCCGAGCTGTTGGAAAAACTCGCCGCGAACCGCCTGCTGGTGCGTGGCACCGATACCGTCGGCGACACGCCGTTGCACGTCGCGGCGCGGCACAATCACGGCGAACTCGCCCGGCTGCTGCTGGACCGGGGCGCCGATGCGGATGTCCACACGCGCAATCGCAAGAGCGAAACGCCGTTCGCCATCGCCACCGCCAGCCATTCGGAAGGGCGGCCGTCGAGCGTCGCGCTGCTGTTCCTGAAGGCTGGAATCAAACCGGAGGCGCGAAACACTGAGTCCCCGCCCGCGGCCTCGGGCACCCCCGGCACGAGCGTCGTGTGGCCCGAGCCGGTGGCCAACGCGATGCGCACCAATTTTCTGGCGTTCGTGCAGGCCGGGCAATGGGAGCGAGTCGATGAATGGCTCCGCGAGAATCCGACGCTGGCCACGGTCACCAATCAAGGGTTCGTGCCGTTGCGCGCCGCCGCGCTGGCCGGCCAGACCATCGTGGTCGAGCGCCTTCGCGCGGCCGGCGCGAGAGATCTCGTAACGGCGGCGCTGCTGGGCTGGACGAACATGGTGGCGAGTCTGCTCGCCGAACAACCCGCGCGCGCCGCCGAGGTCACGGGCACGTATCCCTTGCTGCACTGGGCCGTGCAGCACGGACAGCCCGCCACCGCACGACTCATCCTGGCGCGACTCCAGCCACCGCTTGCGGCGGACCACTACGGACTGAGCGCACGTTATCACGCGCGGACCAATGGCCATCTGGAGTTGCTCGATCTGCTCAAGGCGCACGGCGACACATTCACGCTCTTCGATGCCATCGAACTGCGCGACGCCGCGTTGGCGCAGCAGGTTCTCGCCCGCACGCCCGCGAGCGTGAATCAGCCCAACGGATTCACCGAGCCGCCGCTGTTCCTCGCGACCATGGCGAATGACCTCCCGCTCGTGAAACTGCTGCTCGCGGCGAAGGCGGACCCGAACCAACGCTCGAGTTTTAATCCCTTCTTTCCCGTTCCCAGCAGTCCGACGAACACCCCAGCAAATCTGCCGTTGCTCTCCCGCGGCAGTTCGAGAAACCCGCCGTCGCCGGCGGACAATCTGCCGCTGCACTGGGCGGCGTGGACCAACGCGTTGGAAATCGGCCGGCTCCTGCTCGACCACGGCGCGGAGGTGGACGCGGTGACGGTGATCGGCGCGACTCCGTTGCACTACGCGGTCGATCAGGGGCACCGGGCGTTCGCCGAACTGCTGGTGAGCCGCAAGGCGCAGGTGAACTTCCTCCCAACCCGGCTCGCGCAGCGGCCCTGGATGACAGCGCCCGCGATGGTGCCGGTCCGCACGGCGCTGCACATCGCGGTCGGTCGCGGTCGGGTGGACTTGGTGCGGTGGCTGCTCGAACGCGGGGCGGATACGGAATTGGCGGATGGAATGGGTCTGTCGTCGCGTGATCTGGCCGCCCGCTACTTTCCTCGCCAGCCGTCCTTCGGCCTGGGACCGCCGCGTCACGGGACGCCACCCGGCATGATTCGTCCTTGGTCCCATTCGCCACCCGTCCCCGATGCGGATCGCGCCGCGATTCAGAATCTCCTCCGCGAGCACCGGCGCAAGGCGATGGAGATGAAGTGAACCCAAAAACCGCAGTTGCGATGAACCACGACCTAACGAAACCCATGAGAAAAAGGCTGAGAGTGAGTTTCTCCGACACCGCTGAACCTCACCAGCCGGGTGCATCATGAGCTTGCTGAAACGCGGTCTCTATTCGTGTCTTTCGTGTCTCTCGTGATTCCAACTGCATCTCAGGCGAAAGTGCGCGGCGAGTTCAGCGAGAGCGCGACGGCGTACCATCGGCCGCGAGTGGTGAACCTGCGAACCGTGTCCGAACTGCTGGCGGCCGTCGGCCAAATGGCCGGCGCGGGCGCGAAAACCTTTCGCCAGCGTTGGCGACGACCGGGAACAGGGCGCCCGCCGGCCCCGCTCGGCCGCCGAAGGAGAAAAGTTCGCCGTTGCGCCGGTTCCGGTGCTTCCCTTGAGCCGTGAACTCTAACCTTGGAGCTTCCCCGCCGCTCACGCCCGCGCCTGCCGCAGTTTGTCCAAACCCACCGCGAGGATGATCACCACGCCGATGATGATTTCCTGCATGTAATTCGGCCAGCCCATCTGGTTGGAGCCGTTGCGCAGGGTCACGATGATGAGCGCGCCGATCATCGCCCCGAGCACGCTGCCCGTGCCGCCGCTCAGGCTCGCGCCGCCGATCACGACCGCTGCGACGACGTCCAGCTCCAGTCCGAAACCGGTGCTCGGATCGCCCTGGCTCAGGCGCGAGAGCTGCATCAGTCCTGCGGTGCCGAAGAGCATTCCCGCCAGCGTGTAGATCGCGAGTTTGTTCCAGCGCACCCGGATGCCGCACAGCCGCGCCGTCGCCTCGTTCGAGCCGATGGCGAAAATGCGCCGGCCGAAAACGGTCTGGCGCATCACCACCACCATCACCGCCGCCAGCCCGAGGAGAAGCCACACGCCCAGCGGCAGCGGGAAAAACTCGAGCGGATTTTTCAACGCCATGATCTGCGTGATCGCGGGGTTTTCCTTGAAGTTCACGGTCTGGTTTCCCGCCAGCCATTTCGCCGCGCCGCGCGCCACGCCCATCATGCCGAGCGTGACGATGAACGGCAGGAGGCGGCAGCCCGCGATGATCGCGCCATTGAGACAGCCAACCAAGCCACCCGTGAGCACGGTGACGATCACCACGGTCGCGACCGAGCATGGCGCGTCGCCTTGCAACAGCCGCGCCCCCGCCACGCTGGTGAACGCCACGACCGACCCGACGCTGAGATCAATCCCGCCGCTGACGATGATCATCGTCATCCCCAACGCCGCCGTGCCGACGATGACCGTCTGCGTGAAGATGGTCTTGAAATTGCCGCCCGTGAGAAACACCTCGCGCACGTCGGCCTTCAGGCAGAAGAGGCCGATGACCAACGCCAGTCCGAAGAATGGGGCGAGGGCTTGAATGATGGGTTTCAGGCGCGGGTGCATGGAGGAAATCAAAAGCCCGTGAGACAAACCGCAGGTCGGGCGGCACGCCCGCTCCTTCCGAATTCAGATTCCAGAATCATCTCGCCGCGACGTTAGGAGAGCGCCGCCCCCCCGGTCAACGCGCAGATACCGAAACGCGGGCGGTCCTCTCGCGAGTGCTTCTGAACTCGCCGAGGTGCGGGTGCGCCGGTCCTGTGGGGCAGGCTTCCAGCCTGCCGGTTCGGGCGGCATCCTGCCGCCCGTTCCACGCGGTGGATGTGCGGCACGGCGGAACTGGGAACACGGGGCAGGGATGCCCCGTGAACCGGCAGGCAAGGATGCCTGCCCCACAGGAGCGGTCGCGGCCTCGGCCCGTCCGCACTCCTGCCGCGCATTCACAGCGCGTCCGCTTTGTCATTCGTCACCCGTCACCCGTCACTTTCCCGTCGCCCGGTCCGGCAGCGCAAAGCAGTAATACGAATCGCCCGACTTCGTCCCCGGCTTCCCGCCGCCACCTGCGGCGATCAAAACAAATTGCCGGCCGCCGACGGCAAACGTCGCCGGCGTCGCATACCCGCCCGCAGCCATCTGAAATTCCCACAACAGTTTTCCCGTGTCCTTGTCATACGCGTGCAGGCGCTCATCCATCGCCGCGCCGATGAACACGAGGCCCGCCGCGGTGACAATCGGCCCGCCAATGTTGAACGTCCCCGTCGGCGGCAGTCCGCGCGCCTCGAGCGCGGGAAACGTCCCGAGCGGCACCTGCCATTTGATGCGACCCGCATCGAGATCAATCGCGTTGAGCGTGCCCCACGGCCGGCGATTCAGCGGATAGCCCTCAGGATCGGTCATCGCGTGATGGCCCGTGGCGACGTAGGGGATTTCGTTGGCCCAGCTCAGCTTGAGGTCGGCGGTCTTGATGATCTCGGTCTTGCCGTCCTCGAACAGAAACGCGAGCACGGCGCGCTTCTCGAGTTCGGTAAAGGTGGCGAAGGACGGCATCTGTCCCCTGCCCTTCTCGATCAGCTCGCGGAGTTGCGCAGCGGTCAGGCGCTGCTTCACGGTCTTGAGCGTGGCCAGCGCGGGCGACGTCGGATTGCGCGGGTTGTCGAGGCCGTGGCAGTGCGAGCAGATGACGCGGTAGAGGTGCTGTCCCAGCTCGTGCAGCGACATTTCCGTCTGCGGTTTGGCGGGAACCATCTTGATCCATTTCGGATGGTTGCTCGCGTTCACGTAGAGCGTGCGCGTGGCGGGATCGTAGGCCGCGCCGCCCCATTCCGAACCGCCGTTGAACTCGGGCAGCACGAGGCTCGGCTCGAAGCCGGGCGGGATGAAAATGTCGCCGGTGCGCATTTTCCCGAGGCGCTCGCGGGCGAAGGCGTTGGCCTGCGGCGAGAGGTCGGTGGCGTCGTCGGGCGTGAGGCGTTGCTGCGCGTACCGCAGGCTGCGCGGCGGGAAGGGCTGCGTCGGCCAGCTTTTTTCGCCGGGCACGTCGGACTGCGGGACGGGGATTTCCTCGACCGGAAAGAGCGGCTCGCCGGTCTCGCGATTCAGCACAAAGAGATGGCCCATCTTGCTCGGCTGCGCGACGGCGTCGATGCGGCGACCGTCGCGCTGCACGGTGACGAGCGTGGGCGGGCACGGGAGGTCGTAGTCCCAGAGGTCGTGATGGACGGTTTGAAAATGCCAGCGGCGTTTGCCCGTCGCGGCGTCGAGCGCGAGCACGCAGTTGGCGAACAGATTCGCCCCGATGCGATTGCCGCCCCAGTGATCGTAGGAAGCCGAACCGGTGCCGCAAAAAACGAGGCCACGCTCGACATCGAGCGTGAGGCCGCCCCACGCGTTCGCGCCGCCGATGGTTTTCCAAGCGTCCGGCGGCCACGTCTCGTAACCAAATTCGCCGGGATGCGGGATGGTGTGAAAAATCCAGCGGCGCTGGCCGGTGCGGACATCGAACGCGCGGATGTGGCCGGGCGCGGCGGGGCTCGGACCTTCGCCGACGATGGAACCCATGATGATCAGATCGCGGTAGATCACGCCCGGAGTCGTCGCGCCGACGGAGAGGAAAAAGATGTCCTGGTCGAAGCCTTCGCGCAGGTCGATGAAGCCGTTCTTCCCAAAGCCAGGCACGGGTTTTCCGGTCGCGGCATCGAGGCAGAAGAGATGGCGCGCGGCGGGATAGAGGATGCGGCGGGCCTGGCCATCGGTCCAAAACGACAGGCCGCGATTGACGCCGCGCATGGGTTCGCCGGTGGCGGATTGGGGATCGAACTCCCACAGCTTGCGCCCGGTCGCGGCGTCGAGCGCGACGGCCTTGAGCGTCACCGTGGTGAGATAAACCACGCCGTCGATCACGAGCGGATTGCACTGGATGGTCGAGCGGCCCGACTGGTCGCCGGTGTGAAAAATCCACGCGGGCTGGAGCTGCCGCACGTTGTCACGATTGATCTGCTGCAACGGGGAGAATTTCGTCGCGCCGAAATCGCCGCCATAAACCGGCCAGCCGCGGTCGAGGGTGGACGGTGCGTCCGCCGCGCCGCCGGGCCGGACCGCGAGGAAGACGAGTGCGCAGAACAGGAGGAACCGGCTGAGGATCGGGGAGCACATGGCGTCGCTTTTAGGGAGCGGCGGTTGGGCTGTCAAAACCCATCGCCGTGCGACGTGGATTTCGGGCGGTGCCGGGAGTGATTTCCCGGAGCTTTTTCTCTCTCGCTGAACGCGCGCGCGCGCGGCCTACTTTTCCTGCTTGCGGCGGATTAAAAACCAAACTGAAGCGGCTCCCGGTTCAAGACCAGCGGCAGGCTCGGCAGCGATATTCTTCCAAGTCTTTCCGGCCAAGTTTCGCCGAATTACAGTCAGTTCTGTATGTGTTACCTCAACCACAAACCCCTGCTCCTCCAGCCGCTTCCTGATCGATCGAACTAAATCGTTGTCGTCGAACGCTGCTTGGATCATCCGTCCAATGCGTCGATCAATGAATGTTTCCGGCCCGGAACTCAACCGGTTCATCTGCGCGGCAACCGCACCGTAGATGGGTGCCATAAAAGCCACTGGCATGTTTGTATCGACCAAGTGGATAGAGCGGAGAGAATGTGGCCCGAAATCTCTTCGCAGGGTTGCCTCCACCAACGGCACCGAATCTGCAACCAACTGGGTGACCTGCTTGACGACGGTGCCAGGTTCCCGAGTCGTGGACTCAACCCCGAGGACTCGCATGAGCCAGTCGCCGGTTCCGAGAGTCAGATGGAGGCATTCCACCTTGATGCTGGTCGTCGCATCGCGAGCAACTCGTAGCTCGACTTTCAAATCAACGGGGCCGTCCCTTTTCTTGTCCACGTTCAGAACCTGCACAGTCAATTCGCGGTTTGTCGCCGCACCGTGACTGCCACACTGGCCAATCGCAAACAGCAGAGCGAGCACGGCCAGACATTTCCGCAAAGGGGTCATACGAGTTCACTCCCGAATCGCGCCGCGGCCAAGGCGCATGGCATCAGCCAGCGCTAGTTCTGCGGCACCGCGTTGGTCGATTCGGCGGCGGCGGCGTTCTTCACATGCCGGTCGAGCCACGAGGTCATCTCGCTGAGCACGGTCTCGACACTCTCTCTCGCTTCATAGTTATGGGCTTCGTGCGGGAGCAGGACGAGCCGCGCGGTGCCACCGGTGCCTTTGATGGCCTGGAAAAAGCGCTCGGTCTGCACGGAATGGGTGCCGGCGTTGTTGTCGGCCTCGCCGTGGATCAGGAGCATCGGCTCCTTGATTTTGTCCGCGTGCATGATGGGCGAGAGGCGCGAATAGAGTTCGGGCACTTCCCACAGCGTGCGCTTTTCATTTTGGAAACCGAAGGGCGTGAGCGTGCGGTTGTAAGCGCCGCTGCGGGCGATGCACGCGCGGAAGAGGTCGGAATGCGCCGCGAGATTCGCCGCCATGAACGCGCCATAGCTGTGCCCGCCCACGGCCACGCGGTCGCGGTCGGTCACGCCCATTTCCACCGCCTTGTCGATCGCGGCCTTCGCGCTGGCGACGATCTGTTCGATGTAGGTGTTGTTCGCCGTCTTGCCCTCGCCGACCACGGGCATCGTCGCGCCGTCGAGGACCGCGTAGCCCTGCGTGAGGAGAAAGAGGTGCGATGCGCCTTGAAACGCCGTGTAGCGAAACGGCGAGCCGGCCACCTGCCCGGCCGTATCGTTGTCGATGAACTCCCGCGGATACGCCCACAGCAGCGTGGGCAGGCGCGTGCCGGGTTTGTAATCGGCGGGCAGATACAAGGTGAACGACAGCGGCACACCGTCCTCGCGCTCGTAGCTGACGAGCTGCTTCTTGATGCCGCGCAACTGCGGATACGGATCGCCGAAATCAGTGATCGGCTTGCTGGTGCGGTCGGCGAGCGTGCGCAGGAAATAGTTCGGCGGCGAGCCGGGCGCTTCCTGCCGCGTGACGATTTGCGAGGCGTCGTCGGCCACGAGAGCAACGACGGATTCGTAGGTTTGTTCGCCGGCTTGGAACAGCCGCTCCGTCTCGAGACTGCCCAGATTCAGGCGGCTCAGAAAGGGCCGGTCGCCCTCCGCCGACGCGCCGTTGCCGCTGAGATAAATGGCGTTGTTAAACACCCGCATCGCCCGAAAGCCATTGGCCATGGTACGGCTCATCGGCGTCCCCGGATCGTTGTAGCGGTCCTGCGCGGAGACTTCCCACAGCAGGCGTTTCTCCACCGCGGAATCGTCGGGATTGATCAGGTAGGTGCGCGTCCAGCGACGCGAGCCTTGAAACTCTTTGAGCAGCGCCACCCAGCTCTTTTCACCCCAGATCAGGCCCGAGAAACGATACTCGGTGCGCGCGAGTTCGCCGGGGACTTCTTCGCCGCCCAGCTTGTAGGTCATCACGCGGTCGCGGTAGGGAACGCGTTTTTTTGGGTCACCGCCGTCGAGGGCTTCGACCCAGACCAGTGTCGCGGGCGCGGTGGGACGCCAGTGGGTGTTGCGCGGGCCGACGACCACGCCGCCGATGGGGACATCCTCGGCGAGCGGGAGTTTGCCGACTTTGAATTCGAGGCGGCCGTGCAGATCGAGCGCCTCGATTTCACGCGGAAAAAATGATGCCGGAACATTGAGCGAATAAGGACGGATGATCCGTTCCACGAGCAGATGCTGGCCGTCGGGGGATGAATCGCAGGAGCGGAACAGGCCGGGCTTGCCGATCAGCTTCGCCTCGGCCGTGCTCGCGTTCACCAGCGCAAGTTGCGCCGTCGCGTAGAAGTCGAACAGCTCCTCGTCGAACGCATCCGTGAGCAAATCCTGAAACGTCCTCGTCGGCGCGACCTTGCCCGCGGTCTCCTGCACGCCGGGTCCGCCGGGCACGCGCGGTCGCTCCGGGGCCTTGCCGCGCCCGGCGACGAGCGTCTGGCAGAGCAGGTTGGTCGAATCGGGCATCCACTGAAACCCGGGGCCGAACACCGTGTTCAGCGCCACATTCCGCAGCCGGTAAAACAGCCCCGTCGTCGCGTCGCCGACCCACAACTCCACGCTGTCCGGATGATAGCTGGCCACGGCGAAGAGCCGTCCGTCCGGCGACCATTGGGGAAACCCGAGGTACGAACCCGAAGGCACGGGCAGGATTTTCTCCACGCCGGTGGCGATGTCTTTGAGCGTCAGGCCGACGTAGCGCGGCGGCCGATGCGGGCCGTTGCTCTGCGGGTTGATGCGATAGCCCGCGAGCGCAACCATCGGCTGGGCCAGTTCGGAAATGGGGGGATACAACGAGCCTTGCACCAGCACCAGCCGGTCGCGTTTCGGGCTGAGCGAGACGACCGGCGTCGGCGGCACATCGAGCACCTCGCGGATGGCAGTGGCGGCCTTTTGGAACTTCTCCTCGGTCGCGGCGCGAGCGGAAGACGGGGCGAGGAACAACAGCGCATCAGACACGACCACCGCGACGGCCACAAAAATGGCTGCCTGCATTCGGACACGACAAATCTTCATCATGCAATTCCCGGGGCGACCCCGCAGAGAGAACCAGACCTGGCCCCAAACTTCAAGGTGAACCTCGGAAAAGGCGGCGCGAACGGCCCGCAGATCGCGTCCCTCGAGGAGCGCGGCATTGATGCCGCTTCAATGCGGGACGCGCCGGGATCGGGCGAACCCATCGTGACATGCGGACGTTGAAGCGGCGTGAACGCCGCGCCCCACCAAGCCTGCGCCGCCGCCCCCCCCGCGCGCCCTTCATCCGGCGAAATAGCTTCCCTCCTTCCGATGCAGTGGCAGTTTCCGCGCCGCCGTTTAACCACCACAATTTACTTCGCCCTCTCCGCCCCATGAAATCTCAGCTCGCTCTCATTCTCAGCGCCTGCCTCGCCACGGGTGCCCTCGCCGCCGACCTCCCCGCCATTCCCGCCAAATCCCTCGCCGCAAAAAAGGAGTTGCTCTTCGCCGACGATTTCGCGGTCGCGGTGCCCGACAAGCGCTGGCACAAGGTCGTCGCCACCTTTGCCGTCGAGAACGGCACCCTCAAGGGCACGCAGACTCGCGACAAAAACATTCCCGCCGCCGACGGCAAACCCGCCATCACCGCCCACGCCGCCGTGCATGGCCTCGAAATCCCCACCAAAGACAGCGTGGTCGAGGTGAAGATCAAGTTCGCCGGTGCCACGATGATCGATGTCGAGTTCGATGACCGCAAATACACCGGCTGCCACTACGGCCACATCTGCCGCGCCCAGGTCCGCCTCACCGGCGTCACCATCATCGACGAGCGCGACGGCGGGATGCGCAATGACATCTACGCAATGAAGAAAGACCCCGCGAAGAAAGCCGAAGTCGCCAAACTCCTCGTCGGTCGCAGCGCCACCTATCCCGCCAAACTCGAAGCCGGCAAATGGTACACCCTCGTCGTCGAGACCGTCGGCGACGAAATGCGCGTCACCCTCGACGGCCAGCCCGCCGGCTACCTCAAATCCTCCGGCATCGCCCACGCCACCAAGTCCAAGGTCGAACTTGGCGTCGCCGGCAAAGACGGCTTCTTCGATGACCTCAAGGTTTGGAATGCGGAAGCCGCGCGGCCGTGATTGAGACTGCGCTCTGCCGGCGGGAAGGCGGTCCGATAAACCCGGTAATAACACCAGCCTTGTTCATCGTTCGCCGCCAGTTCGTCGCCGCCAGACTGCGGCGCGTGCGGACCGTCATCGTCTGGCGGCAAGGCGGAAGAGTTAATTCCGATCCCCCACGAGATCGGGATCGGAAATCGAAGCAGCGATCCAACACCTGCCGCCCCACAATTTCGCGAGCCGCGCCGCCTGCTTCGAAGAAGCCCGCGCCCGCCGGGGCAATGCCGATCTGGAAGGACCCGTCCTCGGCGGAAAATTCGACGCCCTGGCCGCGCGGGCATTGCAGAACTTGGAAGCCGGATGCTGCACATCGCTGGATGAATTCCTCCGTCGCACCTGAATTCCGGGAGTGTTTCAACCGCCAGCCGCCACCGATTCTGGCCCGTGCTCGCAAGCAGTTCGCCCTGTGACACGAAAATCACTGGCACCGGCACCCCGCAAACCAAACTGGAGTCCCGCAGTTGGGATCGGAACCGGAGCGAACTCCGGCTGGCGGAGCCTTCCCGCCGTTGCGTCAGCGACCGCAGCCCATCCGGCCCGCTGAAATCATTTCCAATTTGTCCGCCCCACACACCGCCCGGGCGAAACACTCTTCCGTATCAGCCGGCGGGGGCGGGAGTTTTGTGAACCAAGAGCACCGGACAAAAATCGGGCGGTGAAGCGATTTGATCGCCGGATGCGGAAACGGAAAAACTCCTGTAAACACTGGTGATTGGAAGTGGTGCACCCGCAAGGAATCGAACCTTGAACCTTCTGATTCGTAGTCAGATGCTCTATCCAATTGAGCTACGAGTGCAACCAGCACGAGACTGTGTCGGGAAAAGCCGGACGGTTGCAAGGGGAAATCCATTTTCCGTCGGAACAAACGCGCGTTCGGCGTTTTCCAAGGCATTCAATCTGTCACGGCGCAGTGGCGGGCGTGAACTTCACGACGACGCGCGCGGGGTGTCCGCCGGGCAGGCGCTCGGTCTCGGGGGCGAATTCGGCGAGGAGACGTTGCGCGTCGGCGGGGATTTCGCCGGTGTTCAGAAAACGGTAGTGGCCGGGATAATGCACCGAAAAGCCGTCGCTCAGGCGCCCTTCCCAACGCTCTTTGCCAACATCCCCGAGCGGCGCGGAGAAGATGAAGCGCTGCGCCAATCCCGGCTCCAGCGACGTGCGGACCGCAGCGTCCCACGCGAGCGGACGACCGCCGATCTCGGCGCGCAACAGACCGCGCAACCGCACTGCCGATGCCTCCAAAAACTTCGCGAGTTCGGGTGCGCTCACCGCTCCGTCGCGATCCGCATCGGCCTCGTGAAACTGGAGCAGCGCCATGCGCAGCGTGAGCTGCAGGCGACAGGCCACGAACAGGCGACCGTCCCGCGCCCACAGCGTCAGCGTGCGGTCCACGTGATCCACGGGCGATTCGTGGGCGTGTGCGGCGGAGAGCACAGCGAGCCAGACGAACAGGAGCCAGCGCCGGGTGAACCGCGCCCCGAGGGCTGCCGGCTTTGGCGTGCGGCTCGAATTCCGGCCCCATCCGTGTCCATCCGTGTCCGTCCGTGGTTGAAGATCCCATCCGCGGTTCATCGATGCCCTCCCGCGGGCTTCGTCCGCCGCCCGCCAGCCGCCTCGAGCGCATCGCCAAGCAGGTCCTCGAAATTCAGCGCGTCCACGCCTGACTGCCCGAGCCCCCGGATAAACGGTCCCGCCGCCAGCCGTTCGAGTTCCGCGCGATAGCTCGCGGGCTGCGTCCGTCGCGCCGCCGTCACGGCCGCCAGCAGCACGGCGAAATCACCGGCATTCAAGCCGTCACGAATGACGGCGTGATCCTGTTTCAACGCACCGAGAAGCTGAAGAGTGATGAACCGCACGCTCGCCGTGCCGCGCGCAAACGTGCGTCCGATTTCGTCGGCAGCCGCCGGCGCACCCAACCGCAACCGCGCGATGGCGAGATAAACCCGCGCCTGCTCGATCCGATCCTCGCGCGCACCACGGCTCGCGCCTTCCTCCGCGACGCCGAACTCCGCCTCGACCCGCGTCGTCAGCCCCGCCAGCAGCGCGCGCACTTCCGGCCGCGGAAAAACACCCAGCGCACGAATTGCCTGCAGGCGGACGCCGACGGGCGCAGTGCCATCCGCCGCGAGCGTGAGCAACATGGGCACCGCGTCCGCCACCGCCAGTTCCTCGAGCGCGAGGATGATGTGCTCGACGACAAGGCCGTCCGTGCCGGTTTGCAACAGCTTCACGAGCGTCGCGCGCACATCCGCACCGCCGACCGCGCGCAGCGCCTGCACGAGCTTGAGTTGCAACGAGACGTTGCGTTCCACCAACGCCCAGCGGGACAAAATCTCGCCCGCCCGCGGCTCGCGCAGCGCCCCGAGTGCGTCGATCAGGTTCGGCTGCGCCGTGCGCGCCGCGGCCGCAAACGCCAGCACGGATTCGCGCGCGGCGGGTTCCGCCCGCGCAGCAGCCGCCAGCAAGGCCACGCCCGCCACGCCGCCCGCGTCCTCGCGCAGCGCGCGCAACACCAGTGCGGACCGCTGCGGCCAGCGGCCCGAAATCGCCGCGAACAGCACCGAACGCCGCACCGCCGGCTCGGGCACGCGCTCGAACATCGCCAGCAGCGTCGCGCCCGCGGTCGCGTCCTCGGGCCACGTCTCGAGCGCCGCCGCGAGCTTCACCAACACGGCGGCGTCGCCCTCGAGGGCCGCGTGCCGCGTCAGTGCCGCGAGCGCGTCAGCGCCGCCGCAACGGCCCAGCGCGATGGCCGCATGACCGCGAATCTCCGCCGTCTCGCCCGTGCGCAAACTCGCGCTCAAAAACGGCACCGCCGCGCCGGCCTCGCACTCGCCGGCAAACTTCGCGAGCGCCGCCCGCGCCGCCGGGTGTCGCAGCACGGCAGCATTGGTCGCAAGCTTCGCGATGCCGTGGCCCAGCGCGTCCAGATGCTGCAACTCGCGTCCGCTCCGCACCCAGAGACCCCATGTTTTCCACAGCGCCAGCAGGTGATCGAACGCCGGCTCGGGCGCACGCGCCTGCTGTTCGAGCCACGCCAGCGCGGGCACCGGCGCGGCCCGCACCAGCACCTCCGTCGTCGCAGGTTCCCACACGCTCCATTGCAGACACGCCCCCAACCGTTCCTGCTCGCGCCGCCCGTCGGCGTGATAAAACAAATGCCACGCCGCCGGATCGTAATGTCGCAGAATCTCCGCCGGCCACGCGCGGCCCACGGTCGCGGCGGCGATCACAGCGTGGAGCGGCCTGCGGCGCAGCGGGTGCGCGTCATCCAGGAATTCGAGGCAGGCCAGCGCGGCGGCGACGCCCAGTTCCGCGGCCTGCTCGGGCAGTTCGGGAGCCGCCTGGCCAGCATCCGCGGAGTCCGCCGCACGGCGCGCGAGGGCGCGCGCTTTGGCTTCGATGGTGGAGGCGGGGTTTTCGAGGACGACGGCGGCGGGCGGTGCGGCGAGGGCAGTGCTAAAAATCGGAACGAGCGAGATCAGGTACGCGAGGCAAAGCCAGGCGCGAGTCGCGAGGACCACCTCCGTAATCCAACCTCGCACCGGGAACCCCGACACCTTAGCGGAGCGCCGAGCATTGCTCGGCAAGATGGGACGCGGACGATTGATACCCAACTCCGGAGCGGAGAGTCTCAAGGAGGCGCTGTCTGCGGGCAGCGCGCGCGGTTTATGCCGCAGAAAGCCCCGGTCGAAACTGCGCGCTCGAAACTCCCCTGGCAGATGTACGTTTTGGCAGCGTGAAGCCCGCGCGCCTCGCCGAACCGCGAAATCCACGGCGGCGTTTGGGTCAAGGCCGAGCAATGCTCGGCGCTCCGGTTGCACGCGGACGCTTCTGCGGGCTGAAGACCGCGCTCCTTCACCTACGCTCCCTGCCGACTGCGGCAACTCCTGCTGCCCCTTCGCCCACCCGCTCCGCCGCATCGCCGGGCCGGTCACAAGCCTGCCCTATTCAGGAATCACGAGCGGCACACCGCTCCCCTGACCTACTTGGAAAATCGGCGTGCGTTTCAGCGCGCCGTTGGTCACGAGCAGTTCGCCGCGCGTGTAGCGCTCGATCTCGGCATCATAGACGATGTTGAGTTTCGTGAAGCCGTCCGGGTTTTGCGGCGAGCGCCAGAAAAGCGTCAGGCGCGCCGAGTACTCGATGATGTCCTCGAAGTTGCCGGTCGGCCGGTCCTTTTTCCACTTCACCACCAGGTCGTGAACCTTGATCGACCGCGCGGTGCCGGCAGTGTGAATGCCGTCAAGAATCGCCTGCGGCAGGAACTGTTTCATCCGCAGCGGACGGCCGTCTTCGTCGCGCTCAATGTCCTGGCTGGAATTCAAATAGACCTCGAAGGAGCGGCGGTCGTTTTCATCCCCGTCGTAACGCACGGGCTGCGGCGACGCCTTGCTGTAAAAGGCCCGCACCGGAGGTACATCGCCCGCGTCGCGCACCTTGTCGCGCGGGATCGTGACCGGCTCCGGCGTCGCGCCCGGACGCGGGTCGGGCACCGTGCGTATCGCGCCGCCGCTTTGGGCCGCGGCCATTTGGTACCATTTGAGCGGCTCCGCGGCTTCGCGGGTCGGGGCTTCGCCCGGTCCCGGGCGCACGGGCGGGCGCAGCGAGGGATCCACCGGTTCGACCTTCGCGAGCACAACCGGCTTCGGCGCTTGGACCGACACCGGCTTGCCCTGCGTGATCGGATTCGCCGGCGTCACCTGATTCGGTTGCACTGCCGGGACCGGCGTCGGTACCGGCGCGGGGGTCACTGCGGGCGCAGGCGAGGCATCCACCTTCACTACGGGCGCGTACACGGGCGTAGTCGCCCGAGCGACCGCCCCCGCCGTGTTGCCGCCGCTGGCCCGCGCGAGGATCGCATTTTCAATCTTGGCGATCTCGGCCTTCGACGGTTCGTAACCCAGCTCCGCCGCGCTGATGAACCACGACATCGCCTCGTCCTGATCCTGCGGTCGAGCGCCCTTGGCGCAGATGAGGCCGAGGTTGTGGAGGGCCTGGGGAAATTTCTGCTCCGCCGCCATGAGATACCAGCGCTTGGCCTCGACCAAATCCACCGCCACGCCGCGGCCCTGATGATACGCCAACCCGATGTTCGATTGCGCTGTCGCATCGCCCTGCGCGGCCGCCTGACGGTACCAGCCGAGCGCTTCGGACGCATCGCGCGGCACACCCGTGCCGGTGTCGTACCGCCAGCCCATCGTCATCTGCGCTTGGGCGTCGCCCGCCTCGGCACGCTGCCGCAGCGCCTCGATCGTGAGCGCCGGCTTCGCCCCGGCAGCCTGCGAAAATGCCCGCGGCGCAAACCCGCCAGCCCCCGCCACCGCGGCGAGGCAGCCCGCCATCGCGAGCCGCACGATCCTGAAATTCGATTGCATCATGGTGAAAAGAAAATGCCGCCAAAACGGCTGGCGTGAAGTGTAAACAGCAAACGCAGCGGGAAAGAAAGCATGGAATCACGGCGCATGTTCGCGGCGCGCGGCGCAGACTCTTCCAACGCCCCGACCGCATGAATCCACGCCAGCAGGGACGCCCCTCCGCCAGTCGGAACTGCCCCCCGTTGGTGCGCGCGCCCCAGCGCAGCTCACAGCATCCGACGCTGGCTCGCGCCGGGCCGCCGACTGGCAGGCACAGACGGTGATCCGGGGCCTGTGACTCAGGATCTCCGTCGCTCCCGATCTGGAAATCGCATCGCCGATCCCGGTGACTTTCCAGCTTGCCGGCTGGTACTTTTCTTGAGCTTTGAGCTTTGTCCTTGGTGCTTTTCCGCCGCGCGCCCGAGGACAAAAAAAGGCGAGACTGTGGCCAGTCTCGCCCGTGAAAAACAAAAAACGCTCGTTACTTCTTGGCGGCGGCGGCGGGTGCGGCGGCCACAGCTTCGGGCTTCTTCCAGGTGCGGCGCGGGGCCTTGACGATCAGGCCGCGTTTGATGGCCTTGGCCGAAACGCGGATGAAGCGCACTTCGCCACCGATGAGCACCTTGACTTTCTGGAGATTGGGTTGGAAGCGGCGCTTGGTGATGGCGGTGACATGGGTGCCGATACCGCCCTTTTTCTTGGCCTTACCACTGCGCCAAATGTGATTGCCCTTGATGGAGCCTACGCCGGTGAGTTCGCAAATACGTGACATAACAATTCTAAGTTCAGTTTAGGAGCGCGGACCGTAACAACCGAACTTGGTGTTACAAGCTTTTATTCCTACTATTACAGAGTTGGGGCGCAGCACCAATTCGGTTCGGCATGGTTTGTGCCGTGGGGGAATCGGTGTGCCCGAGCGGGAAGCTAACCGCTGCCCGGTCACGCCGCCCAAATGCCAGCGGATCGCCTCCATCAGCCGCTGGTCCGGCGCGGCGCCGGAAAAATATTTGCAGGAGCAGCGCTGCGATCAGCGCCAGATAAAGTCGGCGGGCCACCCCGTGCGGCACCCCAGTCAGTCAGCCAATCGCGGCCGCCCGGGAGACTCTCGACCCAGCGACAGGCAATTTTCACTGCCCGCACTAACCCGTTCAGTTCCGCTTGGGGCCGGCCGAGACTGTCGTTACCCAACTCAGCGAAAAGTTCCCCGTGCTAAGCCGGATTGCCGTTCGCGAGGACGGCGTCGGTCTGCCGACGGCGGAAGGTTTCATAGGCGCGCCGAAACTGCGGATATTTTGCGCCAAGGATCGTGCTGGCAAGCAGGGCGGCATTGATGGCCCCGGGCTTGCCGATGGCGAGCGTTCCGACGGGCACGCCGCCGGGCATCTGCACGATCGCGAGCAATGAGTCGAGGCCGTGGAGGGCTTTGGACTCGACGGGCACGCCCAGCACGGGCAGCGCGGTTTTCGCGGCCGTCATGCCGGGAAGATGCGCCGCCCCGCCCGCTCCGGCGATGATGACCTCGAGTCCGCGCGCCGCCGCGGTCGCGGCGTATTCGAACAGCAGGTCGGGCGTGCGATGTGCCGAGACGACGCGGGTCTCAAATGGCACTCCCAACTCGGTCAGTTGCGCCGCGGCGTGTTGCATGGTCTCCCAGTCGGACTGGCTGCCCATGATGATGCCGACGAGCGGCGTGGCGGACTTGGTTGGTTTGGTTGGCTTGGCCATACGCGCGGAGATTGCGGACGCAGCGGGGAAAAGTCGAACCGGGATTATCCGTAATACCGACTTTCTACCACGGATGGACACGGATGGACACGGATCGGAACGGGGAATCTGCAAAGCCGGTGTTCAGCCCGCGTGCTCACCGCTTCGTGCCGGAGGCACGCAAGAAATTAGCCGGTGGTGAAGCGCTGCGGAACCACCGGAAGGACCGAACCGAGGAGCGCTGCGCCTCGGTCGGGCAAGAGACCCGCCACAGCCCGCTGAGCCTTCCACCAAAGCCCCCCCGCGCCGTCCGTTTCCCGTTTTCGGCGTGCAAATCCAAAGTCACTAACGCCCAGCCAGCACGCGACCTGACAAAACTTTGTCGCATATGCGACAAAGTTTTGCGGACGAACTGGCGCGGGTTTTCCCCGCGGCCTCGGTCCCCTTCCGCAGTGCCCGGGAAAAGGGCAGGGCCAACTTTCCCGCTCCGCCTTTTGCGTACGCTGGTCCCATGCTGCTGCGTCCCGGCGCTCAGGTTCTGCCAACGTACGGTACCGCAGGCGTCTCGCCTGGGAGTTCGCGGGGCGTCTTGCTCCGAGTCAAAACGGGCGGCGAGACGCCGCCCAAACTCGCAGGCAGACGCCTGCGGCACCGCGACCTCGGCCCGCCCGCTTGCCGTGCCCACCGCAGGTGCGATGGCCCCATGCTGCGCCTTCTCTTGGGGCGCGGGTTCTCCTTAGGTCGGCAGCTATGTGCAAAGGGCTCCTCGGCAAAAGAAAACCGCGTCCGGCACAAGTCCGGGCGCGGCTGCGAGCCGAAATAACAGGTGTGTCTGCGGGCCATCCCGCGTCCGCTATTTGGCCTTGATGTCGTAGCAGAGCAGAATGCCCTGATCGCGGAGATAGAGCTTCCCGTTGGCGACCACCGGATGCGCCCAACTGTTCTTGGTGCTACGGTCGGGTTGCTCGAAGCGACCGGTTTCCTTGTAGGCGGCGGGCGAGGGTTCGACGAGAGCGACGGTGCCGCGCCCGCCTTCGCTGCGCAGATAGAGATGGCCATCGGCAAAGGTAACGGATCCTTTGCCAACGCTTGGGTTCGACCATTTCACGTCGCCCGTTTTGTGGTCCATGCAAACCCAGCCCTTCGAGTCCGAATGCCCGTAGATGTAGCCGTCGAGCAGGATCACGCCGCCGTGATGATTGGCCAGGTTCTTGTTGTTGTAGGTCTCTTCCGCCGTGAAACCGCCGGGGCTTTTCGTGACCTTGAACGCGTTGCAGCCGACCCCGTAACCCGAGGTGACGAAGATCAAATCATCGGCCTGCACGGGCGTGGGGATGACCGCCGTGGAGCCGCGGCGCGGGGCCTGCCAGAGGACGGCCCCAGTCTTGGGATCAATACCAGCAAGGGTTTTCTGCGTGAGCTGCACGTATT
The DNA here is from genome assembly GCA_945861535.1 of Akkermansia muciniphila. GTDB lineage: Bacteria > Verrucomicrobiota > Verrucomicrobiia > Limisphaerales > BJHT01 > BJHT01. Next base: position 27,918 of record CAMAUZ010000025.1, on the reverse strand, counting down.
GAGGAACGCCGCCAATCGTGGTGAGAATGGGCGACACGTAGTCCGCGCCGTCGGTGAAATCCTTCGTGCGCCAGAGCACGGCACCGGTGGTCTTGTTTAGCGCCGCGAGAGTGCCGCCTTTGCCGCCGGGGGAAATGATCAGGCGCTCGCCATCGACCAGCGGCGACTCGGAGTAACCCCAGCCACCAACCTGGCCGCCGAAGTCTTTCCGCAAATCTTTGCGCCAGATTTCCTTGCCCGTCGCGGCGTTCACACAGACGAGATCGCCGGCCTGGCCCAGCATGAAAACCCGTTCACCATCGACCGTGGGGGTCGCGCGGGTGCCGTCGTAACCGCCGGGCGCGCCGGGTCTGCCCAAGGGCGCCCGCCAGACGTGTTTGCCCGCGGTGTTGAGGGCGCGGATGTAACTCGAGTCGGCGTCGTCGCCGGCGGTGTAGATGCGGTCACCGACGACGGCGACGCTCGAGTAACCCTTGCCCAGACCGTCAGCCTTCCACGCCAGCGTCGGCCCGGCCTTGGGCCATTCGGCGAGCAGGCCGGTCTCGCGGGAAATGTTGTCGCGCTGCGGGCCGCGAAACTGCGGCCAGTCGGCGGCGGTCGCGGTGTGGAGGCTGAGGGTGAGGGCCAAGAGGCCGGTGAATCGGGCGGGTTTCATTTGCATGGTGGCGTTCAACGGTGAGGGGTTGGGATTATTTTGGAAACGTACTTCGAAACGTGTTTGCACGCGGGGGCGGCGCGTCAGTCGCGGATGCTCAGCTTGTCGGCGCCGGGGAAATCGGCGGGCACCTTCTGCGTGACCTTGCCGGTGGCGGCCCACTCGGCGCCGCGCTGGAGCGTGACGATGAAGCCGACGCATTTCATGCACTCGGGGCTGTGGCCGAGCGCGGTGTGGAAGGATCGGCCCTTGCCGTACTCAATCGCCATGAGCATCGGCTCGTGATGGCCGGAGCCACCTTTGGCGGGATTGGCGAACGCCGTGGCAAGCACCGTGAGGTTCTCCGCCGGCCCGCGCAGGCGGTCATAGAGTTCATCCTTCACATGCAGCCACTTCGCCGGCAGACCGGCGGTGATCGGATGGCTCGCGTCACGGACCTCGACGACGAAATCGTGCTGCTGCCCGTGGCTCCCGCCGCGGCCGGCATCCATCACCTTGGTGGCCTTGCCGTCGATGAAGCGCACATACGGTCCGTCCTTTTCCGTGCGGCCGCCCCAGCCACCCACGCCGATGATTTTATTGTACTCCTTCCACTCGGGAAAGCTGTTGTCGGCCGCGTGAACGGAGACGAAGCCGCCGCCGTTCTTCACATACGCCTCAAACGCCGCCTTCGTCTCCGCCGACCACGGCTCGCCGTTGTAATTGGAGATGACCACCTCGAAATCGCTGAACTTCGGCTTGAACGACGCCATGTCGCCGCCCTTGGCCGGTGACGTGGCAACCGTGACTTTGAAGAGGCCGGAGCTTTCGAGCGCCTTAACGAGGAGCGGCGTGGTGCCTTTCCAGTTGTGGTTGTTCTGGCCGTCGATCACGAGCGCCTTCATCTGGGCGGCGTGGCTGAGCGAGGTGGCAAGCAGGCTCACGCCCGCCAGTATGGTGAGGAACAGGTGTTTCATAGGTGGTCAGAGTTTAGTCACGAGGATCGGTCGGGTGACAAAACAAATCGAAACGCCGACCACCCCCCCCCCGGCCATTGAACCACGCAGAATTGCCGCGGCCATCCCGCAGCGAGGGCGGCGGGCACCCGTGGCGCACTCGCACATCACGACTCAGGAGCAAGCCAGTGCGCCACGCTGCGACAGTTTGTCCCGGACGGTGAGTTGGTTTTTCCCACCCGCAACGCCCGGCCCGTTGCCTGGCCGGGCGGAAGTCCAAAAAACCCTGATTTTATTGCTTCCGATGCGGATTCCCTCCGTCGCCTCGGGTGGCACGGGACTTGATTGAGATAGGGTGTGTAACGAGTGCGAGCGAGCGCAGGGTGCGCTGCGAAGCCTCCAGTCACCAGTGCCACGCGGCGGGGCATCGGGCGATGGCTCCAAACCAAATCACCGTCGCAGGAACGAGAATATTATGAACTCACTGACTCATTGGGATCCCGTCAAGGAACTGGCCGAGATGCAAAACCGGCTGTCGTCGCTGTTTTCCCGACCCGCAATCCGCCAGTCCGACGCGAAAGACGAAGTCATGCGGGTGGCCGACTGGACCCCGCTGGTGGACATCATCGAGGACGACAAAGAGTACCTGATCAAGGTCGAGTTGCCCGAGGTGAAAAAGGAAGACGTGAGGGTCACCGTCGAGCGCGGCGTGCTCAACATTTCCGGCGAACGCGCCTCGGAGAAGGAAGAGAAGGACCAGCGCTTCCACCGGATCGAACGGTCCTACGGCACCTTCCTGCGCAGCTTCACGATCCCGGAAGACGCGGATGACAGCAAGGTAAACGCCGAGTACAAGGACGGCATGCTGAAGGTGCGACTGACCAAACACGCCAAGGCCCTGCCGAAGTCGATCGAAGTCAAGGTTGCCTGAGTTTGCGGGTTGGTTTGGGGGAGCGGCGCCGGCCCGGTGGCTGGTGCCGCTCTTTCTTTGGAGTGCGGCCGTCCCCGGCCGCAGCAACGTCCGCACGCATGACCGCGTCGGAAAATTCCACCGCCTAACCGCGCTCCACGCCGCTGCGCCCAAGACGGGCGCGCTCCGGGGCGTGCGCGGAGTGCGGCCGTCCCCGGCCGCAGCAACGTCCGCACGCACAACCGCGTCGGAATATTCCACCGCCTTACCAAGCCCCACGCCGCTACGCCCGGGGCGGGCGCGCTCCGGGGCGCACTCAAAATCTCCCGCCCAGTGCGCCCGCGTAGCCGGTCAGTTCGAGAAACGCCGCGCCGATCTCGCGGCGCTGCGCATCGAGCACGCGGCACGCGCCCTCCCAATACGGAATCCCGCTCAAGCCGCCGTCGAGTTCCTGATGCGGCGCGAGCGGTTCGAGCTGCAGTTCGACCACCGCATCCGGGCCGCCTGCAGGATCGCTCGCCGTGAGCTTCACGCGATTCGGATACGACACCCCCGAACGCGGATGCCGCGCCGTGCCGACTGTCTGCCATGAGAATTGCGCGGCCCCGACCTGCGTCACCCGCCCGCCGACATCGACCCACGCCAGCGTCGAGAACGGGTCGGGGCCACCATCCTTCCGACGCATCCGATACGCCATGAGGTCGCGGCCGTCGTGCAATTGCAGGCACGCCCAATCCCAGCCCGCCTGCCCGGGATCAAGCTGGCTGCTGCTGATCTCGTGGTCCATCCACGAGCGGCCATGGACCGCGAACGTCTCCGCGCCCAGCCGCAGCGTCCCCACGGTCTTGAGTCGTGTGAAAGTGAGGTAATGACTCGCCGCCGTGGGCGACGCGCCTTTGCGCGACACTCCGTTTTCACCAAACACCACCAGCGGTTTCTCCGGCGTGAGCGCGAGACGAAACGCCGCCTCGGCACGGACGCTCCCGATCAGTTCCATCGCCCCCGACGCCGCGTTGGTCATGCGCAGCGACCAGTTGCCATTCCACGCGTGCAGCCCGTTCGTCGTCACGTCCGCGTCCCAGCCACGGCGGTTGAGCCGTTCCTGGAACACGAATTTTCCCGTACGCACGTCCAGCACGGCGATGTGCGCGAGGTGAACCTCATCGCTGCGGAACCACGGCGAGTTCCCACCCGGCCCCGTGTCCACCGTGTTCGTTCCGGCGGATCCCCCCGGCCCCGCACGTCGAAAGAACGTCGCCTGAAATCCGAACCGCCGCTCGTCCGCGGCGAACAAATGTCCCGTCACGTACCACCACTCGAGTTTGAACTCCGGATGTGCGCCATGATCGCGCGGAAACTCGAAGCGCCGCCCCGGCTGCGGCACCGCGAAGCCCTCCGCCGTCGTCAGCGGCGGACGAAATTCAGCGGCATTCGTCACGCCGCACACCCCGCAGGCCAGCCACAAGAGCACCGCCGCCACCATCCCCGTTCGGAGTTCCGCCTTCAGGCGGCGAGGCGTGCTCAGCACCGATCCCTGCCATTTGATCCCTTGCGAAAATTCCGACGCCCCGCCGCCTAAAGGCGGGACTCCGAACAGGGAAACGCATCCCACGCCTCGCGGCGTCGCGCTCTTGCCCCTTGCCCCTTGTCCCTTCCCTTGAGCTTTGAGCTTTAAGCTTTGAGCTTCTCCCGCCTCCGCCGCTCTCATCCCTCCAAAGGTTTCGCGCATCTCATTCCTCCCTGTCCGCCGGCAGCGCCGCGCCCCACCAACCCACGGCGTACGACACGCCCGCCGCCGCCCCGACGACCAGCGCCGCGAGGGCTCCGAGCTGCGCCCACGGCAATCGAAAACTCAGCGTCCAGCCGAAGGTCTGCTGGTTGATCACAAAAATCAGCAGCCACCCCAGCGCGACGCTCACGACCAACCCGCCGCCGACGCCGCACAGCGCGACCAGCGAGCCTTCCCACGCTGTCGCACGCGCCATCTCGTGCCAGTCCAGGCCCAGCGCGCGCAGCGTCGTCAGCTCGTTGCGCCGGTCGAGCAGCACGCTCACGAGCGTGAGCGCCAGCCCCAGCACCGCCACGACCACGCCGATGAGCTCGAGCGCATACGTGATGGCAAACGTCTGGCGAAACACCCGCAGCACCTCGCCGCGAATGTGGCCGTTGGTGAAAATGTTCAAGCCCGGATGCCGCCCGAGCAGCTCCGCCCGCACCGACTCGGGCGCAAAGCCCGGCCGCAGCACGAGGATCACGCTGCTCAAATACTCGTCGCCAAACCACTCCGTCCACCGCCCCCGCTCGACCACCAGCGTGCCGCGCTCATTCCCGTAATCCGAAAACACGCCGGCGATGGTCAGCCGCTGCGGCCCCGCGGGCGTCGGCACCGTGACGACATCGCCGCGCCGCAATTGGAAACGCTCGGTGAACGCCTCGCTCGCCAGTGCCAGCGCGGCATTGCGTTCAGGACGGAAAATGTCGTCGCTCAACGGCGCCTGCCGCCACGCCATGCGCGTGTGGCGTTGGAGAAAATCCAGATTGCCGGACGCGAGAATCGTGCGCTGGCCATTGAGCAAAATCTCGCACGCCTGCACGCCGTTGAAGCCGGCCACGCCCGGATGATTCGTCACCGCCCGCCACGTCGCGGGCGCGATGCGATTCTGCGTCGAGGCGCTCTGCGCGCCGTAGCTCGAGATGTAGAGATCGGCCTGAAACGTGCGCTCGATCCAGCCCTGCATCGTCGCCTCGAAACTCGCCACGAGCGTCGCCATCCCCGCCGTCATCGCCACCGCGCACAGCAGACCCGCGACCGCCAGCCGATGCCGTCCCGAGGGATTCACCAACTGGCTCGCCGCCAGTTTCACCGACACCCAGCGCGCGCCGAGCGGCTGCCACAGCCGCGCCGACGGCCGCAGCAGAATCGCCGCGACAATCCCGCCGCCAAAAATCCAGCACAGCGCCGCGGCGTAACCCGCGAGCGGCAGCCGCCCGCCGGGAAAGCGCCACGGCGGCAGCGCGGCCAGCAGCGCGCCCGCCGCCAGCAACGCCAGTCCCAGCCAGCCGTTGCGAAAAACGCGCCGCCCCGGCGCGGCCACCGCGTGTCGCACCAGCACCTGCGCGGGCGGCGTGCGGGCGGCGTCGCGCGCCGGCACCCACCCGGCCACGAGACTCCCCGCCACCGCGAGCGCGAGCGCGGCGGCGAGTTCGGCGCGGTCCAGATGCGCGGATTGCACGCTGGTCGCGTAGTAGAGCGCGTTCACCGTGCGCCCGACGAACCGCACGGAAAACTGCGCGCCCGCCCAGCCCAGCAGCGCGCCGAGCAATCCGCCCACGACGCCCACCAGCGCGGCCTCGACGAGCCACGCCCGCTGGATTGCCCGCTCCTCGACGCCGAGCGAACGCAGAATCGCGATCTCCTCCCGCCGCCGCACGACCGCGCCATCAAGCGCCTGAAAAATCAGATACACGCCGACCAGCAGCGCGATCAGCGAGAGGATCGTGAGGTTCATGCGAAACGCGCGTGTCATCAGCGCGGCGTTCTCGCGGCGGTCGGCGGGCGACGACACGAACCAGCGGCCGTCGCCCCACGCCGCGAGCTGTTCGCGCAAGTGCGCGCGCCGCGCCGCGTCGTCCGGCCCCGGCTCGACGAGGAACTCGATGCGATCCAGTCGTCCCAGTTTTCCGGCCAACGGTTGCAACGCGGCCAAGTCCATGATGAGCAAGGTCACGGGCGCGGCGGGATCGCCGGGCGGCTGTGGAATGATGCCCGCGACCTCGAGTTCCACCACGCGCTCATTGATCACGAGCGGGAGTTTGCTCCCGACCGTCAGGCCCTCGCGGGCCGCCAGCGCGGCATTGACGAACACCGCGCGCGGCGAGCGCAGCAGCCTCCAAAACGAATCGACCCCGCTCGCCTGCCCGAACCACGAACGGTCCGGCGACCGCGCCGACGCGAGGTTTTGCACCGCCACGAGATCGAGGCCGAGAATCTGAAACGTCGGGCGCGAACCGATTTCCTCGAAGTCCGCGCGGCGCGGTGGCGAGGCGGTCGTGTCGAGCACGGGGATGATACTCACGGGCTGCTCGCCAAGGCGCTCGCGCAATTCGGGCAGAATCGTCTCGCGCAGCAAGCCCGCGGGTGCCGTGATGATCCAGTCGCTCTCACGCGTGATCAGGTCGGTGAAGTTCTGGAAGCTGGCCACGGCGGCGCGGTTGGCCAGCCGGATGGAAAAGAACACCGCGATGCCGAGCGCCAAAATCAGCACGAGCAGCGCCGACTGCCCCGGCGCCGAACGCCAGTGCCGCAGCGTGAAACGCCGCAACAGCAGGCCCGCGAGCGCGCGGTTCGAGGCGGTGGCGGTGGTGCTCATGCAATCAGAGCAGGCCGGGGAGCGCACGCCGCTGGCGGGCTGTTTTCGGCGGCCCGCCGAAAACCTCGTTCCACAAACCCTTCCCCAACGACGGACGAGGCAGACGGGGGAACGATGATTTGGGCGCGCCGCCCAAATCGACACGCGGGCCGCGTGCGCTCGCCGTGCGGTTTCGGAGTTGGGTTTGCAATTTTCATTCCGGCGCTCAGCCCCCGGCGACGATCCGGCCGTCGCGCAGTTGAATGGTGCGCGGGCAGATCGCCGCCGCCTCAGCGCTGTGCGTGACGAGCACGAGCGCGGTGCCGGTTTCCTCCGAGAGATCGCGCAGCAACGCGAGGATGTTCGCGCCATTGGCAGAATCCAGATTGCCCGTCGGCTCGTCCGCGAGAATCAGGCCGGGCCGATGCGCGAGTGCGCGGGCAATGGCGACGCGTTGCATCTCACCGCCGGAAAGCTGCGACGGCAGGGCGTGCGCGCGGTCCGTGAGTTTCACGCGTTCCAGCAGGCGCATCACGCGCGTCCGGCGTTCGGCGGTCGGGACGCCGTTCAACTGGAGCGGGAACTCGACATTCTCAAACGCCGTGAGCGTGGGCAGCAGATGAAAGAACTGAAACACCGTGCCCACGCGCTGTCGGCGCAGCCGCGCGAGCGCGTCGCTGCCGAGCGTGTCGATGCGCTCGCCGTGCAACGCAATGGAGCCGGAGTCGGGACGGTCCACGCCGCCGAGACAGTTGAGCAACGTCGTCTTGCCGCTGCCCGACGGCCCCATCAACGCGAGCCGCTCGCCGGCGCGCAGCCGGAAGGACACGTCCGCCAAGACCGCCCGACCCGCGTAGGATTTGCTCACCTGCGCGACCTCGAGCACCACGGCGGCGGGCGCGGGGGCGGTGGGGACGGCGCTGAGTGGCGGGTGGGTTTTGGGCTGCATCAATCGGGGCGAAGCATACCGAGGCGCTCCGCATTGACAACGGCGGGGCGGAAATGGGGAGGCAGCGGGGCATCGACGCCGCAAGGGGCGGGCACGGGCTGGACCGCAGACGTGGGTGCATCCAGCCCCGGGCGCGCTCTTTGGCCGCAAAATCTCCGCGCGATTTCATGCCGCACGGGTTTTTCCGCGAGGGCGCGGAAAACGGCACCCGAGGGCGGGGGCGCTCCCCATTTGGCTGCCACTCCGGCACCGTGCCCGCCTACCAATCCGCCCCCTGCCACTCGGCCACGTCGCGGACGCTGAACTTCCGCCGCGGCGAATCTCCCGGTGCTTTCCCGAGGATGCCGCACACCAGCCGGTAGAACCCATCGCTCTCGTCGTTCTCCCAATCCCGCAGGTCCACCCAGAGCGTCTGGCGCACGAACAGCGGTAGCTCCGGCGCTTCTTTCACGCCGGGCAAAATCACCGGGATCATCCGCGCCTCGCCGCTCGCCCACTTCTCCACGTATGCGCGGATTTCCATGATGTGCCACCGGCCTGTGTCCGCGGGACCGAAGCACAGCGTCGCGCACGGCATCGTCTTGATCGCTTTTTCCAATGCATCCATCACGGTCTCACCGGGAACCAGGTTCCACTTATCCAGCCACGGTCGAATCCCCACCTTGAGCAACTGTTTCGCGATCTTCTCCACCGCTCCCTTGTCCTTCGAGTTGTGGCTTAGGAACACATCGAACTTCCCTTCCGCCTCCTTCGCCTTGATCACCAGCGCCGCCGTCATTCGTTGGCGGCCCGCCTTCGCATCTTTGCCCATCTGCGTCGCGACGGCTGCGGCTGCGACCGTCGGCGCGGCGAGCAAATCCACCAGCGGGGTCTTCTGCTCGCAATAAGGACACACCAACTGCTTCTTCCGCGCCTCCAACCGCGCTTTTACCACCGCATCGTCGTAGGGCTTGCGGCATTCCGCATTCGCACACTGATACGCATGACGTTTCGTCACGCTCCCCGGCGTGCTCTTGCCCTCCAGATGCTTGCCGACGAACTCCAGAAAGCCCTGCCGCACGTTCGGCGGCGTGTCGCCCTCGAAGGACACCACCAGTTCCCCTTTCCCACGCCCTTGATCCTGCAAGCGCACCAGGCACCGCCCGCCCGCCTCCGCGCGGTAAGCCGCCGCGTCGTGGAAGAACTCCCGTTTCTTGAAGCCCTCATAATGTGCGAGCTGCGCGATCAGCGTGGCGTAAATGCTCCGCACCGGTCCGGCAAATCCGTACGCCACGCCAAACGCCGCCACGCCGGGGAACCGCAGCTCCGCCGTGCATTGCGAGGGGAACACGATGTATTCCTCTCCCTTGATCGTCTCGCGCAGCGCCAGATCCCGCGCCAGCAGGTTCTCCAGCACAAACCACAGCACATGCCCCTCCGCCTCCGCGTCGCCCAGCCGCTCCTCCGCGGTGAGCTTGAAGTTCCCCGCGCGCACCCGCGATTCGAGCAGATGCCCCGGCCCGTCCGGCTCGTCCTTCGCGGCCACCAGCAGGGCGCTCGCGTAGGCATCCACGCGCGTGGGGTCCAGCAACACCTGCGTCTCGGGACGCGCCGCGGCGCCGGTCGTGTGAAACAGGAGCACATCGAGCGCATCCGTGGCTTCGAGCCGTTGCAGATGGGCGACAAATTCCGGCCACGGAATCTTCGCGCCGAAATCCGCGCAAAACCCCTCGTGCAACGCGGCGACGGTGAAGAGCGGGAGGTTGCCATTGCCATTCGCGACCTCTTCCCTGCCCTGCGCCGCCGCGAGCGTCGCCGAAACTTTGGAACTCGCGGGCGCGTCCGCAAAACCCAGCGCTGGGTAGGGCGCGTCTGTCCTCAGCGCGCCGCCGGACCGTTCGGACACGCCAGCGGCGCGCAGAGGACTGACGCGCCCTACCTCTGGGCCTGCGGGTTTGATCTCCCCCTTCGACTGTACAAGCCCAGGATCGCCGACAGTTGCAGCCGCTCCCGCTGCATCCGCCGCTGGGTAGGGCGCGTCTGTCCTCAGCGCGCCGCCGGACGGTTCGGACACGCCAGCGGCGCGCAGGGGACTGACGCGCCCTACCTCTGGGCCTGCGGGTTTGGTTTCGCCCTTCAATTTCCCCACGTACTCGCGCAGGGCGGCCAGCACTTTGGTCGTGGTTACTTTGGGGATTTCCTCCCAGGGAATTCCCTGCCGGATCAGGTCGCGCAGTTTGTCGCAGCCTTCGCCGGTGTACGCGCTGGTGGCGATGAATTGGGCGAAGCCGTTGGTGCGCGCGAACTCTTCGATGCGCTCCCGGCTCGCGGGCAGACCGCCCACGTCCATGCGCGAGGCCACGAGAATCTTTTTCACCTTCGTGTTCGTCCGCGCCTGATCGAGCACCTGCGACCAATAGGCCGCGCCCTCGAAGGGATTCGTCTCGTTGCGGCAATCGAACAGCACGCACGCCACCGCCGCATCCTCCATGCTCAATTGATGCACCAGCCGGTAGGCCGGCTGCCCGGCGAGATCCCACAAGAGCGTCTCGCGATGCAACGCAATCCCGCCCGGGTCCTGCACCACGCAGCTTTCCAGCAGGTGCGCCTTGCGTGCGTGGGAGGATACCGTGGGGATGAATCGTTGGTTGACCAGCCGTTCCGCCATCCCGCTCTTGCCGACGCCGGTGTCGCCGACGAGCAGGACCTTCGCGTTCGTGTATTGCACCTGCTCCGGTGCGGAAGTCACGGTGGGCGGGGTGGTGCCTCGGGTCCGCGCCTCTGCGACGGGTTCTGCCACGTCCCACAGCCGCACCGTGTTGTCAGCAGCCCCGGACAGCGCCCGCCGCCCGTCCGGACTCCACGCCACGCTCCAGACTTGGTTCGTGTGCCCTGCCAGCACCTGCTCGCACCGGCCCGTCGCCACGTCCCACAGCCGCACCGTGTTGTCAGCAGCCCCGGACAGCGCCCGCCGTCCGCCTGAACTCCACGCCACGCTCCAGACGTAGTTCGTGTGCCCTTCCAGCACCCGCTCGCAGCGGCCCGTCGCCACCTCCCACAGCCGCACCGTGTTGTCCCAACTGCCAGACAGCGCCTGCCGCCCGTCCGGACTCCACGCCACGCTCCAGACGACACCCGTGTGCCCTTCCAGCACCCGCTCGCAGCGGCCCGTCGCCACCTCCCACAGCCGCACCGTCCGGTCAATTCCGCCGGACAGCGCCTGCCGCCCATCCGGACTCCACGCCACGCTCAAGACGATATTCGTGTGCCCTTCCAGCACCCGCTCGCAGCGGCCCGTCGCCACCTCCCACAGCCGCACCGTCTTGTCTTCAGCGGCGGACAGCACCCACCGCCCGTCTGGACTCCACGCAACGCCCCAGACGGTGGCCGTATGCCCTTCCAGCACCCGCTCGCACCGGCCCGTCGCCACCTCCCACAGCCGCACCGTGTTGTCATTAGCGCCGGTCAGCGCGTGTTTGCCATCGGGACTGAAGGTGAAGGCACGGAGAAATCCCTTGGTGTCGAGCTGCACGACCTTGTCCGCCCCCGCCTCGCGCGCCGTCTCGGGTACCGCTGGCGGCGGCGGCGCGGGCGGGCGGCAGGCTTCGCGGAGCTTCGGGTATTCCTGCTCCTGCTCCGCCGGATACCACTGGAGAAAGGCGAACTGCCCCAGCGAACCCTTCGCCGGCGTCGCATCCAGCCGCAGCGGAATAAAGCGCCGCTCCGTGTTCAGCGGGTCGCGAAACCGAAACGTCCCGCTCTCCAACTGCGCCCAGTCCGACCCCAGCGCATTCGCCGACAGACACAGCACCAGCACGCGGGAATGCTCCAACCCCGACTCGATCTTCGCCGCCCTCACTCCTGACCCCTCTCCCATCCGCTGGGCGAGGGGAACCGCAGGTGGGATTTCCCACTCCTCGAACCACACCCGCAGTCCATCCGCCCGCAGCCGCTCCGCGAGCGGGCGAACAATGTCTTTGTCCTTCGCGCTATGGCTCAGGAAAACGTCGTACTGGAAGGTGTCGCTCATGTCCCGGGATTGTTCGCGCCGAGTGTCCGCACGCGCTCCGGCCGGGGCAAGGCATTAGTGGCGGCGCGCGCTTCGGAAAGGTGTGATTGAAAGTGGGTGAGGGGGGGGGCGGGAGTTTTGGAGTGCGGTGGCAAGTCGGACGCGACACCGCTTTCGGACGCGCCAGACCGTGAGAAAGCGGTGTCGCGTCCGACTTGCCACCGCACTCCATATAGCCCTCGTCGGCGATTGGCTCCCATCCGCCGCGACCCGCACCCGCTTGTAATCACTCCACAGCCGAACCCCGGATGAACCCCGGAGCCGAAATTCAAGATACGAGGGGCAGCGGAGAAACGGGACGGTCGGGCGCGCCGTTTCCTCCGGTGCCCCTTCAGGGCATGGACCTTCACACGGTGGCCAACCGGGGGCGGCGGCGTTCGCCTTGCCCCCGGCTAATGTCCTGCGGTGCGCCGCTGGCGTAGCGGCAGGCCCATCGGTCCACTCGGGTTGTTGGCGCGAAGGCGGTCACTGGTTCCCGTCCCGGAGGGACGCCGCAGGAAATTAGCCGGGGGCAAGTCCGCGCTGAGCGGACGCTGCCCCCGGTCAGGCGACGAAATCGGTGCGTGCCCCGGAGGGGCATCGGAGAAACGGGTTTTCCATCGTGCGGAGTTTCCTCCGGTGCCCCTCCGGGGCAGGGACCTTCACGCGGCGGCGAACCGGGGGCGGCGGCGTTCGCCTTGCCCCCGGCTAATGTCCTGCGGTGCGCCGCTGGCGCAGGGGCATTTCCGGACGGCAGCGTTTCTTCGGTACCGCAGGCGTCCTCGCCTGCGAGTTCGGGCGGCGACTCGCTGCCCGGCCCTGACCTTTTTTTCATCCGGTGCGGGAGGATTGGGACCCAGCGGTTGGGATCGGGTGCGGTGGTGGGGAGGTTTGGGACGCGCGCAACGCGTCCCTACCAGGATTTTGCAGGGCGGCGGACGGCGGTTTCTTTTTGGCGGGAAACCGGGGAGGGTGCGGGGCGTCTTGTGGGACAGACTACCGGTTTTTATTTTATGAACATTGATGCGGCGGGATGGGCGGCGGTTGCGCGGCGGGACTTTCTCAAAGGTCTGGGGGCGGGTGCGATGGCGTTGGGCGGGGCGGGGTTGCCGGTGATCGGGGCGGCGGACACGCGGCCGGAGTATCGGGGGCCGAATGTGGTGATCATCCGGTATGGGGGCGGGGCGCGGCGGCGGGAGAGCATCGAGGTGGGGACGACGTACAGCCCGTTTTTATGTCATGAGCTGGTGAAGCGGGGGACGTTGTTCAAGCGGATGGAGATCACGGAGATGGAGGGGGTGGAGACGAGTCACGCGCAGGGGACGTTGTTCATCATCACGGGGAAGTACGACAAGTATAAGGACATCGGGAACAAGTTTTTGGGCGCACGGTTTGAGGCGAAGGTGCCGACGTTGTTCGAGTATTTGCGGAAGGCGTACCATGTGCCGTCGCATCGGACGTTGACGATCAATTGTGAGGACCGGCCGGACGAGGAGTTTCTGAGTTTCAGCAGTCATCATCATTACGGCGTGGATTACCGGTCGAATGTGCTGAGTTTGTATCGGTTCAAGGCGTTTCTGTTGGAGCGGCAGGTGAAGGAGGGAAAGCTGGGGGAGAAGGAGTTGGCGGAGCGGCGGAAGGCGCTCGAGAAGTGGGAGAAGGTGGATTACCGGACGGGCGGGAAGGATCAACAGGGGCGCGAGATCGAGGGGTTTTGGGAGCGGTGGCGCGAGTATTACGGGGACACGGGGTTCGTGAATCCGCGCGGGGACCGGTTGTTGACGGAGCTGGCGGTGCGGTCGTTGAAGGAGCTGCGGCCGCGGTTGTTGATGGTGAATTACACGGATTGTGACTACGTGCATTGGGGGAACATGAGTCATTACACGCGGGCGGTGGCGATCATGGACGAGGGGATCAAGCAGATCGTGGCGGCGGTGGAGGCGAATGAGGAGTATCACGGAAACACGATCTTCGTGGTGGTGCCGGATTGCGGGCGGGACAGCAATCCGTTCGCGGCGGTGCCGTGTCAGCATCATTTCAATTCGCGGTCGGCACGGGAGATTTTCGCCTTGTTGGTGGGGCCGGGGATTCCGCAGGGGGTGGCGGTGGAGAAGCGGGTGGAGCAGATCAGCGTGGCGGCGACGGTGGGGCATTTCATGAAGTTCAAGACGGAGATGGCGGAGGGGCCGGTGCTGGCGGAGGCGGTGGCGTAGCAGGGAATGGCGAATGGCGAATTTCGAATGACGAATGGGGATTTATGGCAGGGGAATTTGGGGCAAGGGAATGGGGAATCTGAAGTTGGGACTGACGAGTTTGGAATCACGGATCACGACGAATGAGTGCGACGAACGATGGCGCGGGGGCGGGGGTGGCGGAGGGCTTGCCGCCGGTGATTGGGGGCGATGTGGCGGAGGTGACGGCGGCAGTGGCGTCGCAGCCAGTGGCGGGCGGGAAAAAGGGGTCGCGGGTGGGGCGGTGGTTTTGGGGCGCGGTGAAGTATTTGGTGGGGGTGTTGGGGACGCAGGGGTTGGTAGGAGCGATTGTGGTGATCGGGTGGAGTTATCGGGTGGCGCAACGGGCGGCGTGGAAGGTGTGGTGGGGACGCGGTGGCGCGGGGCACGGGAGTTTCGCGGAGTTTCTGGCGGCGCGGGAGGAGACGAGGAGGCAGGTGCGGTGGCCGAATTGGTTTGTGGATCAGGAGGCGCGGGAGATTTGGCGGGGTGAAGCGGGTGAGGTGAAGGGCGGGCGGGTGCGGCGAGCGTGGCGGGTGTTGTTTGGATCGCTGGCGGTGAATTTTCGGCTGGGGTGGCAGGGGATTTTGAATGTGTGGTTGTTCACTCTGCCGGGGTGTTTGTTGTTGTGGTTCGCGTGGTATGACGGGTGGAATAATTCGTTCAGCAAGGGGTATGAGCATTTCGAGGTGGGGCCGCTGACGGGGGTGGCGGGGATCGGGTTGTTCATCATGGCGATGCTGTATGTGCCGCTGGCGCAGGCGCGGCAGGCGGTGACGGGGGAGTGGCGGGCGTTTTATGATTTTGGATTGATCGCGCGGCTGGCGTTGCGGGGGTGGCTGGGGTGTCTGGTGTTGGCGGGGTTTTACGCGGCGGTGTCGGTGCCGGTGGGAATGTTGAAGACGTTACCGATGTTTTTCCCGCAGATGAATCCGGCGCAGGCGGCGGAGGTGGCGGCATTGGCTCCGGAGTTGGCGAAGGTGAAAGTGGCGGAGATTTTGGGGAGTTATTTCTTCTTGGCGGGGCTGGTGGTGTTTCCGGCGTATGTGCTGTTGCGGGTGCTGGCGGCGCGGCTGTATGCGCGGGGGATTTTGCGCGGGTTGCGGGATGGGTGGGTGTCGCCGGGGGAGCTGGCGGGGAATGAGCGGGCGCTGCTGGAGCGGCTGGAGTTGGTACGGGTGGGCGAGCGGCGGGCGTGGCCGAAGCTGGTGGAGTTGATCGCGCGGACGGGGTCGTGGGGGGCGCGGGTGGGGGCGCTGGGAGCGCTGGGGTTCGTGTGGTTTTTGTTTGTCGCGCAGATTTTCGTGACGGAGTTCCTGAGCTTTCATCCGCAGGTGGGCTGGCTGAATCAGCCGCTGGTGCAGGTGCCGTGGTTCAAGTATCTGCCGGAAACGGTGCAGAAGCCGGGGGAGGAGGTGGGGTTTCTGCTGCTGGTGCTGGGGGTGATCGTGACGGTGCGCGGGGTGCGGCGGGTGGGGAGGTTTTTGCGTGGCGGAGCGGGTGGGGAAAAGCTCCAAGGATAAAGCTCAAAGCTTAAGGGAAGGGACAAGGTCCAATTTGGAACTGCGAAGTCCGGTGCAGAAGCGGTGCGCGGAGGCGGTCCGAGCCGAATGGTTATTGGCTATTGGTGTTTGGTGCTTTCTTTGAGCTTTAGGCTTTGTGCTTTGAGCTTCGCGCGCAGCGTTCCGTTCTCAAATGCGATCAAGAAGCGGCTGGGCGGCGGGCGGTTCGTCGGCTTCGCCGACCACGGCGCGGAGGCCGTCGAAGAGGCTTTTGCCGGCGGAGGGGGGGACGGCTTTCTTGGCTTTTTCGTGGGACCATTCGACGAGGTCTTCGGGAAGCTCGTGGAGGAATTCTGAGGGATGGCAGGGGAGAAGCTGGCCGTATTTTTTCCGGCCCTGGCAGTGGGTGATGCTGAGGGTTTTCTGGGCGCGGGTGATGGCGACGTAAAAGAGGCGGCGCTCTTCGTCGAGGGTACCTTCGGTCTTGGAACGCGAGTGGGGGAGCAGGCCGTCCTCGAGGCCGACGATGAAGACGTGGGGGAACTCGAGGCCCTTGCAACTGTGCATGGTGATGAGGGTTACGGCGTCGCCGGGATCTTTGTCCTCGGTGCGGTCTTCGCCGAGGCTGAGGTCGTCGAGGAAGCTGGCGATGCGTTCGCCGGGCTTGGCGGTGACGGGGGCCTGCTTGCCGAGCTGAACAATGAGGTCTTTAAGGTTTTGGGCGCGGTTTTCCGCGATCTCGATGTTTTTCTCGGAGCGGCGGAGGTCTGCGAGGTAGCCGGTTTCGTCGAGGAATTTCTCGGCCCAAGTCTGGAGGGAGATGCCGGGGTCGGTTTCGAGCTGGGTGCGGGTGCGGTCGATGAATTCGAGGAAGGCGAGGAGGCTGTCGCGAGTGCGGCTTTGCATTGAATCCTGAACGTCGGTGTGGCGCATGGCGGTGAAGACGGAGCACTGGCGCTCCTGGCTGGCGGCGAGGAGACGTTCCATGGTGACGTCGCTGAGGCCGCGGGCGGGGACGTTGGCGATGCGCAGGAGGCTCATGTCGTCGTGGGGATTCACGAGCATCTTGAGATAGGCAATGAAATCGCGGACTTCGCGGCGGTCGAAGTAGCTCTGGCCGCCGATGAGGTGGTAGCGGATGCCGGCTTTGCGCAGCTCGGTTTCGATGGGGCGGGACTGCTGGTTGGTGCGGAAAAGGATGGCGTGGTCGCCCCAGGGAATCTTGGGTCCGAGGCGGTGGTATTCGATTTCCTCGGCGATGGTGCGGGCCTCGGCTTCGTCGTCGGGGAAGACGTGGAGGCTGATGAGTTCGCCGGTGCCGTTGGCGGACCAGAGCTGTTTGCCGCGGCGGCGGGCGTTGTGTTTGATGACGGCGTTGGCGGCTTTGAGGATGGTGTTGGTGGACCGGTAGTTTTGCTCCAGCTTGACGATTTTCACCTCGGGAAAGTGCTGTTCGAGGTTGAGGAGATTGGCGATTTCCGCGCCGCGCCAGCCGTAGATGCTCTGGTCGTCATCGCCGACGACGCAGAGGTTGCGATGCTCGCGCGTGAGGAAGTGGACGAGCTGAAACTGGGAGGCGTTGGTGTCCTGGTATTCGTCCACCATGACGTAGCGGTATTTGGCGCGGCAGGCTTCGAGGACGTCGGGGAATTCGTTGAACAGGCGCAGGGTGAGGAGAATGAGGTCGTCGAAATCGACGGCGTTGCAGGCGCGCAGGGCGGAGTCGTAGCGCTTGCGAACGTGCTCGGCGAGCGCGGCGACGCTGGGATCGGCGAAGAGACCGGCGCTGCCGGTGTTTTTGTAGCGGCTGAGAAGCGAGAGGATGGCGTGGGGGTCGGTCTTTTCGCCTTTGGCAGAGATGTGACTGAGGATTTTTTTGACCGCGCCGAGCTGCTCGGATTCGTCGTAGATGACGAAGTTTTTTTTGTAGCCGAGGCGTTCAATGTAGCCCCGCAGGATGCGCACGCAGAGCGAGTGGAAGGTGCAAATGGTGGGGCGGTCGGGCTTTTCGCCGTCGGCAGGGCGCGGGGGTTTGGGAAGGAGTTTGGTGACGCGTTCCTGCATCTCGCGGGCGGCTTTGTTGGTGAACGTGACGGCGAGGATGTTGCCGGGTCGCACGCCGCTGCCGACCATGTGCGCAATGCGAAAAGTGATGACGCGCGTCTTGCCCGTGCCGGCCCCGGCGAGGATGAGGACGGGACCGCGAATGGTCTCGGCGGCTTGGCGTTGTTCGGGGTTGAGGGCGGCGAGGTTGACCATGAGGGCGCGGAGTGTAAGGGGGGGCGAGGTTGAAGGAAGATGAAAATGGGATCATGGGATCAAGCGGCGATCTGAACCCCGGATCGCCGCATAAAATTTCTGACACCTGAAAAAAACTTATCGGCGGGCACTCGTTTGCCAGCGCATCGCCCCCCTGCTCTTGCGGACCGTTGGCGGGGACTGCCCGGAGGACCTCCAGGTGCTCAGCGGGGATGCCTGCCTGCGCGGGGCGTGGGCTTTGCGCCGCACAAAGGGGCGGCCCTGCGGACCTTTCTGGACCGCTTTCACGATCCGGCGCAGGTGGCGCAGCGGCTGCGGTTCTGCGCCAGCGAGGCCGCCATCGCGCGCGCAGCGGCTGTGCGAGGTGTTTGCGCTGCCGACGCCGGCCACCGCCTTCTGTCAGCGGGCCGACACGCAGCAATTCCCCAGCGCAAAACCCAGAAACTGTTAATGCCGATTTTCGGTTTCTGTCTCACACCGCCCACCATGACTTCAGCACTTCCAGGTCACGCTTGGTCGCGGCGATGGCTTCCTTACGGTAGCCATCGTCCTTCACGCTGCCCTTGAGATACTCGACATGCAGCGACATCGGGCCGCGGTAGCCGCTCTTCTTCAACAGGTCCACGTAGTCCTTCCCGACTACTCCCTCACCCAGCGGCACGGCGCGATGACGACGGCCTTCCCAGACGAAGTTTTTGAAAAACGCCACGCCGATGTGATCGCGCACGAGGTTCACCTCGATCGGCCACGACGTGCCGCCATCGATGGTGGCGTGCATGATGTCAAAGCACCACGCCAGTTCGGTCGGCGGATAATCCCGCATCAGCAGCGCCATGTCCCAGATCGGCGCGCCGAAATATCTGCTGCCGGAATGGTTCTGATAACACGGGAGGATGCCGACCTCCTTGCTGAAGGCGACGAGGTCCTTGAGCCGCGGTTTGATTTCGTCGAGCTGCGGCCAGATGGGCTTCCTCAAATTGTAGGGATACCAGTCCATGCGAAAGCGCGGGATGCCGAGTGCCTTCGCCGTCCGCAGCACGCGCTCAGTTTGCTGTCGGGGATCAACCGCGTTGATGCCCGAGGTGAGCAGGGCGATCGCGATGCCGCGCTGTCTCAAGGCGGCGACGAGCTTCGGCAGTTCGTCCACCACCCGCTCCGGCTCCACATGGCCTTTCGGTCGGATCGGGGCTTCGATGGCGGTGACTCCGGCCTCGGCAAGTGCATCTGCGAGTTGTTCATGGCCGAGTCCGAGGAAGTGTTTGGAAAACACCGCGCAGGTCATGGGCGAGGCCGCCGCCGCGGCTCTGGCCGGAGAAGGGAGCAGGCAGGCGGTGGCACCCAAGGTCGCCGTCTTAAGGAAGTCGCGTCGGGAATTAATGGCGGGCATTCCAATCCATCCGCAGGGATATTTCGAGCGTTCAATTTCGCGGGATGGTTCGGGCCACGTCCTGCCCCACGGACAGACCGAAACTCTCCCTCCGCGGTATTCGTGCGGTTCACAGCCGTCGCGCCATCCGACTCGCTCGCGATTCCCTTCCGGGTCTGGGTCAGAAATCCTGGCCAACCCCGACACCTGCGATCCGCCGGCAGGCTACCGGGATTCCGACATGGCCTGGATCACCTGCAACTCTTGGAAGGAAGTGTTCTCCCGGTTGGCGTCGGTCACCGGACTGACAGACCAGACAAGCCAGCGATAATTCCCCAACGGGGCACCAGTGCTACGACGAATGCTCGTTGCTTCAAATTGCGCGGGCACGCCCTGCCGGGTATCCACCGCAACTAGGGGTGTGAAGAGTGTGGCGTCGGTCACATTCCAGCCGGGGTCGGTCGGCGCGTTGCTGGCATAGAGTACGAAGTGTTGCCGGGCGCGATGCAGGCCGCTGGTGAACGTATTTATCCGGGCCAGGCTCTTTGTCGCGGTCAGATCAAATTTATATCTCCCATTCTCGACCCCATTGGCAAAGACCGGACCGTAGCCGCTGCCAATTTTTTCATCGGACAGGGTGGCGAGCGGATCATTATTGGTCGGAGCCCCACCAGCCGTAATTCTGCCGGGAACCACCGTCGTCGCCCGAGCAAGCTCCACTTTCTTGAAGTCAGGATTCCCCAGCGCCTCAACGACCACATATACATAGTCACTCACTTCGACCGTCATCGGCTGCTGCTGGCGAATGATCGAGAGCGACAGCTTATTGCCGGCGGCCTGGTCACGCAGACTGACGAGATTTTCAATCCGCCGAACGGTCTGACCATTGCCCGCACGAATCACATCGTCCTTCTGGAGTCCGGCCCGGGCCGCCGGACTGCCGACCGGGAGAGTCACCAGAAAAACACCCGACTCATCGGGCAAACCATAGGCCGAGCGATCGCCCAGACCCGAGACGTTGCGGACCTGCGCCTGTAAGAAATAGCTGGCTTGGGTGACTGACTCTCCGCGCGGAGACGACTTGGTAGGCGCACGAAGCTTGGCGATTTCCGGAGTCCGGGCCATCGCCTTCAGTTCCGGCTTCCGCACGCCGAACTGATCCATCGGGAAATTCACGAAACCCAGCTTCAACGCCGGCGAACCCTCCTTCACGCGGAAGTCTCCTTTCGCCGCATCCACAAACATGGCGTCGGCCACGATGGAATGTTCGTCGCGCTTGGATTGCCCGGCGAGCTTCGTCGCGGGCTGGAATTCGGTCGCGCCCTCGCGATGGACGAGGTTGTAATCCATCTCTTTGCCCCACGGCGTGGCGGGCATGCCGCCGGCCGGCAGGTATTGATCGCTCCACATGATGTTGCGGCGGACGATGTCCCCGCTGTGCTTATACCAGACATGCGGATGGAAGCCGCTGTTGACGATGATGTTGTTCTCCACCACGCGATAGAAGCCCTCTCGGTTTTTAATGCCCCCGTTCAAGGTGAGATTGTTGCGGAGTTCGTAATTCGATGAGCCATCGTCAAGGTCGATGTCCCATCCATGATCGCAGCGCCAGCGGTTGTTGCGGATGATCGTCGTCTTTACAGCGTCCAGCAGAACGATTGACTTGTTGGTTTCCCACGCCTTGTCGTCGTTCAAATTCAAGCCGCTCAATCCCCAGAAACGATCACGGCCCCACGAATTGAAGGAGCCGTGGTCGCCAGTCTCCTTGACCGTGTCGAAGATATCGCAGAACTCGATGACATGACCGCCCCAGCAACCGTCGCCAATGTTGATACCGGCCCGCGGCACATCATAAAGCGAACAGTGACGAACGGTGATGCTATCGGATAACTCGATCTGCACCGGCGAAGTCTGCTTCTCCACCCGGCCGGAGAGATAGATCAAGCAATCCTCCACGAGACAGTTGGCGGGATAGTTCGCCGTCTTGGGGCCGGGGGTCCGGTCCAGATTCGCCAGTGATTGGGAGCGGTCCTTCCAATCGCGCGGCACACGGGCAGCATCGCGATCCCCGACAAAGGCAACGCCGTTCGCGCCCACTTTCGCGATGTGACACCCGCGCACCGCAACCCGGCGATTGTAGTTGTTCACGAACACGGCGTTGCCACCGACCTGATCGATGAAACAATCCTCGATCGAGCAGTCTTCCGTGCCGCTCAGGAACAGCGCCCCGCCGCGGTAGGTCGTCCAGTCGCTGCGCACCAGCGGCTCCTTGTTCTCCATGAACGTGCGCGCGGCGTGGCGGAAGGTCAGCCCTCGGAGACTCACAAACCGGACGGGTGCCGCCTCTGTGCCACGAAACTCGATCAAATGCTTTAAGCGAACCGCCTCGAGGGTCGCCGTGGTTAGATCAAGACCTGCCGGCGGGTAGAAATAGAGGGTATGGTTCTTGGCATCGAGGAACCACTCACCCGGTGCATCCAGTTCCTCGAAGATATTCTCGACGAACCGGTGGTTGTGCATCCCCGCCGGGCGGTTGTTCTGCCAGCCACCTTCGTAAGTGACTTTGTGGTCCGCACCTTTGCCGGTGATGACATAGTGCATTCCGCCCCACTCCGCAGCGTGCAGCGCATGGATGAATCCGCCCGTCGGGTCTTTCCAGCGTGCCGCCCGCTCCGGACTGAACGCATCCTTCGCCCACCCGTTGAAGTGGCGCTCCGAGGGATCGAAGTTCGGATACCGCGCCAGTGGCTGGCGTTCGCCATTGACGAAGAGTTGATCCGTGGCGAAATCCGCCGGCACTTTCGCCCGCAGAATCCCATTCTGGTATGATTCCCATTTCAGGCCCAGCAACCGGATTCCACCGCTGATCACCGCCTTTTCCATCTCGTGAGTTCGATAAACCACCGGCGCCGCCTTGGTGCCGGAATCCTCGGCGGTGAGTATCAAAGTGTCGGATAAGTAGTAAGTCCCCCCGCGCACTGTGACCGTCACCGCCTCGGGGCCCGCCAGTTTCCGCGCCGCCTGCTGTGCCCGCTGCAACGTGGCGAATGGCCTCGCCAAGGTGCCCGGATTCGCATCGTCGCCTTTCGACGACACATGGAAATCCCCGGCGGCAGTCACTCGAGCAGTCATCGCCACAAGAATCCACAGATAGAATTTGGTCATAAGCATCAAATTGCGCCGCTCAGTTCCAATACCGCGAGACGAGACATCCCCAACCCCGCGACGCCACTCGATTCGTGGCGGATTGGCGGTGCTGGAAACCAAAGCCGCACAAAGTCTCTATCGATCCTCAACTTTGCGATACAGAAAGGCATCAGAGGTGAGCAAGGCTGTCAGCAATTCCTTCATGCTGCCATGGTTGTCGCGGTAGGCATGGTAGGCATCACGAAGAATTGTGGCGTCGTCAATGGTTTCATTTCGTCCCATCCAAAAGCGAAAGGCATGGCGCACGAAGACCTGTTTCACGCGTTCGCTGGCAGCGAGCTTTTGGATCATCTCCATGGGGTCATCTACTGGTCCGTCCAATTTGGGGTCGCCGCTGAGAATAATCTCACCCGTAGTGTCCACTTTGTGCCCCCAGTTATTCGCTGGGTTTGTGTCGAGGAGAATTCCCAGTTGGTTATACTTTTCAAATGGCAAGCCAAGCGGATCCATTTTCCGGTGACAGCGCCAGCATTCCTTGTCACGGGTGACGCGCATCCGGTGACGCAGGGTTGACTTGGGTTCATCGGGCAACTTGGCATCCACCGTGATTGGAATATCTGGCACGGCATCACCCAAGAGACGTTCCCGAATCCAGCGGCCGCGGGCGATGGCGTGGTTGTCCATGGCATCGGAGTGCGCGACCAGCCAGACGGGGTGCGTGAGGATGCCGAGTCGCTCGTTCGTGTCCACGGTGGTGACGGCTTTTAAGGCATTGGTGGCCGGCGGGAACCTTCCTTGATCGAACTGGGACTGCCGCACATACATCGGCTCCGCGGGATTTGGGAAGATGTGATGCAGCATGTTCTGGTCGTAGGCTTCCCGCTTCGCCCTCTCGATGACAAGCTTGTTGTCCTTGGTGGGCTCGATCTTTTCGTATTTTTTGAACTCCACGAATTTCTTTCCCCGGTTCATGAAGTAACCGATGTCGGACTTAAACAGGATGCCGTCTCTGAAATTCGCACCGGAAGTGTAGGGCTGGTAGATGACGCGGTCGGTGGTCAGCAATTCCTTCAAGACGTCCTTGTCTTCCTGCAGAATCACTTCGATCAGGCGGTCGGTGTTGGCGACCATGCTGTTCATCGCGGCGTAGTAGGTATCAAAATGCCCGCCGGCTCGCTCGAGGAGCTTCCTGTCCTTGCAGATGCCGGGGGCGCGGTCGTAGTCAAAGTATTCCCTGAAGAATTGCAGGATTCGGGGCTTTCGGATGCTGTCGTCATTCAGGATGCAGATGACCTCGCGTTTGACGTCGTCGCGGGTTTTGAGGTGCCCCTCGGCCAGCGCAGTTCTGAGATGATCGGAATCTGGACGGATGTAGGAGAACGCGGCGTTGACGGCGAGGGCTAGCTCGTCGCCTTGCAGCATAACGCGGCCATGCGCGTCGGGCTTCCCGTTTTCACAAAGCTCGGGGCGAAATAGTGCGTCGCGGTCGAGGAAGATCGGCACAAGGCCGAGGAAGACTCCCTCCTCTTTGCCGAGTGCGTTGATGGACTTATTGACCACTTCCAGGTAAGTGTCGGTTTCCTGCTTGCTGGGAGGGCGCAGCGTGAGAGCTTCGAAAAGAAAGCGGATGACTTCTCGCAATCGCTCGTCGCTGACGCCAAGTGTTTTCATCAACTCATACACGGGCGTCAGCGGGCGTTTGATTTCGTTCTTATAGAAGATGAGATTCAGGTTTCTATACTTGCCGGGGATCTTTTTGATCTCGTCGCCAAACTGATAAGGCTCGGCGGCGGGCCCGTTCGCCATGAAACGCAGGACTTTCTCTGCGATGCCGGCAATCTGCAGGGCCTCGGCACTGTTGATTGAGTAAAGGAAGGGGTAGTTGCGCAAGCCGTGATCTCTGACCATGGATAGGCTAGACTGAAAACCGCTGACACCGACACTGTAGGCATCGTCGAAAGCACCCAGAAACTGATCCAAACCGAAATAAACTTTGGTCTCCCCTTCCAAGTTCGCCGGAATGTGATCACCGTGCGTCCAAAGGCCGGGGCGCTGCGGGTCGAATTTCCGCTTTAAGCAGATGAGGTCATTGAGACGAACGAGTTGCTCCTGTGGGTGGATGCGCCAGATGCGCGCGGGGGTGGATGCGGGCTTCAGGTTCTCCAGCTTGGTGCTAAAAAGGAGATCGTGATCCAGATGGTTGCCCTTGCTCGGGCGCATGTGCTCGCTGAACCCGCCCTTGTCCTTCATGGCCCTGGCCAGTCCCTCCGTGATCCAATTGGAAAGCTCCAGGCGCTCCATCAATTTGGGTTGGTTCGACTTCGTCCTCGGGGGCATTTCCTTCAAGGCCACCTGCTCCCAGATCCGTTTCCACATGCTGGCGTTGTCCGCCGAGACATCTGTCAGACTGTGCAGGGATACACTCCCTTTTTTGTTCTCCTCGTCATGGCAATCCAAGCAGTAGTCTGCGAAAAAAGGCATCACCTTTTGCTTGAAGCCGTCCGGAACCGTATTCGCCGTGTCAGCGCCGCTCGCCGCAGTAGCAATCGTACAGAGCAAGAAGGCCCATACAACCGAGAACCCTTTCAAGCGGCAGATAAACATCTCAGGCTAGAAGTTCTTCGATGGGACCGACCTTGCTGTGATGGAGCGTGGCCATGTTCTTGTCCATGTTGAAGCGGTCCACTGGCGCGCCGACTCCGTGAAGGAAAGTCGTGTAAAGATCGTTGATGGGGCGGCCTTTAATGTTGGTGTATTGGCCGGTCTTAAAACGTCCGCCGGCGTTACCGAGAAGCACGAATGGCCAGGTGGCACCCTCGGAATGCTGCTTCTCTGCATTATTGCTGGAATACACAATCAAGGTATTGTCCATCATGGAGCCAGAGCCTTCTGGAATGGCTTCCAAAGCTTTCATGAGCTTGACGAGCATTTCACAGTTATACTGCCGGATTTTTGTCCAAATCAGATTGCCGGGCTGGTCGATATGACCCAACCCGTGGCCGCTGTCAGTGATGCCAAGGCCTTTCCAGGAGCCGAAATACTCGCCGCATCCCGAGGCGATCGTGAGAACATTGGTGAGATTGGCCTGAAGCGCCGCGATCCCTACTTCCAGCAGGGCGTCGTGCCAGTCGGTCTCGAATTTAGGATTGCTGTAGCGAGCATCGAGCTTCGGGGCGAATTTCTTAAGGCGGGCGGAAATCCGGGATAGTTTTTCACTCAAGCCGTTCAGTTCCTGAAATCCGCTGACATATCTGCCATAACGTTCGCCGTCACCCATGGGTAATCCTTTGGCTTTGCGCTGAGCCAAACGCTCCACTTCAAGCATGACATTTGAACGAGCCTCGTAGTGCTGCTTGATCGACCCCTCGGCGATGCTGCCGAAAAGCATCTGGTAGAGCATGTTGGGGTCGCAATGCATAAAGATCGGCTGATTCGGCCCGGACGCGGAAAGCGTGGCGAGCGTCGGGCGTGCTCTCATGCTATCCAGCGACTCCATGCCAATGCACAGCGGAGGGAGAATCGTCTGCGGAAGCGATCGGCTGAGCACATAATCAATGGTCGCGGCTGACGGAGGCACACCCGTTCCACCACGATAAGCGCCGAGGGCTCCGAAATACGCGCTGTGCCCGGGGTTCGTGTGGCGGCCATGCAAACCGGTGATGATATGCATCCTGTTTTTGTAAGGCTCCAAAGCCTGCATGGGCTTTTCAAGCGTCAAGCCGTCGAGAGCGCAGCTTTCCTTGTTGAGGTCCTTGGGGATGCAGGTCAGGGGGTCAAAGCCGTGGTTTTGTAGAAAGAAAATCACGCGTGTCGGACTGCCTGCCCTATGTATGACAGACTGGTCTGCGGCCTGAGTAAGCTCGATAAATAAGCCAGCGCCCAGCAGCCCACCGGCACCGGTTGCCACTTTCTGTAGCATTTCTCTGCGATTGATCGTTCTTGGCATTTGTTGAATCCGATAAGACGGTGATAGTGAGTCAATTATTTTCTGATTTGTAAAAAAGGTAGGCGTTCATGAAACGCCCTTTTGCTCTTTCCTAATTCTTCAGCACCCCTAATCCCTTGATGAACTTAGGGGCGCTCTTAGCATCGTAAGTGCCGGAGGGTTGCGGTTTCCCACCGAAACTTAGTTTCCCAACGCGCATCTCACCTTTGAAGTCCAACTGCAGCATTGCGCTATCAGAAATATCAACCTCCGTTTTGTCACCCAGACTCCGGACGTTCGTGATCGCGAGGGTGCCTTGGGTCACCTTGGTCGGGCCAGTAAAGGTGTTCCCGCCCGAGAGGATCCATTTGCCGGCGCCGGATTTGGTGAGGGCAGTGGTCGCCTTGCCTTTACGATCATAGGGATCTTCCAGATTGCCGGCGAGTTCACCGGTGCCGGCATTTGAGCCGGTCAGAATGATCATTTTGTTTTCAGCATAGCCGGAGATCACAAAGGTGCTGGTGAATTTCCACAGGCCCAGGCCGGATTGATCCAGCGTGATGGTGTCTCTCGCCCCGGGGAGGTTCAAGGTCCGGTCGGTGGTTTCTCCTTGGCCGGTATAAATCAGGGCGCTGCCGCCGCTCATCATGATCTCACCATCGCTGGCCGTCTTGGGCGCGCCCAGGCTGCTGCTGGCCATGCCATTCACAACGCTGTTCATGGAATCGACGCTGAGCGCTCCGCTCGCCAGAATCGTCTGACCGCTGTAGGTGTTGGCCCCTGATATTTTCAAGGTTCCGCGACCGCATTTTTTGAGAACGATGCCGCCACCACCCGGACCTTTGGAGTCCGCGATAGTGGCCGAAAGTTCCTGCACATTGGTGGCGCCCGAAGTATCCAGCCCGAAGGTGCCGCCGGCCATCAAGCCGTTCTGGTTGATGCCGGTCGTGATGTTCCTGAGCATCGTGGCCGCCTGCCCGACCGTGAATTGACCCGCACCTCCGATATGCAGCCGGAGTTCAGCGGCCGCGCCATTCACAATGATATTCGCCGGGGTCCAGTGCGCGGGTTCATTGTTGTAAAGCGAAGACATGACTTCCAAGAGTCCCATTTCCACCTTGGTCACTCCCGTGTAAGTATTGCGTCCGAAGAGTTTTATCGCCCCGCTCTTGAGCGTATGGCCCACCGGTTGCCCGATCTGGGTGAAACCACCGGGGCCGCTGATTCCCTCCTGCTTGTTGTCAAACTCCAGAAAGTCTTCCGCGCGAAGTTTGGTGCTTCCATTCAGTTTCACAGGGCCGCTCCAGTGGCCTCGGCCACCGGAGAAGAGGCTCCCGCCATTGGCCGTGAGGGTGTTGGTCACGGGAGCTCCTCCGATGCCGATCGCTCCGGCGTTGTTCAATGTCACCGGCCCGGTGCCCAGCCCCTGCGGCCGCGCGGAGAGCGACCCGTCATTGATGATCGTGCCGCCAGTGTAGGTGTTGGTGCCATGGCCAAGATAGACTGCGTGGGGACCGTTCTTGATCAGGGCACCCTTGCCGGAGATCGCACCGGACAGGAACACCCGGGTGTCATCAGCTTCGAGTCCATCGATGGTGAGATCAGCCTCCAGCCGGATCGGGGCTTTGATCGAAACTTCCGCCCGGCTCTGGCTGTTCATGCA
>CAMAUZ010000024.1 GCA_945861535.1 Akkermansia muciniphila | reverse complement strand
AGGCAGGCATCCCCGGTCAGCAACTGGATGTCCTCCGGGCAGTCCCCGCCGACGGTCTGCAGGAGCAGGAGGGTTTCGATGAACTGGCTCTCGGAGAAACCGCGCTGGCGGCGTTTGAGCGTGAGATTGGCGGCGATCAGGTCGGGCAGATGCAGCGAGCGGAAGGCGCGGGCGGTGGCCAGCAGGCCGGCGTGGCTGCCGGCGGTTTCCTCGAGGGGCCGGGGATCGATGGCGAAGGGCGACTTGTGCTGGATTGGAATGCGCGCAGGCATGGCCTGCTATAGACACTATATCTACAACATGCGCAAGCCAAAAAGCGCGGGACAATGAGGTCTTTTTGCGGTTTCAGAAAATTACGCGGCGATTAGGCGGAGTGGGTGGGGGTCTGGCGTCTTGGGTCTTGGGTCTTGGGTCTTGGGTCTTGGGTCTGGCGTTTTGGGTCTTTGGGATGGGGGATGGGGGATGGAGAATCGGGCAAAGGAGTGCATGGGGGTGGCTGACGTCGGCTTGGGGATTAAACGGGAATTAATTCGGGGGCCACGGAGCCACGGAGTGACCGAGGCAATGAAGGCTGAGGATGGGGCGGGTATGAGCAACAGGTGATGGAGTAACCCGGTTCCCATTCCTTTGCCGCCATTCCTTTGCCCATTCCTCTGCGGCTGGCCTTTCGCTGCGGTGTTCTGATTTGCCGATCGACGGCGCGATTAGAACACCGAAGAGCTCGGAAGATCGCTGAGGTGGAATCCGCCGACGGGACGCGTATGCGCAACCACCCCGTGGTCCGTCAATTCGGGCGGAGCGCCGATCTCTGATCCGGCGCGGTGCGATGCGCTCGCGGGCAACGCCGGGTCGGAGACCGGCGCTCCGGGGGATGCGCGCGGATGCGCCTACACGGGCGGCGCGCCCGGTTTGGATGGGCATCTGGGTGTGCGGGAAGGTAGGCTCGCGGCATGAAACGGCTGTGTGTGTTTTGTGGTTCGAGTGCGGGGCGTGATCCGGTGTTCGCGACGGCGGCGCGGGAACTGGGCGCGGCGATCGCGCGGAAGGGCTGGGGTTTGGTGTATGGCGCGGGGAACGTGGGCTTGATGGGCGTGCTCGCCGACGCGGTGCTGGCGGCGGAGGGTGAGGTGATCGGCGTGATTCCCGAGGCGCTGGTGGCGAAGGAACTGGCGCATCGCGGCCTGACCGAGCTGCACATCGTGGCGTCGATGCATGAGCGCAAGGCGTTGATGGCGGAGCTGGCGGACGGATTTGTGGCGATGCCGGGCGGGTTCGGGACGCTGGATGAGTTTTGCGAAATTCTGACGTGGGCGCAGTTGGGGCTGCATCGGAAGCCGTGTGGGTTGCTGAACGTGGCGGGCTATTTCGATCCGCTGCTGCAACAGATGGAGCGCGCGGTGGCGGCCGGGTTCGTGCGGGCGGAACACCGGGATTTGTTCGTGGTGGAAACGGAGCCGAAGAAATTGTTGCAACGGCTGGTGAAATTCACGCCGCCAAAAGTGGAGAAGTGGATACGCGCGGAGGAGACGTAGGGCGGGAGGATGGCCGCGAAAGGACGCAAAGAACGCAATGAGGGAGGGCAGGAATCACGCTCAGGAATGGAGTAACTCGCCGGCGGAGTGCCACCGATCCGCCGGGTAAATGCACCGGATTTATGGACCAGCATTTGGCTGGTTCCTGGGGTTGAGCTAGGCCTCGAAAGCGGCGGGGGGATTGTATCCGAGGGAGGAGTGCTTGCGGTGGGTGTTGTCGTAAGGTTCGGAGATTTGGGGCGCAGTTCGATACTGTCCCCCCCGAATGCAACTGGGGCGGCGCGCGGCGGTTACGCCGCTGCAACGTCCACACGCCAACACTACATACGTTTCCCCGAGGTCGGCTCGTACGCTGAAGCGGCCTGCAGGCCGCGCCCCGAGGAAGTGTCAAGCTGCGCCCGGAGGTTTGCCAACCGGGAATTGCCCCTTTACCCGAAGCCTCGTCAATCGTACCCTCCGCCATGACATGTATCGGACGAAAGCGCTCTCATGGAGGTTTCACCCTCATCGAATTGCTGGTCGTGATCGCGATCATTGGCATTTTGGCGAGCATGCTTCTGCCCGCGCTGGGCAAGGCCAAAGCCAAGGGCAAGGCGGCGGTTTGCAACAGTGACATCAAGCAGCTCGGCCTGGCGCTTTTCATGTATGCAACTGAGTGGGAGAAGATGCTTCCGTACACGCTCGCCAGCTCCAACGTGTTTTGGATCACCGTGATTCGTTCGTATTACGGCGACAACAACCAGATCCTGATCTGCCCGAGCACGAACCCGAACTTTGCCACGCCCGCCCTGCGCCCGTGGGGACCGGGGGTGGGCAGCTTCATCGGTCCGAACATCGGCAGCTACGCTTTCAATTCATTCCAGCACTTTACGCCCGGAAACCCGGCTTACTTCAGTTACATCGATGCCGGAAGGCCCTCGGAACAGCCAAGCTTTACCGACAGCATCTGGGTGGATATGTGGCCGGCGCCGACTGACGCGCCACCCTTGAGCATCGATACGGGCGACATCACCATCAGCATGGGCCGGGTGTGCATTCGTCGTCACGAACAGGCGGTGAACATGGTTTACATGGATGGCCATACGGCCAACGTGAAGCTCCCGAATCTGTGGTTTCAGCGTTGGAATAACACCTGGGTCAACCCGGCGGCCCCGCCACCGATCCCTCCTTGAAGCGCAGCTCGCGCCCGGTCGCCCGGGCGGGGCGTCGCGGGTGCAGAATTATCCGAATCAGTTGTGATCTCAGTCCATCCAGAAAATGCCCGCGCGCAGGCCGGAGTCACGCGTCGGGAGTTGCTCCGCATAGGTGGCCTTGGTTGTCTCGGGCTTTCGCTCCCGGCATTGCTCCGCAGCCGGGCAGATGCGGCCGTCGGCGGTGGTCCGACGGTTTCTCCGGGAACCTTCGGCCGCGCCAAGTCGTGCATCATTTTTTTCCTCGGCGGCGGACCGCCTCAGCACGAGACTTTCGACCCCAAGGATGACGCTCCGCGCGAAATTCGCGGCGAGTTCAAGTCCATCGCCACCAAAGTCCCCGGCCTGCGCCTGTGCGAACTGCTCCCGCGCACCGCGCGAATCGCCGACAAAATCTCTGTCGTCCGCTCCCTGCGCACCGACGTGAACAGCCACTCAACCAGCGGCTACTGGATGCTCACCGGCTACCCGCACACCTCGAAAGCCGAGAGCCTCCCGCCCGATCCGAGCGACTGGCCGAGCCTCGCGTCCGTCGTCGGCGCGCTCAAGCCGAGCCGCCGCTCCCCCTTTTCGTCAGTCGTGCTCCCCGAACCCATCGTCAACAACCCCGCCATTCCCTGGCCCGGCCAGGACGGCGGCT
Source organism: Akkermansia muciniphila (assembly GCA_945861535.1). GTDB lineage: Bacteria > Verrucomicrobiota > Verrucomicrobiia > Limisphaerales > BJHT01 > BJHT01. The sequence continues at coordinate 84,375 of CAMAUZ010000024.1, read as the reverse complement.
ACATGGGTCACACTTGGAATCCGCAGGTTTTCAAATGCGATCCCGGCGCGCCGAATTTCACCATCGAAGGCCTGAGTCCGCCCGAGGGCTTGACCGAGCTGCGCCTCAGCGACCGCATCAGTCTGCTCCAGCAGCTCGACCAGCACTTCATCCGCGCGGCCCGCAGCGAGCAAGTCGCCGCGCTCGACCGCATGCAGCAGAAAGCCTTCGAAGCGGTGCAATCCAGCACCACGCGCGCGGCCTTCGAGATGCAGCGCGAATCCGAAGCCATGCGCGACCGCTACGGCCGTCACAAAGTCGGCCAGAGCGTCCTGCTCGCGCGCCGCCTCATCGAATCCGGGGTGCGCCTCGTACAGGTGAACTGGCCGCGCGAACTCGGCGACATCGGAGCCGGCAATCCCCTCTGGGACACGCATCAGAAAAACGCCGAGCGCCTCCGCGACGTGCTCTGCCCGCAGTTCGACCGCACCTACTCGGCCTTGATCGAAGACCTCGACCAGCGCGGCCTGCTCGACGAAACGCTCGTCGTCGCGATGGGTGAATTTGGCCGAACGCCGAAGATCAACGCCGCCGGCGGCCGCGATCACTGGGGCCACTGCTTCTCCATCGCGATCGCCGGCGCGGGCACCGGCGGCGGACGCATCGTCGGCGCCAGCGACCGCACCGGCGGCTATCCCGCCAGCCGTCCGCTCGAGCCGAAGGATCTCGCCGCGACAATTTTTCATCTCCTCGGAATCAGCCCCACCGCGGAATTCCTCGATCCCCTCGGCCGCCCCCGCATGGTCACCGACAACGGCACGCCGATCCGCGAACTGATCACCGGCTGAACCGCCGCCGGGGTGCCGCCTATTCCCCCAAATACCGCCGCAACTGCGCCGCCAACCGCGTCGGCGACAACACCGTGATCGTCGTCCCCTTCACACGAATCAGCCCCTGCGCGCGGAACTTCGCCAGCGTGCGCGAGAAAGTTTCGCTGATCGTTCCCAACTCCGCCGCCAGCACGCGCTTGGTCGTGGTCAGCCGAATGTTCACCGGTTGCTCGCCGGCGGGATCGGGGCAGCGCTTCACCAGCCAGTTGGCCAGCCGCGTCTCCACGTCCTTGAGCGTGAGGTCTTCCAACTGCCCCACCAGCACGCGCAGATGCAGGCTCATCGCGCCCAACATCCGCAACGCCAGCTCCGGCTGCCGTTTCAACAATCCGAGAAACCCCGCCTTCTGCACCAGCAACACCTGCGACGGCTCGACCGCCCGCGCATCCGCCGGATACCCGCGCTCGACCGCCAGCGACGCCTCCGCAAACGACTCGCCCGCACGGAAAATGTGAATCACCTGTTCTTTGCCCGCGGCATTGACGCGGTGAACATTGATCGCCCCGCGCTGCACAATGTAGAAGCCCCGCGACCCCTCACCCTCGTGAAACAGATACTCGCCCTTGGCCAGCGGCTGCACCGTCGTCATCGCCGCGATCGCCTCCAGTTCGGGCACCGGCAGCCCGTTCAAGAGCTGGCAACTTCGCAACGTATCGACAATGGCGGCCTGACGGAGTGCGGCAATCGGTTGAGACATGGGCAGACTCTTACCCAGCCTCGCGCCAGAAATAAACCACCCATTCATTCCCCTTCCCCCGCTCGACCCGCGACCGAAACCCCTCACTCCCCAGCCGCTCGATCAGCGGCGACGGCAAAAACGGCGCGACCAGCATCAACCCTTCCCCCGCCGCCAGCCCGTCCACCCGCTCGCGAATCGCCGGGAACGGCTCCTCGCCCCGCGCCAAAATCGCGCGCACATCCAGTTTCAAAAATTTCGCGGTGGAAGACATGACTGCTGTGAACGAAACCTGCCGCCGCACCCGCAACGCCGCGAGCTATTCCGCCGCTTCCCTTGACGCCGATCAAACCGGCCTGTAACGACATGCCGCCGTGCGGACCGCGCAAATTCACAAGGGCGCCGCATAGAACGCAATTGTCATCAGCGGCTAGGTATAATAGGTTTCCCCAGTAAATCGGGATGAAAACCTTCCGCCGCCGAATGGGGGTGCCCCCAAATTACCAAGTTCAAGTTCGTTCCAATATGAAAACTGACATTTTTCGGGTGCTATCGCTTTTGGTGTCCACAATTGTTTTCTTTTGTTCTGGATGCAGCCGTGAATTGACGGGAACTGCCTTCATTGTGACAAAGGAGGGACAAACATTGCGTATGCCTCTCACCGCTGTTGATGTGGTAAGTGCGGACGATTTCAAGATATGTTGCGATGGGATCAAGTATAAAATCTTCAGTTTAGCGGTGCTCCAAGCGGAGGGAAAAGCCAGCGAGAGAGATGCCATGGAAAGGGAGTTTTGGAATGCGTTGTATCAAAAAAAGAGCAATGGAGCCGACCTCGAAGTAGGAAACGCACACACGGATGTGGACGGTAGATTTAAAATAAGAATCCCCAAGCCAGGGCCGTACGTCGTGCGCGCTCGTGGTCAACGAACGATCGGAACCGAGGAAGTGTATTACCGCTGGTTCGTCCCGCTAAACGTCACCATGACAGGCGAAGTCAAACTCGAACTCTCCAACCAGAATCTCGCGACGGATGACCCTTGGAGTGTCGTGCGCAAGTTTGCGTTCACGGATAAGCCGTAACCGGTGCTCATGTGGTTGGCTTTTGCGCGATCTCATTCAAGCTGTTGAAAGGGCAGGTGCGGGGTCCACGTCGTCTCGCACCAAGACGAGGTATCAAGCGAGGGAGCGGTAACGTTTCTCCGTCGGCACCGGTCGAATTGTTCCGCCACCTGCTCTCCCGCATTGCAAAAAATCCGCCATCACCCCAGAACCTCCGCCATGCGTCACGACCCCATCGACTCAAAACTCTTCGCCGCCAACCGCGATCGCCTCGCCCACCTGCTCCTCCCCAACTCCGTCGCCGCCGTAAACGCCAACGACATCCCACCCACCAACGCCGACGGCTCGCTCATCCCGATCCCCAATTCCGACCTCTTCTACCTCACCGGCATCGAGCAGGAGGAGAGCATCCTCGTCCTCGCCCCCAACGCCCACGACGAGAAGCAGCGAGAGATTCTCTTCCTCCGCGAACCCAACGAGCACCTGAAAATCTGGGAAGGCCACAAGCATCCCAAGGACGAGGCGCAGAAAATCTCGGGCATCAAAACCATCAAGTGGCTCGCGGAATTCCCCGTCATCTTCCGCCAGCTCCTCTGCGAGTCCGAGCACGTCTTCCTCAACACCAATGAGCACAAGCGCGCCGCCGACACCGTCGAAACCCGCGACCTCCGTTTCATCCGCGAGACCCAGGCGCAATATCCGCTCCACCAATACCACCGCCTCGCCCGCCTCCTGCACCGCTTGCGCGTCGTGAAATCCGAGCCCGAAATCGAACTCCTGAAACAGTCCGTCGCCATCACCGAGCAAGGTTTCCGCCGCCTCCTCAAATTAGTGAAGCCCGGCATCAACGAAGTCGAAGCCGAGGCCGAACTCGCCCACGAATTCACCCGCCGCCGCGCCCGCTTCGCCTACAACCCCATCATCGCCTCCGGTGCCAACGCCTGCACCCTGCACTACAATCAGAACGATCAGCCCTGCAAAAAAGGCGACCTTCTCCTCCTCGACGTCGCCGCCAGCTACGCCAATTACAACGCCGACCTCACCCGCACCATCCCCGTCAGCGGCCGCTTCACCCGCCGCCAGAAGCAAATCTACCAAGCCGTCCTCCGCGTCCTGCGCGCCAGCATCGCCGGCGCGACCGTCGGCAAACTCCATCGCGACTGGCAGAAAGAATCGCAGATGATGATGAACGACGAACTCCTCGCCCTCGGCCTCCTCAAAAAATCCGACATCAAAAAACAAACCGAGGAAACCCCCGCCTGCCGCAAATACTTCATGCATGGCCTCGGCCATCCCCTCGGCCTCGATGTCCACGACGTCGGCTTCATCACCGAACCCTTCGCCCCCGGCTGGGTTCTCACCGTCGAACCCGGCATCTACATCCCCAAAGAAGGCTTCGCCGTCCGCCTCGAAGACGACATCATTGTCACCGAACACGGCCCGATAAACCTCATGGCCAACACCCCCATCGAACCCGACGAAATCGAAGCCCTGATGAACCGCTGAGCCCGGCACCCAATTTCGAATGGCGAATGGCGAATTCCGAATTCCGAATCTCAAATTTGAAATCTGAAATCTAAAATCCCCGTCCCCTTTCCCATCTCCCACCCACCCTAAAAACCCACCCCACCCCACTAATTACGAACTACATCCAAAACTCCCGTTCCGTCATCTTTTACCCCCCCATCTTTTACCATCCCAATCCGACCAAAATCCAAGCCCCATGGTAAAAGATAAGGGGTAAAAGATGGAAATCCGGAACTGTGAATCCGAGATTTTCCAAGTGCCTCCTACTAATTACTAATCACTAATTACTAATTACTTTCCCCTCCCCATCCCCCGCCATGCAACTCACCCGCCGCCACTTCCTCCGCACCACGGCCGCCGCCGCCACCACCCTCGCCTTCCCCGCCATCGTCACCCGCGCCGCCACGGCCCCATCGTTCAGCTTCTACGTCCTCGGCGACACCCATTTCCTCGCCGACAAAGAAGACGCCACCCGCATGAACCCGCGCTCCGCCGCCGTCTGCGGCGCGCTCGTCGATACCCTCAACCGCCTCCCCGACACCGCCATCCCCGAAGCCGCCCGCGCCGGCAGCGTCGCGCCCCCGCTCGGCGTCATCCACGCCGGCGACCTCATCGACAGCGGCGACAAAAACGGCGGCGACTTCCCCCGCATGCAACAAACCGAATGGGCCGCCTACACCCGCGAATACGGCCTCACCGGCCAGGACGGCCGCCTGAAATTCCCCGTGTACGAAGTCTATGGCAACCACGACAGCCCCCACGGCGGCGGCCTCGTCCTCGACCAAATCGCCAAGCGCAACCCCCGCCGGCCCGGCGTGAAAAACATCTCCCCCAACGGCCTCCACTATTCCTGGGACTGGGGCAACTTCCACTTCGTCAACCTCGGCCTCATCGTCGGCACCGACCGCCGCATCACCCGCAAACGCCGCTACGCCGCCCTCGACAGCCTCGACTTCCTCATCAGCGACCTCGCCAAAAACGTCGGCACCAGCGGACGCCCCGTCATCATCACCCACCACGTCGATGTCGTCCGCTACACCGGCCCCTGCGAGGAAAACGACGAAGCCGCCCTCAAACGCGAATGGGACCCCTGCGACGTCCGCGGCTTCCACGAAGCCATCAAGCCCTATCAAATCGCCGCCATCTTCTACGGCCACACCCACGTCCGGAACATTTTCCTCTGGAACGGCCTCACCCCGAAAGCCGAGCGCGGCATCTCCGTCTTCAACACCGACAACGCCAGCCATTTCAACAGCGACCAACAAGCCTTCTTCTACGTCGAGGCCCACCCCACCGAACTGGTCATCCGCGAATACGCCACCCCCGACCGGTGGCAGACCGCGGGGTGGACACGGGCGTCGTGGCGCGCACCGGTGAAGGTATAGGGGGGAAGTAATTAGTAATTAGTAATTAGTGATTAGTGATTAGTAAGCAACTGATAGCTCTGGCCGGTTGAAAACCTATCACCACACTCAGAACGAAACAGCCAATATCCAATAGCCAATAGCCCAAAGGCCAGCGTCCCTATCTCAAATCTGAAATTTCAAATTCCCCATTCCTCTGCCCCAAATTCCCCTGCCAAACTCCCTGCCATGAAACTCACCCGCCGCCAATCCCCACACACCAGAACCGCCACCTTCCCACTAATTACTAATCACTAATTACTAATTACTTTCCCCTTCCCCTCATTCCTAACTCATAATTCATAACTCCTAATTCCTATGCCCCACTGGACCGGCGTCTTCCCCGCAGTCACCACCCAACTCAAGAAGGATCAATCCCTCGACCTCCCCGCCACCGCGCGGCACCTCGAGGCCCTTATCGCCTCCGGCGTCACCGGACTCATCATGTGCGGCTCCCTCGGCGAGAACCAATCGCTCGACCCCGATGAAAAACGGCGCGTCATCGAACTCGCCGTCCAGACCGCCAACGGCCGCGTGCCCGTCCTCAGCGGCGTCGCCGAGATCAGCACCGCCGCCGCCTGCCGCTACGTGCGCGACTGCGAGAAGCTCGGCGCCGACGGCTTCATGGTCATGCCCGCGATGGTTTACAAAGCCGACACCCGCGAAGCCCTGACCTGGTTCCGCACCATCGCCGCCGCCACCGGCCTGCCGTGGATGCTCTACAACAACCCCGTCTCCTACCCGGTGGACATCACGCCCGAACTCTTCGCCGAACTCGCCGACGTGAAAAACCTCGTCGCGCTCAAGGAAAGCTCGAGCAACACCCGCCGCATCACCGAACTCCGCAACACCGTCGGCGACCGCTACGCCATCTTCACCGGCGTCGATGACCTCATCCTCGAAAGCGCCATCCTCGGCATCGACGGCTGGGTCGCCGGCACCGGCATCGCCCTCCCCGCCGAGAACCAATACCTCTGGGAACTCCTCCGCGCCGGCGAATGGGACCAGGCCCGCACCTTCTTCCGTTGGTTCCAGCCGCTGATGAAACTCGATACGCACGTCCACTTCGTGCAATACATCAAACTCTGCCTGCAAGAGACCGGCCTCGGCACCGAATGGGTCCGCGCCCCGCGCCTCCCCCTCGCCGGCGATGAGCGCAAACAAGTCCTCAAAATCATCCGCGACGCCCTTGCCAAACGCCCGACGCTCGCGGCCAAGAAACGCAATGGCGGCAAGAAATCGTGATGCTCCGGCATTGATGATTCCGTTGAAAAACCTTCGCTCGCTCTCCGCGAAAGCTCATGCAATCCGCCCCGTGACCTCCGTCCCCCTCTCCTCCGTTCAGAACGGAGGAGAGGGCTGGGGTGAGGAGGCGCTCGGCCACGGTGCGAGCGTAGGCAATACCAGGTGATCCCTCCCCATGAACCCATCATGGGTAGGGCGGGCTGTCCTCAGCCCGCCGCCGACCACCCGGATGCCACCGATACGAGGCGGCGCGGTGAGGACACCGCGCCCTACCAACCGCTTGCTCGCGGGTTCACTGCACAAACTTTCCCAACGATTAATCCAGCTCTGACCTTATGCCCGACTTTCCCCCCTCCCCCGAATCCCCCTGCCCCGCCAGCAAACTCACGCCCGGACGCCTCGCGCTCGCGCTGCTCATGCTCGTGATCCTCGGGGCTTCCTACTGGCTCGGTCGCACGCCGCCGCCCCCTGCCCCGCCCGCGCCCGCGCCGCCGCTGGAAGTCGCCCGCCCCGATCTCACGCTGCGCGACGGCCAGTTGTTCCGAACTACGGAAACCAACAACCCCTTCAACGGCTTTCTGATCGAGCGTTATCCTGACGGCGGGATGAAATCGCGCTCCGCCATTTCCAACGGCTACCTCGAAGGCCTCTCCCTCGGCTGGTACACCAACAAACAAATGCAGGTGCAGGAGCAATTCGTGAAAAGCGTCTCCCACGGACTCCGCACCCAGTGGCATCCCAACGGCGTCAAAAAATCCGAGGCCCCGATCACCAACGGCAAACTCCACGGCACCTTCCGCCGCTGGGACGAACAGGGCAAGCTGGCCGAAGAGATCGAACTGAAGGAAGGCGTCCCCCACGGCATCTCGCGCAGTTGGTTCCCCAGCGGCAGCGCCAAATCCTGGGTGCGCATGGAAGCCGGCAAAGTCGCCGAGCAAAAATCCTGGGAAGACGGCGCCACCCGCGACTTCAGCGCCCCCGCCAGCGCGAAGCCATAGGTCTGAACAGCGCGCCGGGGCAGACCGGGATCGATATGGACTGCGCCGGCAGAGCGCAGCGACGACGGCGCTTTCGGACGCGAGGAAAAAGCTGCGCTCTCGGTGGTTCGAAAGCGGCGTCGCGCTCCGCTTGCCGCCGCAGTCCATAACGCCTCCGCCATTCCCCCCAGTTCAGGGTTTGGTCCAAGCAAAGTCGCCGAGCAGAGGTCATGGGCAGACAGCGCAACCCGCGAATTCATCGCCCCCGCCCGCCCGAAGCCGTGACCGGATAACGGCGGTTTGATGGGGGTAAAAATGGTCTCGGCGATTCGTGCTTTGTCCCGGAGGGACACCGCAGGAAATTAGCCGGGGGCAAGTTCGAGCCCGCGAACGCCGCCCCCGGATCGACGCGCTAAACCTGCCCTGCCCCAGCGGGGCATCGAAGAATCTTCCCCGACTGATTCCGCGGGCGGATGTGCGCCGCGGATTTCACGGACGTCCGCACGCACATGGGTAGCACAGGCTACCAGTCTGTGCCGTCCGGCGACTCGCCGGACGGAATGGGTAAGGCGCGATTTCGGCCTGAGCGCGTCGCCCCAGAAACACGCCTCCCTCCATTCCGCCGGGCCAGTGGCCCGGCGGCACGGGCGAGTCGCCCGTGCCACCCGCGGTTGCGAAGTATCCGGGCGAAGCTCCGTGCGTGCCCGGCACACAGTTCGGATGTGTCGTGCGTGGCCTGCTGTCCGAAAATTCCACGCTTGATCTCTGGGGCCTTTTTCTCCGATGCCCCGCTGGGGCACTACGCGTTTCGGGACCGCGACCGGGGGCTGCGTCCGCTGGCGCGGACTTGCCCCCGGCTAATCTCCTGCGGTGTCCCTCCGGGACGAGGAATCGAATCGCCGAGAGCAGGTAGGGCGCGTCTGTCCTCAGCGCGCCGCTGGGGTCGTCGCACGTACCGCGGCGCGCTGAGGACAGGCGCGCCCTACCTGCGGCATTCCACTCGCCGCCGCGCCCGCTCCCCTACTTGTAAATCATATCCGCCATCGTCTTGCCGGCGGGGATGAAGGGCAGCACGTGCTCGGTGTAGGGCGTGATTACATCGAGCAGATAGGGTTGGTCGCTGTCGAGCATCCGCTGCATGGCGGCGCGTAGATCGCGGCGGAACATCACGCGTTCAGCAGGCACATTGAACGCCTTGGCCATCGTGATGTAGTCCGGGTAAATGTCCTTGCGATGCTCCGGGTCGCCGAGATAGGTGTGGCCGCGATTGCCTTCGTAGAACTTGTCTTCCCATTGCACCACCATGCCGAGGTGCTGGTTGTTCAAGATGAGCACCTTGGCGGCGATCTTCTCGATGTGCGCGGTGGCCAGTTCCTGCACGTTCATCAGGAACGAACCGTCGCCATCGATGTCGATGACCTGCTGGTTCGGGCACGCGACCTTCGCGCCGAGCGCGGCCGGATAGCCGTAGCCCATCGCGCCGAGGCCGGCGCTGGTGAGGAACTGCCGCGGGAATTTGTATTTGTAGTATTGCCCCGCCCACATCTGGTGCTGGCCGACGCCGGTAGTGATGATCGCGTCGCCGCCCGTGAGTTCCCAGAGCATCTCGATCGCCATCTGCGGCAGGATGACCTGATCGCTGAGGCCGCCCATGTGATCCTGCATGTGTTGCGAGCGAAGCACCTCGTCGGTGACGCGATAGCCGAGCGGGGCCTTGGCCTTCCACGCGTCGATCTGCCGGTGCCACGCGGCGAACTTTTTCTGCGCGGGCCGTTTGCGCGCCAGCTCGACGAGGCGGCCGAGCGCGTACTTGATGTCGCTCTCGATGGCGAGCTGCACCTTGCGGTTCTTGTTGTGCTCGCTCACGTCGATGTCGATGTGAACGATGGTGCCGGTCTCGCAGAATTTCTCGACCTTGCCCGTCACGCGGTCATCGAAGCGCACGCCGAACGCGAGCAGCAAATCCGCGCCGTCGGCCACCTTCACCATCGGGGCGTCGAAGTTTTTGCGATGCTCATATTCGCCGCTGACCGCCCAGTTCGCATACGCGGTGCCGTGCATGCCGAGCCAGCGCAACGAGAGCGGATCGGTCTCGGGAAACGCGCCGCAACCCATGATCGTGGTGGTCACGGGAATCTGGGTGAGCTGGGCAAACTCGCGCAGCTCGGCCGCCGCGTTGCCGCTGATGATGCCGCCGCCGCAGTAGAGCACCGGGCGCTCGGCCTTCTCGATCAGGCCGATGATTTCGTTCAACGCCAGGTCGTCCGCGTGCTTCACCGGATTGTAGCCGCGCAGATGCACCTCGGTCGGGAAAACCGGCTGCGTGCGCGATTGCTGGATGTTCTTAGGCACGTCGATGACCACGGGACCGGGGCGGCCGGATTGCGCGATGTGGAACGCCTCTTTCACCACGCGCGGGATGTCGTTCACGTTGGTGACGAGGTAGCTGTGCTTCACGATCGGCAGCGTCATGCCAAAGAAATCCGTCTCCTGAAACGCGCCCTTGCCGATCATCGCCTGCGGCACCTGGCCGGTGATCGCGACGAGCGGGATCGAATCCATGTAGGCGTCGGCGATGCCGCTGATGAGATTAGTCGCGCCCGGGCCGCTGGTGGCCATGCACACGCCGGCGCGTCCGGTCGCGCGGGCGTAGCCTTCCGCGGCGAACACCCCGCCCTGCTCGTGCCGTGGGAGAATGGTGCGTATCTGCTTCGACTTGGTGAGCGCCTGGTGGAACTCCATGCTCGCGCCACCGGGATAGGCGAAGATCGTATCGACGCCCTCGCGTTCGAGGCAGGCGACGAGGATTTCGGAACCCAGCATGGCGGGGCCGACTTCCGGGCGCGCGGCGGGACGTTCGGCAGCGCGTTCGGGCGCGGTGGACTTCGGTTCAGCGGTGTGAAGGGACTTGCTCATAATGTTCGTATTGAGTGGGGCGCGGGCCGTGGGAGCAACAAAAAACCCACGACCGTTGCCAGCCGTGGGTGTTTGTCGAAAATCAACTCAAGCGCGACACGCACCAACGGCCTCGTTGGTTACTACTACGACTACCCGGAATGTGCGCGGCGCTTTCGTCATCGGGCGCGGACGCTAGGAGGCCGTGCCACGGGGGTCAAGCGGGCTTTTGGCGGGCGGATGATTTTGAGCGCATCCGCGCACTGCCCTGTGGCGCAGGTTTTCAAACCTGCTGTATCGCCGATTTCCAAATCGGCAGGCGCCCCGCCGTTTCGGAAGCATGTGGCAAGCCCGAGCGTTGCGGATGGTCGGACCTCCCGCGGGTTTGGAAACCCGCGATACAGCAGACTTGGAAGTCTGCGCTACGAGGGCGGCGCGCGGAGCGTGGCTGTGGGCGCAGCACCAGCCGCAGCGCGCGGAGAACAGCGGACAGCCCTCGAAAACGTTCGGTCCGCTCCGCCGATCCGGCCGCTGCGGCTGGTCTGCGACACAGCCGCGCTCCAGGGGAGGAATTACTTCCATAGCTATAACCAGCCCGTCGCGTAGGGTGCCGACGGAGGGGGAGGCAAACGCGGCGGACAACAACAACAAACACAATGAAAACCATTTCGACGGTGCCGGCAGTCAACGGAACAAATCCGCTGCACCGAGGACTTTTCCTCGTCATTGCCCTGCTGTGCCTGCACCGCGACGCGGCGGCGGCCCAGGCACCCATCGCGCTGGGATCGGCCGCCACGTTTGGCGTGCTGGGCGCGAGCACGGTCACGAGCACCGGTGGCACCACGGTGGTTGGTGATCTGGGGGTGAGTCCTGGCACCGCCGTGACGGGATCTCCCGGCGTGACGGGGACGCTGCACGCGGGCGACGCGGCCGCCGCCCTCGCCCAGTCCGACTTGACCCTCGCGTATAACGCCGTCACCGCCCGGACCTCCGGCGCGATCACGGTGGCGGGAAATCTCGGCGGACAAACGCTCGCGCCCGGCCTCTACACGTCCGCCTCCTCGCTCGAGATTTCGGCGGGCGATCTCACGCTCGCGGGCGACGCCTCGGCGGTGTGGATTTTCAAAATGGGTTCCACGCTCGTCACGACAACCGGCCGCCGCGTGATCCTGAGCGGTGGTGCGCAGGCGGCGAACGTCTTTTGGCAGGTCGGCAGTTCGGCCACGATTGGTGGGAGTTCGGTTTTCCACGGCACCATCATGGCGGCGCAATCCATCACGATGGGCACCGGTGCCACGCTGACGGGACGGGCGTTGGCACGGGTGGGCGCGGTCACGCTGGCCGCCAATGTCATCACCGTTCCCCCCATTGTTCACGCGCCGGGAACGGTGGTGGCGTGGGGAAATAACGGCAATGGCCAGACCATCATCCCGACCGGCTTGAGCGGAGTGGCGGCCATGGCGGCGGGGGATGCTCACAACGTAGCCCTGAAAAGCGACGGCACGGTGACGGCGTGGGGCGACAACACCCGGGGTCAGGTCAATGTTCCCGCCGGCTTGACCGCGGTGATCGCCGTGGCTGGGGGCGGAGCGCACACCGTGGCCTTGAAGCGCGATGGCACGGTGGTGGCGTGGGGAGCGGGACAGACGCTCACCGGCGTAGTGCCGGAATATGGGCAGGCCACCGTTCCCGCCGGCTTGAGCGGCGTGACGGCCATTGGGGCGGGGCAGTATTACACCGTAGCTTTGAAGAGCGATGGCACGGTCGTGGCGTGGGGATACAACGAGTACGGGCAGACGAACATTCCAGCCGGCTTGAACGGGGTGACGGCCATTGCGGCGGGGGGTGGTCACACCGTGGCGTTGAAGAGCAACGGCACGGTCGTGGCGTGGGGGGCCAACGACTTTTTTCTACAGGCGACCATTCCCGCCGGCTTGAGCGGCGTGATCGCCATCGCGGCGGGCGGTTCTCATTCGGTGGCCTTGAAGAGCAATGGCAAAGTGGAGGCGTGGGGCAACAACCTCTTTGGTCAAATCGACGTCCCGCCCGGCTTGAACGGGGTGACGGCCATTGCCGCCGGCGAATATCACACGGTGGCCTTGAAGAGCGACGGCACGGTGGTGACGTGGGGCTGGAACGACGATGGCCAGACGACCGTTCCAGGCAGCGTGAGCGGCGTGACGGACATCGCGGCGGGCTATGCTCACACCCTGGCGCTGATCGGCCCGATCATCACCACGCAACCGGTGAGCCAGACCTTCATCTTGGGCGGCGCAGTACCGTTGAGCGTCACCACGGTCGGACCGGGCTTGACCTACCAGTGGCAGTTTAACGGCACGAATATCCTCGGCGCGACAGGTTCAACCCTCACCCTCACCAATCTCACCCTGACCAATGCGGGTGCCTACCGGGTGAGGGTGAGCAACTCGGCCGGCGGCGCCGTGACCAGTCAGGCCGCGGTCCTGCTCCTGCTGTTCTTCGGCGACCTGCAGTTTTACGCGGGCACCACCCTGATCGGAACGGTGGGCCAGCAGTTCCGCGTGGAGTACGCGGACGTCGTGGCGCCCGGCACGACAAACTGGCAGGTGCTCACCAACCTCACGCTGCCCAGCAGCCCGTATCTGGTGATCGACCCCGCCTCGCCGGGGAAGCTGCGGCGTTTCTACCGCGCCCTGCCGGCGTTTTGAGGGAAGGCCGCGTTCCCTTTCGCAGCTCCGTTTCGGGCCTGGGGCACGACCCGGAAGCGAGGCCGGGCGCACGGCTGGGACCGAACACTATTGTCCAAACTCCAGGCACCCAGCATTCGCCGGGGGCTGATGAGAAGTGCAAGCAGCCAAGCCGCGACGATGCAGATAGCGCGACAGGAGCGCGGCCTTTAGGCCGCAGAAACGCCCGCCCGTCACGACCGCTCCAAATAACTCTGATCGCGTCCCCCCACTCACCATTTGGTGAGTTCAACAAAACGGTTCGGAAATTTGCCCGCCCCATACCGGACGCACGATTCTGCGGCCTGAAGGCCGCGCTCCTCGCGCCCTCACTACATTGTTACGGTTACGCTGCGCCCAACCCATCCCCTGCCCTGCTTTTGCCCTCGTTTTCACCGTGAGGCGCACGTTACCGTCCGGCGTGATTATGGACTGGTTGGGCTTTATTTCGAGCGACGGCAAACTGTTCGGCATTCAGTGGAATGTCTGGAAGGTCGTCGGCTGGCTGGGCAACGCGGTGTTCTTCTCGCGGTTCATGGTCCAGTGGTACGCGACCGAGCGGAAGCGTCAGGTGGTGGTGCCGCCGGCCTTCTGGTGGTTGAGCCTCGTCGGCTCGCTGCTGCTGCTGGCGTATGCGGTTTTTTACCGGCGGGATTCGGTCTTCATCTTCGCCTACGCGTTCACCTGGATTCCCTACATCCGCAATCTCATCATTCACCGTCGGCACCTGGCGGCGCACCTCGCGTGCCCGCAATGCGCGCAAGACTGTGCGCCCACCGCGCGATTTTGCTCGGCCTGCGGCACCCGCGTCAGCGCGGCGTCCACCTGACCGAAACCGGAGCGCCTCCGCCGTGACTCGCTGGCTCAGAAAACGTGGGAATGGAGAAACCACGGATAAACACCGATAAACACGGATGAAAACCGACCGTCGCCGCCTCATCCCCCGCTTGAACACGGGCCGCGACACATCGCCATTCCCATCCGTGTCCAACCGTGTGTATCCGTGGCTAAACTTCACTCCGTAGGTCCCCTCCCCCATGCGCATCCTGCTGGTCAACCACACGGCGCGGCCCCACACGGGCGGCTTGAACCGCATGGTGGTCGAGACCTGCGCGCTGCTCCACGCCGCCGGACATGATGTCGCGCTCGCCTATGATGACGGCGGTCCCGCCGCGGTGCCGTGCCCGGTTTTTTCCCTGCCACCGGCGACGGTCCCGCACCCGGAAATGCGCTCTGCCGTCGGGCGATTGCTCAAAGAATTCCGGCCCGAGGTGTTGCAACTCCACACGGCGGATCATCCGTTCTTCCGCGCCGAAATTGCCGCGCTCGCGCCGACGTGCCGCTTCATTCACGACCAGAGTTTGTTCTGTTCCGGCGGGGACCGGATGACTCGATCGTTCGCGCCGTGCCAGCGTCCGCATGGGCTGGCGTGTCTGGCGTGGCATTACGCGCAGGGTTGTAGCGGGAAGCATCCGCTCGGCAATCTCTCGCGCTGGCGACGAGTGCAAGGATGGTGCGAAATGAAAACCGCGACCGCCCTGCGCTTGCAGGTGGCGTCGGAATTCATGCGGCGCGGGTTGCTGGAGAATGACTATGCGGCGGGACGGATCGATGTGCTGCCGTTGTTCGCGGTGCCACCCACCGTGGCGTCAGCGCCGGAGCCAGGACTCCTTCTCGTGGCCAGCCGACTGGTGAAAGGCAAGGGCGTCCAAGTGTTGATCGAGAGCCTCGGGACGATGCGCGACAGCGCGTGGCGACTGGTGGTGGCGGGCACCGGGCCGCAGCTTGGAGGGCTGCGGGCGGCAGTGACGCGGCTGGGACTAACCGAGCGGGTGGAGTTCGTGGGCGAGTTGTTGCCGCGCGATCTTGATGCGTGGTATGCGCGGGCCTGCGTGGTGGTGAGTCCGGTCGTGCGGCCCGAGCCATTCGGACTGGTCGGCATCGAGGCGATGGCGCGCGGGAAGCCCGTGGTGGCCTTCGCGGGCGGCGCGACGGAGGAATGGCTTGTCGATGGTGAGACAGGGTTGGCGGTGCGCGAACCCACGGCCGCGGCGCTGGGGGCGGCGCTCCGGCGAATACTGGGCGATGCGCCCCTGCGCGAGCGGTGCGGACGAAACGCGCTCGTGCGGAGTCAGGCATTCGCGCCGGAGCGATTCGTCGAGAGTCTCCTGGCTTCGTTCCGCCGGTGCGTCGCGGGTGGGTAGGCGCAGAAGGAAGAGGCGGCAGAAAAATGGGGGCAGAATAATCGGGGAGGAAAGGAGCGGAATGTTTGGAACGCTCGCAGTGGGTGAACCTGAAAACGGCAATTGAGGCGAACCACGAAAGACCCGAAAGACCCTAAAACAAAGGGCCGAATCGTGGTTGGCGGGCACCAAGTTTCCTCACTCGTCCGACGTCAGCCTCCAATTCCGCACGCCTTGCTCCTTTCGTGCCTTTCGTGTTTTTCGTGCTTCCAACTGCTTTTTCAGAGTGAACGTTGCTGCGGCGTGAGGGCCCCGCTCCGGTCGCCCCGACCGCAGGGCCACGCCTCAAGCCGCCGGTTTCACCTCGACGAATTCGCGCGTGATTTTCCCCTCCTTGGCGCGGCAGACAAAGTAGCCCTTCTCCTTGGAAGCATCGTGATTCCCGCGACTGAAGGCGCAGCAGCGGTTGGTGGTGAGAATCGTCTCGCCCACCCTGCGCTCCGTGAACGAGTGGAAATGCCCCGAGAAAACCGCGCGCAGATTGAACGCCTTGAACCGCGCCAGCACCTCGTCCGCATTGCCCGGGCGCATCATCGTGTCGGGGCCGAGCGGGAAATGCGTGAGCACCACCGTGGGTCGCGCCGGGTCCAGCTTCGGCAAATGATCGTCGAGCCAGCCCAGCGTCGCCGGCTGAATCTTCGTGTCCTTGTAGCGCAGCCCGTCGCTCGAATCGAGGGCCACAAACTGCCAGCCCGCGTGCTCGAAACGATAGTTCAGCCGGTCGGGGAATAGCTGCTCGTAAACCGTTCGATCCGTCTGCGTGCGGTAATCGTGATTGCCGATCACGCCGTACACCGGCACGCCCAGCTTTCCGAAAATCTCCTTCACCGGCCCGAGTTCCGCGCTCGTCCCCTTCTCCGCCCAATCCCCGCCCACCAGACAAAACGCCGGCCGCGCCTCCCTCATCTGCGCGATGACGCGCTCGAACCACGCCCCGCACTTCGCCGTTTGGTAATGCAGATCGTTCACCGCGATGAAGGTGAACTCGCCGCCCTTGCCATTGCCCTCGGCCCGCAACGCGCCCGGCCACAACCCCAGCGACAGCAGCGTCCCCGCTCCGAGTCGCAGCGCCGCACGGCGTGACCGAGGTGTCAGAGCATAGCGTGTCGGGACAGCGGGGGCGGAGGCGTTGGCAATCATGCCGCCACGATAAGGCGCAAGCGCGCGACGGAACAATCGGGAAGTTGGCAGAGATGAAGCCCTCGGTGCAGCACCAAGCGCAATGCCCGAGGCTCAACAGCTAAGCCGTGGCTATGCAGTCAGCACGGCATTCCCCCAACGAACATGCCGACTTCTCAACCACCACCGGGCGACTTCCAGCAAAGCACTGGATCAATTCAGTTCACTTCGACACCGGCAATTTGCTCGCTTCGGTGCCGGAGGCTGATGATCGTTTTTTCTCCCTACCCTCTCGCTGCTTATCCATTTCCACCCACTTCGGCGAATCAGGAAAAAGCCGGCGGACCTCGGCGAGAAAGGCTTGGCCGGCGGGGCTACCGAGATCGAACCCCATGTACACAGGTTCGGCCGTAAACGGAAATGGGATCTCGAAGTTCTGACACTTGAAACAGATCGTCGTCTCCAGCGCTGACTTGTCATTCTTGCGGAAACGAATCGCAAATGCCTCGTCGTGGCACATGCCGGAGAGGTTGTAGTGAAAGTGCATCCAGCTCCATCGCTTCAAGAATTCCTCCGCTTCGGCACCGGCAAGTTGTCGGGTTGGCCCGCATTTGACATGGAGAGTGCGGGAACCGACCACCAAAGCGATGGAATTGGTCGCGCGCGGTCCATTCTCGACCTCGGAAATTTCGATCGTGTCCACCGAGTGAGTGTAGGCGAGCATGTAGCCATACTTTTCGGCAGCCAATTCCAACTGTCCGAACATCCACCCGCGCGGCTGGTCCCGGAGCAGCGGCCATTGCCAGATCCCAATTCCTCCAAGCACGCCAATGAGCAATCCACCAAGCGCCAGCAGCGTTCGCAGCCGGACAACGCGACGACCTTGAGCGTCGCGGTTCATTTATGGGCGACTTTCACCTCGTCATGCTTTCGCAAGAAGCCCCCCGCCACCCCCCTCAATTCTGCGCCCAGTTCACATCCCCGCAGCGGAGCTTGAATTGCTCGGGCAACTGTCGCGCGTCGAGGCGCAGCACGACGGTGTGCGGACCGGGCTTGAGGTTCGCGGTGAGGCTGGACTTCGCACCGGACGCTCCCTGAATGGCGGCTTTCACGCCGTCGATCCAAACCTCGGGCTTGGTCACGCCATCTAGCTCGAAGGTCACGGGGCCTTCCTTCGCCACGGTGAATTGCGTGCTGGTATAGAAGGTGACGAGGCGGTCGGCTTGCGACTTGCCAAGCTCGGCGATGTCCTCGGCCGCGAGACCGCCGCTGACGCGCGCGAGGAGCGGTTTCCAGCCCTGTTTCACCTCGCCCTTAACCACGCGCTCGAAGCCGTCCTGCTCGATGAAGGTCGTCCCCGCGAGCACCTGCCAGACGCGCGCCACGCCGCCTTTGCTGGCGTCGTAGTTGCCCGCCTTGCCGAGTTCGGTGAGGAAACGGAAGAGGTCCAGGCGCTCGCCTTCGCTCAAGGTGTCCACGAGGCCAGCGGGCATGAGCGAGAGGCCGTTGGAGCGTTTGCGAAGGTTGTTTTTCGCGACGGAGACTTCCTGATTCTGCGCGTTGCGGAGGATGAGTTCCTGCCCGGTCTCGCGCACGAGGATGCCGCTGAATTCGAGGTCGTCCTTGGTCTCGACGATGATCGAGTGGAAGCCCTCTTTGATTTTCGCGTTGGGCACGAGCACGGACTCGACGAGGTAATCCGCGGGCGCGCTCGCGCCGAGGCTGGTCATGTCGGGACCGACCTTGCCGCCCACGCCGCCGATGCTATGGCAAAGGACGCAGCCGAGTTCCGCGCGGCGGTAAATGCGTTCGCCGCGCGCGGCATCGCCGGATTTCAGCGCGATGTCGGCGATTTCCTTGAGGCGCTCGGGCGTGAGCTTGTCGGGACTAAGGGCGACATTCGACTGCTTGTTGAGCGCGGCGATGAGCGAGGGCTCAGGCTGGCCGCCTTCGCGGGCGGCGCGCAGGCCAGCCAACGCGATGGCGGGCGGGAGTTGGGCCGTGCCGACGTAGGGCGCGAGCTGCTTGGCCATGCCCTTGGCCGTGAGCAGCGAACGCCAGAGGTCGAGGGCTTCGGCGTCGCTCTTGGTTTCGGCGAGCACTTCCAGCGCGAGGCTGGCGAATTTCGCGGGCTGCAACGACGCAAGCGTGGTCGCCGCCGCGCTGCGCACGGGCGCGGGCGAGGTCTTGGCGGCGAGCGGTTGCAATGCGCCGAGCACGGGCGGGATCGCGCCGAGTTCGCGGAAGGCGGCGAAGAGCGCGGCGCGAACTTCGGGCGCGGTATCGGCGGCTCCGGCGAGCGAAACCATTTTTGCAAAACTCGCACCGGGATTCTTCCCCGCGCCGAGGAATGCGACGGCTTCGCGGCGGACAGCGACACTCTTGTGTTCGAGCAAAGTCACGGCCCGCGAGCCATCGCCCGCCGGTTTGACCTGCCGCAGCCGCGCGGCCTGCGTGAGCGCGGTCAGCGCGCGCACGGTCGCGGCGTCATCGAATCCACCGGTGACGGTCTGTTCCCAAAGGCGATTAACCTCCGTCGGGCCGCCCGCGGTGCCGATGAGTTCGATCCACGCGCCGGAGCCGTCGCGCGTGAGGGGTTTGGTGGCAAGCAGGCGGGCGACGCTGGATGCGCCGAGCGCGGGATCGAGCGCACGCAGCGCGAACTCGACCTGCTTCTGTTTCGCCGGCGAGTTCGGCACCCACGCGCCCGATTCCAGCGCGGTGAGGAACGGCTGCGCGAGGTCGTTCACGGAAAGCCAGATTGCGTAATCGAGGAAGTTGTCCGTGCCGATGGTATCGACCGCCGAGAGCACCAACTCCACCGAACGCGTCGTGGGAATCTTCCCTAGCGCGCGCACGGCCTCGACGCGCACGCGCGGGTGCGGGTCGGCGACGAGTTTGGCGAGACGCGCGAGCTGGGCGTCCTGGGGTGTAGGCGCAGCGACCAGTACGCTGGTGGAATTGAAACAGAAAACGGCGGCGATGAAGCACGCGAGCGACGGGCAGGTGATGGCTTTCATATTTTTTTCAAACGAAGGCGTTGGCGAACTTGGTCGATTGTAAGGGTGGGTTTTCCCGCATTCCGCTCTCGCGCCTCCAGCAGATCGAGGTAGTCGGCGAGGTCTTCCACGCGTGCGTGGAGCTTCTTCAATTGGGCTTGGACCAGCCGAAGTCCCTGACGAGGGGTGAGTGGGCGCGGGGTGGATTTCATCTCAACGATAAATTTCCCGGCGATGTCCAACGGCGAGCAGTCGGACGAGATGCGCAGCGGGGTTCAGCGAGTAAATCACGCGATAATCGCCGAGGCGAATGCGGTAGTCGTTGGAGCCACGCAGCTTTGTGTGGCCGGGCGGGAGCGGGTTGTCCGCCAGCTTCGACACGGCGTCCGCGACGCGGCGCTGCGTGTCCGGTTGCAACGCGGCGAACTCCTTGTCGAAGCTGCGTTTGGTGACAATCTGCCATTTCATGCCAGACCGTGGCGGGTGAGCAATTCAGACAACGGCCGCTCCGGTTCGTCCCGGCGCGAGTCGGCAATGGCGGAGTCGATCACGTCCTCTAGCCAGTCGGTTTGCCGGGCCAGCAACTCTATGAACCGCGCGCGCTCATTGGGTTTGAGCTTGCGGGCTTCTTCCAGCAGTTCAGTGGCGCTCATGGTTGCAATTGAGTTCCGACAATTCGCTTTGCCAACGGTTCACAACTCCCCCGCCAGCACCCGCACCGCCGCCGCACGGATGCGGCCATCCTGCGCGCCGAGGAGACGGTCGAGCAGTTCGGGCGCGGGCTGGTTCAGGGCCTGGTGAATCCACAGCGCGCAGAGGAGTTGCTTCTCGTCCTTCAGATTCGCGGTCCAGGTTTTCAGTTCCGGCGTGACGGCGGCGGCACCTTTTTCAACCAGCAGACGCGTGGCTTGCGAGGAGTTGAAGTGATTGGGCGAGAGCAGTTCGTTCAGCAGGGCGCTGGTGCTCGCTGCGGCCAGCGCGGGTTTTTTAAATGCCGGCTTGGTCGTCGCGCTCACGCGCCAGATGCGGCCGTGCTCGCGGTCGCGGCGCGGGTCACGGAAATCGACCTCGCCGTGGTTGATGATCGGGTTGCTCCAGTCGGCGATGTAGAGCGCGCCGTCAGGGCCGAGCTTCACGTCGATGGGGCGGAAGGTGTTGTTCTTGGTGCGGCAGACATCGGTCTCCTGCTTGGTCACGTAGGCCGCGCCCTGCTCGGTGATGCTGAAGCTGGTGACGCGGTTCGCGCGGAAGTCGCAGGTGATGACGCGGCCCTGCCAGTCGGCCGGAAACTGCTCGCTGCGGATGATCTCGATGCTCGCGAACTTCGGATAACCGCCGGGACTCACGCTGCCGAGGATGCGCCGCGCACGGGCGTAGGTCTGATACATCGCGCCGGGCAGGCCCCAGTTGATGCCGCCGCCGCCCGCGCCATCGGTGACGAAGGATTGTCCGTAATCATCGAACTGGTGGCCCCACGCGTTCACCCAGCCTTTGAAGACAACCTCGAGTTTCATCGTGCTCGGTTCGAAGCGGAACACGCCGCCGCTGCGGAGGCGCACGACGCCGTGGGGCGTCTCAACTTCGCTGCGGGTGTAAATGGACTGGCTCATCCAGAGACGGCCGTCGTGCCCCCAGCGGAGCGTGTGGAGATTGTGGTGCGTATCCTCGGTGCCGAAGCTGGAGAGGACGACGCGGCGCACATCGGCTTTGCCGTCGCCGTTGGTGTCCTTCAGATGCAGCAACTCCGTGCTTTGTGCGACATAGACGCCGCCATCGCCAGGAGCGAGGCCGGTGGGGATGAGCATGTTGTCGGCGAAGACGGTGGCCTTGTCGGCCTTGCCCGCGCCGGTGGTGTCCTCAAGCACGATGATTTTGTCGTGCGCGGCCTGGCCGGGTTCGATCTGCGGATAGACCTCGCTGCTGGCGACCCACAGGCGGCCCTGCGGATCGAAGTTGATGTGAATGGGCTTGGCGAGATGCGGATTCTCGGCCCAAAGCGTGATCTCGAAACCATCGGCCACGGTGAACTCGGGCGTGGGCTGCGGCGTGTGTTTGGCGGCGGCGGCCTTGCCAAGCAGCGCGGCGGGCTGGAGTTCTGGACCGGGCTTGAAGCTCGCGTCGTTGAGGTGCTTGCACAGTTCGCGAATCTTCTGCTCCTCCTTCGCGATGAGCGGATCGAACTGCGGCATCTCGACGGCGTTTTTGCCCTGCTCGCGTTTTCGGAAGCCGAAGATGTAAGCCATGTTCGCGGGGCGCGAGCGGTGGAAGTAGAACTCGTTTTTGCGGAGGATGACGGCGCGGAGAGTATCCTTGTCCTTGCCGCGAAATTCGCCTTCGTTCAACGGCAACCCCAAGCTCGTACCAATGCGGCTCGCCGCCTTGAAATAGCCATAGCTGGTCAGATGAATCCCAGCCTCTGTTATGGGCTGTGCGATTCCATTGGAGCCGGGGGCGAACCGATCGAAGAGGTCAGGCTCGAAGAGGGAAACAAAGTGCGCTTTGCGTTGCTCCGCCATTTCCTTCGTCGCCTTGGCATAGAGCCCAATTTGCTCGTTGTGCTTCGTCGGGTCAGGCAGGGGGGCCGGCAGCTTCTCGTGCTTGATCGGCGTCAGCAGCACCAACCGGCACCCCGGCGACAGCTTATCAATCGTCTCCAGCAGCCGGTTGTAATCCTCCTTGAACTTCGGCAGCCCCGCCTCGCCCGCGAAGGACGCCGCCATGCCGTAGCCGATGAACGCCACCGTCGGCTTGGTCTCGGTGATCTGCTTCTGGAGCAGCTCCCACGCTTCGCCCTCGGGTTCGTGCCCGGCCTGGCGGAGGCTCAGGCCGAGACGCGACTCGCCATTCGGCAGGTCCGCGCTCCAGCCGAGATTGCGGAAGGTGACGTTGCGGTCCGGGAAGCGCGTGGTGAGCATCAGCTCGATCCACCCGTAATGCTGCTCGCGCTCGATCAGCGTGTCGCCGAGGAAGACCACGCGGTCACCGTCCTTCAACTCGAACGGCGCGGCGGCACGCACCGGCAGCAACATGGCAACGCAAGCGATCAGGAGGGCAAAAGACGTTTTGGGCATAGCGGCGCGAACTGTCGCCACCGCGAAGCGAAAGGGAAGTCCGAAGTGCGCGTGCGTCGTTTTCGCGCCCGCAGGCGAAGTCGGCGCAAGCATTTCGAGGTTGCCCGGATTCGTCCCCGTACCGCGCCTAGTGCTCCGCCCATCGCCACGCTCCAGTGCAGCCCGGTATCCGCGACAGTACATCAGCCCCTGCGGGCAACACCGCCCCTGAACCGACTAACCACTAATCACTCTCCCCAGAGCCACTGGCAAAACCCCTGCTTGTCTATCTTTTACCCACCATCTTTTACCATCGGCATCCCGTCCCTTCGTCCACGGCCCAAGCATTTGGTAAAAGATGCGGGGTAAAAGATGGAAAGCCGGAACCGTGAAGCCGAGGTTTTGCAAGTCCCTCCCCAGTCCCGCATTGCATTCCCCCGCCCTTTCCCGCACAACCGCCCGACCTTCGCGTGACCCCGCCATCGCCCAAATCCTCCTTCCCCTGGAAACGCCTGCTCGCCGTCGTCATCACCGTCGCCGCGCTGGGGATCATCTTTTGGAAAATCGACGTCGCCGAACTGGCGGGCGTCTTCCGCCGCATGAAGCTCGGCTGGTTCCTCGCCGCGGAAGGCATCTTCGGTCTCATGCTGCTGGCGGGCGCGTGGCGCTGGCACCTGATGCTCCGGCTCACCAATGCCGCCGTGCATCCCGGCGCCACCACACGCCTCTACGCCATCGGCCACGCGCTCAGTTTTTTCCTGCTCACGCCCGCGGTCGGTGATCTGGCCAAGGCCGGCCTGTATTCGCGCTGGTTTCGGCAACCGCTGCCCAACGTCGTCGCCTCCGCGCCGCTCGCGCGCTTCCTCGGCCTCGGCGGCATGTTCATTTTCATTCTCCTGGCTTTCGCGCTCGCCGCCGCCAAGGGCGCGCTCGGCACCGCCACCGCCTTCGGCGCAAGGCTGCCGTTGCCGCTGCTGCTCGCCGGGATGGCGGGCGGCCTCGTCGGCCTGGTGCTGATTTTCCGCTGGCGACCGCGCTCCGAACACCTCCTCGCGCGCACCTTCAATTCCTTCGCCATCGCCGCCCGGCAGCTCATCCTCACGCCGCGTCTCGCCGCGTACGGCCTGCTGCTCGGCTTCGTCGTGCAGGCCATCTCCTGCACGCTGATGGCGCTGTGCCTGCGCGCGGTGGTCTCGGTCGATTGCCCGTGGTTCGAGCTGCTGTGGACCTTCCCGGTCATCGCGGCGATGGTCGCCGTGCCTTCGTTCGGCGGCCTCGGTGTGCGCGAAGCCGCCGCGCTCGGAATCCTCGCGCTGTATCACATTCCCGCCGCGGACGCCGTCGCCGGATCGCTCCTCACGCTGGCAACCAACGTCACCTGGGTCGTCATCGGCGCGGCCATTCTCGCCCGCGAAGAACGCCGGTTCGACCAGGCCCGGGCGCAGGAAAATGTCTGGACCTTGCTCAAAACCATCTCCGTCATCATCCCCACGTTGAACGAGGAGGCCGAACTCCCCGCCACGCTGCGCCGCCTCCAAGCGATCCCGGAAATCTCCGAGATCATCGTCGTCGATGCCCGCAGCACCGACCGCACCTGCGCGCTCGCCACCGCGGCCCGCTGCCGCGTCCTCACCACCGAACCCGGCCGCGGACACCAACTCCGCCACGGCGCCGCCCACGCCACCGGCGACATCATCCTCATGGTCCACGCCGACACCTGGCTCGCGCCCGATGCGGGTCGCGCGATTCTAGATTCGCTGCACGACGCCACCGTGGTCGGCGGTGGTTGCTGGAAAATATTTCGCGACGCTCCCCTGCTCCTCCGCGGCTCGCGCCTCAAGTGCGCCCTGCGCCTTTACCTCGGCCGCCGCGTCATGGCGGACCAGGCCATCTTCGTCCGGCGCTCCGTGCTGACCGCGACCGGCGGCATTCCCGCCGTGCCCTTGATGGAAGAGTTCGAGCTGTGCCGCCAGCTCCGCCCCGCCGGCCGGCTCGCCCTCGCCGACACCGTCGTCAGCACCTCTGCGCGGCGTTTTCGGCAACTCGGCGTCCTGCGCACCTACGCGCGCATGGCCCGGGTGACGCTCCTCTATTACCTGGGGCGTTCCCCCGCCGAACTCCGCCGTCTCTACGAAGCACCCCCTTCAAAATCCCGGTAGGTGCGCGCCGGAGTGCATCCACAACCTCGCTCCCGCCTCGTCGCAAGCGAATGCCTGATCCCTGCCTTTCCGGAGCGCCCCAACGACGTCCCTGGCGATCTCCCGCCCGACGACCAAGTGACCGCCCGCGCCGGCGACGCTGGCGCGCTGGGGCGCAAAGAGCGGTCTCTTTCTACCGCTGCGATGAAACAAGCCCATCGGGGGCGAACGAATCGGAAAGCGGCGGCGCCACCGTCCGCTGTCACTCGGGCTTGGGCTTCACCGGAAACATCTGCAGCTTTTTCACCGCGTCGCCGTGCCCGCCCTGCGCGGACTTCTCCAGCAACTCGCGGCCCTGGACGGGGTCGCGTTCGACGCCGTCGCCTTCGAGATAGCGCATGCCCATGTCATACTGCGCTTGTGGTGAACCTTCTGCCGCCCGGCGCATCTGGAACTCGATCACCTTTCGCTTCGTCTCCTCGGCGGATTGTGTCCGCGGAGCTGCCGACGGGACGGAGGTGGGTTGGAAGGCTACCGCACTTGCCGCGGCGGGGCTGCTCGCACCCTCCTTGACGGCCTGCGTGCGGGCGCGGGCGGCGAGCGTGCTGCTGATGGCGCTTTTGCCCGCGACACCGGTGAGATCGTAGAAATAATTCAGGTCATCCTCGGTCGTCCAGTTCTTGTCCGGGCCTGCGGAAAGGATGGTAAACCCGTTGCGGGTGGCATCCACGTTGAGGCGGTAGCCGGTGCCCCAGGGATCCTTGGACTGGTCGCGGGCTGACCGGCTGTTCTTCGCGCGCAGGTTTTCCCGGAGGAAGGTGTCGAGACTTTCCACCGGCAAATCCTGCGTCTCCGCAAAATGATTCGCCAGGGCGCTGGCAATGCCCGAGAGCTCCGTGCTCGAGGTCGCGGCGACCTGCACCTTGCCGACGATGTTGAGGGTTTTCTTGAGTGATCCCGAGTTCATCACGACGACACCGACCACCGCCACCACCGGCAGAACTCTGAAGAACGCGCTCATCTGGCAGCCCCCTTTTTCTTCAGTGCCGACACGCGTCGCTCCGAGGCGCGCTCAATGGCCATGCCGGTGGTGAAGTCGCGGCTGACCAGTTGGAGGAAACTGTCCCGGCCCAGTTTTAGGCAGCGACTGTTCCGCACGGCGACCACATCCGCCGAAGCAACGGTTCCTTGGAGCAAGCTGACTTCGCCGAAGAAGTCGCCCGGACCGAGGGTCGCCACCCGCGCCCCGGCCTTGCGCACTTCGAATTCACCCTCATACACCAAGTAAAAAAACTCGTTCGGCTGCCGTTCGGCGATCACGGTCGCCCCGGCGGCCGAGTCTTGAAAAGTGAACTGCCCGGCAACCTTCATGAGTGCATAGGGCGGCCAGTCCGAGAAGATGGCATGGCGTCGCAGGAAGGCGCACACCTGCACGACCTCCTGAATTTTCTGCGCGCCCAGCGTGGAGAGCAGCAACCGGTCGAAATCCGCCTTCTTGAGCGAAAAGAGTTCCGTTCCTTCCAGCGCGACGACGGAGCTGTTGCGTGGCACCTGCCGCAGCAGCGCGATCTCGCCGAAAACATCACCGCGGGCAAGCTGCGCCACCGGACGACTCACCCCGGCTTCGTCCTCCTTCCGCACCTCCACCCGGCCGTCATGGATGACAAACATCAGGTCGCCCCGGTCGCGCTCGCGGATGATGAGCGTGCCGGGTTTCACGGTTAAGAAGTCCATCGCCTCGGCCACGGCGCGGATTTCCGCCGCGGCCAACTGCGAGAACAAGAGCGTGTCGGACAGGAATTTGACCGTCGCGTCGGGACCGGGCCGCCGCACCCCGTCGCCGCCCGGTTTCAGCTTCGTCTCGGCGGGGGAGAATTTGGGCGCGAACAGCCGGTGGCCGGCCTTGCCGATGAGCCAGAGTCCATAGGCGAGCGGTGCCGCCAGCACCAAGGCCAACAGGAAGATCACCGTTGGCGCCCCCGGCTCGAAGATGAAGTTTGCCTGCCGGGCCATCTGCTCGGAGGCAAACCGGAACACCGCGCCGAGCCACAACACCGCCCACGTCGAGTGGATGAGGAAGTAGCGCTCCTCGGTCAGCGACTCCCGAAAGTTGAGCAGTTGCACGAGAAGCTTCTGGTTCAGAAACGTATCCGCACAACGCGGCAGCTCATGTTGCTTGCGAAAGAGCGCGTGCAGCAGCGCGTGCGCCGGCGAGTTGCCGAAGGGGGAACTCAACACCAGCGCCGTGATCCAGCCGGCGAGCAGGATCGCATTGGAATCCAGCGCCCACCCGACCAGCGCGACCGCGAACGGCGCGGCGAGCATCTGCACCGCGGTCAGCGCCTCCACCGTGCG
Organism: Akkermansia muciniphila; assembly: GCA_945861535.1. Classification (GTDB taxonomy): domain Bacteria; phylum Verrucomicrobiota; class Verrucomicrobiia; order Limisphaerales; family BJHT01; genus BJHT01. The sequence continues at coordinate 57,115 of CAMAUZ010000024.1, read as the reverse complement.
ACCGCCCATCAAGGCGTCCCGCGTATCCACGGAGAAAAACGGCAGCACCATGTCCATGCGCAGCTCCGGGCGGTAGATCTCCCGCCCCAGACCGCTCAGTACCGCACCCGCCAACAGCGACGCGAGACTCAGTCCCAGCGAGATCGCCGCCAGCGCGACGCACCAACCGATCGGATTGCCGGGAAGCATCGGCACCGCCGAAACCCCCACCGCGAAAGCTCCGGCACCGATGAGGCCCAAGGCCAGCGCCACCGCGCTGGTCGGGGTGCAACGGACATTCCAGCGACGGCCCGTGGCCGCAGCGCTGGGCGGTTCCGAGTCGCCTTCATACAGAAAGCCCTTCGCCTGGGCGGCGAGCACCACGTCGTAAAAGGCGCGGAGCTTTGGATGACTTTCCCCCTGGAGCAGTCCTTGCAGCACCTCATGCACGGTTTGCCGTCCGTCGAACAACGCCAGCACCCGCTGCTGCTCCGGAGTCAGGACCAGATACTCTCCGCGCACCCGCTGTTTCAGCACCCGCACGCCATCGGGGAGGTCCGCAAACTCCACCGCGGCGGAAAGTCGGAATTTTTTTTCGTTGAATGGATCCATTTGATACGCGGAGAAAGGCTAACGGGATGGCGGAAAGTGGCGGCCGGCAGCGCCGACGGTCAAGCGAGAATCCGGCAGCGTGGAAGCCAACCCTCACAGCGTCGTTCGCCGGTGCCGGGTGATTTCGAAATCATCACGACGAACCCTCGGGACCCGAATCCGACAGGTCGCTCCCCGCCCTGGCCGTTTCGATTCCCACGGAAAAACGGGGGAGGAGACCAAAGCAACACGATGTACATTGGCGGCGAAGCTGCAACCCAGGCGGCTTGCGACGGTCCCGGTCGCAGCGGGAGGAAGGGGAAGGGCACGGCGACAGCTGCCAGCGACTGACGCCCGGAGTACGCGCGGCGGGTGCCCGGTGGAGACACATGATTGGGTTGGCGGCGCTGGAGGGAACCGCTCGGGAACATGGCCGAGTTCGGTCGGGGAATTTGGCGCTAGCGGTCGAAGGATTGGTCCGTGGCCGAGAGGATGGCCCGCATGCCGCCGCGGGCGAGCTCGCGGCCGGGGGTGTAAGCAGAGCCGGGGTTCATGCGATGGGCCGGAGATTAGCGAAATCTCACTTCCCGTCCAGCCGCTTCACCTCGACTTCATACACCACCCTGGCGGCGCGCTGATCAAAACCGTTTCACGCGCGCGGCTTCGATAACCCAGTCAGGCTTGTGCGCGCTGAGACCGAGCTGGTGGGAAGCCAGTCCGATGAAGCGGCCGTTCATGCTCAGTGCCGTTGGCAATCCAGTCCACCGGTAGAGCGGGCGTTCGTCGAACTGCACTTCGATGCTTGAGGTCACGGGACCGACGCGCACGATGAGATCAAGCTGGTGAGACTCCGAATCCTTCACCTGCAAGCCCCGCACGGCATTGGCCTGTTGTGTGTCGCCTTTGCCATCCACGTAGTGGAGGCCTGACACATGTCCGGCCTGGGGATAGCCATCGAGCATGAAACCGGTCTGCCGGTCCGCAACCGGGAGAAAAACAGTGAGCGAATCCGCAGGAGTGAGACGGCGCACTTTGAGCTCGAGGTGATAACTGGTGTGGGCAAAGTTGCCGGGCAGCGGCACGGTCGCATACTTGCGGTCGGGACTGCGCAAGCTGCCGTTGTCGAAGACCCAGCCTTGACCCTTCGTGGCGACGTCGTCGGACTTGATCTGCGCGAGGAGAGACTCCCATTCGTTGCGGGTGCCAGCGGGTGCGGACGGTGCGCGGGTGTTGAGCGAGCGTGGCTCCCAGACGTGCACGAGCCGGTCAATTCCGGCGCTCGCCAGGCGCTTGCCACCGGGACTCCACGCCAGGCTGAGCGGAATCACTTGGGGCCCGCGAAGCTCCTCCAGCAGCGCGCCGGCTTCGTAGTTCCACACCCGCATCGTGAGATCCTCCGATGCCGTGGCGATGATGGGTTCGCGTGGGTGGAAGGCCAGCGCGGTGACGCCACCATCGTGCGCGCGGAACTCGTGGCGCACGGCGAGCGTCTTCGGGTCGCGCAGGCGGACGAGCTTGTCCTGCCCGCCCTCACCGATGAGCCGCCCGCCGGGGGCGACCGCGAGCGCGAGGATGCGCGCGGCGTTGGTGGCAGAGCTGAGGGTCTGTCCAGTGCTGGCGTCAACAACGGCCACGAGGGACGACTCCTTTTCATGCGCGAGGGTGACCAGGCGGTTCGAGGAAATCCAGTGGCCGTCCACCCAGTTGCCACGCGCTTTGACGGTCTGGGTGGACAGCGGCTTCCCCGTGGTGGCATCGAACATCTGTGACTCAGTCCAGACGCGGTCACCGGCCGGGCTCAAGCGCAGCACCTGCGGGTTGGAGGGCGGTTTCCAATGCGCGACCTCCCGCACGGACGTGCCGTCGTGTTGCAGCAGGAAAAAGTCAGACTGCGCGGACAGCCCGCCGCCCAGGGCAAAGCGACCATCCGCACTGATGCTGGCGATGGGGAACAGGCAATTGGTTCCAGCACGCCAGAGAACATTTCCGCCGCCGCTGGAGGTGAGTTGCGAGACGCAGGGCAGTCCGCGCGGGTCGAAGTGGAGCAACGTGTCGTCTCCGCCCCAGAACCCCGCCCACGGCAGGTTCACGGAAGCGGGAACATTCCACCCGGGTTCGATTTGCTTGAGGTTCCAGAACTTGGCCGCCTGTTTGCCCATCACGACGAGTTCGCCTGAAACCGGATGGATGCTGGCGCCGGTGGACAGCGCATCCGCGCCGGACAGCGCCTGCAAAGGGTAGCCGGTGAGCGCGTCCCACACGCGGACGTGATGGTAGGAGTGGTTTCTCGGATACGTGAGCGTGACGAGGCGGCGGTTGTCCGGCGTGAAGTGCAGCGCGCGGATGGCGCAATTCGCCGCGCGGAAGTTCAGCATGAGCTGGCCGTCCTTCAGACGCACACTCCGGATGCCGCCCTGTTCGTCCCCGTAAGCCGCGTATTCGCCATCATGACTCACGGCGAGCGCATTGACATAGGGTCCGCTGTCCGGCAGCGCGCGGATTTTTTGGCCATCATCGGCATCGAGCAACGCCACGCTGAATTTGCCGGACGCGACCACCACCGACTGGCCAGAGGGGTGGAAGGCGGCGTGGGTCCAGTGGGATGGCTCATCCAAACTCCACCTCGCCGCGCCGGTTTGTGCGTCACACATGGCCAATCTTCCTCGCTCTTTCTGTTGGCTCGCATTGACGAGCAAGCGGCCACCAACCGGACTGAACGCGAGGGCTTCCGGCGCGAGTGCCTTCCATTCGCGGAGCTTGCGACCGTCGCGCGCGCTGTGAAAGACGATCTTTGCGACCGCAGTGTGGCCGACGGCCAGTTCCTCGCCATCTGGAGAAAACGCGAGTGAATACCCTTCGCCGGGGGTGGGGCCAAGGCCGCTGCTAAAATCCAACAGCCGCACCCCCGTGGCTGCTTCCACCAGCGAAATGACGTGATCCCCACCGATGATGGCGAACACCCCGGCCCGCTTTGGATGCGCCGCGACGGCGCGAATCACCGCGCTGTTCAATGAGCGCAGGGTGGCGAGCGAGGTGTCCGAGCGGGCCAGCAAGTATTCCCAGCTCGTATCGCGCAAATCCTCCGGCACCGCATTCAGCGCGGTGCGCGCCGCCACGGTGTCCAGCTCGCGCAGGGCCGCATCGGCGAGCGCGGTCTGCGCCCTGGCGAAGGCGCGACGCGTCAGTTCCTTCTCGGCGCGCGCGGCCTGCTCGGCCGCCTTTGCCTGCTTGGCATTGGCCTCGGCCTTCAGCTCGTTTGCCCGCGCGGTGGCGGCGTTCTGATTTGCCTTCAGCTCATTCTGACCGGCGAGCGTCGCGTTCGCCTTGGCCTTCTGCTCGCTGGCAATCACCAGTGGCAGCGCGATGAGAATGACCAGCAACACAAGCGCCGCCGCTGAGGCCAGCACCTTGTTCCGTCGGAAGAAAAGTAGTGCCAGCGTCAGCGCGTTGGCGTTCTCCGCACTCGTCGCAAACCCGCCCTGATAGGCCACGATGTCCTGCGTGAACTCCGCAACGGTCTGATACCGGCGTGCCTTGTCCCGCGTCAGCGCCTTCATCGTCACAGCCGAGAGCGCCGACGGCACCTTCCCGTCCGGACAATGCGGCAGGGGATGAATCTTGCGCGGCTCCGTCACCGCACCAGTCGTGCCCGCCTTGGCCTGCGTGGTGGAACTCGGGGCGTTAAAGACCGTGGGCGGCGCGATGGTCCCGCTACGCACCTTCGACAAGATCTCTTCCAGCGAATTGCCCTCCACCGGCGGGCGCAGCGTGAGCAGCGCGTAGAGAATGCCGCCCAGCGAGAAGATGTCGGAGCGAGCGTCCAGCTCGGCGCTCTTGCCCTCCGCCTGCTCCGGCGACATGAAGTGCGGCGTCCCCATCACCGCGCCGTCCAGCGTCACGAAGTTGCTGCCGGGGGTGGCAGCTTGGCTGGCGATCCCAAGTGCGTCCCAAGGAGCCGGGATCGGGGAATAGGCGAGAGTGGCGGCATCGTCGGCCGGCTTGGGAAGCAAGGGCAACGTTGCTGCCTCGGCCGGATCAATCCCGGCCGCTGGCGGCACGCCGGCCGAACTCACCGGCGGTGGCGCACTCTGGGGAGCAGAAGCGCCGGACGGTATCCGCCATGGTCCCGTCCGGGCCGCTTCCTCGGCAGCCGCACTGCCAGGCAGTATCTTCGCGAGGCCCCAGTCCATCACCAGCACTTCGCCGAATTCGCCGACCATGACGTTCTGCGGCTTCAAGTCCCGGTGGATGATCCCGCGCGAATGCGCGAACGCCACGGCGTCGCACACCTTCTGGAAGATGGTCAGTAGCGCGGTGAGCGGATACTTGGCCAGCGTGTCCTTGTCCGCGGACTTCAGCTTGCTGATGACGTCGTGAAGGGTGACGCCCTGCACCAGCTTCATCGTGTAGAAGAGCCGTCCCTGCTCGTCCTTGCCCACGTCATGCACGGGCACAATGTTGGGATGCGCCAACTGACCAAGCACCCGGGCCTCCTGGAGAAAGCGCTGTTCCTCCTCCTCGCTGGCCTGCCGGCGGAGCATGACCTTCATGGCCACGCTGCGCCCCAGCTTCTGGTCCCGCGCGTCCAGCACCGCGCCCATGCCGCCGCGGGCGATCTCACGACCGCGAAGATAAGAAGCCAGATTGGCCATGCGTATAAGACTCTAGCCAAGCCACAAGCTGAATCATACCACTAACGCCCGCCATGCGGCAGCCTGGACGCCGCACTTCCCATTCCTAGGTCATCGCGCTGGGTGGCGCGAGCGAAAGGCCAGTATGCGCTACTTGCCCGGCTCCACCAGCGGGGCGAAGTCCTTGTGCAACCTGAGAACCGACCAGTCGGGATCGGTTCGCAGATCTGGTGGTTTGGGCGCACCCCTTGCCAATGCATTTTTGAGGATCATCACGGCCTGATCCATGAGCAGGCCGATGACGAGGCGGTCCGCTTCGGTGGGATTAGGCGTGCGCTTGGCCAGCGCGGCCGCCGCCTTGGCGCAGAGCTTGGCGGCCGATAGCGCTTGCTGACCCGAGGAGTTGTCTGCGGCAAGGTCTGCCGGGGCTAAGTTGATCCCCGCCTGGCCGAGCACGGCCACACCGAGGCGATCGACGAAAGCTGCCGGCTTGAGTTCCGAATAGATGCCGCCATCTCTGATGGAAAGCAGGATGCGGCGAATTTCCTGTTCCGCTTCGCCGTGCCGCTTCAGGGAGTTGAGCGCGTCGATCCACCGGCCCAGATGACGGTTATACTTCCGCGACTCCACTTGGGCGCTCTCACGCTGCGCCTGCGCATCCATCAGGCTGATCAACTGTCGGTAGATACCCGCCAGGACGGCGTAATTTCTCGCGCCGTATTCGAGCCGGGCCAGGCCTTCCAGTGGGGCGATGAGAAACACGCAGTTGGTCCCGAGCGCGCTTTGGACGCTGGAAATGACGGCCTGGTATTTTTCCCGTGCCTCGGGCAGTTGTCCGGTCTTGCTGAGGAAGGCAGCGTGCTCATTGCGAACAATGTTTAGGTATAGATGGTTCGATCCCAACAGGGCTGTGCCCCGCCGTTCGGCTTCCTGAAAGAGATCAGCCGCTTTGGCCGGGTCGAGCTGGGCCGTAACCACGGCGTTCAGCCCGAGATTGACGAAGGCTCCGAATTCCTCGGTCCGCCCGGCCCCGTCCCAGACCTTGGCCACTTCCATGATGCGCTCCGGGTTTCTCCGCCCGGAGGAGTTTTCAAACACCGCCAGAAACATCAACGGGGCCAATGCTTCGCGACTGTTCTCACCAAAGGCCCGCCGGCGGATTTCCAAGGCTGTCAGCAAGAGCTGGCTGGCCTTCGTGAGGTTGTTGTTGGCCACTTCCAGCACGGCGAGATCGAGGGCGACATCCGAAACCAGCGGATGCCCCTGAGCATGGCCTTTGCGATAAATGTCCAGGGCGGCGTTCATTCGTTTGAGCCCCGACTCGTATTGGCCCTGATAGCCGTCCAACAAGCCCTTGGTGTGCAAGCTGGCCGCCGTCTCCACATGGTCCGGACCGAAGAGTTTCGTTCGCAGTTCCAGCGCTTCGTCCACCAGCGGTGCGGCTTGCGAATAAAGGCCCATGCTGATGTAAACGTTGCCCACCTTGTCCAGCAGCACGGCCCGGATCGCGGGATCGTCCTTGAGCGAAGTCCGCAAGGTGGCCGCACCTCGATCCAGCATGTCGCGCGCTGTCACGCTCGGCCCCCGGCGGGGACTTGCGCCCATCGCCCGGCCATGGCGGGCCACGGGATCGGCGTCATCGAAGAGGCCGCTCAGGAACTGCGCCATCGCTATCGCCTTCTCCGCCTCGGCTTTCGCCTTTTGCGACTCGCCCATGGCGTGCTTGGCGCTCTGGTCTGCTCGCTCCGCGTGGGCTTTGGCCAATTCTTCGCTTTTGATGAGCGTTCCCACGAAGAAGATGGTCAGCAGCACGGTCAGCGAAGTCACCGCGGAGAGAACTTTGTGGCGGAGGATGAAGAGGCGAAACCGGGCGAGCGGGTTCGCGTCCTCTGCGCTGGTGGCAAAACCGCCCTGATACGCCGCGATATCCTGCTCAAACTCAGTCACGGTCTGGTAACGATCCCGGCGCGCGACCTGCAAGGCTTTCATGCACACGACCGACAACGCATGGGGCACGAGGCCGTTGGGCAGGTGGGGGAGCTTGTTGCCCCGGGTCGCCAGCGCGGGCGCGGTGATGTCGCCATGGAGCACCTTGTTCAACACTTCGCTGGTATCCTTTCCTTCCACGGGCGGTCGCAAAGTGAGGAGCGCATGGAGCACGCCGCCCAAGGAATACACATCCGAGCGTTCATCAAGCTCGGCGACCCGACCGTCCGCCTGTTCCGGCGGCATGTAGTGCGGCGTCCCCATCACCGCGCCTTCCAGCGTCGCGTAGCTGCTACCCGAAGTCGCGGCTTCGCTGGCAATCCCAGATGGGCCCGATGGAGCCGGGGCTGGGGCATAGACGAGCGTGGCGTCGTCGGTCGGCTTGGGGACCAAGGGCAACGTCGCAGCCTCGGTCGGATCGATCCCGACCGACGACCGCAGGCCTGTGGTACTCCCTGACGGTGGAGCGCTTTGGGGAGCGGAAGTGCCTGCCTGTATTCGCAATGGTCCAGTTCTGGCCGCTTCGGCCGCAGCTGGACTGCCCGGCAGAATCTTCGCCAACCCCCAGTCCATCACCAGCACCTCGCCGAACTCGCCGACCATGATGTTCTGCGGCTTGAGGTCGCGATGGATGATGCCGCGCGAGTGCGCGAAGGCGACGGCGTCGCAGACTTTCTGGAAGGCGGTGAGCAGCGCGTTGAGCGGATACTTGGCGAGTGTGTCCTTGTCCCCGGCCTTCAGCTTGCCGATGACGTCGTGCAGCGTGACGCCCACCACCAGCTTCATGGTGTAGAAGAGGCGGCCCTGCTCATTCATGCCCACGTCGTGGACGGGCACGATGTTGGGATGCGCGAGCTGCCCCAGCACGCGGGCTTCTTGGAGAAAGCGCTGCTGCTCCTCCTCGCTGGCATTGCGGCGGAGCATGACCTTCATCGCCACGCTGCGGCCGAGCTTCTGATCCCGCGCATCCAGCACCGCGCCCATGCCGCCCCGGGCAATCTCACGGCCGGTGCGATAGGGGGAGGCGGGCGTCATGCGATGCTGCGGAAGCTAGCGGAAACTCACTTGCCGTCCAGCCGCTTCACCTTCACCTCATACACCACCCAGTCGGCGGCCATGGTGCCGAGGGCGAGGCTGCCGGGGGCGGTCTTCCACAATGAATGCTGGCTTAGGGCGGCGATGGGGCCGGTCCATTCGTAGAGCGGCTGGTCGTCGAGCGTGACGGTGATGGTGGCGTTCGCACCGTTGAGGCGGACGGTCACTTCCAAGTCGTGCTGGTCGGAGTCTTTCACCTGCTTGCCTGCCAAGGCACCGGGCAGGCCTTTGCCCCACTTGCCGTTCGCGAGGGCCAGGCTGGTCCACTTTCCGAGATCGCCATCGAGATCGAAACCCACCATGTGATTGCCCACGGGGAGTTCGAGACTGAATCCGTTCTTCGCCATGAGCTGCCGCAGCTTCACCCGCACTTGGTAGCTGGTGCCGCTCAGGTTGCCCGGCAGCGGCAGCGTCGTGAAGGTCTTGTTCGGGCTGAAGAGCGCGCCGTTGTCCATGCGCCAACCATTGCCGGTCTGGTCGACGATGGCCGGCGTAAGCGGGGCGAGGAGGTCTTCCCAAGCGCCGTCCTTGGGTTGGGTGGGCACCGGTTTTTCGTTCAGCGATTCCGGCTCCCAGATGCGCGTGTTGTCACTCGGGCTGGCACACGCGAGGCGCTGGCCACTGGGGCTGAAGCCGAGGCCCATCGGCGTGGTCAGCGGGCCGCGCAGCTCCTCCAGCCGCCGGCCGGTTTCGAGGTTCCAGAGCCGGATGGTGAGGTCGGTGGAGGTGGTGGCGAGGATGGGCTTCACGGGATGCCACGCGAGCGCGGTGATGGGGCCGTCGTGGGCGCGAAACTCCTGCTGCACGGCGAGCGTGGCGGCATCGCGGATGCGCACCATTTTGTCGGCCCCGGCCTCGGCCAGGCGGCTGCCATCGGGTGCGACGACGAGCACGCCCAGCGCGCTGCGGTTCGTCACGCGCTGCACGATTTTGCCGCTGGCGGCGTCCCAGAGGACGACCCATTCCTCGGAGCCGGCCAGGCCGCGCTCGGCTTTGGCCGTCACCAGTCCCACGAGGTGCTGACCGTTGCTGCCGAGCCAGGCGAAGCTCCAGAATCGTTTCATGTCAGCCCGTTCAAACGGGGCCAGCGGCAGGCCGGTGGTGGTGTCAAACAGGTCAACCTTGCTGTTCCGATTCCCGACCACCACCACGCGCTCGCCCCCCGCGCTGAGGCGGATGAAGTCCTTGCCACCCTGCAGCTTGATGGTGCGGCCTTCCTCGCGCTGGGGGCCGGGGTTGCGCAGGAACAACAAGTCGGCGCCGTATGTCACCCCGGCGAACACCGCGAGCTTCCCATCCGCGCTCACGTCGCTCTGCGGCATGACTATGCCGACGGACTTCCAGAGTATGGCGGGAGCGCCGGGCTGGAGTTTGTGCAGCAAAAGGTCCTCGCGATTCCCAGATGCAAAGAGCACCTCATCCGAACCCCAAAACACGGGGCGGGCGGGCTGAAGTGGAGTTACGCCGGCATACCACCTCGGCGGCTGACCGGTGGGGTCCCACGCAGCCGCGTTCGGCCCGCTCACGAGCAGTTCACCCGAAACCGGATGCACGCTGATGTCCCGAATCTCACCACTGCCGCCCAGCAGTGCTTGACGGCGCTCGCCGGTCGCCGCCAGCCAGAGGTGGATGGCCTGCTGTCCATCGGGCAGCGCAACGCCGGTCGCGAGCTGGTCGCCCGCCGGGGTGAACGCGAGGAAATGAACGGACGTGTCATGGACGCGGAACCGCAGCCGAACGCTTCCGGTCTTCAGGTCGAGGACGCTGACAAAGCCCTGCTGGTCCGCCGCCGCCGCCAGACCGTTGCCCGCCATGGCCAATGCAGTGATGGGGGCGCCCTCTCTTTTGAAACTGCGGATGGCCGCGCCATCCCGCGCATCCACGAGGCGAAAGTCGTCACCGTAGCCGAAGGTGAGCACCTGCTGCCCGTCCGGGGTGAAGGCACCGTGAGGATGACTGGTTCCTTTCGACGACCCATACTCCCAGGCAGGCAGGCCGCTGGCCGCTTCCCACATTCGGAGGGACTTGTGGGCCTTGTATACTTCCGTGCTCTGGAACAGGCGCAGGCCATCCGCGCTGAACTCCAATTCCTGAGTCCGCGGTGCGTCCCATCCAAGGAGCTTTTTTCCATCCCGCGCGCTGTGGATGACGATGCCGCCATCGGCACTTCGTCCCACCGCGATGCGCTGGCCATCGGGGGAAAAAGCGAGTGCGGAGAGTTCACCTCTGGATTTCGGTGGGAATTCAGGCGTGAACTCCAGCAGCCTGGCACCGGTGCGCAGCTCGATGAGGAAGACCTTTCTATTGCCGTCCGCCACCGCGAACACACCCGGGCGCCGGGGATGCGCCGCCACGCCGGTGACCACACTGGCTCCGGTTCTGATGCGTGCGATGGAGGAGTCTGACTCGCCAAGCAGGTAGCGCCAGGTGGAGTCGCGCAAGTCCTCCGGCACCTCGGCGAGCGCGGCTTGCATCGCGGGGCCATTGCCCTCGCGCAGCGCGGCGTCCGCGAGGGCGAGATTCGCCCTGGTCGAGGACAGGCGGGCCGCTTCCTTTTCCGCGACGGCGGCGGCTTCGGAAACTTTGGCTCGCGCGGCGTGTTCTTCCGCCGTCTTCGCATGGGCCGCGGCTTGTTCGGCGTTGGTCCTGGCCTTCTGCTCGCTGGCAATGACTTTGGTCACGAACCCAATGGTCAGCAGGACGAAGAGCGCGGCGGCGGCGGTCAGCGTTTTGTGCCGGTGGATGAACAGGCGCACCAGCGTCAGCGCGTTGGCGTTCTCCGCGCTCGTGGCGAAGCCGCCCTGATACGCCTCAATGTCGCGCGTGAACTCCGCCACCGTCTGATACCGCCGCAGCTTGTCCCGCGTCAGCGCCTTCATCGTCACGGCGGAGAGCGCGGCGGGCACCTTGCCGGCCGGACAGTGCGGCAGCGGATGAATCTTGCGCGGCTCCGTCACCGCGCCGGTCGCGTTGGGCTTTGCCTGGGTGGTGGAGCTGGGCGCGTCGAAGGCCGTGGGCGGCGCAATGGTCCCGCTGCGCACCTTGGACAAAATCTCTTCCAGTGAATCCCCCTCCACCGGCGGGCGCAGCGTCAGCAGCGCGTAGAGAATGCCGCCCAATGAGAAAATGTCCGAGCGCCCGTCCAACTCGGCGATCTTGCCCTCGGCCTGCTCGGGCGACATGAAGTGCGGCGTGCCCATCACCGCGCCTTCCAAGGTCGCATACACGCCGCTGGGCGCAGGCGCCGAACCGCTGCCAGGGTCCGGCTGCCTCGTCTGCGGCTCCGGTTCCGGCGGTGGAGTTCCGGCGAACACGGGGGCGGCCGGTTGGGCCATCTGATTGTCCAACGGCAACGTCACTTCGGTGCCCGCCCCGGACCCGACCGCGGCCGTCGCCCGAGGGCTGTGATTCGCCCCCGGCGGTTCGTCCGCCATACTCGGAGCCGTCGCGGCGGCGTTCGGGGGCGCACTTCCCGCCCCGTTCTCCCGGCCGGGCAGCGTGATCTCCAAGGCCATCGCCGGCAACGGCGGTGGCGCGACCGGCGGCAGCGTCACGGCCTCCGCTTTCGCTTCCTTGCCGCTCAACGGCAACGTCACCATCTCGCTCGCCGCAGATCCGCCCGCCGGAGCTGCTCCGGCCAGCCGCACCGGTCCTCCGCTGCCTGTGGCTCCGGCCGTCACCGGTCCCAACCAAGGTAAAGTCCTGGCCGCTTCCTCGGCGGCCGCACTGCCGGGCAAAATCTTCGCCAGCCCCCAGTCCATCACCAGCACCTCGCCGAACTCGCCCACCATGATGTTCTGCGGCTTCAGATCCCGGTGGATGATCCCGCGCGAGTGCGCGAAGGCCACGGCGTCGCAGACTTTCTGAAACACGGTGAGCAACGCGTTGAGCGGATACTTCGCGAGCGTGCCCTTGTCCCCGGACTTCAGCTTTCCGATCACGTCGTGCAGCGTGCCGCCCAGCACGAGCTTCATCGTGTAAAAGAGCCGTCCGGTTTCATCAGTGCCCACGTCGTGAACCGGGACAATGTTGGGATGCGCGAGCTGACCGAGCACCCGCGCCTCCTGCAAGAACCGCTGCTGCTCCTCCTCGCTGGCGTCGCGTTGGAGCATCACCTTCATCGCCACGCTGCGCCCGAGCTTCTGGTCCCGGCGCGTCCAGCACCGCGCCCATGCCGCCACGGGCAATCTCACGACCGGTGCGGTAGGGGGAGGTGGAAGTCATGCGATTGCCTGCAGGCTAGCGAAATCTCGGTTCCCGTCCAGCCGGTTCCCGTTCAGCTCAAACTACCTGCCAGTGCCCGTGGGCGGGTCTTGCCCTGTCGAGAATCCGTGCGCGTTCCTCGGCCAAGTCTGCTCCACCAAGCGCCCCCGCCAAACCGGCTAGACCACCACTCCGGCCCCTTCTCCCAACACCACCTCGAATGCCTTGAACTCGCCCTCGTGCTTGGTGGGAAATGCAAGCGCCTTGAATTCAAACTGGTCCTTCACAAACTGATGCAACTCCGGACTGACCACGATCATGCCCTTGCCGGCACCATCGCAATAGCGTGCGGTGCGGTTGACGGTGTCGCCGATCACGGTGAATTCGAGCCGATCCTCCGCGCCGATGAAACCATGCAACACCTCGCCGTAGTGCAGCCCGATGCCCAGGTCGCAGCACACCTCGCCGCGCGCCTTGCGCCGCGCGTTGACGCGCTGATTCGCCGCCTGCATCGCGATGGCCGCCTTCACCGCCTTCGCGTGCTGGTCCGCATCCGCGTCCGGACTGCCGAACACGACCAAAATGGCGTCGCCGATGAACTTATCGATGGTGCCGTCGTGGTCAAAAATCACCTGCACCAGCTCGGTGAAATACTCGTTGAGCATGTCCACGACCAGTTGCACGTCCATCGTCGCCGTGGTGGTCGTGAAGCCGCGAATGTCCGACATCAGCAGCGTCACTTTCGAGCGTTCGCCACCGGGGACCAGTGCCCCTGCCCGCGCTTGGTCCACCAAACGCTGGCGTAGCCTGGGGGAGAAATTGGTCAGCAACCGGTCCTGGACCTTGTTCTTGAACTCAATGTCCGCCTGCAGCGCGGAGTTGGACAAGGCCGCCGCCGCGTAATGCGCCACGGCAATGAGAAAGCGCAGGTCCGAGTCAGCGAAGGAACGCTTGGGGTCGGGCGTGTCCACGCAGATGACGCCCTGGACCTCACCCTGCCACATGAGCGGACAATACATCCCGGTGGCAATGGACAGCGCCTTCATGCTCTGCGATACATCCATTTCCGCATCCTTGGACCAGATGAAGCCTTTGCCCTGGGCCACCGCGCGACGGATGAGCGTCCGGCTGATGGGCGGATTTTCCTCCGGCACTGCCGCCCGCAGAGCCAGCTTCCCGCTGGCCCGATCCAACACCAGCAAGGCACCCCGTTTCGCGCCGGGGATGATCTCGATAACCGATTTGAGTACCAGTCCGAACAGTTTCCGGAGATCCCGTTCCGCGGCGAATTGGATGGGCAATTCATACAGCATGGCCAGTTGCTTCTGGGAGGTGCTGTTGAATTCCGGCGCTGCCGTGCGCCGTGCATCCATTTCGCTTTTTAAGGTGACTGTCGCCTCGTCGGCTTCCGCTTGCGGCTTGGCCGGGGGTTGGGCTGGCTGGCCCGCCGCCCCACCCGCCGGTCTGGAGGTCACGGTCAAGGTGGTGCTGCCCACGATGATCTCATCCCCGGGGCCGATCTGCTGCGGCTGCGCAATTCGCAGGCCGTTGACGAGCACACCCGACGGGCTGTCCAAATCCCTGATCCAGACGGTTCCCGCAGCGACCCAGACTTGGGCGTGCCGCGGAGCCACCGCCGGGTCGTCGTTCAAGGCCACATTCGGCACTACGCCATCCGCCGTCCGGCCGATCACGAGATTGTCGGAATCCAGATCAAACCGGAGCTTCTTCCCGCGAAAATCAGCGACAATTAAAAACATGAGGTCGTAGTGGTTGTGTTGTCATTCTGGTAAACGGGGACCGTTTGTCGATCTTCAACTGCCCGAAAATCCCGCCGTCGCAAGAAAACCAACCCGCAAACAGACGCGGGATATTTCGCTCGTAATCCCCAGCCCACCGGCCAGAAACTCCCCGCCATGATTGGTGGCGACCACTATCAACCGGGTGTCGAGTTCGGCGGCGGGCGCTTCAAGATCGTCAAGAAGCTCGGCGAAGGCGGCATGGGGATCGTCTGTCTGGCCGAGGACGCAACGCTCCATGAAAACGTGGCGGTGAAGTTCCTCTCGCCCCAGTTGAGCCACGACCACGAAGCGATGGACGACATGCGGCGGGAGACGCGCAAATGCCGGCAACTGTCGCATCGCAACATCATCCGGATTCACGACTTTTATCAGCTCCCCGGTGAGGCGCCCTTCATCACCATGGAGTACATTGAGGGCCAGTCCCTGAGCGCCCTCAAGGCCGGCCAGCCGAACCGGCTTTTCCCTTGGCCCACTCTGGTGCCGATCGTGGCCCAGCTCTGTGATGCCCTCGACTACGCGCACGAGGAGAAGATCGTTCACCGCGACCTCAAGCCCGCCAACATGCTGCTGGACGCCAAGGGGCGTTTGAAACTGGCGGACTTCGGGCTGGCCGCCACGCTCAGCGAATCCATGCTCAAGGTGACCAAGGACATGGGCGTCAGCGGCACGCCGTCCTACATGAGCCCGCAGCAACTGGCGGGCAAACCTTCCAAGGCGACGGACGACATCTACTCGCTGGGCGCAACCCTGTTCGAGCTGCTCACCAGCAAGCCGCCGTTCTACAAAGGGGACGTGCTCCATCAGATTCGCGAGGGCAATCCACCCACGCTGGCGGAGCGACTGAAGGAACTTGACCTCAAGAACGAGATTCCGGAAGCGGTCGCCGCCACCATCATGGCCTGTCTCAACAAGGACGCGGCCGTACGACCGCAAACCGCGGGTGAGGTCGCCGAGCGGATGGGAATCACGAAGGCTCCGGCCCGACGCGCCAGTCACGCCAGCGTCAGCGGAGCCGCTCCGTCGGATGCGTCCGCGGGGAGCGCGAAGAGTTCGCAATCCGATAGCAGGCCACGGCCCACGCAGGATTCCAGCGCGCCGACCGAGCTCGAATTCACCGCTCCGTCGGCTCCGTTTGCGCCGGCAGGTTCCGGGAAGGGAAAACTCTACGGCATCATCGGCGGCGTGGCGGTGCTTCTGCTCATCGGCCTGGCAGTGGTGTTCCGACCGCGGAAACCTGCGGAGGACCCGCCGCCAACGGCCGCTGCGCCAGCGTCCGGTGTCGCCAAGCCCGCTGTACCGTCCGTCGCTGCCGTCGTGGCCAAGCCCACAAGCGCGCCCACGACGACGGCGAGCCGCTGGACCAATTCGCTCGGCCAGGTGTTCGTGCCCGTGCCGGGGACGGAGGTGTTGTTCTGCGTGTGGGAGACGCGGGTGCAAGATTACGCGGCGTTTGCGAGCGCGACGGGCCGCGCTGCGCAAAAGCCGAGCTTTGAGCAGGGGCCAACGCATCCTGTGGTGCATGTGAACTGGGACGATGCGCAGGCGTTTGCCAAGTGGCTGACGGAGAAAGAACGCCAGGAAGGAAAGCTCAGCGCGGGGCAAAGTTATCGATTGCCAATGGATTGGGAGTGGAGCGTGGCGGTGGGGTTGAATGAGCCGCGCGACGGCACCCCTGTCGCCAAGAGCGGCAAGATCGCCAATGTGTATCCGTGGGGCAGGCAATGGCCTCCACCACCCGGTGCTGGCAACTTCGCGGACCAGACCTCGAAGACAGGATGGCCAATGGCTAACTACAACTCCGGCGGTGCTACCTGTATTGACGGTTACCAAGACGGGCATGCGTTCACATCACCGGTGGGGAATTTTATGACCAATTCGTTCGGCCTCTATGACATGGCCGGGAATGTGTGGCAGTGGTGCGAAGACTGGTACGACGACAACAAGACGCATCGAGTGCTCCGTGGCGGATCGTGGCATGATGCCATCCCGGAGGTCCTCTTATCCTCCCACCGCTGGGTTCGCTTTCCCCCCGACCGAAAATTTGGCAGCGGCGGTTTTCGACTGGTGTTGACGGGTTTTGGCGGTGCGCCGGCAGCAGCCGTGCCCTCTCCCAGCGTGGGGAAACCCGCCGCCCCGCCCGTCGCTGCCGGAGTGCCCAACCCGGCGAGCGCGCCCCCGACGACGACGAGCCGCTGGACCAATACGCTCGGCCAAGTCTTCGTGCCCGTGCCGGGGACGGAGGTGCAATTCTGCATCTGGGACACGCGGGTGCAGGACTACGCGGCGTTTGCGGCTGCGACGAGCCGTTCGGTGGACAAACCACCTTTCAAGCAAGAACCGACGCATCCGGTGGTGAGTGTGAGCTGGGACGATGCGCAGGCGTTCACGAAATGGCTGACGGAGAAGGAACGGAAGGACGGCAAATTGACCGCGACGCAGAGTTATCGGCTGCCCAAGGATTGGGAGTGGAGCGTGGCGGCGGGCTTGAACGAAGCGCGTGAGGGATCTCCGAACGACAAGCATGTAAAAATCAAGGGCATGTATCCGTGGGGTGTGCAATGGCCGCCGCCACGCGGTGCGGCGAACCTTGGCCAAACCTTGAACGTGGATGATTACGAATACACGTCGCCCGTGGGGAGTTTTGCCGCGAATCGCTTTGGAATCTATGACATGGGCGGGAATGTGTGGCAGTGGTGCGAGGATTTTTCCGATGGTGTGAGCGGCGTCCGCGTGTCGCGCGGTGGTTCGTGGCGCATCGCCGGTTTTGGCTATCTGTTGTCCTCGTATCGCCAAGGCACCCCGGCCGACACTCGCAACGAAAACAACGGGTTTCGTTGTGTGTTGGTTGGGATGTCGTCCCGGTAGGTCTGACACTCTTCACGCTTCCCACTTTGACCGTATTGTTCCTTCCTCTCCTTCCCTTCACGCTTCTCCCGCTGGCGGCGATTCTTCGGCGACCCCGGTGATTTGATCCAGCCGCCCACCCTACGTCCGAATTCGACGGCCGCCGCCGTCCCCACCCCGCCAAATCCCGGTCCGGCACGCGTCGTGCCCACCTCAGTCTTTCCGATCTTCGCGCCCACCAGTTCAAACCAACGCGCGCCGAACCACGCCGTACAATTTGGAGCGACTTTCTCGTACGGCGGCCTCTGCCCTTCCCGCCGCGCTTCCCTACTTCACCTTCTCCAGCGTCTTCAACGTCTCGTCCAACGCGTATTTCAGATAGTCGTACTGCGGCAGATTCACGCTTTCCAGCGCGATCTCCGCCGCCTTCCGCGAAACGAAAAAAATGCACGCCCGCACCTGCCTCCAGCCGCACGCGCGGATGCTTGTCCGCCAGCAGCACCGCCAGCAAATCCAGCGGGTCCTTTACGCGATCGCGCCCATAGCACAGCCTTTCCTCGCCGAGGCATTCAGCGACGCGATGGCCGCAGAGACGCTGCGCAAGGTGCGGGTGCTCAACCAGGTCCGGCTCGCCGCCCGGCACCTGGAGCTTCACCCCAACCAGCGTGACGCCGGGGAACGGGCTGATGCTCGTGTCCTCGACGGTCAACTCCGCGCCGCCGGCCCTCGCAACGCGGGGCAACACGACGCCCTTCTGAAACATCGCGCTGACGGAAGTTCCCGGCTGGCAGGAGCGACTGTTTCCGCTATCCTCCGCCATGCGCATCTCCATCGTCCTGCCCGCCTTCAACGAGGAGAAGCTCATCGGCGCGACGTTGCAGGCGGTGCATGCCGCGCGCGAGGCGTTCACGTCGATCGGCTGGGACAGCGAAATCATCGTCTGCGACAACAACTCGACGGACCGCACCGGGGAACTCGCGCGCGCGGCGGGCGCAACGGTCGTCTTCGAGCCAGTGAACCAAATCGCCCGCGCCCGCAACTCCGGCGCAGCGGCGGCCAGCGGCGACTGGCTCATCTTCGTGGACGCGGACTCGCACGTGAACCGCGACCTGCTCGCCGACGTCGCCGAGGTCATCCGCGCCGGCCAGCACCTCGCAGGTGGCTGCACCCTGCGGCTCGACCACGCACCGTGGTGGACGGGGTTCTTCATGCTTGGCTTGACGACCCTCACTCGCTGAGCCCACTGGGCCGCCGGGTCGTTCAGCTTCGTGGAGGCGGGGGCGTTTCGAGCCGTCGCCGGCTTCGACCAGGCGCTCTACGCCGCTGAGGACATTGACATGAGCCAGCGGCTGAATCGGCTCGCCCGGCAGCGCAAACTCCGGCCCCTGCGCATCCTCACGCGCCACCCGCTCGTCACGTCCGGCCGCAAGGCGCACCTCTACACGCCGTGGGAACACCTGCGCGTCATGGTGAAGGCTGTCCTCACGCTGGGCCGGTCCTTGAACCGCCGCGACGCCTGCCCCATCTGGTATGACGGCCGACGGTGAAATTATCCCCGCGCGACAAAGCGCTGGAAAATGAAGGAACTTTATCATCGAGAAATTTCGCATGACAGGGTAAGACACCCGGCCACCGCATGAAACCAGCCCCCCCCAGCGAATCGGAACTCTTCCATGCCGCCCTCGGGCTCCCGCCCGCCGAACGCGCCGCCTATCTTGCCCATGCCTGCCTCGGCGACGCCGCGCTGCGCATCCGCGTCGAGGCGCTCCTGGCCGTGCAGTCCAGCGCGGAAGCGCTGTTCGACCCTGCCGGACCGGAGTCCGACGCCGAGACCACCCGCGCCCTGGTGCGCTCCGGCACAGAGAGCATGACCCCCACCGAGAAACCCGGCGACCTCGTCGGCCCCTACAAACTCCGCGAGCAAATTGGCGAGGGCGGCTGTGGCACCGTGTATGTGGCCGAGCAGGAGAAGCCCATCCGCCGCCAGGTCGCCCTGAAGGTCATCAAGCTGGGCATGGACACCAAGTCCGTCATCGCCCGCTTCGAGGCCGAGCGGCAGGCGCTGGCGATGATGGACCACCCGAACATCGCCAAGGTCCTCGACGCCGGCGCGACCAACGCCGGCCGGCCCTTCTTCGTCATGGAACTGGTCCACGGCATCCGCATCACCGACTACTGCGACCAGGCCAATCTCTCCACGAAGGACCGCCTCGACCTCTTCACCGCCGTCTGTTCCGCCATCCAGCACGCGCACCAGAAGGGCATCATCCACCGCGACATCAAGCCCTCCAACATCCTCGTCACCTTGCACGACGGCGTCCCCGTGCCCAAGGTCATTGACTTCGGCATCGCCAAGGCCACCGAGGGACGGCTCAACGACAGCACGCAGTTCACCGAACTGCATCAGTTCATCGGCACTCCCGCCTACGCAAGTCCTGAACAAGCGGAGGCGAGCGGCGTGGATGTGGACACCCGGGCGGACATCTACTCCCTCGGCGTGGTGCTTTACGAATTGCTCACGGGCCGGCTCCCTTTCGACCCGAAGGCATTGGTCGAGGCTGGCTTGGAGGCGATGCGCCGGATGCTCCGCGAGGTCGAACCACCGAAGCCCTCCGCGCGCCTGACAACCCTGACCTCGGCCGACCGGACTGCCATCGCCAAACAGCGTGCGACCGAGGCGGCGCACCTGACCACCCTCCTGCGCGGCGACCTGGATTGGATTGTGATGAAGGCGCTGGAGAAAGACCGCACGCGCCGCTATGAGAGCGCGAGCGCCTTCGCGCAGGACATCAAGCGCTACCTCGGCCACGAGGCGGTGCTGGCCTGTCCGCCCAGCGCGGCCTACCTGCTCCAGAAACTCGTGCGCCGACACCGGCTGGCCTTCGCGGCGGGCGCGGCGGTGGCCGCGTCGCTGGTCATCGGCCTGAGCGTCTCGACCTGGCTCTTCTTCAAGGAGAAGGCCGCGCGTGAACAAGCCGTGGAAGCGAAGACACAGACTCAACAGGCGCTGGGCGAAGCGAAGCAGCAGCGGACCACCGCGGTGGCCGAGCGCGACCGGGCCGATGCCGAAGCGGACCGTGCCGGACGCCAGCTCTATATCGCGCACATGAACCTGGCGAAACGGGCTTGGGACGAAGCGCACGTGAGCCGGGTGGTTGAGCTGCTCGACCTGCACCGCCCGCAAGCGAACCGGCCCGACTTGCGCGGCTTCGAGTGGTATTACTTACAACGGCTCTGTCACCTTGATTTACTCACGTTGAAAGGGCACCCCAGCGGGGTCACGAGCGTGGCGTTTAGCGCGGATGGGAAACGGCTGGCGTCGGCAAGCACGGATCAGACGGTGAAGGTGTGGGACGCCGCGACCGGTCGGGCGACGTTCACGTTGAAAGGGCACACCCGCGAGGTCACGAGCGTGGCGTTTAGCACAGATGGGAAACGGCTGGCGTCGGCAGGCGCGGATCAGACGGTGAAGGTGTGGGACGCCACGAGCGGTCAGGCGATGCTCACATGGAAAATGCACACGGACGTGGTCAGGAGCGTGGCGTTTAGCGCCGATGGGAAACGGCTGGCCTCGGCCAGCGACGATCAGACGGTGAAGGTGTGGGACGCCACGAGCGGTCAGGCGACGCTCACGTTGAAAGGGCACACCGGGCCGGTCTATAGCGTGGCGTTTAGCGCCGATGGGAAATGGCTGGCCTCGGCCAGCGACGATCAGACGGTGAAGGTGTGGGACACCACGAGCGGGCAGGCGACGCTCACGTTGAAAGGGCACGCCCACTGGGTCAGGAGCGTGGCGTTTAGTGCGGATGGGAAACGGCTGGCGTCGGCCAGCGCCGATGGGACGGTGAAGGTGTGGGACGCCACGAATGGTCAGGAGATGCTCACGCTGAAAGGGCACACCCGCGGGCGCGGGGTCTGGGGCGTGGCGTTTAGCGCGGATGGGAAACAGCTGGCGTCGGCCAACGAGGATGGGACGGTAAAGGTGTGGGACGCCACGAGCGGGCAAGAGACGCTCACGTTAAAAGGGCACAGCGATGCGTGCAGGAGCGTGGCGTTTAGCGCGGATGGGAAACGACTGGCGTCGGCAAGCTGGGATAGGACCGTGAAGGTGTGGGACGCTACCAGCAGTCAGGAGACGCTTACCTTGAAAGGGCACGCTAGCGGGGGCAATGGCGTGGCGTTTAGCGGCGACGGGAAATGGCTGGCGTCGGCCAGGCAGGATGGGACGGTGAAGGTGTGCGACGCCACGAGCGGCAAGGAGACGCTCACGTTGAAAGGGCACACCCGCGAGGTCATGAGCGTGGCCTTTAGCGCGGACGGGAAACGGCTGGCGTCGGCAAGTTGGGATCGGACGGTGAAGGTGTGGGACGCCACGAGCGGTCAGGAGACACTCATGTTGAATGGGCATACCGGACCGGTCTTTAGCGTGGCGTTTAGCGTGGATGGGAAACGGCTGGCGTCGGCAAGCGAGGATGGGACGGTGAAGGTGTGGGACGCCACGAGCGGTCAGGCGACGCTCACGTTGAATGGGCACACCGGCGCGGTCTATAGCGTGGCGTTTAGCGCGGACGGGAAACGGCTGGCCTCGGCCAGCGCGGACAAGACGGCGAAGGTGTGGGACACCACGAGCGGTCAGGCGACGCTTACGTTGAATGGGCACCTCAACCAGGTCCTTGGCGTGGCGTTTAGCGCGGATGGAAAACGGCTGGTTTCGGCGAGCTGGGACCGGACGCTGAAGGTGTGGGACACCACGAGCGGTCAGGAGACGCTCACGTTGAAAGGGCACACCCATCTCGTCAGGAGCGTGGCGTTTAGCGCGGATGGGAAACGGCTGGCGTCGGCAAGCTGGGATCAGACGGTGAAGGTGTGGGACGCCACGAACGGTCAGGAGACGCTCACGTTGCAAGGGCACACCGCCGCGGTCAATAGCGTGGCGTTTAGCGCGGATGGGAAACGGCTGGCATCGACCAGCCACGACGGAACGGTGAAGGTGTGGGACGCCACGCCCCGTCAGGAAATATCACGTTGAAACTGCACAGCAATTCCACGGACACCGAGCCGCCGAGTGGAAACAAGCGCTCGCCGCGTTCGAGCAGGTCGAGGCCGCGAAGAAGCCCGCCGCCCAGCCCGGAGCCAGATAAACCCGCGCCCTGGTGCCAGCGCAGTAAAGTTGTCCTTGCGAATCCCAACGAAATTCCGTCCTCCAGCCCAAGGTTGCGCAGCTACCTTGGATCTCCGGTCGGAATCGGCCACAACCCCATCGGGGTTGCGCCCCAAAATGCGCGTCCACCCAAGGTAGCGACGGGGCCGCAACCTTGGGCTGGAGGCCACAGCCCCTTTGGGGCTGGCCCAGAGCGCTCCATGGTTTGAATCTGCGGATTTGCTCAGTAATCCAGCAGTTATCCGCCTAGACGCTGGGGAAAAGCCATTTTCTCCAGTCGGAAACCACATTTCTCCAGCGCCAGCCGAATTGCTCCAGCTGGAAAGTGCTTTCCCCCAGCGCCAAATTGCTTTTCTCCAGCGCCAGGCCGTTTCCTCCAGCGGGAAACCGGCTGGCGACTGTGCAGAGTCGCTGGCTCCAGCGGGAATCGAGCTGGCGCTGGGTCAAAGTGGTTTACTCCAGCGGCAAGGTGCTTTTCTCCAGCGACAAAGTGCTTCGCTCCAGAACCGGTGTGTTCGCTCCAGCGGCTCTCCGGCTGAGGGCTGCGCAGAGTCGCTGGCTCCAGCGAGAATCTGACTGGTGCTGGGGCGAAGTGGATTCGTCCAGCGGCAAAGCACTTTGGCATTAGCGTAAACTGTTTTCTTAGTGCATATTCCTAATGTCTATGAGACCCAAATAACTCAGGGCAGAAAGAAAGCAAAACCTATGAGCACAAGAATCGAAATCCCCTACAACCGGCAACACACGGACTCAGACATCGAGGCCGACGTCGCGCGCGGCACAGCGACAGTCAACGTGATGCAGCAACTGGGCGTCGCGTATCAGACACTGCCCGGCTACGCGATGGCCGCCTACGAGACGGAGGTCAACGCTCTGGAGACCGACGCGACGGCCGTCAACGTGAAGCTGAACGAAATCCGCGTGCTGCTCATCGCCATGGACGCGAAGTCCCGCCCGCTGCACGACAAGAATATCGGCGCGTTGAAGACGTTGTCCGGCCTGCTGACGACGGACGCGCAACAGGCGCTCCTCGCGCAAATCACTGGGCCGACTCCGCAAGGTGGTGGCGCGCCGCCCCCGCCGCCGACTCCATAGGTCGCGGGAGGGAAGGCAGCAGGGCCCGACCACACATGCCGCGCCAAAACCTTGGCTGGCATACGACGCGCGCATCTCAAACTTTCCGACCTGCCCGCCCGCCAGTTCAAACCAACGATTCCGAATCCACGCCCGCAATCTCTGCCGCGGCTTTTCCGGAGGGCAGCCCCCTGCCCTGACCGTCGCCATCTACTTCACCTTCTCCAGCGTCGTGAGCGTCTCATCCAACGCGTATTTCAGATAATAATCCTGCGGCAGATTCACGCTCTCCAGCGCGATCTCCGCCGCCTTCCGCGAATCGAAAAAGCTGCACGCGCGCACCGCCTCGAGCCGCACGCGGGGATGTTTGTCCGCCACCAGCACCGCCAGCAGACCCAGCGGATCTTTCACGCGGTCGCGCCAGTAGCACAGCACCCGCGTCGCCGCCGCGCGCGCCCGATAATCCTGCGACCGCAGCAATTCCCGCAGCAGCGCCTCGTTCGGCACGTTCATCAATTGATGCACCCACAGCGCCTCCAGACGGTGATGCTCGACCTCCGCATCCGCCGCGTTCAGCGCCGCCGTCCACTTCGTCAGCGCCGCGATCACCTCCGCCGCCGGCCGTGCGGACAGCTCGATTTTCACGCGTTGGCGCGTGCGATCTTCCGGTTCCTTCAGCAGCTCCAGCAGCCGCGCCACCGGTTCGCCCGCGATCTTCGCCGGCTTCAGCAGCGGCAGCGCCGGATAGGTGATGCGATAGATGCGTCCGTGTGTTTTGTCCCGCTGCGGATCGCGGATGGAATACTGCATGTGCCCGATCAGCGGCTCGTGCCAATCGACGAGATACAGCGCGCCATCCGGCCCGAATTCCATATCGACCGGCCGGAAATTCCGATCCTCCGACAACAGCAACGGCTCGATCTCCGTGCCGACGAAACCCGAGTCCTTGTCCGTCACCTTGTGCTGCAGCACGCCCTGCACGCCGATGACATTGTTCAGCAGGTAATTTCCCTGCGCCGCTGCCGGGAAATGCCGGCTCGCCACAAACTCGCATCCCGACGTCGGCCGCACGCGCATCTTGATCCACTCCTCCATCTTCGGATGCTTCGCCGGATAAATCGTCCGCCCGGAAAACGCCGTGCCGAAGAAATTCCCGCCCGGCGACGCATCCGAGATGAACGTCTGCCCCCAGCGGTCAAACGCGATGCCCCACGGATTCGCAAACCCGTAGCTGATGAAGGTGTCGAACTTCCAGGTGAACGGCTCGAAGCGATACACGCCCGCGTTGTGATTCCGCACCGGCCCGTATGGCGTCTCGACCTGCGTGTAAAAAAACGTCCCCTCCTGGAAATACAAATCCCCGCCCGGCCCCAGCGTGAACGCGCTGATCGCATGATGCGAATCCGCCGAGTCAAACCCGTGCAGCACGCGCTCGAACACATCCGCGCGATCATCGCCATCCGTGTCCTTGAGAAACAACAAATCCGGCTGCCCCGCCACCAGCACGCCGTCCTTGAAAAACTCCAGGCCCGTCGGCACATGCAGCCCGCGCGCGAAGATCGTCGCCTTGTCCGCGCGCCCGTCGCCGTCCGTGTCCTCGAGGATCACCACCTTGTCATCCGGCCCCGAGCGCCCGGCCGCATTGCGATCCCGCAGCGGCTGGTATTGCGGATAGCTCGCCATCGTCACCACCCACAGCCGCCCGCGCGGGTCGAACGCCATCTGCACCGCGTTGGCGATCTCGGGAAACTGCTCCTCTGACGCGAAACAATTCGCCGCATAACCCGGCGCGAGCTTGAAGCCCTTCACCGCCTCCGCGCTGGTCAGATACTTGAGTTCGCCCGCCTCCGCGCTTTTGCTCGTCAAGCCCTGCGCGGCCACGCCCTTGGCCGTTGACTTGTTCACGCGGTTCGCGCCGAAGAACGTCTTCACCGGCAGCGCCGCCGGCGCATTGGAATCATCAATTTCCGCCGGCACCGTTCCGCCCTGCGCCACCTTCCACACGCGCACGTCGCGGTTCGCCGTCATGGCGTCGAGCATCTGCCGCTCGCGTTCGAGCACGTCCGCATTGGTCTGCTCGCCATCCGCGAACTTCAGCTTCGACCGCCCGCCGTACGTGTAAAACCCGTTCACTGCGCGATACCGCTGAAACCATTGCGCGTTCTTTTCATTGATCTCCTCACGCAGCGCCTTGGAAAACTCGGCCGCCGTCCCCGCCACGCCGAACAACCCCTCGTCCAACAGCCGCCCCACCGCGCGCTGCCCCTCGGCATTCAGATGCACCCCGTTGATCGTGAATTTCACCGCGCCGCCCGCCGCGAACAGCTTCAGCGTCGGCGTAAACAAATCCACGAACGCCACCTTCCGCGCCGCCGCCACCTCGGCCAGCGCCGCCGTGTACAATTTCAGATTCGCATTGTTCGCCGCGCCATCGGGGAAGTTGGGATCGCGCAGGTTTTCGTGCGCGATCGGCGAGACGAGCACCACCTTCGGCGCTCCCTTGCCGCTGTAGTTTTGCTTCGCCGTGTGCGTGAGGAAGCCCTCGACGTCCGCCTTGAATTTCGCCACGCCCCCCGCCGGCCCGGCGAACGATTCGTTGAAGCCGAAAAACGCCAGCACCACCGTCGCCTGGCTGTGCGTGAGATGCGCATCCGGCGTCCCGAAATTTCGCGACCGCGGCCGCGACCGCAGCAACTTGTCCCCCGCCGAATACGACGGCTCCGTGATCGCCAGCTCCGTCTTCACATCCACCTCGTCCGCCGACCAGCCGAGATTCCGCACCACCAGCCGGTGCTGCGGGAAGCGCTGATGCAACAGCGTCTCCCAATGCCCGTCATGCTGCATCCGCTCCGCCAGCGCATTGCCGATGAGCGCGACATGATCGCCTGGCTGCAGCTCCAGCACCGCCGCGCGCACATTCCAATCCGCGAGCGCCGCCAGCAGCAGCGCGGTCATGGCCGGGACCAACGAGAAGATTTTCATAAGCAATTCAGTTGGAGACAAACGGAGCCGCACATGAACCGGCGGCGATTTCTGAAACCCTGAACCAACCCGCGCTCCCCATGCAAGCCCGCCCCCCGGAGAGCATCCGCGGAGCGCGCCGTGCCGGGGCTCAGCCGCAGCAGCCCCAGGCGGCGGGTCGTCTCCGCGCTTCCCGCGCCCCATGATTCTGCCGCTAATGATTCTGAGCCTTCCCCCTGCTGGGTCGCAGCACGGGGATTGGAACCGAATCGGTGGAGGCAGAATCATGGGAACGGGATGCGGCGCGGAAGGCCCAGCTTGGCGCGGGCGCGAAGCTGGATGAGCGCGAGCACCTCGGAAGTCTGGATGTAGGACTGGTATTCCTCGCGTTCGCGCGGGGTCAGGCAGCCCTCGTTGGCGCGCCCGGCAAGGCGGTCCACCCGTGCGGCCAGCCTGGGGTTCAGGCGCAGCTTGGCCAACGCCTCCAGCGTCGGCGCGGCGAAACAATCCGCCGCGAGGGCCAGCATTTTATCCGCGAGCAACGAGGCCGAAACTGAGCGCTTCATGACGCAAGGCTAGGTTCCGACGCTGCGATTGGGCCACCGCAAAAGTGGAGGGTCTGCCGACAAAAGCCCGCCAGATCATTGCGGAACTGGAGCGGAAGTCATGGCGGGTTGAAGTGACATCCCTGCCTATGTCCCGGAGGGACACCGTAGGAAATTAGCCGGGGGCAAGACCGCGACAGCGGGCGCGGCCCCCGGTCGCCCGACGGAAATGCGCCCTGCCCCAGCGGGGCATCGGAGAAAAAGGCGGAGAGGCTCTCGGTGTGAAATGTCAGTTGCCGGTTCGCTTCCGAAACGCCAGTGCGGCGCAGTGACGAACTCACCGCGATATGCCGGTTCCGGGACACCAAAGGTAGTTTCTTCGATGCCCCGTTGGGGCATGAGTTCCATACCCCATCAGTCGGGGGCTGCATCCGCTGACGCGGCCTTGCCCCCGGCTAATTTCCTTTGGTGTCCCTCCGGGACGAGAAACCAATCACGGCGACCAAATTATCCTCGCGCCATTCCAGCTTATCTCAGCTTACGGCAACGCCGGCAATTTCGCGCTGTAGTGGACGGCGCGATGGCGGTGGTCGTCGGAGGCGAAGTGGAGCCACTGCCGGTCCTTGCTCACGAAGCCGTCGGGCAGTTCGCGCAGCGTCGTGTCGCAGACCATTTTGTCCGGTGTCTTGCCGTCGTAGGGAATGCTGGTGCGGTCGTGCTTAGCGTCGGCGAGCGCGTGGGCGGCCCAGTCGGCGGCGGAAATGGGATGGCCGCAAAGAGCGCAGAGAGACGCAAAAAGGAGAGGAATGAGTTTTGAAACGCGCAGGTGCATGGGTGAATTCAGGCTGGAAGCGCGGCTCGCTGCAAAGTGTTTCGCGAGCAGAGGCCGCGCGTCGTAGCCGCCGCCGTGAGGAGGCGGACTGCTCCGGCAACCATTGGCAGCCGTTGGCATTCGGTCCGCCTCCTCACGTCGGTGGCTACGATGTCGGAAGACGCGTCGAGATTGCTGGTTGGCGCGCAGGCGGGCCGCTACGGTCCCAAACCATCGCACAATCAACCCCTGAACCGCTGATGAAACCTTGCCTCACCATTGTCATCGCCGTGCTCGTCGTCGCCGTGACGTGCGGCGCGTTCGCCGCGCCAACCCCCGCCTCGCATCCGCCGATGCGGCCGCTCCCCCAGCCCGTGCAACCCCCGCTCGCCGCCGGCCCGAAGCACTTCGTGGACGCGACGCGCGGCAACGACGCCAGCGCCGGCTCCGAACGCGCACCGTGGCGGACGCTCGCCCACGCGACCCGCCGGTTGCAGCCCGGCGACACGCTGTATCTGCGCGGCGGCGCGTTTCACGAAAAGGTCTCGCTCACCCGCTCCGGCACGTCGAACGCGCCCATCACCATCGCTTCCTTCCCCGGCGAACTGGCGGTGATCGACGGCGGCCTGCGCGAGTTTCTCGAGACGCCGGCGACGAGCTGGGAGCCGTTCGCGGGCGGCGCGGAGGGCGAGTTCGTTTCCACCAAGACCTACCTCGGCGCGGACGACCGCAAGGTGCCGCACCAGTTTCTCCCCGCGTCGTGGGAACCGATGTGGGGCCTCGAAGACGAGCGCCCGCTCGCGCTCGGGCACTTCGCGGATTCAATGGTGCCGCTGCACGGCTACCGCATCGTCGAGGACCTGCGCGCGACGAACGAACTCTGGATCGGCGGGAAGAAAAACATGCGCGAGAACCCCGTGTATTGCGGCCCCGGACTCTGGTTCAACCGCGCGACCGGCCGCCTTCACATCCGCCTCGCGCCCACGCGGCTCGCGGGTCTCGGCGACCGCGCGTATCGCGGCGAGTCCGACCCGCGCAAGCTCCCGCTCGTCATCGCCGCCGGCTTCGGCGACGACGTGCTGCGCGCGAGCGGCGTGCAGCATGTGCGCCTGCACGGCCTCGTTCTGCGCGGCGCGACGGGCAGTCCGATGATTCATCTCTACGGCTCGCAGCACGTCGAACTGGACCATCTCACCGTTTTCGGCGGCTTCCCGGCGCTGCTGGTGAATGCCTCGCAAAACATCCGCGTGACGCACTCGGCGTTTCGCGGCAACGCCTCCCCGTGGACGGGCCGCGCGCACATGAAATATCGCGGCACCGCCTCGTATCAGCTCATCCTCCAAAACCACCAGCCGCTGAACGAGCACCTTGAGTTCGCGTTCTGCGAGTTCACCGACGACCACGACTTCGCCTTCCTGCGCTTCGTGAAGAACCTCCAGTTCCACCACAACTTCGTGGACAACTTCAACGACGACGGCCTCGAATGCGGCCCGAAGCTCCGCAGCCACACGCTGTACATCCATCAAAACCGCATTGGCGCGTGCCTCGGCGTCTTCCAGCAGCACGAGATGGAAAAGGACGAGTCGCCGCTCGATCACGACGCGAAAGCAGGCGTGTTCATCTTCCGCAACGTGTTCGACACCCGCGCCGGGGTTTACTACGGCGTGCCGGCGCAGCCCGATCCCAGCGGCGCGTTCCTTCATTACGAGGGCCATCTTGCCAGCGACCATGGCAGCCCCATCTGGCCGGTGATGCGCGTTTATCAGAACAACTTCCTCCGTCGCACGCCGTCCTATCGCGACTATTTCCTCTTCGGCCTCGGCGCGACCGGCCTGCGGAACACCGAGCGCGACGTGTTCAACAACCTCTTCGTGCAAATCGAAAAAGTCCCCGGCACCGGCTTCGCGGGCATCAAGGAACCGGGCAACGTCCGCGCCGGCGGCAACCTGCTCTGGGGCGTGCTGGACGGTCCCGCGCTCACTGGCGACCCCTTTGCGAAATTCCGCGCCTCACCACGCTTCCCAGCCAGCCGCAAACATTTCGCGCCCGGCCTGACCACCCACGACCGTGTCGCCGATCCGAAGTTCATCAGCCTGTCTGCCGACCTCGCCGCCGCGGCCGACCTGCGCCTCCAGCCCGGCAGCCCCGCCGTGAACACCGGCCAACCCGTCCCGCCCGAATGGCACGACCCGCTGCGCGCCGCGGACGAGGGCGCGCCCGACATCGGCGCGCTGCCGCTTGGCGCGGTGGCCTGGGGCGTGGGTGTGGATGGGCGGATTCCGCTCTTCGGTGGCGAGAGCAAACCCAAGTGAGGCAAGCGCACTGCCTGGGACCTTTCTTCAGAATAGCCGCCAAGCGGCGTCAGAAAGCGGCCCATGTCGTGATCTCTGGGTGAGCGCACGAACCGCCAAAGCCGCGGCGGGGGCAGCCGAACGAACCTATCCGACCACAGCGGTTTCAATCGTCTCTCCGCGACGGATGCCGCGCGGGGCGGGCATCCCGGCGCCGAAACGCCGGCCGTTCCCGAAGGCCCTGCGGAACACCGCCGGCCGGGGCTGGCCGACCCAGCCGCGCCCCCAAAAAATGCGGCGGTAACTGCCACCGGCGGAAGCCAAGCGCCTTGCGGAATACCTGCGCGACCATAGCAGCGGCTTGCACCGGGCCGGCGCGGGGGTGTAAACGATGCCGGCGATTGTGATCGCCCCGGCGCCGGGGTGCTGGCGGCGGCCGGGTTTCCTGACCCGGTGCCGCTGGCTAAATGCCGAGAGGCAGGTGGGATAGTCGGAGGAGCAGGCGCAGATTGCGGACGCGCGAGTGGTGAAATGGCAGACACGCCAGACTTAGGATCTGGTCCCGCAAGGGGTGGAGGTTCAAGTCCTCTCTCGCGCACCGCAGTTGAAAGACCTCCCGCCCGAACAACGCGTGGCGCAACTGCGGGCCGGACGGAAACAGTTCCTCGACACTATCAAACTCATCGCTTACCGGGCCGAAAGCGCCCTGGTGGCCATCCTGCGGGAGAAAATGAGCCGCCACGACGACGCCCGCAGCCTCGTGCGCACGCTCTTTGCCACCCCTGTCAACCTGCGGCCCGACGCCACCGGCACCGAACTGCGCATCGAACTGCACGGCCAGGCCAACCCCGCACACGACGCGCTCATCGAGCATCTTTGCACCGAACTGAACAGCACGGAAACCTGCTATCCCGGCACCACCCTGCGCCGGTATTTTACGACTTTGAGGGCATCGACTTTCCCCAGAGGTCAGGATGTCTGAGTCGTTGCCGCGGTTCAGGATGCGCAGATCGGTGAGTTCCTTTTCCATGCTGCCGACTTGGGCGGAGTCCGGTTCGGGCTTTGACCGGAGGCGCGTCTTGCCGTTTTCGGTTTCGGAATGCGGTGGGATCGTGGCCTCCGGTTCGGAATGAATTTTTTCCACCTTCGCCGCCTTGGCCTTTTCTTCCGCAATCGCGGACTCGACGCTTTGCGGTGTGATGAACCAGCGGCGGTCGTTCCGCATCTCAGCCCATGCGGAAACCGAAGTCCTCAACCGTAACCCGCGCCCCAAGCGCAAATCCCCAGAAAGGAGAACCTGAATGGATGTTCAATGTTCCACTTGCGGCGAGCCGTGGGATGTCTATCACCTCTGGCACGACGCCGTGTTTGAAACGGCCGTGAGCGACGAGGAAACCGAAGCGTGGCGCTCACTGCCACTCTCGGGATGCACCGCGCCCGATATGTCGTCCTGGTCCCCTGCCCTGCTTGAGAAATCCCGCCCCGCTTGATCGACGAGACCCTCCTGTATGTTTGGGCGAGCCGTTGCTGGCGTAGGAACAGGCGCGGCTCAAGGGCCTCGTCATGAAGCCGCCCTCCTTGCACCACCGGCTTAATTTCTCGGATGCCTCGGCTCCATCGCGAACGCGCAATCGAATCAGAAGCACCGGCTCAAGCGAGGAGCTCATCGACCGTGCGTGTGCTTTGTCCAAAGCCGGCGGCGGGCACGCCCATGCGCTCAGAGATGGTGCGGAGGAGATCGGAGACGGAGGTGGCGCCGGGTTCAAAACGGGTGGCCGTCGGGCTTTTGAGATTGGCGCTGACCTGGAGATGGCGGCCGTGGCGCAGGCCGAGGCGGCTACCGCCGGCGAGGATGATCGGGAGGTTGGTGCTGCGATGCATCGCCGGCCATGACATGCCGCTGCCGTACAGCACCATGGTCTGTTCGAGCAAGTTGCCATCGCCATCCGGCACGTCGCGCAGCCGTTTGAGGAAGTGGGCGAAGTGTTCGGCCCACCACTTGTCCACGGCGCTGAGAAAGGCGAATTCCCGGGGCTTCTGGTCCATGGGCAGGTCGCCCGATTCGTGCCCGCACTGGTGCCAGTTGAACGTGCCGAACTGGGAGTAAAACTTGAAAGCGCCGGAGGCGTCCGACGCGCAGGTCTGGAAGGCGACGATCCGCGTGCTGTCGGTCTGCAACGCGAGAATGAGCAGCTCGCTCATCGTGCGGATGTATTCGCCCTGCGTGTTCAGATCGAACGGGTCGGCGTCGAGCGCGAAGGATTTTTCATCCACCGTCGGGCGGTCGGTGAGCGCGAAGCGCAGGTCACGCCGCACGCGTTGTTCGACCGCGCGGACCGACTCAAGGTACTCGTCGAGCTTCTGCTGATCGTGGTGGCCCAAATCCTTTTGCAACGCCCTGGCCTGCGCGCGCAGTGCGTCGAGAATGCTGCCCCGCTGGCCGAGCCGCTGGGCCGAGACACCGGTACCGAGCAGGTCGTGAAACAGGCGCTTCAGGTTGGATTCAGCGGCCACCGCCCTCCCCGCGGCGTTGAAGGAAATCGTATTGCCGCCACCCATCGAACCGACGACGAGGTTCGGAATGCGCGTGCGGGAACCGATCGCCCGCGCGATGTGCTGGTCCACCGAAATGGTGTTCGGCGCGACCGCGGAAAAAGAGTCGTTCGAGTAACGCTCGTTGCCCGTGAGCCACACGGCGGCCTCCGCGTGTCCGGCGGGCGTGTTGAAGTGCTGCAGGCCGGAGAAGACTGTCAGGTCGCGGCGAAACGGCGCGAGCGGCGTGAGTGGCGGAGTGAGCCGGAAATCGCTGCCGAATTCCTTCGGATGCCATTCCCACATGTTAACGCCGTTGGGGACGAAGAAGAACACCGACCGCGCCGGCCGGGCTCCGGCGGGCGCGGCACCCGCCTGCGACTCGAACCAAGGCAACGCGAGACTCACGCCTGCAGCGCGGAGAAAGTGACGGCGGGTGACGCCGGGTTTGGGGTTCATGGTGGTGGCCGGTTATTTGGTGCGAAAGGCCTCGCAAAACACGACTTCGCGGATGACGCCACGCAGCCCCAGTTTTTCCGAGTCCGCTTTTTCCGCCAGTTGTTTCACGACGGCCTCATCACTGTAATCCAGCCGCCGCCCCACCGCATATGCCAGCAGTTGGCGCAGAAACGCCGGTGTGAAACGCCGGTCGGCCAGCTTGGCGCGGAAGTCGGTGAAATCGGTGAACGTCGTCCGATCAGGAAACCGCCCGCTCAGATTCACAGGCTGCGTCGGCGGCTGGCCGAAGAATCCCGGGCGGCCGGACAAATCGTAGCCGTCCCAGACATAACCGAGCGGGTCGATGCGATTGTGGCACACGGCGCAGGTCGCGATCTGGAGATGCTGCTGGAGCTGCTCGCGGACGGTGAGCTTCGCAAAGCCGGGGTTCGCCTTGGCCTGTTGCGCGAGCGGCACGACATTCGCCGGCGGCGTGCCGACCTCGTGGGCGAGGAGATGGGTCAGCACATAGGTGCCGCGTTTCACGACCGCCTGGGGGTTTCCTTCCGACGCGGCGGCGATGACCCCGGCCATCGTGAGCAACCCGCCGCGCCGATTCGCCGGCGCATCCGGCCAGGCGCGGAACGCAGAATCCGCAGCCGTCCGCGCGCCGTAGAACTCGGCGAGCCGATCGTTCACCACGAGAAAATCCGCCTCAATCAGCGCGCGCACCGGCAAATCCTGCGCGACGAGATGCTGAAAGAAACGCACTGGCTCTTCCGCGAGACTCCGCTTGATGGCGCGGTCGCGATGCTCCGCCACCCACCGGCTGTCCATCGTGTTCGTCACCTCGCAGAACGGCACCTGGATGTGATCGATAACCCCCAGCCCCAGCCATTGCGTGACAAATGAACGGCAGAATTCCTCGGCGCGCGGACTTTTCAACAGCCGCTCGATTTGCCCCGCCAGCACCGCGTCGTCGTTGAGTTTTTCCGTGCCGGCCAGGCCGAGCAGTTCGTCGTCCGGCGTGGTGTCCCAGAGAAAATACGCGAGCCGGGTGGCCAGTTCGTGCGGGCTGAGCGGGGCTTTGTGCGCGCTCTTTTTCTCCACCATCGTCAGGAAATGCGGCGAGCAAAGCACCGCGGCCAGCGGGGTTTTTATCGCCGTGGCAAAGTCGGCGGCGTCGCGCCGGGTCCGCTCGAACAGCGACACCATTTGCCCGACCTCCTCCACGGTGGCTGGACGACGGAAGGCGCGATCCATGAACCGCTGGAGCACCACGCGGGCGCGTTCCGATTCATCGGTCACGCCGTCTGAAGCCGCCAGCAGGGCGCGCTGCACTGGCGTGGGCCACGAGGTGAACCACGGCGTCTCAATTTCCACGGCGTGCAGGAGCAGTTGCGGCTCGGGCCACGGGAAGACGTTGCTTTTCACGCCCGGCCTGCGCACGCGGTCGCGGAGGGGCACGTAGGCGTTGTCGAGCTTGAGCTGAAGCTGCCGGTGGGCGCGCACGAGATCCCACGGCGCATCTAAAAAATGGATCGGAATCTCGAAAACGTAGTCCGTAGGCGCGCCCGGCGCGTTCGTGACCGCCAGCGCGGCAAGCGGAATGTCCACATGATTGGTGCCGTGGAAATACATCCCAAGCTGCAATCGCGGCGCACCCTCGCCCGGCGGGATGCTGCCCGAAGCGCGCACCCGCACCCGCAACACACCCGCCTGCGGAACGACGATCGGCAGTGTCAGCAGCAGGTGCTGATAGCCCTGGCGCCCGCCCAACGTCGGCACGGTCCGTTGGTAGTTGGGTTGGAGCTGGATGCCCTGTCCGGCGAGCTTCGTAACTCCGACCGCGCGAGCCGTGAGCGTCGTTTTGCTGCCGGGATCGCGCATCTCGCCGTCGTGGTAAATGACGGGCGCATCCTTCTTCTTCGCATCGCCGACGGCCCGGAGGCCCGCCAGGTCCAGTGCGTAGCGGAACACGGCGGGCTTCGGACCCGCGACAATCGTGGCGTCGAGCGCTGCTTCGGCGGTCTGCACGAAACGCCAGAGATGCAGCGGCTGAATCGCGAGCGTGTCCGCGTCATTCTGAAAACTTCGGCCGAGGCCGTCGGGCGGCAGCCGGTCGCCGAGCTTCACCTCGAATTCCGCAAACCGCAGGCCCAGCAAATCCTGCAACGAGTGGCTGTATTCGTTGCGGGTCAGCCGCCGCAACGTCCGCCGCCCGCCGCCGCCACGCGTGACCAAGGCGGCCCGCCCGAGTTCGCCGCCGATGGCATCGAGCACCGCGGCCAATTCGTCTGCTGACGGCGCGGGCTCCTCCTCCGGCGGCATCGCGCCACCAGCGATTTGTTTGCGGACCTGCTCCCACCGGAGCACGTCCGACAAGGCGCGGAAATCCGGCCACGGCCCGTCAAGCCGCAGCTTTCCCTTTTGCTTCTCCGGTCCGTGACACTTGAGGCAGTGCTTTGCCAGAAACGGCTGAATCACCGCCGCGGCGGCCGGGGCCGCGACGAGCGACGACGCGGGTTCCGCGGCACCGAGAATGGCGCGCGAAAACAGGAGCATGAAGATGGCCAGAACGTGTCGCATTTCAGAAGTGTCACTCCCCACGCTGCCCGACCTCGGCGGTCTGCTCAAGGCGCGAGAACTGCGGATGCGGGGCGGACAGAACGCGTTCGCCATGGCTTCGTTCCGGCTCCTGCCTTCCACGCATCGCCGCATGAAGAACGGTTTTCAGCCCGTGATCGACAATCCGGTGCGCATGGGTTTCGCGCCCGGATGGAGCTGGGTCGCCGATTTGACCGAGCGGCTCACGGACCTCGATCACGCCGGGGGAAAAGTCAGCGTCGTCCGCGCGCGCCGGGAACCGTGCCTCGCCGAATACCCAAGCTTTCGCTGGGCCGGTGCTTTTGTGAAAGCGTCAGTCTCGAATTGGCCTACCCCGAATCTATGCACTGAGAACCGAGGTGAGAACCACAGAGACACGACGAACACGGAGCGGCGGAGCCGCAACGAAAGGCGCGCGGCCGTCCCGGCCGCAGCAGCAACACCGGAGCCGGGGTGCTGAGCATTTCTGGCGTTGTCGCGGGTGCGGGGTTGCTGCGAGCGGGGACAGCCCGCGCGCCGAAACCCTCGCGCGCCGCTAGGATTTCTCGCGGAGCGCGGCTGTGCGCGGAGCACCAACCGCGGC
This sequence comes from Akkermansia muciniphila, assembly GCA_945861535.1. GTDB lineage: Bacteria > Verrucomicrobiota > Verrucomicrobiia > Limisphaerales > BJHT01 > BJHT01. Next base: position 20,981 of record CAMAUZ010000024.1, on the reverse strand, counting down.
AGGTTGACCGCACGGGAAGCGTCTGATTTCAACGGGCGCCCGCGACGTTTCGGGGTCGCTGCGGCTGGTCCTCGGCGGATACAGCCGCGCTCCTCTGGTTGCGGCTCCGCCGCCCTGTACTACAAGCCTGCAAGATACTCGTGTGGCGCGAAGAATCCGGAGCGCGGCATTTATGCCGCTTCAGCGTGAGGGGTGCGGGAATGCTCGGGCACGCGACGCCGTTTGAACGGTGAAGCGGCGTAAACGCCGCGCCCCTTGGGTTGCGGCTGCGCCGTCCTGTGTTGCTCGCGTCTCTGTGATCAAACAATTCAGTTCGACTGCACGGTTACGGCCCACCTTCCCCAATTTCCCGAGCGCGGGAGGATTACGACCGGGTGTGGCGAGGTCGTGAGCGGCGGGGAGGAAAGGTTACGGCCGCGCGCAACGCGTCCCTACCAGGAGGCGATCAGCCCGCGGCCACCGCGGCGGTGATGGCGTCGCCCATTTCGCGGGTGCCGACTTTGCGGGCGCCGGCTTCGGAGGCGCTGAAGATGTCGCCGGTACGCAGGCCGGCGGCAATGGCTTTGCCGACGGCGGCTTCGATCGCCAGGGCGACGTCGTTGCGGCCGAAGCTGTACCGGAACATGAGAGCGACCGAGAGAATCTGCGCGATGGGATTGGCCAGGTCCTTGCCGGCGATGTCCGGCGCGGTGCCGCCGGCCGGCTCGAAAAATCCAAACGTCCGGTCGCCGCTCGTCGCGCCGAGGCTCGCGCTGGGCAACATGCCGAGCGAACCGGCCAGCGCCGCCGCTTCGTCGCTGAGGATGTCGCCGAACATGTTTTCGCAGAGCAGCACATCGAACTGCGTGGGCCGGAGCACGAGCTGCATCGCGCCGTTGTCCACGAACATGTGTTCGAGCGCCACGTCGGGATAGGCCTTGCCCACGCGGGTGACGACGTCGCGCCAGAGCACGCCGTTTTCGAGCACGTTGGCCTTGTCGATGCTGGTAACTTTCTTGCGGCGCAGGCGCGCGGTCTGAAACGCGACGTGCGCGATGCGTTCAATCTCGGGCGTGGTGTAAACCATCGTGTCGATGGCGCGCATGGCCGGATGCAGATTGCCGTCCTGCGCGTCGGGCACCGCGATGACCTCGGTTTTTTTCGGCTGGCCGAAATACATGCCGCCGGTCAGTTCGCGCACCACGAGGATGTCGATGCCGTCACCCTGGCGCTCGGGGCGCAGCGGGCAGGCGTGGGCGAGGGCCTTGGGCAGTTGCACGGGGCGCAGATTGGCGAACAGGCCGAACTCCTTGCGAATCCGCAGCAGGGCCGCGCGTTCGGGACGTTGCTCTTTCGGAATTGTCGGATCGCGGTCCGGCAGGCCGACGGAGCCGAACAAAATCGCATCGGACAATTTGCACAGCGCCAGCGTGGCGTCCGGCAGCGCCTGGCCCGCGGCGTCGATGCCCGCCCAGCCCACCGGCGCTTCGGTGATCGAGAGGTGCAGATGGAATTTCTTTTCGACTGCGCCGAGGACTTTGAGCGCCTCGCGCATGACCTCCGGTCCGATGCCATCACCCGCCAACGCCGCAATTTTGAGCAACTCAGGTTTCATAAGGGCCGCGACAGTACGAACATCACCGGGGCGATTCAACAGGGAAACGGGGGGGCAAAGTTCAAAGCTCAAAGCTCAAAGTTCAAAGTCCGGCGAGGTCGGATTGGAGGGGAGAAGTGATTAGTAATCGGTGATTATTTATCAGTGTTCAAAGCCAGCGGTGAAGAGGTAAACGCTGCTTGCCACTCGTGAGCGCGAGAAAACGAGAAAGCCGCTGGAAGTCGTTCACAACTGCGGATGCCGTCCCGATGCTGCCTTTTTGCGCGCCAGAGTTCTCCTCCCGACGGCGGGAACAACCGTCTTGGTTCCCTGTCAGCGGTTCGCTGCGTGCGGGCCGCGGGTGCGCCCAATCTTCCCTTGGAATTGCCCGACGCGCGCGGGTAGCGTCCGCGCATGGCTTTTTCACGACGTGGTTTCCTCGGGCGCTCGGGCTTGGTTGCGGCCGGCTCGCTCGCCTTTCCCTTTATCGGGCGCTCGGCGGAAGCCCCCGCGCGCGCGGGCCAGAAGCCGCGTCACATCATCCATATGGTCGCCGACGGCATGAGCGCCGGGACGCTGACCTGCGCGGATCATTTCTCGCAAATCCTGCGCAAGCGCGGCCTCACCTGGATGCAGCTCTACAATCATCCCGGCGCGCAGCCGGGCCTGATGAACATGCGCTCGCTCAACTCCCTCGTCACCGACTCCTCCGCGGCGTCTTCGAGCTGGGGCAGCGGCTCGCGCATCGTGAACGGCACGGTGAACATCCTCCCCGACAGCAAGGTGCTCACCACGCTCTATGAGTTGTTCGCGCAAAAAGGCTGGAAACGCGGGCTGGTGACGACCACCGAAATCACGCACGCCACGCCCGCGGGCTTTGCCGCCAGCGGCTTGAAACGCGAGGCGGCGGAACCCATCGCCGCGCAATATCTGGACCGCCGCGTCGAGGTGCTGCTCGGCGGCGGACAGAAGTATTTCGATGCCACCAAACGCAAGGACAAGCGCGACGTGCGCGGCGATTATGTGAAGGCCGGTTACGAGGTGATGGCCCTCGCCGAAGACCTCGCCAAGGCCCCGAAAGACAAACCCTGGCTCGGCATTTTCGCGCCGAGTCATCTCCCCTTTACTCTCGATCAACGCATCGACGCCAAGCTCAAGGCCACCGTGCCCACGCTCGCCGTCATGACCCGTCGTGCGCTGGAGAAGCTTGAGAACGAGGAGCATTTCATCCTGCAAGTCGAGGGCGGGCGCGTCGATCACGCGTGCCACACCTGCGATGCCGCGGCCGCGTTGCACGACCAGATCGCGTTCGATGATGCCATCGACGTCTGCGTGAATTTCCAGAAGCGCAATCCCGACACGCTCATCGTCATCACCACCGACCACGGCAACGGCAATCTCGGCTTGAACGGCATGGGCACCGCCTACGGATTCAGCTCCCCGCTCTTCGCCAACCTGAAACAGATCCGCAGCTCGATCACCGAGATGATGAAGCTGCTGATCAAGACCCCCTTCAAGCTGGGCGAAAACGCCAACGAACCCGAGGCGCCGCCACCCGCCACCGGCGCGAAGCCCGCGCCCGCCACCAAGCCCGAGCCCGTCCCGGTCGCCACGCCCGGAGCCGTGCCCGAGCCGCCGAAAATCCCCATCAAAACCGCCTCCACCAAGGAAGTGATCCAGATCATCGGCGACCTGACCGGCTACAAAGTCCCGACAGACAAAGCGGAAATGCTGATGCCCTTCCTCATGAGCAAGGGCAAGGCGATGTACGGCGCGATGAACAATCCCGTCGCGCAGCTCGGCCAGTTGCTCGGCAACCACATCGGCATCGGCTGGACCTCCAACGCGCACACGGCGGACTACGTGCAGGTGCTCTCGCTCGGCCCCGGCGCGGAACTCTTCCGCGGCTTCATCCAGAACACCGACGTGTTCCGTCACTACACCGCGCTGGCCGGCATCGACTTCAAAAACCCCGAGGCCCCGCTAATGGCGGACGTCGGCCCCGCCGCCGCGGACGTGGAGAATCTGGCGGGGTATATGGGGATGGAGGATGAGGCAGTCGGGTGATCAAACTGAAAACGATCGCGACTAGTTTCTTCCTGGCTTGAACAGGATTATCCACCTTGTCTGATGAACGAGTCGCCAGAAACCAAGCCGCGCGGTGTCTCCCCGGTCGGCATCGTCCTGATATCCGTGATCGGCTGGGCCACGATCGTTGTCGGATTGGTCGAGCCCGTTTTCGCGAAACACTGGTGGCAACTCAGCGTGGTCGGGATCGGCACACTTTTGATCGCCGCGATGGAAAGCAGGAAACAAGGACGACCCGAGCAAACCATTCGCTGGCTATCCAGGGCGCTCGACCTTTTTTCCTGATCCTGATCCTAATCCTGCTGGGGCGTCTGGTGCTCCCGAGACTCGCGAGCCACTAAGGCGTTTCTATTCAGTTGGAACGGGACAGAAAACCACAGAGACACGATGAACACAGAGAAAACCAGAGACGGCGTTGGGGGGATAGGATGTCACCAATCAGTGAACCAATCCTGGCCGACGATTTCCTGTTCTTCTCTGTGTGCATCGTGTCTCTGTGGTTCATTTGAATCGGCTCGACTGAATAGTTACGGCTAAGATGTTATGAAAAGCAGCGCCCGCCTGAGTATCGGGGCTTTCACCAAGACAGACTTGTTGGTGGTGGTTGCCGTCATCTGCGTCTTAGCCGTGATCATGTTATGGGGGCAGGCGAAAGAGGCAAAATTCAAGTCTCAACGCATCAAATGTGTAAGCCGGTTGAAATGCATCGGCACGGCATTTCGTGTCTTTGCCTCGGACAATGGGAATCTCTATCCGCTGACCGCGACCGCGAGCCCGCCCCGAACGAATGCTTACATCGTCCCGAGCGGTGCCACCGGGTCCCAGGTGAATTCGGCTGACGCAGCGGCCTGGCAGGTCGCGCAAGCCATGTGGAATGAACTTCAGACACCAGAGCTACTGCTCTGTCCCAGTGACCGCGAGCGTGTCACCTCCTCGCGGACTACCGATTTCAACTCTCTCGCCGGCGCTCCTGGGGTTATGACAACGGCCAGTCTGGGCCACCCCGCTAACCAGGACAACGCCGTCAGTTATGCTTTTGGAGTGGCTGCGGATGAGAGCCGTCTGATCGGAGTCGTGGCGATGGATCGCAACGTCAACAATGTCGGCCTCGCCGGAGCCAGCGATGCCAGCAACGTCGCATTGAACCGCACCCGTGCGGCGATGAATCACAAACCTGGTCCCACCCAGGCCGTCTTTGTCAAAGGAACGCCGATGCACGGTCTGGCAGGTAACTTCGCCTTTGCCGACGGCAGCGTGCGGCAAGCAACTGCCGAGGTCTTGCGGCAATCATTCGAGAACGCCGCCAAAAGCTACGGCACCATCACCAATCAGAATGAGATGCTGTTTCCGTAGCTGCCCGGGAAATCGCACCGAGCGCCGGAGTGAGAACGCGGAACGATTGCGTGACCGGTTAGTTCGGCAGGTGAATCCCGACGGGATTCAGGATTGCAATCGCCACGGTGGATCGCGACCAACGGGATTCGGAAGACGCGGTGCCAGCCCACTTCGGCCCTTTGTTTTAGGGCTTTCGTGGCCTTCGCGGTTCATCGCAACCGTCGTCGGTGGCTTAATCCGTGATTTTCAGCGCCCCCGGTTTCTCCGACTTATCCGAACAGTTCCGCGATGGGCCGGCCGCCGTTGACGATGTGGGTGGGGCGGCCGGTGAGGTCGTTAAGCGTGGTGTTTTCCCAGTCGATGCCGAGGTGCTGGTAGATCGTCGCCAGAAAATCGCCGGGGCCGCAGGCGCGCTCGGCGACGTCTTCGCCGCGTTTGTCCGAGGCGCCAATGACACCGCCGGTGCGGATGCCGCCGCCGGCCCAGAGATTCGAGAACGCCCGCGGCCAGTGGTCGCGCCCCGGCTGCAAGGTGCCCGCTGCGCCGCTCGCGGGATGCGCGCCGGTGCTGCGGTCGAAGCTGATCTTCGGCGTGCGCCCAAACTCGCCGGTGACGACAACGAGCACCCGCTTGGCGAGGCCGCGCGCGTAGATGTCCTCGATGAGCGCGGACACGGCCTGATCGTAGGCGCCGCAGCGATAGCGCAGGCCGTTGAAGACATGCGCGTTCACCGCGTGGTCGTCCCAGTTGTTGCCCGCGGTGCCACAGAGGGGGCCGTCCAGATTGCTGTGAATGATCTCGACGCCCGACTCGACGAGCCGGCGCGCGAGGAGGAGTTGCTGACCCCAGCGGTTGCGTCCGTAACGGTCGCGGGTGCGGTCGTCTTCCTTCGCCAGATCGAACGCGTCGCGGGTTTTCGGGTTGGTGAGGAGCGTCACGGCCTGCGCCTCGAACTGGTCGAGCGCGCCCAGTTCGCCCTCTTTGTCGAAGGTGCGTTCCAGTGTGTCGAGATTCTGGCGCAACACGGTGCGGTCGCTGAGGCGGCGCGCCTCGGCGGCGCTGGCCAGGCCGACGTTCGGCACTTCAAAATTGGGGCGGCTCGGGTCGCCGGTGATGGCGAACGGCGAGTAGGCGTTGCCCAGATAGGCGGGGCCGGCGTAACCGCCTTCGATGGGATTGATGGCAACGTAGTTGGGCAGCGGACCCGTGCGGCCCGCCTTTTTCGAGCGGAGGAAATTGGCGACGCACATCCAATCCGGGTAGCGCGGCGCGGTTTTGTCGCGCTCATCGGGATCGCCCGAGAGCATGCGCAGATGGCCCGCGGGATGGCCGCCGGAGCGGTGCGTCATCGAGCGGATGAGCGTGAACTTGTCGGCAATCTTCGCCTGCAACGGCAGCAACTCGGTGACGTGCGTGCCGGGAACGTTGGTGGGGATGACTTTGAACGGGCCGCGATACTCGCTCCCGATGTCGGGCTTCGGATCGTAGGTGTCCACGTGCGAAAGGCCGCCGATGAGCCAGACCATGATGACGGCGGTTTTCTCCTGCGGCGGCTTGGTGGCGTTCTCCGCGCGGAGGCGCAGCAGGCCCGGGAGGCTCAGCGTGCCGAAACCCGTGAGGCCGATTTTCATGAAGCCGCGGCGGTTGAGCGGACCGGTGCACGGGCGGTGGGAGGAGGATTGAGGTTGGGTGGTCATGGGGTTGGGGAGGTTAAATCATCGTGAAGCGGAGGGTGGGCGCGGGCGCGGGCCGGTGCCGCAGGCGTTCCGCCTGCGAGTTCGGGCGGCGTCTCGCCGCGCGTACCGACTCGGGGCGAGACGCCCCGAGAACTCGCAGGCGGGACGCCTGCGGTACCGTTGCGCGACCGCACGTTGGCGGCTACGGACTGCTGGGGGTAGGGCGCGTCTGTCCCCAGCGCGCCGGTGGGACACTCGCACAGTCCGGCGGCGCGCTGGGGACAGACGCGCCCTACCATCCGAAGGTAATTGCGGGCGGGTTGCGCGCGTTCCAGGTCGTTGGCAGCAGGGATTCATTTTTTCTCGGCCGGCTTGATCAAAATGCGAATGGGTTCGGACACGACGATGTCGGCGATGTCCTTCGGTGCGGCGGCATCAGTCGCGGCCTTCATGCGTTTGGCGGCCTCGGCCTTCGCGGCTTCGGCGGACTTGAGTTTTTCCTCAGCCGACTTGGCGGCGGACTCGGCGGCGGCGCGCTTTTCGGCGGGTGCGGCGGTGACTTCGGCGGCGCGCTTCTTCGCCTCGGCCGCAGCGGCGGCGGCGGCTTCATCGGCTTTCTTCAGCACGGCAGCGGCGATGGGCACGCCCGCGGGATAGTGTCCGTGCTTGGCGACGTAGCCGCTGTAGAGCGCGATGGTGTGCTCGCCGGGCGCGGGCTTGAGCGTCGCGAGATCGAGAATGAAATCGGCCGTCCCGGCCTTGAGCGGCACCTCGGGGGGCTTCGCCGCCGTGAAGCCCGCGCCGTCGGCCCGGAGCTTGAGCGTCGTGCCGGAGAAGTCGCCGCGCCACGTGAGCGCGAGCGGGATGGTGAGCTTCTCGCCGAGCTTCCCCTCCCAAATCTTGTTCTCGCGCGGCGCGATGGTGATGGGCGCGCCCTCGGCGTCCGTGACCGAGACGGGCACGTCGGCGAGCAGGCGCGGCTTGGGAATTTCCACGGTGGCTTCACGCACGGGCCACGTCATCGAGGCGAGCTGCACGGGGCGCGTCACCGTCGCGCCGTTGATTTGGGCGCGGCCAACAATCTTCGCGACGCCCGCCGAACGCGGCGCTTTCTCCGACGCGGTGATGAGCAGTTTGCCTTGCGATTGGCCCGCCGGAATCTTCAGCGCGGCCGCCGTCACGCCCGTCGGCAAATCTTCCATGCCCAGCTCGATGTCGCCCGCGAAGCCGTCGCGGCGGATGACGACGACATCGAACGCCATCGTGCCGCCGGGCCGCAGCGCGATGGGCTTGGACTGCGCGTTGCGGTCGCCGTTGCGCAGCTCGAAATGGATGGCCCACGCGGCGAGGGCGAAGTCCGGTGCGGCGGAACGGATGACGAGCCGGTAAACATTCGCCGCGTCGTTGCGCGTGCCGCCGAAGAGGTCGCGGAGCTGGAGGCGATAGCGGCCGTCCTCCTTGATTTCGAGTTTGCCGAGCACGTCGGCGGAGCCGGCGTCGTAAGGCGGGCCGTCGTAGGAGTAGCCGTTGCTCGAAGGTTTCATCGGCGGCGGGATGTCGTTCAGTTCGGCCACGTCGGTGAGCTTCTCCTTGTCGCCGTCCCGCTCGACGCGCTGCGCGAGCACGAACGGGTCGGTCGGCAAGCCCAGCCGCTCGGACGCGACTTCAATCCACCACACCTCGCCCTTCTTCGCGCTGAACTCGAACGTGTCCACGTCCGCCGCCGGGAAGAAGTTTCCGCTGATGTCGCAGGGCAACGTGATCTTCTGCGCCTGCGCGTGGGTGTTGTTGGGCTCGGCCTCCGTCGGGCGCGGGACGCCGAAGTCGGCAGCCGGATTCCATGAGAACGAATTCACCGAGCGGGTCCTGGCCTGACGCGGGATGGGCGCGCCCGCGACCGCGTCCTGCACGGCCAGCCGGTAGAAGTGCTCCGGCCCGCCCTTGAAGGTGAGGCTGTGGACCTTGATGAAATACTTGCCGTCCACCGACGGCGTGAAGTCCAGCAAGCCGCTCGTGCGGTTGACGACGAGATCGCGGCCCTCGCGGTCGGCGACGATGAGCACGGGCGTGAGCTTGGAATCAATTCCCGCCGCCGCGCACTCGACGACGACGCGCTGCCCCTTCGTGCCGGTGAACGCATAAAAGTCCACGGCCCGCGCGGACATGGTGGCGTTGCAAACGGAGTTGGGCTTCAGCGCGAGCGCGGTTTCCAAGGAGGTATTTGTCCTGGTGCGAGTCAACTCCGCGAGCTTGCTGACGGTGAAGGCCCGCGCCGAGGAGACGCCGAGCCGCGACACGACTCGTGCGTCGTGAACGCCGACGGGCGCATCCGCCGCGACGGCGACGACGAACTTGTTGGCCTCCGGCTTGCCGTCTGCGGCCAACTTGGGCTTGGCCGTGAGCTTGGGCGTGGAGAAGACCAGGTCGGTCGCCTCCTCGAGGCTTTCACCTGTGATGGTGACCTCGACCGTCGTGCCCACCTGCGCGCCCATCGGCATCGTGGTGAGCAGGCGCGGCGTGGGGAGGATGACGGACTGGGCGAAGGCGGAGGTAGCGACGAGGAAGCAAATAAGCGCGACGAGGGCTCGTTGTAGCGCAGACTTCCAAGTCTGCTGTATCGCCGATTTCCAAATCGGCAGCGCGTCCGAAACACGGGGACGCAACGCCTGCGCACGGCCCGCAGGTTTGGAAACCTGCGACACAGCAGATTTGGAAATCTGCGCTACGGGGCGGCGTGCCGACGCGGACGCTTCGGTTTCCGGTTCATGGCTCTGGTCGTGCAACATGGCTAGTGGTTGTAGAGAAATTCCTTCGTGTTGATGAGCGCCCAGAGCAGGTCCTCGTAGGCAATGCGGCGGGACTGTTCGGGCGCGAGCGGCTTGCCTTCGGCATCTTCGCGGGGCCGGGCGAGATGCGCTTCCGCCACGGCCTGCTCGTGCGACTGCGGCTCGCGCGCGAACGCCGCGAGATACAACTCGCGCAGCTTCGCGGCCTCGGGCCGGTCCGCCTTCGCCAAGCGCTCGGCGCGACCGCCGCTCGTGGCGAGCTTGGCCTTCACGTCGGCGGCGTTCATCAGGTGCAGGCTCTGCGCGAGGCTCGCGGAGGAGGCGCGCTCGCACTCGCACACGCTCGCGCCCTCGGGCCGGCCGAAGACTTTCAGAAACGCCGAGCCGCGGTTGTAGCTGTTGTCCGGCAGCGCAATCGCGCGCGTGCCGGCGGGCAGATCGGCGAAGTCCGTCTTCGCTCCCGTGAACTGGTCGATGGAATCCAGCAGCACCTCGGCCTGCATCCGGCGCGGGTAGAAGTGCGAGAAGTTCTGCCGGTCCACGCCGTTGTGCTGGTTGGGCGTCGCGCTGAGTTGATACGTGGAGGACTGCGTGATGACGCGCACGACGGCCTTCAGGTCGAAGCCGCTGTCCACGAAATGCTTCGCCAAGGCGTCAAGCAACTCGGGGTTGGACGGTGGGTTCGTGTCGCGAATGTCGTCCTCCGGCTCGATGAGGCCGCGCTTGAAAAAGTGTTTCCAGTAGCGGTTCACGAGCGCCTTCGCGAAGAACGGATTGGCCTTGTCGCCCATCCAGTCCGCGAGGCGCAGACGCGGGTCTTCGTCGGGCGGAATGTCGAGCGTCGGGTCGCCGAGGCCGGCGGGCTTGACGGGCAGTTTGGTCTTCTTGTTCTCCGTCTGCGCCACGCCGCGCTTGTGGAAGATGACATCCTCGCCCGCCGTGGCCGTGGGCTTGCGGCCAATCTGGCTGAAGAATGCCGACATGCTGTAGTAATCATGCTGGCTCCAGCGCTCGAAGGGATGGTGATGGCATTGCGCGCACTGCATCCGCACGCCGAGGAAGAGCTGCGCGACGTCTTCGAGTTGCTCGGTCGGCTGCTTCACGCGCTTATACCAGGCGACGGGCGGGTTGCCTTCGATGGTACCGGTGGCCGCGAGAAGCTGGCGCACGAGCTGGTCGTAAGGCTTGTTCGCGAGCAGGCTGTCGCGCACCCACGAGTGAAAGGCGAAGTTCGCCGTGATGTCGCTGGCGGCGTCGCGCTTGTTCTTGAGCAGCGCAGTCCACTTGTTCGCGAAGAAGTCCGCGTAGTCCGGGCTGGTGAGCAGCGCATCCACGAGCCGGTCGCGCTTCGTCGGGTCGGTGCTGGCGAGGAATGCCTCGGCTTCCTTCACCGTGGGGAGACGGCCCGCGATGTCGAGCGACACGCGGCGAAGGAACGTAGCGTCGTCACACACCGGCGACGGCGGGATTCCGAGGAGCTTCAGGTTCGCAAAAACGTGTTGGTCGATGAAGTTGCGGGCCGGCGGCAAATGCCCGACGGGCGCGCCGAGCGGGATCGCGACGTTGCACACCGCGGCCAGCGCCTGGTAGCGCACCATCACCGCCACGTTGCCGGGGATGTCGGAAATTCTCACGCGCCCGGATTCGGTGGTCTCCGCCATCGCGCGGTCGTTGGCCTCGAAGAGCGCAAGCGAGGTGACATCGCGCGTGCGACCGTCGGCGTAACGGGCGGTGACTTTGAGCTGCTGATTGCCCCCGGTCGGGAGCGTCACGCGCGACGGCTGCACGGCGAGCGCGATCACCTTGGGCGCGGTCGCCTGATCGAACAAGTTGCCCTGAGCGATCCAGTTCCGCAGCAGCGCGTAACCCTCCGAGCCTGGCTCAAGCCGCACGCCGCCGCCGTGCGGCAGGCGGCCCGACGCTTTGAGCAGCAGCAGGCTCCGCTCCGGCGAGGCGGCGAACACGCGGCGACCGCGCGACTCTTTCACGAGATGATCGAAGTCCTCCTGCGGCTCGAAGCCGAGCAGCGAAAGCTGGAAACCATTTTGCCCCATGCCCGCCTTCGCGTGGCAGGCGCCCGCGTTGCAACCCGCCTTCGTCAGCACCGGCACCACGTCATTCACGAAGCTCACCGGGCCCAGCGGTCCAGGCTCCGACGCGAGGACCGGCCCCGCGAGCAGCAGCAGCAGCAAGAGCTGCGCAGACCACTCCCCCAGGCAACTTTGGCGAGGATCAAAACGCTGTGGAATCAATGGCACCTCGCTCAGAGTGCGCCCGGCAGGCACCTCTTCATTTTACTTCCGAGACGGGCGCGGCATCCGCCCGGCCCGTGGCGCGGGTTTCCAGACCTGCTGTAGCGCCGATTTCGAAATCGGCCGGGCCGACGTTGCGAATGGCGGTTGGGTCAATGCGGAGCGCCTCTGGTGACCGGGCGGCACGCGGCTTCGGAAACCCGCGACACAGCAGCCTCGAAAGTCGGCGCTACAAGGGCAGTCCCCGGAAGCGCGCGTCCTGCGGTGTCCAACCATGGTCGATCAATTCCGACTCCGGAGTGCGGGCTAAAAATGAGCAGCGGGCTGGCCAACTTAGCGCGCCATGCGCAATTCCGCTCACTCACTACGCGCCGCCGCCACCGCGCCCACACCGCGGGGGCCGGCGACAACCGCCGCCGCCGCAAGCCAATCGCTGGAATTTCTGGAATCGCTGATTAAAAACTCTTCCAATCTGGCATTTCGGGTGCTTATTTTTGTCCGACCGTGTTTCCAAAATAGTGAACTCAGTGCAACCCAACTCAGACAAACCACATGCCCAAATTTAAGCTCGAATACATCTGGCTCGACGGCTACGAACCCGTCGCAAACCTCCGCGGCAAAACCCAAGTCAAGGAATTCGCCAGCTTCCCCAAACTCGAGGAACTCCCGTTCTGGGGTTTCGACGGCAGTTCGACGCGTCAGGCGGAAGGCCGCACCTCCGACTGCATGCTCAAGCCCGTGGCGGTCTTCCCCGACACGACCAAGAAAAACGGCGTGCTCGTGATGTGCGAAGTGATGATGCCCGACTGCAAGACCCCGCATCCCTCCAACTCGCGCGCGACCATTCTCGACGACCCCGGCGCGTGGTTCGGCTTCGAGCAGGAATATTTCCTCTATCAGGATGGCGTGCCGCTCGGCTTCCCGACGGGCGGCGGATTCCCCCCGCCGCAGGGCGAATACTATACCGGCGTCGGCTACAAAAACGTCGGTGACATCGCCCGCGAAATCGTGGACACGCATCTGGACCTCTGCCTCGACGCCGGCATCAACCACGAAGGCATCAACGCCGAAGTGGCCAAGGGCCAATGGGAATTCCAGATCTTCGGCAAAGGCTCCAAGAGCGCGGCCGACCAGGTGTGGATGGCCCGCTATCTCCTCGTGCGTTTGTGCGAGAAATACGGCGTGGATGTCGTCTGGCACTGCAAGCCGCTCGGCAAGGACGTGGACTGGAACGGCTCCGGCATGCACTCCAACTTCTCGACCACGCACATGCGCGAAGTCGGTGGCAAGGAATACTTCGAGACCCTCATGGCCGCGTTCGACAAATACAAGAACGAGCACATCGCCGTGTACGGCCCGGACAACCATCTCCGCCTGACCGGCCTGCACGAAACCCAGTCCATCGACAAATTCAACTACGGCATCGCCAACCGCGGCGCTTCCATCCGCGTCCCGCACAGCTTCGTGAACAACAACTACCGCGGCTACCTCGAAGACCGCCGCCCGAACTCCCAGGGCGACCCCTACAAGATCGCCAGCCGCATCTTGCAGACCATCGCCACCGTGCCGATCGCCGCTCCTGCTGCGCCCGCGCCCGCCGCCCCCGCTGCCAAGAAAGCAGCCAAGAAGTAACGGCCGAGCGACGCGAAAGCATTCCCCCTCACAACGGCGCGGACTTCGGTCCGCGCCGTTTTTTTTGACATCCGGGACTGCCGCAAAAAACCACCAAAAAAACCGACCGGAAAAGTCCGGCCAAAAAAGCGGAGCCGAAAAATAGCGGCTCAGATGAGGCACTGGCAAAACCTCGGCTTCACAGTTCCGGCTTTCCATCTTTTACCCCTCATCTTTTACCAGATGCTTGGGCTTTGGACAAGGGGACGGGATGCAGATGGTAAAAGATGGTGGGTAAAAGATAAACAAGCAGGGGTTTTGCAAGCGGCTCAGATCTCCTCTCCGTTGTTTTTGCCTCATTTTTCTGCCGTCGCCTCCTTGCCACCGCCCCCGTATTTCTCCACTCTCCGCCTGTGAAACAAAGCATCGTCACCCTCGACCTCGAAGGCGTCCTCGTTCCGGAAATCTGGATCGCCGTCGCCGACAAAACCGGTATCCCCGAACTCCGCCGCACCACCCGCGACGAACCCGACTACGACAAATTGATGACCGGACGCCTCCAGATTCTCGACCGTCACGGCCTCAAACTTTCCGACATCCAGTCCGTCATCGACACCCTGCGCCCCTTGCCCGGCGGCGCGGAATTCCTCAGCGAACTCCGCGCTCTCGTCCAGGTCATCATCCTCTCCGACACCTTCGAGCAATTCGCCCAACCGCTCATGCGCCAACTCGGCTGGCCCACGCTCCTGTGCCACCGCCTCGTCGTGGACCGCGATCACATCACCGGCTATCAACTCCGCCAACCGGATCAGAAGAAAAAATCCGTCGCCGCCCTCAAGAGCCTAAATTACCAGGTCATCGCCGCCGGGGACTCCTACAACGACACCACCATGCTTGGCGAAGCCCACCACGGCTTCCTCTTCCACGCCCCCGCCAACGTCATCCGCGACTTCCTGCAATTTCCCGCCGTCCACGCCTACCCCGAACTCCTCCGTTTAATCCGGGAAAAAATCTGACCCGCCGCGCGCCTGGCCCGCCGAATGAATCGCCGCAAAGAACGCAAAGAGACGCAAAAATAAAACGGTGAGCGGAGGTGGTTGGGGAGTTCCCGAGTTGAACCGCGGCACGCATTTCCGCCGGCCCCTTTTTGCGTCTTCTTGCGTTCTTTGCGGCCATCCCTCCCTCGCTCCCTGCGGAAAAAAGAAAAAGGGGACGAACCCCCGCTCGTCCCCTCTCGTCTCTCGCGGCCGCCCCGCGGCTCACTTCCCCGCCACGTCGTAGCACGACAGCAGCTCCTGATCCCGCAGATACAGCTTCCCGTTGAGCACGACCGGATGCGTCCAGATTTTCCCCTTCGGATTCCGCTGCTCCGTCTGCGGCTCCAGCTTGAAGCGCCCGTGCTCCTTCCATCCCGTCGTCACCGCCTCCGCCAACACCACCGTGCCCGACCGCTCCTCGAGGCAGATCAGCATCCCGTCCGCGAAATGCACCGCGCCTTTGCCCAGCGCCTGGCTCGTCCACACCGCCTCGCCCGTCTTCAGGCTCTGGCACGTCCAGCCGCCTTTGTCCGAAAATCCATACAGATGTTCGCCCACCAAAATCACCCCGCCGTGATGATTCACCATGGTCGTGTTCACCCACGCGTCACTCGGTTTGTTCTCCGCGTCGATCGTCACCAGCTTGCAGCCCACGCCGTAGCCCGACGCGATATACACGCTGTTCCCCGTCACAATCGGCGTGGGAATCACCGCCGTCTTCCCCTGCCAGGCCGACTGCCACAACACCTTCCCGCTGCTCGCCTCGATGCCCGCGACATGCTGCTGCGTGAGCTGCACATATTGCCGCTTCCCATTGATCGTCGCCACGACCGGTGACGAATACTGCGCGCCATCCGTCCACCCTTCGCTCTGCCACACTGGCTTGCCCGAAGCCTTGTCCAGCGCGAGCAACGTCCCCTTCGCCCCGCCCGGCGTGCAGATCACCAGGTCTCCGTCCACCAACACCGATTCCGTATACCCCCAGCCCGGCGTCTTTCCGCCAAACTCCGCCATGCGCGCCTTCCACAACTCCTTGCCATCCGCCGCGCTGGCGCACAGCAAAAAGCCCGTCCCGCTCAGCGCATATACTTTCCCGCCCGCCACACACGGCGTGCCGCGCGGCCCGTCGCCCCAGCCATTCTTCAACACCGGCCCCATCGCCGTCGCCCACTTCTCCTTTCCTGCCGCCGCGTCCACCGCGATGAGAAACTCCGTGTCCCCGCGCAAGCCCATCGTGAACAGCGTATCGCCGACGACCGCCACGCCCGAATAACCCAAGCCAGCGTCCTTGAACAACCACACCCGCTTCGGTCCGCTCGCCGGCCATGCCTTCGCCAGCCCCGTATCCGGCGAATGATCATCCCGATTCGGTCCCCGCCACTGCGGCCAGTCCGCGGCGTGGACGGTGGCGGTGAAAGAACTGAACAGGGCAAAGGCGGAGATGAAGTTTGTGCGCATAAAAAGTTCGACTGTGTGCTACCGGTTCAATCCCGCGCGCGAAAGCACAATATCACCGCCGCAAATACCGGACGTGGACGGCTCATTCGCAAGTCCACCCGCCGCCGTGCGCGAGCGGCAGCGAAGTGCGCGCGGCCAGCACCAGTCCCGGAGTGCGCCCTTCCCCGGCCGCCGCACGGTCCGCCCGCGCGGGCCGCGCCGGGATTTCAACTCTCTCTCTTCGCTCCGTCTTGCCACGCCCGCGGCCCGGCGCTCCCGGCGAACAGGCGACGTGGTCACACACCACTGCGTCGCCAAAACCTGCGAATACCCGGCGCCTGACATCCCGCCCCGCGAGCCGAATCACCGGGCCGATTGCCGCGCGGCCGGGAAACGACGACCACCCGGCACCGTCCTACCGCTAGCCGCCTCCACTGAATGCAAACTACTTTTCCCGTCTCCCCCGCTTCTTCGCAAAATTGAGTTTGCACCCCCGCCCGACAACGCTAGCTTCGGCCCGGTTTGGCCGATGGTGTAATGGTAGCACAGAGCCCTTTGGAGGCTTTAGTCATGGTTCGAATCCATGTCGGCCAGCCAGTTTTCTTCCGGAAAACCGAGCCCCGCCCCGATTTTTCCCGCCCATTTCCTGGCGCGAATGCCGTGATTTCAGCGGCCGTTTCCAGTCGCAGCACCCCGCTCCGCTTATGCGTTCTTTTGCGGCCAACCCCGGAATCCTCTCGATGCCACCCGGATTAGCCCGTCAACCGCGGCCCGCACCCGAGAAACCACACGATTCGGCAAAACTGCTTGCCTCACGCATCGCCCCTGTCTAGCTTCTCGGCCGGTTTTCCGAACCCGACCAACGCGGAGGCGTCGGCGAGAAACTCGGAAGTCAAACGCGCGCTTAGCTCAGTGGTAGAGCATTTGCTTCACACGCAAGGGGTCGCAGGTTCGAACCCTGCAGTGCGCACCATCCTCCCGCCCCGTCCCCATTCCCTTGCCCCAAATTCCCCTGCCAACTCCCCGCATCCCCACCCCCTGCCTCCCCTGCCCCCCTCCCATCCCAATCCCTGCCCGTCCGCCGTTTCCAGATTGCCCCCCGCCCCCATCCGCGCTCCACTCCCTCCCGTGCCACCCTCCGCCACCGACCCTGCGCCGCGTGCTCCCCGCCGCCGCCGACTCCGTCTCCTCGTCATTCTCCTGCTCACCGTCCTCCTCGGCGGCTGCGTCGCCTGCCAAATCTTCCACTCCGGGCCCTATCGCCCGCCTCAGCCGATCCCCGCCGCCAAGCTCCTCGACCTCCACTGCCACACCGCCGGCATCGGTGCCGGTGACAGCGGCTGCTTCATATCCCCGGCCATGGCCGCAAGCTGGAAACTCCGCATCTACCTCCAAAGCTTCGGCACCTCCCGCGACGAACTCCTCGAGAAAGGCGACGCCCACGTCATCCAGCTCATCTCCCGCCAACTCGCGCAAAGCCAGCACGTCGGCCGCGCCATCCTCCTCGCCATGGACGGCGTCGTGGACGACCACGGCGACCTCGACCGCGCCCGCACCGAAATCTACGTCCCCAACGAATTCATCGCCCGCGAAACCGCCAAGACCACCAACCTCCTCTTCGGCGCCAGCATCAATCCCCTCCGCAAAGACGCCCTCGAACGCCTCACCTGGGCCAAAGCCCACGGCGCGAAACTCATCAAATGGATCCCCAGCATCATGCAGTTTGATCCCGCCGACGAACGCCTCATCCCCTTCTACCGCCGCCTCGTCGAACTCCGCCTCCCCCTCCTCACCCACGCCGGCCAGGAGCGCTCCTTCACCAACGCCCGCGATGAACTCTGCGACCCCCAGCGCCTCCACCTCCCCCTCAAACTCGGCGTCACCGTCATCGTCGCCCACATCGCCTCCACCGGTAAGAACGAAGGCCAGCGCGACACCGACCGCCTCGCCCCCATGATGCTCCAATACACCAATCTCTACTCCGAAATCTCCTCGCTCACCCAGGTCAATAAACTCGGCTACCTCCGCGAAGCCCTCACCCGCCCCGAATGGCAGGGCCGCCTCCTCTACGGCTCCGACTATCCTCTCATCAACACCGCCCTCGTCTCCCCTTGGTATTTTCCGAAAAATTTTACTCCCACCCAGATGCGCACCATCGCCGCCCTCGGAAATCCCTGGGACCGCGACCTCGCCATCAAACAAGCCCTTGGCGTGCCCACCGAAGTCCTCCGCAAATCCGATGACCTCTTCCGCTGAATCCCGTAGCCGCCGACGTGAGGAGGGGGATCGGGCGACGGACGAGGGCCTCCGCCTCCTCACGTCGTCGGCCACACTCCCCGCCAAATGATCTCGCCGCAAAAAACTCAAACCGGCGCCCAAGCCAAACCGCCAAGCGCCGACCCCGCCCCCACCAGCAATCCCCCTCCTCTTTGCGCCCCTTTGCGTTCTTTGCGGCCATCCGTTCCTCCCGATCCCTCCCCCGAAACTCTCCAACTCCGCATCCACGGCCCCGCCCACCTCCCCACCCTCATCTACCTCCCCGGCCTCCACGGCGACTGGACCCTCGTCCACGCCTTCCGCCTTGCCCTCGCCGACCGCGTCCGCTTCGTCGAACTCACCTATCCCCGCACCCTCACCTGGACCCTCGACCAATACGCCGCCGCCATCGAACAACTTCTCCTCACCCATGGCATCACCCACGGCTGGATCCTCGCCGAATCCTTCGGCTCCCAAATCGCCTGGCCCCTCCTGCACCGCTCAATTCCCATGCAATCCCCAGCCGCCTCAACCCTTCAACCCCTAAACCCTTCAACCCCTCCCCTGCCCCACCCGCGCTTTCGTCCCGACGGGCTCATCCTCGCCGGCGGCTTCATCAAACATCCCATCCCCTGCGGCCCGCGCCTCGCCGAACTCCTCATCCGCCTCCTCCCTTGGCAATTCCTTCTCTTCCTCCTCCACCTCTACGCCCGCTACTCACGGCTCCGCCTCCGCCAACCCTCCCCCGAAGCCCTCGCCCGCCTCCACGAATTCCTCGCCCGCCGCACCGAACCCGACCGCCTCGCCATCCTCCACCGCCTCCGCCTCATCACCGCCAACGACCCGCGTCCCCTTGCCCGCGCCGCCACCCTTCCCGTCTATCAACTCACCGGCTGGTTCGATCCCATCGTCCCCTGGCCCCCCGTCCGCACCTGGCTTCGCCGCCACTGCCCCGGCCACCGCGACACCCGCGTCATCCCCTACGCCGACCACACCATCCTCTGCTCCGCCCCGTTGACCGCCGCCGAGCAAGTCCTCGCCTGGCTGGCCGCCCCTGCCCCCAATGCCCTTCGGTAATTCTGCTCCGCTGAACGCTGAACCGTCAGGCGCGCGTTCCGCAGCGCGTGGCAACCCCAACGGGATTGTGTCCTCCAGCCCGAGGTTGCGAGGAGCGAGCTACCCTGGGCTGGAGGCCGGAATCCCGCTGGGATTCTACGTTGGAACTACCGAAAGGCATTGCCGCTAACAATCCAGCGGACTCCCCAGCCCCAGCCCCCGTTTCTTCATCACATGCGTGGAAGTCTTCGTCGTGCTCACGTCCGCATGTCCCAGCAACTCGTGCAACTTCCGGAATGGTGTCCCGCTCCCCAGCAGATGCGTCGCAAAGGAATGTCGCAGCACTTACGGCGTGCCCGGCGGGAGCGTCGGCGTGCTGAAGCAATGAAAGGGTTCTCCCTAACCCCGGCCCGTTCCGCCGTTTTCGAAGGGCCAAGAGGACGACCGCAGTCACGGTGCCGACGACACGAACTTTCGCAAAGATTGTTCCCCCCGGAGTTTCAGGCCGGAAAGCCAGTTGAGATAAACCACGACCGACACGAACGGCTCGTAATCCAACCGCTCGACCGAGGTAGGCCGGGGACCAATTGCTCTTCCCGCCGACTGCCACTGCTCGTTCCCACAAGGACCGCTGGGCGCATCTCAGTTTCCTGCAACGATCGGTGCGCGTTGGCATGTCCCACAGGGACGACCGAAAATAGCCCAGCACTTCAGTGCTGGGCTATTGTCTTTCGCCCGCTGGGCTGGGCATGAGAACCAGAGGGCGTGCAATAAACTGAGATGCGCCCAGGACCGCTCCCTTCGTGTTTTTAGTAGTTCCAACTGTCTTTTTCCGGTTCAGTATTTGCTGCCTTAGACGCACACATATCACTCATGGAACCCACCATCAAAATCGCCCTCGTCGGCGCCGGCATGTTCGGCGGCGATGTCCACCTCCGCGCCTACGCCGACCTCCAGCGCTTCGGCATCGCCGGCCAGCTCGCCCGCGTCGGGCTGGACAAATTCAACCGCGACCTCGCGCCGGTGAAGTTCGACCTCGTCGCCGTCGCCACGCGCTCGCAGAAGTCCGCCGAGAAATCCGCCGCCGCCTTCAAGGAGTGGACCGGCCATGCGCCGAAGTGCTACTTCGGCGACGAGCCGTGGCACGACATTCTCCGCGATTTCCCCGATCTCGACGTGCTCGCCGTCGCGACGCCGGACCATTTGCACACGCAGCCCATCCTCGCCGCGCTCGCGAAGGGCGTCCACGTCCTCACCGAGAAGCCCATGTGCCTCACCACGCACGAGGCCGACCAGATCATCGAGGCCGCGCGCGCGCAGAACCGCATCGTCGCCGTGGACATGCACAAGCGTTACGACCCCGACCACCTGCGCATCCGCGACGACATCCAGAAGCGCATCGGCGCGCCGCTCTACGGCACCGCGTTCCTCGAAGAGCCGCTGGAGGTCAGCACCAGCACCTTCAAGTGGGTCGAGTCGAGCGACCCGTTCAGCTACGTCGGGCCGCACTGGGTGGATTTGATTTACTCCTACTACCACTCCAAGCCCGTCTCGCTCACCGCCGTGGGCCAGAAGAAGCGCCTCGTGCGCGACGGCATCAATGCCTACGACGCCGTGCAGGTGCGCGTGGATTTCGACAACGGCATGAGCATCAACTTCCACAACAACTGGATCACGCCGCCCGACTTCGAGGGGCCGGTGAACCAGGGCCACGAAATCGTCGGTGCCGACGGCAAGGTGGAGAGCGACCAGCAATACCGCGGCTTCCGCTGGTGGAACAAGGGCGGCGGCTCGCGCACGAGCAACAACCATTTCACCCGCGACGTGCTCCGCGCCGACGGCACCCGGGCCTACGTCGGCTACGGCGTGGACAG